>NZ_JBITHP010000046.1:0-62425 GCF_044458105.1 Embleya sp. NPDC050493
ATGCACGGACGGGCAGGATTCCACCTCCTCCGCCACCGCATCCTCCTCCCATGACCACCACGGAGAGCTACCACCGAATGTGAGACAGAGCCGTTAGTTTTACAGTCCCCCGCCCGGCCCTCGGCGGTACGTCTGCGCGAACGCCTGGACAGCCTGGCCGAGCGGGGCGGCGGTGGGAGCGTGGTGGTCGTCGGCGACGGGCTGGCCGGCATCGAGACCGCCGAGGCCCGGCCCGGCCTGGCGGTGGCGCTGGCCGCCCGAGGCGAACTGGGCGCCCGGCTCTCCGCCGGAGCCCGGGGCCATCTGCGCAGGGCCTGCGACCGGTCGCCGAGGTTGTCGACCACGAACTCTCGTACATCGTTCCGGACTTCACGAACTCGACGGTGTGTCGGTTGGCGTACGGCGTCTCGTCGGTCAGTCCCTCGTGGACCTCGACACGGCCCTCGGCCACGACCGCGCACAGGTGGGCGATGTGCGCGACGAACTCGCCGCGATCGGCCATTCCCCGTCCGTACGTTGACGGTAGTCGGGGCGAAGTGCCGGTCGGCGGCTTCCTGGAGGCCGAGTTCCGGGGTGAGCGGGAGATCGGTGAGGGCGGCCGTGATGGTGGTATTGCTCATGATCATTCTCCGGGAGGCTTTGGTGCCCTACGGCGTGCGCCGCGCGCGAAGGCGGTGGGAACCGGAGGGGGCTACTTCCACATGATGAGGAGGAAGACCGGGACCAGGAGCAGGAAAACCCACGGTTCGATCAGGATCAGCAGCCCCAGGCCGGTGTACACGGCCGCCTCGGCCACACGGTGCTTGGTGGCCTTGCTCTTCTTAGCCCTGGCCCTGGCCTTGGCCTTGGCCCTGGCCTTGGCCTTGGCCTTGGTCTTTTTGGCCGTGCACTTCCCGGCGTCTTCGCGGGCGGACTCGGTGGATGCCCCGATGTCGTGTTTGGCGAGGGAGATCGGGGACCCGGTCGATGTGTCGGTGTGGTTGGTCATGGCGATCCCCTGTTCGGTGACGGGTGTTGGGTCGACGGTCCGTTTCGGGGCCGGGTTCGTTGCGGGTGGCCGGGTCGGGGCCACCGGCCGGCGGCGTCGGGTGCATCGATCGGCCCCTGCGCGGTGGCTCGACACATCCACGTGGGAGCGGGGGTGCCACCGGCGTTCGGTGCTTCGGGTGCCGAAGCCATCGGCGCAGTGAGTGGTCGAGCGCGTGGCGCAGATCGCGGGATACGGCGGCGACCGGCGCGCCGCTCCAGGGTTCGTCGGTACGGACCGTCATGACGCCGTCCTGCTCGCCCAACGTCCGGACGTGGGCGCCTTCGATGCCTTGCACCGTCGATGTTGCCGTGAGGGAAAACCGCACGACGGGGTCTTCGGCGCCGCCGGCCTCGATCGGAGGGAGGGCGGCGCTGGTCCGGCGTCGTAAACGGTGAGGTTCGTGCCCATGGCGAGAACTCCCGGGTAGGTTGCGGATGGCGGCGGGGTTGCGGGTGTGTCGTCTGCGGGCCGGGTCGAGCATTTCGGTGTGATTGACCACTCACAAGCCGGCGTGGAGCGAGTGGCCGGATGCGGCAGGTGGGCGTGAGCCCTGCGGCGATCCGGGGCCTCCGGGACTTGGAGGCTCTGGCCCCGCGCAGGGTGCCGATCTTCGGCGGACAGCAGACATTCAAGGGTGACCTGCATGTGAGTAGTTAATCACTCAGTAACTCTCCGGTCAAGGGAGGAGCTGCTCGTCGCCGTCGATCGCCAGGCGTCAGGGATTGACGCGATGTCATGTGAGTGATTGAGTACTCACATGAACATGGAACGTCAGAGGCAGCTCTCCACCGCCGACGAGCGCCGCGAGACGGTGCTTCGCACGGCGATCGGGGCGTTCGCGGCGCGAGGTTACTACGGCACGACGACCACGGAGGTGGCCAAGGCCGCCGGAATCTCGCAGGCGTACGTGTTCCGGCTCTTCCCGAACAAGGAGAGTCTGTTCGTGGCGGTCGTCGAGTACTGCTTCGTCCGGGTGCGGCAGAGTCTGGAGCGTGGTGCCGCCGTCGCGACGGACAGTTCGGCGGAGGCGGTGTTGTCCGCGATGGCGGACGCCTACGCTCTCTTGATCCGGGACAACGACCTGATCCTTGTACAGCTTCACGCGCAGGCCGCAGCAGCGTCCGAGCCGGCTGTCCGGGAGGCCGTGCGCGCCGGATACGCGCGACTCGTGGAATACGTGCGTGGCGCGTCCGGTGGCAAGGACCCGGAGGTCCAGCGGTTCTTCGCGACGGGAATGCTCTGCCACCTGGTGTCCGCGATCGGCGCCGACGAGGTCGACGCGCCGTGGACGCGGACGTTGATGACCGGCGTACGGCACTACTGAACGGGCGCGCTCGGGCACGGTTCGTCACGCCCCGCGCGCGGTCCGGTGGTCGGCCCGACCTCGGAGTCGGTGGTTCTCTGCCCACGGAGTGAGTGACTAGCCACTCAGTTTTGGGTGCCGTTGGTGTCGTACGTGCTCCCGTCCGGTTCCCGCGGCGGCCCGATGTGCCACGGCGTGGTTGTCGCTTCTCGGGAGGCACTTACCGGGGCGTCAAGGATGATTGATCAACCACACATGGACGGAGTTCTCATGCGAGACGACGACCGCTGTTCCGAACCCGCCACCGATTCCGCGACGAAGGCGCGCGCGGTAGGTCCCGGGGTGATTCTCGGTGTCCTGGCCTGCGCGCAGTTCGTCGTGGTGCTCAGTACCTCCATCGTCAACGTGGCGCTGCCGCAGGTGCGCGACGGTGTCGGGCTGTCGGGGTCCGGGATGGCCTGGGTGATCAATGCGTACGGACTGGCCTTCGGTGCGCTGCTGCTACCGGGGGGCAGGGCGGCCGACCTGGTGGGGCGCCGTCGCCTGTTGCTGGGCGGGCTCTCGGTGTTCGCGGCCGCCGCGCTGGCCGCGGCCCTGTCGACCAGCGGATGGCAACTGATCACGGCCCGTGCGGTGCAGGGCGTCGGCGCGGCCGCGATTGCTCCGGCGGCGTTGTCCCTCGTCATGCAGGTCTTCCCCCCGGGGCCGGGCCGGGGCAGGGCCCTGGGGGTGTGGGGCGCGGTGTCGGGGGCGGGTGGCGCCGCGGGGGTGCTGCTCGGCGGCGTCCTCACCGAAGAACTCGGCTGGCGCAGTGTGTTCTTCGCGAGCGCGTTCACCGCCGCCGCCGTGCTGGCGGCCTCGGGCCGGCTGGTCCGCGTCGGCGAGGCGACGGGACCGCGGCCGAGTCCGCGCGGCCTGGATCCGTTCGGGACGCTGACCGTCACCCTGGGCCTGGTGGCGCTCGTGTACGCCCTGACCGCAGCCGGGCGTTCGGGCTGGACCGACCCGTGGGTCCTGGCCTCGATGGCGACGGCCCTGGTGCTGCTGGCACTGTTCGCGGTCATCGAACACGGCCACCCCGCACCGCTGTTGGCGCCTCGGCTGCTCGCGGCGGGCAGCGTGGCGCCGGCCAATGCGGTGATGGCGTTGCTGGGCGCGGTGTGGGTGGGACTGTTCTTCTTCCTGCCGCTCTACCAGCAGCAGGTGCTCGGCGAGAGTGCGCTGACGGCGGGCGCCACCCAACTCCCGCTCGCCATCGCGAACATCGCGGGTGCCTCGGCGGCGCCGCGACTGGCGCGTCGATGGGGGCTCTCGAACACGCTCGCGATCGGTATGGCCGTGCTCACGGCAGGCTTCCTGTGGCTGTCACGAGTCTCCGCCGACGGCGGTTTCCTCCGCGATGTACTCGGCCCGACGGTGTTGATCGGGCTCGGCCTGGGAGTTGCGTTCGTACAACTGACCGCGGCGGCGGTCGCCGGCGTCGCGGCCGCGGACGCCGGGCTGGCCGGGGGGCTGGTCAACACCACCCGGCAGATCGGCGGCGCGCTCGGCCTCGCCGTTCTGGGCACCCTCGCCGCGTCCCGCACCGACTCGTTCCTTCCCGGGACGTCTCGCGCGGCGGCCCTGACCGAGGGCTATCGGACCGCCTTCCTGGTCTCGGCGGCGATCACCGCCGTGGGCACGCTGTTCGTCCCACTCGTGGCTGCCCGCGGCCGGGGCGGATCCCAGCCGACGAACGGGGCGGCCAGCGGCGGTGCCGAACCGAGCGTCGAACCACAGCCCGCCGCCCCGGACGGACACCGCAGCACCCATGTCACGACGCCCCCGGGACAGGAGAGCGCCACGTGAGCCGTGACGGAAACGGCGAAAACCCTGGTGGAAGAGGGAAGTCGGAGTCCAGCCGATTTCCCTGCGACGCGGGCACCGACGGTTTCGGACACGACCCCGGGGCCCTCGCAGGACCATCGCGCATCCGAGGCCCCACTCGCCGAGGACAGGCACCGTAACCGGTCCACCACGATCAACACGCCGAAGCCGATATCCCGAAGCCCGAAGTCGGAGTCGAAGTCGAAGCCCGAGAGGACCCACGAATGAACAAGCCCTACCTGGCCGGTCACTACACCCCGGTCACCGACGAGGTCACCGCCACTTCCCTGGTGGTCGAAGGCACCCTCCCGGCCGAGTTGACCGGTCGGCTGCTGCGCGCGAGTCACAACCCCAAGCCGGGCGTTGTTCCGACACACTGGTTCAAGGGCAGCGGCATGGTGCACGGCATCCGGCTGCGGGACGGGAACGCCGAGTGGTACCGCAACCGCTGGGTGCGCACACCGGCCCTGGACGGCGCGCCCTACATCACGGAGCAGGGCCCGGACTTCAGGGTCAGCACCGCCGGCACCCACGTCATCGAACACGGCGGGCGGTTGCTCGCGCTGTGCGAGTCCGCGCTGCCCTACGAACTGACGCCCGAGCTCGACACGATCGGCGCGTACGACTTCGGCGGCCGGCTCCACTCCGCCATGACCGCGCACCCGAAGGAGGATCCGGTCACCGGCGAACTGCACTTCTTCGCGTCGTCGCCATTCCCGCCGTTCCTCACCCACCATGTCGTCGGTGCAAACGGCGCTCTGGTGCAGAGCCAGGAAATCCCGGGCGCGTCGGCCGCGCTCAAGCACGACTTCGCGATCACCGAGCACCACGTCGTCTTCCTCGAGGGGTCGGTCACCTTCGACCCGACCGAGCACTCCGGCATCCCGTACGCCTGGAGCGATGCCCAGCGGTGCCGCATCGGGGTCCTGCCGCAGGGCGACGACGGCGCGGCGAAAGTGCGCTGGTTCGACATCGAGGCCGGCTTCGGCATGCACTTCGCCAACGCCTACGAGGACGTTCTCGGCCGGATCGTCATCGAAGGCGTCAGGGTCGACCGTGACGGCTGGCAGCGCTCGTGGAACTGGTGGGTGGGCGCACCCGGTCGCGGGGCAGAGCCGGTCTCCGGTTCCACCGGCCGCCGTTGGGTGGTCGATCCCGGCGCCGCAACCGCACGGGAGGAGCAGACCGACGACCTGAACGTCGAATTCCCCACCATCAACGAGACTCGCCTCGGCCGTGTCCATCGCTACCAGTACGCCCTCGCCTTCCCTGACGATCAGGGCATCGGCAACCACACCCTGGTGAAGTACGACCGCGTCACCGGGGAGCGCCGGTTGCGCCCCGTCGGGGTCGGCCAACTCCCCAGCGAGGCGGTCTTCGTCGGCGCCGCCGACGCGGTGGACGAGGACCACGGCTACCTCCTGACCGTCGTCAGCGACCTCAACTCCGACGATTCCCGACTCCTGGTCCTCGACGCGCGCGACCTGACCGCGACCCCGGTCGCCACCGTGCACCTGCCGCGCCGGGTCCCGGCCATGATCCACGGATCCTGGATCCCGGACCCGAATTGACGTGCGTCCCGCGTCGGTCGACGCCCCGTCGGCAAGGTCCGGCGGGGCTGGAGACCCGACCCGTCCCGTCCGTCCGGCGACATGGTCGGCTCGCCGAACACGGCCCGCGCACAGGCCTCGCCCTCCCGCCGACCGCACGGCCCGACTCACGTCAGCGGTTGGCCGCTATCCCGCGACGAGGGGCGCGGCCGGGGCGAGTGTCCCCTCGGGGCGGAGGCCGGGCGGATGGGTCATGATCCAACGCGATGCCCGCCGCGGCTTCGGCAGTGCCGGCGGCCGAGGCGCGGTCACGGCGCCTTGCTTGAGTCGGCGGATGCAATAGTTCACGGTGGCGCGGCCGCCGTGGAAGCCTTGGCCCTGGACCTCGCGGAAGAGGAGGCCGGCGTTGCGGTATCCCTGGGTGAACCGCTCGGGGAGGTACGGCTCGAAGTCGTCCGGCAGTGTCCGGCGCCGAGCGACCGAGGGGCCTCGCGTTTTTCGGACACGACTGTGACCGTCGATTCATGCGGCGAGTCGCAACCCTTCGAACTCGCTGTGTACCTCGCTTGGAGGGCGGAATCCCACCCCCTGTCGGCACCGCCCGCGATCTCTCCTGGGGCGGGCTGCAAGATCCGGGTGACCGGCACGCGGCGCAGCACGGGTGGCCGTCGACCACGCACCCGACGACGACACGGACAGTGCGGCCGACGGTGGCGCAGCGGTGGGCGTGGTGGAAGACGGCGCAGCGGCGAGCGGCGTGGGGGCGGGCGGCGACGGGGGTGGTGGCGCGGGGGTCGTGGAGGGCGGGGGCGGGTGGGGAGGTCCCGATGTGCCGGGCGGGGTGTGGAGGTCGAGACGCGGCCGTTTCTGCGGTTCTCCAGCCCGCGTGACCCGGCGGTGGTGGCGGACTTCGTGCGGCTGCGGGTGATCGACCTGGACGAACGCGACTGGATCCGCGGCTACCTCGCCGCCAGGCGCTTCCTCCGCGCGCACGGGCATATGAGGATTCCGCTCGACGCGCGGGACGAGCGCGACCACGACTATCCGATCGGGCAGTGGGCCGCGGTGCAACGCAGGGAGTACGCGGCCGGGCGCCTGGACGCCGGCCGGGTGCGCAAGCTCGTCATGCTCGGGATGTTGTGGTCCCACCCCGACGCGGCCTTCGACGACAGGCTCGCCGTCGCGCGACGGTATGTCGAGCGTGTGGGGCACCTCGCCGCGCCACAGGGCGCCGTCCGGGACGGCGTACGGGTGGGTCAGTGGCCGGCGAATCAGCGACGCCACGGCGTGATGGACGCGTATCCCGAACGCGAGGCGGCGCTCCGGCAGTTGGACCCGTGGTGGCGCCCCGACGGATGGACCACCGCATGGCAGAGAGCCGCCAACGAGGTCCGGCTCTTCCTCGGGCGCGGCGGGGCCCTCGACGAACTCGCCCCCGGGTACGTCGCGGGCGGTGAGGACATCGGCAGATGGGCGCAGCGGCACGCCACGCCCGCGGTCCGGGCCAAGCTGCTGCCCGGACAACTCGAACAACTCGACGCACTCGGCATCCGCCCCGAACACGGGCATGGGCAGGGCGCGGCGGCGGGCGAAGGTGACGCGCAGGGCGGTGTGGCGGGGGCTGTGGGCGGCGGCGTCGAGGACGGTGGGGCGGTGGCGGCCGGCGGCGGGGCCGGTGTGGATGGTGTGTCGGTGGGCGGCAACGTCGACGGGGCCCGGGCGCAGCGGCGTGGGCGGGGCGCGTGGGAGACGGCGTTCGCCGCAGCCGTCGCCTACCGCCAACGCGAAGGCCATCTCGAAGTACCCCGCGCGCACGTCGAGACCGTTCGGGTGGCGGACCGCGGCACGGCCGCGCCGGAAGGCGATTCGGGGACGGGTCCCGGCACGGCCGTGGCCGGCGGCGAGACGGTCGAGGTGCGGCTGGGCAAGTGGGTTAACAACCAACGCACCAGGCGCGGATCGCTCGACGAGGAACGGGTACGGCTGCTCACCGGACTCGGCATGCGCTGGTGAACCGCGGTGTCGGGCGGGGGTGTCCGGGTTCGGCGGGTGTGAGATTCGGAGTGGGATCGAGGGGTGGTTTCGGTGTCGGTGGGGGTGTCGGGTCGCTCCGGTCGGGGGTGGGACGACGTGGTCGTTCATGGGTCGGGTCGCCGGGTGCTACGGGGTGGACACCGATGACGTGTTGCCCGATTGGGTGGAGGCCGCCCGTCGCTCAGGGACGGCGCGCTGAAAGGGTTTGTCATGAGGTCGGACGTCGACGATGATCACCTCGTGACGACCAGAAAGGGCCATGCCGTATAGGCGCCCCGCTCTCCTCTCGGCCGCTCGCGCGCCGCCGACCGCCGCTCACCGCTGCGCCCGATGGCCGTGACCGCCCACCCAGGAGAGCCGGCCCGTGCAGAAGACTGCCCTCGTCCCCTACGCCCACCTTCCCCGAGCCCACCACGACCGCCACGTCCTGACCAGTACCGTCGACGTCCTCGGCGTCGCCCACTGGCTGCTCACCGAACGTGCTCCGCAGCCCGCCGGCGATCTCCCGCCCTTCGACGCGCTGGTCGTCTCCGTTCACCCGGGCGGCAACGTCGAACTCACCGAGCTGAGCGCCGTGCGAGCCCGTTGGCCGCGCCTGGACCGCCTGCCCCACGGCGGATTCGTCGTCGCCGCGCCTCGCGCCCGCCGATACGAGGACGCGAACCAGGTCCAAGTCTTCGACGCGCTCGGCCGCGAGATGTCGTCCTTCTCCGTCGGGGACGCCATCGAACACCTGCTCGTTGACGAGGACGGCTACATCTGGGTCGGTCACTTCTACGAGAACCCGGCCGGAATCCGTCGCTGGAGCGCCACCGGCCGGCTCGCCTGGACGTCGGACGGCGCCCGCATCCCCGGCCTCTTCGACTGCTACGCCCTGAATGTGTCGGGCACCACCGCCTGGGCATGCCCCTATACGGACTTCCCGCTCGTCGAGATACACCCCGACCGCCCCGACCGGGCCGTGCGGGTGTGGGCGAACCGCGTACGGGGCGCCAAGGCGGTGGCCGTCCACCGCGATCGGGTGGTTTTCTACGGCGGCTACGGCGAGGAGCGAGACCGACTCGCCCACGGAGAGCTCACCGAAACATCCGTCGAGCCGACGGACGCCGGTGTGCTCACGCTGCCCGACGGGCCCGCCCCTGGCCGCCGGCGGGTCGTCGGTCGAGCGAGCAGGATCTACGTCCAGGCCGAGCCGTTCACCGCGTGGGGTGTGTTCGACATCGGCGGCTGATCCCCGGCGGCCGGACCCGACGACGGCGCGGTGGAGGGCGGCTTTGGCCTCGGAGCGCAGGCGGCGGGCGCGGAAGGCTCGGGCGTGGAGCAGGGCGGCGAGTTATTCGGGATTGTCCGGTCGGACAGGTGCGCGGTGTCCAGGCGGCGGCCGTCTTGGATGGTGTGTGTTGGCGGATCCGGCGGCCGGTCGGTTGGATGCCCTGTCGGTGGGGCGCCGGCGATTAGAGTGGGGCGGTCGGATCGTCGTGAGGGAGGGGTGTGGGGTGACTGCCGAGCCCGAGTATTCGACTCCGGTGATCGCACGGCCGGAGTGCACGATCGAGGGTGTGCGTGCGGCGATCGCGTTGTTGGCGCCGCACTGGCTTCCCGAGATGGACCGGTCCCAGCGCGAGGCGACCGCGAAGGCGTTGGAGATCAACCGGCTCGACCCGTTGCGGGGCTGGTTGCGGCACTGGGCGGCGATCGCGGAGATCGAGCGTCACCCGGACCTGGCGTTCCGCTATCACCACGCCGAGCAGGTCGACACCGTCAGCGACGACCCCGGGGTGCGGGCCCGCGGTGTTCGGGTCGCCGGCGAGTTGTTGCGGGCCGCCTACGCCGCGGTGGGCGTGTGAGCTGGGGCTGGGAGTACGAACCCGACCAGGCGAGCGTGGTGGGCGGTGCGCCGGAGGCGTTCGTCGCCCTGGTCGAGACCGCGGTCGCGGAGATCGTCCGCGCGGCCGAGGCCCTGTATCTCGACGGGACGCTGTACGAGGGCCCCAATCCGCGTGCGGCAACCGCGTACTTCGACGACGGCATGTTCGTGTACCTGATCGTGGTACGCAGCGAACGCGTCTACGTCCTGCAGACGACGTACCTCCCCGCCCACTGACATCTTTACGTCCACACCCGGACACCTTGGGTGGCTTGTGTGTGGCCGGGCAGGGCGGTGAACAGCATCCGCTCCACGCAGCGGTTGAGGTTCTCGATACCGCCCTTCAGGTGCGGGTTGTAGGGCGGGAGGACGGTGATGTCGGCGTCCAGGGCGGTCAGCGCGGTGGTCACGGTGCGGGAGAGGAAGTCCCTGCCCCGGTCGAACCGCACGTGCTCGGGCAGTCCTCCGAAGGGCCCGTAGAGGTCGGTGCGCACGATCGCGGAACGCAACGCGGCCACGACCGAGGCCCGCGTGGGTAATCGGGCGTGACGGCGACACCGGTGACGACTTTCGTGGTGGTGTCGATGAACCAGGTGACGTACGGGTGGACGAGGTCGCCGTCGGCGGTCACGCGCAGGGAGGCTTGGACGTGGTCGGCCTCCCAGACGTGGTTGCGCCAGGTCGGGGGGCGCTTGGCGAACACGTCCAGCGCCCGGGCGGCTTCCGGGCCCTTGCGGTGGCCGACCCGCTCCCCCGCGGTCAGGTCCCGACGGAGCGCGCGCAGGAACGTCGACAACGACGGGAGTGGAATCAGCAGCGGGACGGCGGCCAGCGGCGCACCGCCCGGGAGCGGCGTCCCGCTCGGCGGGGGCGGTGGTGAGGCGGGGGCGGCGGGGTCGCCGGCCGGCGTCCCCGGACCGGTGGCCGTACGGGCGCGGGCGACGAGTTCACGGTGGACCGCGGAGGCGTTGCCGCGCCCATAGGCCAGCAGCACCCGAATGTCCGGGGTGATCTCGAACCGATCGCCGACGCGGGCGCCCGGCGAGACGGCGGCGGGTGTCGTGGTGGCATCGGCCAGCCAGCGCCACACCGTGCGGTCGGCATCGACCGCGGTCTGTCGGAGACGTTCAGCGGGGGTCCGGTGGTGGGCCTTGGTGCCCGCCCGCATCGGAGATGTCGGAAGTCGTGGAATCGCCTCTGCAGCGTGTCTATAGTGGCGCTATGACGTCGACGACGATCCAGGTACCGAGAGAGACCCGCGACCATCTCGCCGAACTCGCCAGGGAACGCGGACTGAGCATCGGCCAGCTGGTCGAGGCGTTGGCTGCCGAGCAGCCCACCGCCGCGCAGCGGGCCGAGCGCCTGGCCGCCGACCGGGAGACGGTGCGTTCGGTGATCGGTGTTCCGATCACCGACGAGGAATTCGACCAGGCGCCCGACATCCTCGCCAACATCCACCGCATCGCCGCCGACAAAGCCCGGAAGACCCACGCGTGATCATCCTGGACACCGGCGCCGTCAAGGCACTCGCCGCCGGCCACAAGACCCTGGGCCTCCTCGCCGGCAACATGGCCCGCACCCCCGGCGACCACCTGATCGTCCCCGCGCTGTGCCTCGTGCAGGCCGAAGCCGACGCGCAGGGCGCCGCCCATCGGGTCCTGACGCTGTCGAGCGTGACTGTCGACCCCCTCGAGACCGTGGCGTCCGTCGCGGTCGGCACGATGATCCGCGACGGCCTCGGCGGACCCGACACCTGCCACGCGCTGTACTGCGCCCTCCCCCGGGCCGAGTTCACCGGCATGTCCATCCTCCTCACCACCCGCGAGGACGCCTACCCACCCGGCATCGTCACCGTCGACATCGACGCCCCCGGCATGCTCGGCTTCTGACGGCGGGAGAACGACCACGACGGGAAACCGTCCCGGCACCTCGATCGAGGCGCCACATCACCACCACACGCACCGCACCCTCGAGCACGACACGCGCCCCGGAACCCGTCGCCCACCGGTGACCGGCCACGCATCCGGACACGAAGCCGGGCGACCGCGTCCCGCGTTCCCGATTCCCCCGCGCGTTCGCACCACGACGTGCCCGCTCCCGACGAACCGGATGTGAAGCAGTCGCCCCGTGGCTTCGGCCTCGACATGCAGGCGGCGGGCACACCGGGGCGGGCGCGGTGCGGCGACTCGTTCGGGGAGCGGCCCGCTCGGCCGCGGGGTGATGGGGACGACCGCTAGGAGGCACCGGTGGCGGGTTCGGGGGCGGCGGTGCGTCGGAGCGCCGCCGAACACGAGCACACACAGGGCGTTCAGGGCGTCGAGGAGCACGCCGTCGGCCGCGCGGGGGCCGTTCGTCAGGTGGGTGGCCGGCAGGCCGAACGCCGTGAGCAACGCGGCCCGCAGGTGGGGCAGGGCGGGTTTCACCGCGACCAGGGCGCGGTGTACCGGGACACGGCGCAGGACAGACGCAGGGCCTGGTGGAACGCGACCGTCCTGCCGTGTCCGGGGTCGCCGTACACGCACACGAACCCGCGGACGCCACCGGGTGGGCGAGCGCTTCGGCCACAGCGCCGAGTTGGCGTGTCGACACCGGGTGCGCGCCGGGTGTGTACAGGCGCGCGCCGTGGGCGAACGGCGACGGCCGGGTCGCGGCGGGGCCGGTCCCGGCCGCGGCCGGGGTGTGCTCGCCGGTGGGCGGTAGGGTCTCGCCGGTGGGCGGCAGGGTGATCCGGCCGGCCTCGCAGGCCGTGCCCGGGAGCGCGAGTTCGGCCAGGGCGCGGTCGTAGCGGTCCCGGTCGCGTCGGGTGTGCGCGGGTCGGGAGATCTCCAGGACACGGCCCGCGTGTTGCTCTTGCTGCACGGCGCGGTAGAGCGTCGCCGGCGACGGCAGGGGGTTCGTGGTCGGCGACGGCGGGGCCTCGTGCGGGTGTTCCCGCATCCAGTCGTGCAGGGCCTTCACGTTCGGGCCCGGGTCCGACAGGCGCGCCCACACCGCGTCCGTGAGCGTGAAGGAATGCCGCCGGGCGGGTTCCGCCCGTCCGGACTCGCGGGCGATCGCCAACCACCGCCACACCGTGCGCGGCGCCACCGAGGCCGCGGCCGCGGCGATCCGCACGTGCACCGTCTCCAAAGACTTGGCCTCGTCCAGCGCGAGAAGACGGGACACCACCAACCGGCGCGTCAAAGCACGGTCCCCAGACACCGACGCGGGAGACGACGCCTGCGCGGCAACGGCGGACGGCGGCGGCGTGCGGGAGGTACCCGGGACCGAAGAAACCGGCGGCGGAGACGACTTCACGCTCATACCCGCAAGCACACCCCGCCCTCGAGCCGGCCGACACAGGAATGCGCATCCCCACGACAGCCACACCACGCATGTGCCAGCCGCTGTTGGGCAGGCCACGACAGCGGTTCGCTCACCCCGTGACAGCCAACAATCCCGCGATCAGCCGGACAAAGCCCAGCTCAACAAGGGGAAACCGGACCCGGAACCGCTGACACCCAACCCGCTGACACCACACCACACACTCACACGGCCGGTGGCGTTCCGGTGCCGGTGGTGTACGGCGCGGCGGGCCGCAGGGCCGGAGGGGGTGGTTCGGGTGGTTCGGTACGCGGCGCGGCGGTGGGCGGGTGTGCGTGCGGCACGCGCGGTGGGGCCTGGACGCGGACGCCGACGGGGTGCCAGAACACCCGGACTTGCTCGAGGTGGCCGCGGCGCGGCGGCGGTGGGTGTGGCGCGGCGGGCGGCGCGGGCCGGAATCGATGCCGGGGCGGTGTTCGGGGTCGCGTGGGCGGTGGTGTGTCGGTGGCGGGAGTCGGCGCTGCACTGGAAGCGGGGGGATCTGGCCGCGTCGGTTGCGCGCGGTCGCGGGTGGGGACGCCAGGGGTGATTTCGCGTGGTGGCGGGTGGTCGGGGGGGACGCGGCGGTGTTTCCGGAGGTGGTGGCGGTGGTGGACGCGCTGCTGGATCCGGGCATGGCGCAGCGGTTGTGGCGCGACGGCGGTGCCGGGCGTCCTCGGACGTTGCGGGTGGACGGGGCGTTCTGCCGCGAGCTCGGGGTACGGGTCGGACGGCCGTGGCTGGGGCCGGTGATCGCGGTCGACTACGGCGGGCCTTTGATCGCGTGGATGGGCGCCGTCATCCGCAGGCGGCGTGGGGACGCGGGTCCGGGGTGGGGTTCGGGTGGGTGGATGACCCGTGGCGGGTACGGCAGGAGGATCGGCCGGTGTCGGTGGGTGTCATGTCCGGCCGTAGAGCGTGTGGAGGTCGACGAGGAGGATGTGGGGGTCGGCGTGGGCTGCGGCGCGGGCCTTGTCGTTGAAGCCGGCTCCGCTGAAGCAGACGAGTCGGGTGTGGGTGGTGTCGTAGCGTCCGGCGTGGCCGATGAGGGTGCGGATGGCGCGGAGGCGTTCGATGTGGGCGATGCCGATGATGTCGTTCCATTTTGCTTCGCCGATGGCGAGCATGGGTGGTTTGGTTCCGTCGGCGATGCCGATGGCGGCGACGTCGATCTCGTGGCCGGTGCGGGCCTTGGGGTCGTGGACGGTGCCGTGGCCGACTCGGGCGGGCAGGCCTCCGAGGAGGTCGGGGTCGGCGTGGTGCAGGGTCCAGTCCCGGCAGACTTGTTCGAAGTGGGGGCCCAGGACGTTGCCGGCGAAGCGGCGGCGGCTGGCCTGCCAGACCCGGGGGGCGCTCCCGGGGCGCTCCAGTTGGTCCCAGACCGGTCGCATGATGGCGTGGTGGAAGCGGATGAGGGGTTCGGCGATGCGGTAGGTGGGTCGGTTGTCGCGGAAGACGTCGGCGTCGCGGTGGAGGAGTCCGGCGTCTTCGAGGACGTTGATGGGGTGGGCGATGTCGGTGGCCTTGCGTTCGAGGTAGCCGGCCATGCCGCCGCGGGTGGCGTTGCCGTCGGCGACGGCGGCGAGGACGGACAGATACAGGGTGGTGTCGCGCAGGTCGGGTTCCTCGGCGAGGAGGTAGCGGCCTTCGCGGAAGAGGGGTGTCTCGGGGTTGAGGACGGTGCGCACGACCCAGTCGTCGAAGTCGTCGGGGCCGGTGGGGCTGTCGCCGCGGGCGAACTCGCGGCGGTAGGCGGGTGTGCCGCCGACGACGGCGTTGACGCGGAGGGCGAGGTGGGGGTCGGTGATGTCCCAGAAGTCCGCGGCGAGGCGGTAGTCGAGGGGGCGGACGAGCAGTTCCAGTCCTGCGCGGCCGCGCAGGGGGGCGTTGCCGGACAGGAGTTTGCCCATGAAGGACAGGGCGGAGCCGCACAGCAGCAGTCGCGCGCGGGAGGCGGTGCGCTGATCGCGCAGGGGGCGGAATGCCTCCTGGATGACGGACGGCAGTTCCGGATTGGCCTTGGCCAGGTAGGGGAATTCGTCGATCACGACGGGCACCGGCCGCTGCGCTCCGAGGGCGAGGAGCGCGTCGACGACCTCGAACCAGTTCTCGAAGTGGTGCGGGCTGGCGGGTCGGGTGTGGGCGGTGAGGCTCGCGCTGATCCGACGCAACGACTCCGCGTCGGCGGCCTCGGTCGCGCCGAAGTAGAAACCCCCGGCGGCACGGCAGGCGGCGTCGAGGAGGAACGTCTTGCCCTGACGTCGCCGTCCGGAGACCACGCCGAGACTGGCCCCGGGTTGCTCGTCGGTGATGAATCGGGTGAGCGCGGACCATTCGTAGTCGCGATCGAACATCTCGGGGGGCTTGTCCACAGAAGTCCTCACAGAGATAGAAGTACAGTTCTATAAACCATACCTCTATCTAGTATGCTGCGGTTGGAGCCGACCGGAACCCGAGACCACGACGACGCCACATCACGCGCTCCGACGAAGCCCAGCGGGATGAGCGGCCGGTCGTGGCGGTCGGCGCGCAGCGTGTGTTTTCGCGGTGGGTGGTGGCAGGTCGTCGGCTTGGCCGGAGCGCGAATGCACCCGGCCCGAGAGGCCCGGGAGGACGAGGTGGTGCTCGCCGGCTCTCTGTTCGCCGATCCCGGGTTCGCCGTATCGCAGGGCGAGCAACCGCAGGCGCTGCCGCGGTGGGGGCTGTTCGAGACCCCCCCCGGCCGCGGCGCGGGAGAGGGCGTCGGCGTGGCAGCGGCACATCCGCGAGATCGAGACCGGAGTGGCCGGTGTCGGTGGTGGCGGGACGCCGCGGCCGGAGTACGACCCCGAGCGGTGCACCGTGGCACAGCGGGAACGGGCCAAGGCCGAGGAGATGCGGGCGTCGGGGTGGGCGGGGGTGAGTGTGGCGACGGTGCAGCGCATGCGCGGCCGATACCGATGGCAGGGGCTGTGGGGTTTGGTCGACCACCGCGCCACACGCGGCGCGAACGCGACCGGGCGCAGCGACGAGCGGGTGGTGGTGGCCGTGTTGGAGGTGTTGCGGCGGCAGCGGGGGCGGTCGAAGGGCACGGTGGAGGGGTTGCGGCGGTGGGCCGGGGAGATCCTGGAGCAGACGCACGGACCGGGTGTGGTGGCTTTGCCGTCGCGGGCGACGTTTTATCGGTTGGTGAATGCTCTGGCCGATCCGGCGGAGTTGCCGGGGCGGCCGGCGCGGACCGCGAGCGCGACGCCGCCGCCGTTCGCTCCCGTGGGCGCGTCACGGCCGGGTGAGCAGGTCCAGGTCGACAGCAATCCCAGTACATCCCACAACACCCGCGAAACCCGATACGAGTGCGAAAACCCCAGCTCACAACCCCACCCGAGCCCACCCCAACACCCCACACCACACCCCCGAAAACCCACCCACCAACCCCACGCCCGGAACAACCATCCCGACACAACAGCGAAACCCCCGACCCACACACCCCACCACGCCCCCACAACCAACAACCAACAACCACTCACAATCGGGGACCGGCGCGGGTTCCCGAACTCTTCGGTCTTCACCAGGTTCTTCCGCCATCGCACGGGCGAGACCCCGGCCGGCTTCCGGGCCCGCGCCCACGGCAGCGGGACGTAGCGGTACGAGCGCCTCGCCACGACCGGGCCGCGACACCACCACCTCGCGTCCCGCTCCGCACCCGATGCCATCACCGCGATCCCGGCACCACGCCAACCACGACGCCGACGACGCCGACGACGCCGACGCCGACGCCGACGCCGACGCCGACGCCGACGCCGACCAGTGTCACCACCGAGCCCGCCATGGCCCCGAGAGCATGGACGGCGACCCGGGGTAAAACCCGTGGTTCGTCGTCCTTTTGATCGAGATCGCCGTGGTGCCCGCGACCACGGCCCCGGGGTTCGCGTTGACCGTGAAGGGACCTGCGGCAATCGCGGGTGCCTCCCTGCTCACGGGGCCGCCGCCGTCCGAGGTCTTCCCATCCGGACGCACGCGGCGGCGGAACACAGGCTCGCCATGGGCGTTCACAGGCGCATGGCCTCGACGAATGTTCGGATCCGACGATCCGACACATGGAACGGAAACGCCGTGCGACGCATCCTTCTCATCGCCAGTGGCAACAACGGCCTGACCCAACGCGCCGACCTGGCTCTTCGGGCGGCCGGCCACACGGTGCGACTCGCCGTGGTCGCCGATGAGTCGGACATTCTGCAGGCAGTCGCCCCGGCGGATTTCGACGTCGTCATCTGCCCGTTCCTGAAGACGCGCATCCCGTCGTCCGTCTGGAAGGCCTGGCCCACGGTCGTCATTCATCCGGGCGCGGTCGGCGATCGCGGACCCTCCTCGTTGGACTGGGCCATTGCCGACGGTGAGCCGCTCTGGGGCGTGACAGCCCTGTCGGCCGTGGAGGACATGGACGCGGGGCCCATCTGGGCGACGCGCACGTTCGCGACGAGCGACCCTCCGGCACGCAAGTCGGCCGTCTACAACGGGCCCGTCGCCGACGCGGCCGTCGCATGCGTTCTCGAGGTCGCCCAGAAGGCCGGGGATCCCACATTCCTGCCCGTGCCCGCGGAGCGATACCCGAAGGCGGTGCCCTCGGCTCGCCTGCGCCCGGCGATGTCACAAACGGACCGCGCGTTCCGGTGGGACTCACCGGGGCCGGACATCGTGCGATCGATCGCGGCGGCGGACGGATTCCCGGGGGTGCTCGCGAACATCGGTTCCGGGTCCGCCTACCTCTACGACGCGCGCTTGGACGGCCCGGTCGCCGGAGCGCTCCCGGGCACGATCGTGGCACGCCACCACGAAGCCGTGCGCGTGGCCGCCCGGGACTCCAGCGTATGGATCGGACACATGCGCGCCAGGACCGAACGCACGGCCCGTGCCTGCAAGCTTCCCGCACTGCAAACGCTGGCGCGCGGCAGTTACGGGGTGGACGTCGCGGCCCTGCCCGAAGCGACGTACTCGCCGTACACCGATATCGAGTACCGCCGCGAGGGTGACATCGGATACCTCACATTCGACTTCTACAACGGCGCCATGAGCACACGCCAGTGTGAACGACTCCTGTCCGCGCTGCGCCAGGCAACGGCCCGGGACACCAAGGTGCTGGTCCTGCGGGGCGGTTCCGAGTTCTTCTCCAACGGCATCCATCTCAACGTCATCGAGGCCGCCGATCGACCGGCGTTGCAGGCGTGGCTGAACATCACGGCCATCAACGCCGTCTGCCGCACCCTCCTCACCACCACCGGACAGGTCCTCGTCGCGGCGTTCGAGGCCAACGCGGGCGCGGGCGGTGTGATGCTTCCTCTGGGGGCCGACGTGGTCGTCGCCCGGCCGGGCATCGTGTTGAACCCGCACTACGCGACCATGGGACTGACCGGCTCGGAACTGCACACCTACACTCTGCCCCGGCGCGTCGGCGACGCGACGGCCCGACGACTCACCACCGACTGCAGGCCGATCGACGCGCAGACCGCGCTCGCCATCGGCCTCCTCGACCGCATCGGCCCCGCCGGGAAAACCGACTTCGACAGGTGGTTGACCGACCTCGCCCGGGCGGAAGTCGAAACACACGAGCAGACCATCGACACCAAACGCAAGACCCTGTCCGTCGACGGCGCCCTCAAACCGATCGCCGCCTACGAGGCCGAGGAACTCGAGGCCATGGCCCACGACATGTTCGCGGACCGCCAAGGCTTCGCACACAAACGCCACCGCTTCGTCTTCAAGCTCTGAACCCCCACCGACCCACCCCCCACCCCGCCATGGGGGCTGGGGGACCGTGCCTCGTCCAGGACGAGGGCCCGGGGGCGGGCGGGGCGGCGAGTTCGGCCTCGAGGAGTCGGTCGAACTCGCCGACGCAACACGGAGGCCGGCCCGGCAGTTCCAGGGCGGCGCGCAGTTCCCGGCGCACCGCGCGGAGAGTGCGGCGGATGGGGAAGGCGATACGGCGGACGTCCTGGTCGGGCACGAGTTCACGCAGGCAGCCGGCGACCGCCACCGGTGCGCCGGTCGCGCCGGGGCCGGGAGCCGCCCCGGACGACACGAGGGACGACGGACGCACTGTCCGCGGTGGCGTTCGGGGACCCGGATCCGGTGACGGAGTTCCCGGTCGTGCCAGTACGGCGGTGGGGCCGCGAAGGCGTCGAAATCCAAGTGGTCGGCAACCCGCCAGGACCCTCACAACGAAACCGAGACCTCCGCCCGGGCCGGATGCGCACCCGTCACCCCGCCGAGATCGAATGTCGTGTCTGTGGTCTCGTCTTTTCGGTCAGGGTGAGCCGCCCTCCGAGTCGGGGTGGGGATCTTGGAATGTCGGCATCCGCCAAGGCGCCGATGCGGTGCCGTCGGGTTCGATGCCGTACCGACCCACACAGCCGGTCGGTTTCCAGTTGGTGAGGAAGCCATAGTCGATCAGAGCCCGCGCAAGCCTCCATTCCGCAGCGGTGTCGCCTGCGGCCGCCCGTCGGCTGAGCATCTCCTTCAGGGGGCGCGGGTTGCCCAGGTCGGCGGCCCGGTGGGCGAGGCGTTCGGCATCCGCACGCCTGGTGTGCTCGCGTGCGGTCACCAACAGACCCAGTGGGACGTGGTCGTTGGCATGAGCGGCTCGGAGGGCGAGCCCTTCTGCCTCCGCCGACCGTGCAGTGCGTTCCAACAGCAGGCAAAGTTCGCCCGACGCTTGTGGTTCGTGCCGGTCGACGCCCTCGCGCAACAGGTCTTCGACCTCGGCGCAGTCGCCCAACCTCAGCCGGGCTTTGGCCAATTGCACGAAAACATCGTGTTCGCCCAGTTCTGCGGCACGGCTGGCCAGCTCTCGTGCTGTCATCATGTCGTCACGCGCCAGAAAATCCAGGGCCAGATCGACGAGAGCCTCCGGGACGCCGAGATCGGCAGCCGTGCGCAAGACACGGAGCGACGCTTTCCGATCACCCGCCACGGCTCTCAGGTGTGCGTGGTGAGGGAGGACGCCGATGTCGCCGAGTTCCGTCGCCTTGTGGGCGAGGGTCTCCGCCATCGGCCAATCGCCCGCCTGCTCGTGCGCGGCGATCACGTCCCGCAGGGTATGGGTGCCGTGCCGGCGGTCGGTTTCGATGGCCAGGCATCGAGCCGAGGCGAGATCTCCGGCGGCGATGCGGTCACGCACGAGGGTCGCGAGAACCCGGGTATAGCCGTGGTCGGCGGCCTGATGCGCAAAGCGTTCGGCTGCGGCGTGGTCGCCGGCCGCGACACGGGCTTGTGACAGGTCGTCCAGAGCGAGGAAGTCGCCGTTGTCGGCGGCGACGAGCAGGTACTCGTCCGCCCCTGCGCGGTCGCCCCGGTCGAGCCGTGCCCGGGCCAGGTCGCGGTAGGCGTCCGTGATGTTGTGTTGCAGGCCCTGTCGGGCGTAGTCGAGCGCGCCGGCCTCGTCGTCGTCGAGCCTGAAGCGGGCGAGGGTGCCGTAGGACCAGTCGATTCCCAGCTCCAGAGCTTTGCCGACGAGGGCTTCGGCCCGTTTCCAGTCGTCATGGTCGATCCAGGCGTCCACGACATCGTCGATGAGGCCGCCGTTGTCATGGCTGCCCGCCCGGAGGGCGAACTCCTCGGCTTGGGCCACCTCGCCGGCCTCGATGCGTATCCGCACTTGCTCTTCCAGCGCCTGCGGATGGCCGAACTCCGCCGCCGCGGCACGCAGACGCCCTCCGCGCCGACCCCGAGGGGCAAGACACCACAGCGCGGTGGGGTTTCCCCGTGTCGCCGCGGCGAAGGCGAAGCTTTCCGCTTGCTCGGCGTCGCCGATATCCGCGTGTATTCGCGACAGCGCCGCGAGGGCCTCGGTGTCGCCCGCGTCCGCCGCCGGTCGATACAGCAGGGCGGCGTGCCGCAGCCGGCACCGCTCCCGGGCCGCGGCAGCCAGGGCCGAACGGTCGCCCCCTCGGGTATGTTCGACCGCGCTGTCCCAGAAGGACGTGGGTGGGCACACTCCCCGGCGGGCCACCATCCCGTGTTCGTGGAGGACGTCCGCGAGTCGGTACACGCCACGACCGGTTTCATTGCCGGGTCCGCGTGGTCGGATCCGAGCCAGGGGCGCCGTGGCGCCGTGGCAGGAAAGCGCGCACTCTTCCAACGCGCGCTCGTACCAGTCCTCGGGTAGGGCGTCCCACTCGTCGTCGTCGATGTAGTCCGTGGCGGCACGGGCAAGGAAATCGTGGGCCAGGGCGGTGCCGTGGCCCAGGCGCCGTGCGTCGACGGCCGCGTCCAGGACCGCCCGCGTGGCCACGGGGGCGTTGCGGTGGCGCGCCAGCAGGTCCGGGGCGCCCGCCAGGTACTGGGCGATCCGCGTCGGGTCTTCACGGTTCAGGGCTGCCACGAGACGCGGATCGTCAGCGGCTTTGGCCCATGCGCCCTCGACCTCCGCGCCCGTGAAACGGGAGTCCACGCGCAAGGCGGTCCCGGACAGGAGCTTGCGCGCGTGCAGATGACGATCATCGTGTCCTT
The DNA here is from genome assembly GCF_044458105.1 of Embleya sp. NPDC050493. Classification (NCBI taxonomy): domain Bacteria; kingdom Bacillati; phylum Actinomycetota; class Actinomycetes; order Kitasatosporales; family Streptomycetaceae; genus Embleya; species Embleya sp. NPDC050493. The sequence goes on from NZ_JBITHP010000046.1 coordinate 21,477, forward strand.
CCCGGCTCCCAGGCGGCGGGACGGTGAGGCGGGCCCAGTGGTCGGGCCACATCGTCGCCAGCAACAGGACCGGGTGTCGTCCCGGCTCACGGATCAGATCGCGCAGAAGCAGGGCTATGCGTTCGGAGCGCAGGTAATTCTGGGCCTCGTCGAGCCACACGACGGTCCCGGGGCCCACACGGTCGAGCGACTCGGCCGTCGTCTCCCGGTCCAGCGGGTGCCACAGGCGCCAATCGCGGGGAAGGCTTCGAACGGCCTCCCAGCAGGCGCGTGTCTTGCCCGTCGACGACTCCCCGACCAGGGTCACCAGCACACTGCGGCCCTCGACGGCTTCGAGGGCCCGCTCATGCAGCGCGCCGTCGAGCGCGCGAGTGACATAAGCGGGCAGCACCGACAAGGCGCCACGCACGTGTTCCGGCTCCTCGATCGCGGGATGCACGCCGAACACCAAGGCGTCCTCGTCCACCAAGTCCGCGATCGGGCGCCCCGGCGGCGCCGGCCGACGAGGACGCGTCGATGTCGGCGGCGCTCCGCCGGTGTGCTCCCGACCTCCGCCGGACGCGACCCGCTCCTCACCGGAAGACGTGGGCACATACGCGGACACGGCACTCGCCTCGCGGACGCCACGCGCTCGCGTGCCCGTCTCACGTCTGCGCTCCTGTTCGGCCGCCCGGCGCAGCCGCGCAAACGAGGGGCCCTTCCAGCCGGGCGTCCTGGAGGCGGCCGACGCCTCGAGGCACGCGACGAGGAAGGCGAAGGCGTCGCCGTCCTTGGGCACCGTTTCACCCGCGAACCACGTACTGAGCGAGGACTTCGACAATTTCAGCGAGGGCCGGTGCCGGCGGGCGGCGGCACCGAGCATGCCCCAAGACGGATTACCCGCATCGCGACGCAGCGCCGCCAGTGCCTCGACCAGGGCACGGCCACAAGGTCGATCCGCATCGACCACGGTCACCGGCCCCACGTCGTGTCCGGCGTTCGCCGCGAACGTTCGTCGAACGATTCCTTGTTCACCACCCGACCAGCGTAGACGTGCCGTTCGCCCGGAAGCGCCGGTGGCCGAACCCGACGGCGAACCCCCGTACTTGCCCCCATCGGACCACTCCGCACGAGATCGCCGACCCAAGAGGGGACATACCCGTGAACGCAAACCGACCGGACGCGACGAATCCGTCACCACGCCCCGAACGCCACCCGCACCCACAGCTCGACCGAGTCCGAACGGCGGTGGCCACAGCCGTGATCTCGGCAGCCGCTCGCGCACTCCTGAACCGAATCCTGGAGGCCGTCGCCGACAACGGATGACCGAACCGCGCGCCCGGACCACACCGCGCCGCGCCCCTCACCCGACCCAGACGCGGACATCACGACGCGACCCGGCCACGCACAAGGCAACTGCGGAGCGGGCGGGGCCGGCCGACGAGGCCCCGGACCAGACACACGGACCGGGTGCAATGGCCCACGCCTCCGGGACCCCGCCGGCCCCGAAACGGATGTGAGCGGCTCCCGTCACGGCGTATGGGTACATGCCGATACCACCGACCGGCACCGACCACCCCGAACCGGTGCCGGAGCGCCTTCAGGCCGATGGCGAACACGGGATCCGCACCCACCACCACGAGGGTCCCGGGCCCGCTTCGCGGGCACCTCCGGCATCGCCACCCGGCACGGGAAGTCGGAGGTCCATCACAACCCCCACGACGGCCGCCGGGTGTGGATCCGACCGCCCGACGGCAAGTTGACGCAGATCCCCCGGATCCACCGCGACCACACCCACCACCCGTTCGACGACCGCACCCGGCGGTACGTCAAAACGGCCACCGCCCGCCACGCGGACCGCGACCGGTACGAGGCCGACCTCGCCGATGCGCTCGACCGGCTCATGCGCCGCGCCCACACAGGACACTCCACCCGTGCCGAACAACGCCTCCTCACCCGCGGCACACCCACCCGGACTCCCCCGCCGGCACGCGCGGTACGCGAAGAGTGGGAACAGGACCTCGACGACACGGTCTGCGGAAAGGACGAGGACGGCCTCGACGAGCTCGACGACGGTTGCGACGAGTCCCCGCTGCCGGACACCGGCGAAGACGAACTCGACTCCCCCGCCCCGCCGTACCCGGGATACGGGCTCTACGACGCACACGAGGAGACCCTGAAACGGTGAGCCCCGGCGTGCACTCCGGCGACGGCCCAGCCGGCGAGGATGCGGACACGACGGAACAGTCCCGGCCGGTCACCACCTCGCAGGGCTGGCAGAACTTCGCGACCACACACCCCCCGACGCCACCCGACCCCGGCGCACCGCCACGCAGCCGGGAGGAACGCCCGGCCTACCACTCCGCGTTCGTGACCCTCCGCACCCCGACCATCGACACCCACGCCACGAACACACGCACCCCGATGCTCCCGGGCCCGGAACCGCCGGCAAAAGACCACCGCCCGACCGACGTCGATCGCCGGCGGCCCCGCCGCCGCGGGCAAGACCACCACCCTGCACCCGCGCCGGACGCGCCTGCCGCCTCGCGGAGGCCGCCCGACACGGCGCAGGGGGTGGAGGGTTGGAGGAGTGGGTGCCGGTGGCGTACGTCCTCGTACCGCCGGGCGCGACCGCGAAGGCCCTCGCCGCCGAGTTCGCCCGCTATCTCGGCGTCCCCGTCACGGCCCGGATGACGCAGGCCCAGATCACCGAGGCCGTGTGCCACACCCTCGACCGCGCAGACGTCCGCCTGGTCCTCATCGACGAAACCCCGCCGCCCTCGACCCGCGCACCACCACCGGCGCGGAAACCGCCGACCTGCTGAAGGACCTCACCGAACGCATCGGCGCGACGTTCGTGTACGCGGGCATCGACGTGGTGACAACCGCGTTGTTCGGTGGGGTACGCGGCGCGCAACTCGCCGGACGGGCCTCGCCGGTCGAGTGCGGGGCGTTCCCCACACGGCTCGGCACACGCGAACCGTTCAAAGAGTCGATCACCGGAGTGGAAACCGCCCTCGACCCGAACGCACATCGACCCGGGACACTCCCCCGCCTCGCGCCCTGCCTCCACCGACGCACCGCCGGACGAATCGGAAGCCTCACCCGCCTCATCCGCCAGGCCGCCATCACCGCCATCGACGACGGCACCGAACGCATCACCAAAACCGGCCTCGACGCGATCCGCCTCGACCACACCGCCGAAACCCGACACCGCCCCACTACCACCGGGCCCCGCGCACCCGGGCGGTAGACCGCCGTCCCACCTCTGCGACCCAGATCAAAACGCTGTGACCAGCACAAACACGATCCGGGCATTTACACGGACGAGGTATGTGCAATACCCCCGCGAGTTCTCAACGAAACCGCCACACCCCCAGGTCAGGCCCCCACGGAGCCCGCTCGGACGGCCCTGAGACATTCTCACCCAACCCGCGACACCCCAACCCACACCACCACCCACACACCAAACACCACCCCCGGAATCACACCCCAGCCCACCCCTGGCCGTTCTATACCTACGCCCGGAAGTCACAATCCATATTTACCACGGGAGAGGTTCATCATCCGTTGTATTTTCCGAAGCACTGTAGGACTGCCAGTCAATACCGGGCGCTTCTAGCACCCAGGTAAGCTGTTCTGCATGCCTCGCCCCCAAAGTTATGTCGTATTCGACGGACCCTTCTCGGACGGGAGAAACCAGACCGATCCACCGACCTCCCGCGACAATTCGGGAACCTTGAGCAGGCCAGCGCCATTCCTGGTAAAATAGAGCGCATTCTCCGTGAGTCAGAATCCACTCAAGTGGAACATTCGTGGCGGTTGTTGCTTCGGGTGCGCCAAATACAGCCTCCAATACCGTCGCATGAATAAGAAATTCCTCCAATGTTTCGCCCGTTTCTCGCCACGGCGTCGGCTTGCCGGTGGCATCCTGATCGTAGACTGCATGGCCGTCTCCGTTCGGATCGAAAGCCCAACTCCAGTTGCCTTGACTTTCAGCCCAGAATTCGATCAGCCCGCCATTTTTCTGAAGCCGTTCAAGTGGAATAGCATAATTCTGCGGAGTAATTTGCCCATTCCATTTCGAAGAAATCCGATGCCATTCAACAAGCTTTCGAGGAGCGATTTGATCCTCGATCGGCACACATGGGGATGCATTGGGGGTCCCGTACCATTCCTCGAGGAAACGGTCCAAGTCGATCCAATTCTTCGGAATCAAGGTGCTCATGCTCCAATTATGCAGCAAGCTTGGGGCGTGCCGCCAGCATGTCACGCGTGGGTGAGTCTGGCGAGATATAGCCTCGCGCTTTCAGGAACCCGGGCCGCGCACTCCGACAAGGAGGGCGCCAACCCGGAAGAAGACGTTCAGATTCCACACGCTGTGGGCGTTTGCTGACCCCGGGGCGAACGGTGTGGGCCGACCATACCGAGATCACCCGCCAAGCCCTCGCGCAACTTCCGAAACGGCACCAGCGGGGTCGAAACACACCGAAATGGAACGGAATCGGCGGGCGGCACTCACGAGTTCCTCGCTTGCTTCTCCGGGCAGGGTCGGTGGCTGTCGTCCTTGGTCGGGTTCACGATCACCGACCGGATCCACGCGGCGTCCTCCACGCACCGAGGGGAGCATGCACCCGGCGTACGACGCCCACCTCTCCCGTGTGTGGGCGTATGGGTCGCAGACGTCACCGACATGCTCGACCCGTCAGCCTGGCCGAAGGGCATGCGGGTGTTCGTGCGCACGGAACGCCCCCCGGCGCGCAGTCGCGGATATTCACGTCGACGGCAACTGCGGCGTCGCCTTCGTCACCAATATCCGCCGCCCGTCCACACCGGTCGACGTGTCATCGTCCCCCCGCCGAAGCTAAAGCCCTGGGCCCGGCACATCCTCGACGGCATCACCCGGCTCGGGGCTCGAAGGGCCCATGCCATTCGAGCTGTGCCGTAGCAAATCACAGTCGGGAGTTCAAACACGCATCTAACGCTCGACTCCCGATCCAAATCCTTTGCTCGCGCGCCGTCGAACCTCGGCTCTCAACTCCCCCAGCGACGCCGGACGCATCCGGCCAAAATACGGCCGAAAGAACCAACGAATGGCGCTATTCAAGACGTCGTCAAAACCTCCGGCAACTTTCAGTCCGGAAGACCCACGTATCTCTTGGTAATACCTTCGGGAGATACCACCCAGAGCTGAGTCTTTTCCGGCAGCATTGCAGGCAGAGTTCGGTCGCAGACAGTGCAAGCGCCTCCTGGGTAATCCACATAAAGTACCGCTTTGTGAATCCCCGGGTTGATGCGCAGGAATGCAGAAGTATTTCCTTCAACATGTGTTTCAAACCCGGGCCTACTCCCCGGGACACGCACCCCGTTGAAGAGCTTATATTGGTCTGCTTGAGATCGTCCGCCCTGGCTCCCACTGATCATCGGAAGCTGATCGTGACCCACATCAAGAACACCAACAGTGCGATTGGGCTTATCTTTTGGAAGTTGCGATAGAAACGACCCGCAGTTCACATTGTGAACTAGAATCGACGCGCGCCCCGCATATACGTAATAGGTGTGATCGGCATCGACGGTCAAGTCGTGCGTGCGCTGCTGGAGATGGAAAAGCCGCACTGCAGCAACTCCGAGCAGAGTTCCCGTGGAAGACTGCAGCGGTTGGCCGGGTTTGATGTCCCCAGCGTCAACCCACTGCTTCAGGTCCGGCGCCCAGAAGGGGTGATTCGTTGTGGCAATGACGGACGCGTCACCCTGCTCCGTCCTGACTGTGAGGTCGACGAAGTCCTTGTCGTCCTCTGTGGTGACGGCTGCCAGGACACTCCGGGGCTTGGACTCGCCGGTTTCGGGGTCGGTGGCCAGGACTTCGTCGCCGGGTTGGACGTCCTGGATCGGTTTGGACGATCCGTCGGCCATCTGGACTTCGGTGTCGGGGACGAAACTGTGGCAGCCCGCTCGGAGCTTGTTGAAAAGCGCCTGAGTTCCGCCGCCGGTGATGGCCCCGAGGCCCACGTCGGTGAAGCCGTCGATGAGTTGCTGGGCGAGGCTGCGTTTCCCACCCGGGTCCACGGCCTCGCCGACCGCGCTGTAGGTGGCGGCACCGAGGGCCCCGCAGGTCGCGCCGACGGCCACGCCCCCGGCCCCGGCGGTTACTGCGCCCGCGGCACCGGCGGCACCGAAGCAGCCGACTTCCGCGAGGACCGATGCCACCGCGGGTGCCAGCCGCTTCCACATCGGCAGCTCGGGCTTGGGCTTCGGCTTGGGCTTGGCAGCGGTGGGGCAGTTCCCGTGGCACTGGTACGTATAGGTGGGGGCCTCGTAGTCGCTGGTGATCGTCTCTGTGACGGTGATCTCTGTGGTGACAGGGGGCGTGTTGTCCGGGGGCGGGTTCGAGGGGGCGCCGTTCGGTCCGCCGGCTCCGCCCCGGCCGCCGTGGTAGTGCTCGTAGGGGTCGTATTCGGCGAGGCCGGTGGGGTCGCTGGCAGTGGTGGGGTTGTTGCTGCTGTAGGTGTAGCCGTGCATCTGTTGGGCGTCGGTCAGATCCATCAGCGGGTCGACGCTGATGAAGCGGCCCAGGCTGGGGTCGTATTCGCGGGCGCCGACGTGGGTCAGGCCGGTGGCGTCCATGGGCTTGCCGAGGAAGCCCTTGTCGTCGGGCCATTGGCCGTTGGCCTGGGTGGGCTGGGGGCCGCGGGGCTCGCCGAAGGGCTTGGACTGGCGGCGGGTTGCCGTGAGGGTGGCCGCGTCGAGGGTGCTGCCGGGGGTGCCGTGGTGGTCGGCCGTCATGTACACCAGCGCGCCGTTGCCGCTGCGGACGACCGTGGCACCGCCCGCCGTCGGGTAGTGGCGCGTGCCGACGACCGGACCGGACTGGTCGGTGTTGGTGGTGAGTTCGTCGGTACCGAGGTAGAGGGTCGTCTTGCCGGCTTCGCGGCGGATGATGCGGTTGCCGTCGGCGTCGTAGACGTACTCGCTCGTCGTTGTGGCGGAGGCGACCTTGGTGAGCTTGTCCTCTTCGTTCCAGGTGAGGGTCTGGAGGTTGGCGTCGCCGCCGGGGCGGGTCTTGGTATTGCCGGCCGGGTCGTAGGTCAGGCCCGTGGTAATGGCCTCGCGCGTGCCGGTCTTGACCGTGACCGTGTCCAGGCGGTGGGTGCGGTCGGTCGGCTCGGTGCCCGGGCGGTAGCCGTACTCGGTGGTGACGTTCTTCGTCGGGTCGTTGGTGGGGTCGTGCTCGACGAGCTTGGTGCGGTTGCCGACGACGTCGTAGTCGAAGGACTGCCAGTACGGGTCCGGGCCGCCGACCGTGGACGGGGTCGGGGTCTGCGTGGTGCAGCCGCCGATGCCGGGGATGCTGGGCGCGGGAAGCGTGGTGGTACCGGCCGTGTCGGTCCAGGCTTCCTTCAGGCGGCGGTTGGCGTCGTAGGCGAAGCACTGGGTGTCGGTGGTGGTGGCGTCGCGGACGGTTTTGATGGAGGTGACGTCGCCGCTGGGCTTGTAGGTGTAGGCGGTGGCGTCCACCCGCAGGAACGTGGACAGGCCGGTCTGCTTGTCCCAGACAGTGGAGAGCAGGCGGCCGGTGGCCTGGTCGTAGGTGGCGGTGGAGACGGCCTGGCGTGGGCCGGCGCCCAGGTAGGTGCGGATGTTGCGGCCGTGGACGTCGTAGTCGGCGCGGCTCAGGTAGGGGTTCTGGCCGGTGAGGGCGCCGAGTTGGCCGGTGGGCTTGTAGCCGTAGGCGATCTCCTCCTGGGGCAGGCCGCCGTGCGCGGGCAGGTCGGAGTATCTGGGCCTGCCGGTGACGGTCTCGTACTCGGTGGTCGTCTCGTAGACGCCGGCCAGCTTGCCCTCGGTGGCGGGGATGGTGACGCGGGTGCCGGTGGGGCGGTAGGAGTCGGTGTCGAAGCCGGTGATCTCGCTGACGTACCGGTCGCCGGTGGCGCCGCCGACGTAGCGGGTGGAGCCGTCCGGTTGGCCCTTGGCGAGGCGGTCGTAGGACCACGAGGCGAGGAGGTTCGCGGGGTTGGCGGTCTCGCCGCTGTACATGCCGGTCTTGCGGCCGAGTTTGTCGTATTCGTAGTGGAGTTTCTGGTCGCGGGCGTCGGTGGTGCCGACGACGCGGCCGACGTTGTCGTAGGTGGTGTCGGAGGGGCCCTTGTCGGGGTCGGCGGTGTGGATCTTGCGGCCGAGGAAGTCGTAGGTGTAGGTCCAGGTGTTGCCGCCGGCGTCGGTGACCGTCTTCAGTTCCTCGCGGGGGCTGTAGGTGTAGGTGATGGCGGAGAAGTCCGTGCCGGTGGGCTGCGGGGTCCTGTACTCGCGCAGTTCGGTGGGCTTGCCGCGGGCGTCGGAGATCGACAGGGTCGCGGTGCCGCCGGCGGGGGGTGTCACGGCGACCTGGTCGGCGCCCCGGTATGCGGTGCGGGTCTCCCATTGGGGGACGGTGTACGAGGAGAAGGACTCGACGGTCTTGCGGCCCATCCCGTCGTAGGCGACGGAGCTTTGGGCCGGGACCTCGTTGTCCTTGGCGATGAAGAGGGACTTCGTGGGGCGGGTCGTGTCGTCGTAGTAGGGCTGGTTGGTCTTGGTGACACGGCCGAGGCTGTCGTAGAAGGTGTCCGCGATCAGGCGCCCGACGGCGCCGTTGGCGGTGTCGGTCTGGGTCTGGCGGGTGTGCAGGAAGGCGTCGAGGATGTTGTACGACGTCGCGTAGGTTTTGTCGACGCGCATGGTTTTGGTCGTGACGACCGAGGCAGCGGTCTTGTTGACGTCGTAGGCGAATTGCAGGTCGGCGTTGCCGGTCTTGGCGTGTCCGGGTTGCCAGACCGCGATCAGGCGGCCGAGGGCGTCGTATTCCTGCTGGACCACCAAGCCGTTGGCGTCGATGGCCTTGACGGGGAGGTTGCGCGGGCCGGCAAACTCCTTGACCGCCGTCCAGCCGTTGGCGTTGGTGGTGGTCGTGCGGGTGGGCAAGGTGCCCGTGGCGGGCTCGTAGGCGGTGGTGGTGACGTTGTTCTCGGCGTCGGTGGCCTTGATCACGCGGCCGTAGACGTCGTACTCCGACCTACCGGTGACGAGCCAGTGCTGGGCGCCGCCGACCTTGTAGTCGACGACCGCCTCCGTCGCGGTGACGTCGCCGATCGCGCCGACCTGTCCGAACCCGAGTCCGTCGTAGTACGTACGCGACTGGGCGTAGACGGTGTTGTAGGCGGGGACGGTCGCGCAGTCGCCGACGACGGAAACGACCTCCGTGGGTTTGCCGATGATCCACGCGGTGGTGTTGTGCGCGTAGGTCGTGGTGGTGCAGAACGTGTCGAGGTTGTCGGCGAGGTCCGCGACCGTGGTGGGCAGCCCATAGGTGGGGTCGTACGTGGTTTCCTTGCTCGTCTTGCGCCAGCTGTCGTCGGCCAGGAGGCTGCGGTTGAGCGTGCGGTCCGTGCGCGTCATGCGGGCGGTGAGGTCCGGCAGGTTGCGGACGCGTTTGTGGGTCGCGGTGATCGCGGACATCCACGGCCGCGACGAGCTGGTGGCGACGATCTTGTTGCCAACGTCGTTACCGTCGAAGGTCTGCGTCTCGTAGGCGAACCCCGCGAGTTCGTTCGCGTCGGTGATCGCCGTGCCGGCGGCGTCGGTGACGGTGACCGCGCGCTTGGTGCCGTCCTTCTTGACGTCGGCGTCCATGCCGCGCAGGTACAGCGACTTGGACTTCGTCACCTTGTCCGTGCCGGCGCCGGATCGGGTGATCACCTCGGCGTAGCCGCGGTAGTCGTTCCAGGTGCGGCGGTCCTTGGACTTGGGCTTGGACGCCTCTTTGTCCTCGGTGAGTTCGGCGTCGTCGCGGTGCCAGGCCGCGCCGCCGAGGTATTCGTAGGAGGTGGAGCGGGCGGTGGTGTTGGTGGTGGGGTCTTCCTCGGTGACCTGGGCGACGGTGTATTTGTGGAACCAGTGCTGGACGGGTTCGGAGTCGCCGTAGCTCCACCAGACGGGGTAGCAAGCCTTGGTGTTGCTGTCCGGGGTGGGCAGCGTGCTGGGGGCGCATTCGGGGTCGTTGTAGCGGAAGGTGGTGTTTCCGCCGGTCTCGTTGACGATGTGGGTGATGCGGCGTCGGTTCATCGGCGGGGCCATGTCACCGCCGGCGTCGACGCGGTTGGGCATGAAGGCGCCGGTGAAGTCGACGGAGGGCATGTCGATCTTCTTGGTGCCGTCGTAGCCGGTGTGGGTGATCGAGTTGAGCCACAGGGTGGCGGTGGAGCCGTCCTGGGGGTCGGGGTAGTCCTGGTCGAGCGTGTATTCGTCGACCGTCTGGTAGGCGGCGCCGACGCGGGCCTGGGTGACGATCTTGGTGAGGCGGCGGGTGGAGAAGAACGTCTGGCCGTACTGCTCGCAGGTGCCGGTGGCGGCGCAGACCTTGTCGACGGGCACGTCGGGCCATTTGGTCGCGTTGGCCTTGGTCATCTTGGCCGGGTCGCAGTCGAAGCCGTCCTTCTTCAGGCAGCGCTCGGCCGTGTCGAAGAGGACCTGGGCGGTGGGTTCGGTGGTGTCGGTGGTCTTGGAGCCGTAGGTGATCCTGGCGAGGGTGCCGCCACGGGTGTAGGGGGTGAGGGTGCCGGAGCCGACGAGGACTGCGCCGCGGGTGTAGTTGTTCTTCTCCTCGTTGTAGATGAAAGTGACCAGGCCGCCGCGGGCGTCGACGACGTGGTCGAGGTTCCAGCGCCAGGCCTGTTGGCACCAGGAGGCATCGAAGCCGGAGGGCTTGTTGCAGGGTTCGCCGGTGTCGTTGCCGTAGACGGGCGCGGTCCAGGTGGCGTTGGTGGCGGGGCCGGTGTTGTTACTGCCGGGCTTGTGGCCGGCGCCGAAGTGGTACTGGACGCCGTCGGTGGTGATCAGGCGCCAGTGTTCGCCGTCGTCGTCGCCGTTGTTCGCGCCGGTGAGGAGTTCGATGCGGGAGCCGTCGTCCTCCTGCAGACGCCAGGTGTTGGCGACGTCGTCGCGCAGGAGGGTGGAGGAGCGGCCGTTGAGGGACAGGGTGAGGGAGTTCTGGTTCGACCAGCACTTCTCACCGGACTTGTCCTGGCCGTCCTTGGCGCACGCCTGGTAGGAGCGTTCGACGAAGCCGGGCGAGTAGTCCCAGCCCTCGCCGACCCACGACGCCTGGTTGTTGGTGGAGGTGCCCTTGCCGTCGACCGCGCCGGAGTTGTAGGCGAGGCTGACCTGGGGGGCGGTGCCGCCGATCGCGGGCGGGACCGGGATCGGGTGACTCCAGTTCATCGAGCCCGAGTTGCCGCCGGCGGTCCACGAGCCCGAGGGGGTCAGGGACGTGGCGGTGAAGTCGCCGGAGGGGGCCGCGTCCGCGGCGGCGGCGGCCAGCACCGTGCGGCCCGCGGCGGGCGCCGCGCCCGAGCGGGCGGTGGGTGCCGCGGTCGCGGCGAGGTCGACGTCGGCGGCGACGGTGTGGGCGCGGGCGTCGTTGCGGGATGTGGCGAGCGGGGTCCTGGTGCGGCACTGCGGGAGCTCGGGAGTGGTCAGCGCGCACTCGGGCAGCGCGAACAGGGCCAGGCGCGTGGACCAGTCCGCGCCGAAGGCGTCCCGGAACGCGGCGTAGTCGAGCGAGACGGTGACCCGGCCGGTGTCGGTGCGGCCGTCCGCGCGGGCGACGCTCAGCAGGACGCCGTCGACGCCCGCGCGGTCGGTGGCGGTGCGGTCGGCGACGGTGACCTTGACCCTGGCCGGCGCGGCGGCGGTGTTCGGCGCGGCGGGGGCGCGGGTGCGGAACGGGGCCGGGGCTGCGCCGGGGGTGGTGATCCGGATCGGGCCGCCGTCGACGCGGCCGTCGGAGGGGGCCGCGTACAGGGCCGCGATCGCGGACGAGCGCGGGGTGGTGGTCTCGGTGGCGGGGACGGCCTCGGTGTCCAGGGGTCTGGGCCACTGGGTCTTCGCGGGCTTCCATGCGGCGTGTCCGTCGCCGGCGGGGGTCTGGATCCGCGGTTTGGGGGCGGTGGTTCCGGAGACGGGTTTGGTGTGGGGCAGTTCGCCCGGGGATGCGGTGGGCATGGAGTCGTCGGTGACGATCCAGGAGGGCTGTGCCTGCGCGGGGCCGACGGCGGCCAGGAGGGCGAACACCGTGCCGACCATGACCGCGCCTCGGGTCCTCCTCCACGCGTGTCCGGTCCTGCCGCCGGTCCCCCACGTCCGTACGCCCATGCCAGCCACCCTGCGTCCCGCCGTTCCCGCCCCCGAGGAACGGGCGAAAGAGCAAATGAGAGGCGCAGGCTATGGGCCAAGTGCTTTGTTGACAATGAGAGTTCCGGATGTGGAAGTGATTTGGATCACTACAACGAAAAGGTGCTGCGGATGGTCGTGGGGCCGTGAGAAGTCGCGATCATCCCTTGCATCCGAAACGCATGCCAGCGCAAATGACGGATGGTGATCGCTCGATTGCGAGCGGGGAGCGTGTGAGTCGGGTCACAGAAACTTATTGGTTGTGATCACTCGCCGTGACCCGCTACTTTCCCTCCGCCTATGCGCAGTCGCGCCGGGCTCCCCGGCCTTGCAAGGAGCAGCCGCGATGGGGCTTCCACCCCGCCACGCCCGAATACGTCCCCGAGTCCCGGCCGCCGTGTGCACTCTGGTCGGCCTCGCCCTCACGTGCGGCGTGCTCGCCCCCGCCGCCGGCGCCGCTGCCCCCGGCGCCTCCGGGAACACCCGGGCCTCCGCCGCTCCCCGGGCATCCGGGGCTGCGGGGGGCTCGTCGGGGGCGAATGCCGCGGGCACTTCGACGGAGCCCGCTCCGCCGGGCAGGCCGCCGGCGCAGGCCGAGGAGAGCGCGGCCGCGTTGGCGCAGCGCACGGGAACACCCGTGGCGGTCCCGTCCCGAACCACCGAGACCGACACCGTCACCGCGATGCCCGACGGCACGTTGTCGCTCAAGCGCACGGTCGAGCCGTCGCGGACGAACAAGACCGGGGCCTGGGTCGACCTGGACCCGACGCTGAGGGTCTCCGCGGACGGGAGGGTGCGGCCAGCCTCCACCACGGGGGACCTGGTCCTGGGTGGTGGCGGGGACAACGTGCTGGCGTCGATGACCAGCGAGGGGCGCATGCTGGCGCTGACCTGGCCGACGATGTTGCCCCGTCCCGTGCTGGCGGGGGCGGGGGCGCTGTATCCGGGGGTCCTGCCGGATGTGGACCTCCAGGTCACCGCTACCGGGCAGGGCGGTTTCTCCCACACGCTGATCGTCAAGACCGCCCAGGCCGCGGCGAATCCCCTGCTCGCGTCGCTCAAGGTCGGTACCTCCACCCGGGGCGTCGCCCTGGTCGCCGACGCCGACGGATCCCTGGTCGCCCGCGCCGACGACGGAAGCGCCGCGTTCCGCGCCCCGACACCCACCATGTGGGACTCGCGCACCACCCCCACCCCCCACTCCGGCTCCGCCTCCGGCTCCGGCTCCGGCTCCGGCTCCGGAAACACTCCCGCGGCCGGGTCCACGCTCGCCGCGGGGGCGGGGGGGGACGCGCCCGAGGGCACGGCAGGCGTTCCGCAGATCGACCTGGTGTCCACGCCCGGGGGCCCGGGCGTGTTCGCGCGCACCGCGGACCTGGGCACGACGGTGGGCCCGGGATCGCTGACGTTGACGGCGAACGCGAGCATGCTCGCGTCGGCCGAGACCGTCTTCCCCGTGTTCATCGACCCCAGTTGGACGCCGGTGCGCAAGAACTCCGTCATGTGGAACTGGGTCCAGGAGGCGCACAAGGGCACGCCCGGGCGCAGCAACACCGGCAACTTCCAGCCCGGTGTGGGCTATCAGCAGTGGCCGCCGGACGAGACGGGCCTGGAGCGATCGTTCTTCCGCGTGCCGATCGCTCTGGACGGCAAGGTCGTCAAGTCGGCGACGTTCAACGTCAAGCAGGTGTACTCCGCAGTTTGGGAGTGCGAGAAGAACCCGCAGCCGGTGTACCTCAAGGAGGTCTCCGACACCCTGACCGAGCAGACCAACTGGTACAACCAGCCCGCCGTCGTCTCGCAATGGGCCGCCGGTTCGTTCACCGGTTCCAACACCGACGCCAAGTGCGGGGACAAACTCCTCGACTTCGACGTCACGAGCCAGATCTCCGCGCGCACCCACTGGAGTTGGGTGACGTTCGGTCTGTACGGCAACGAGGCCAAGAACAGCGGCAACAACGGGTTCAAGCGCGTCTCCCGCGAGGCCGCGGACACGTTCCTGTCGGTGGTCTACAACACCCGCCCCAACCCGCCCTCCAACCTGCGCACCGACCCCGCCCCGGCGGGCGACGCCGGGTCCGGCAAGTGCGGGTACATCGGCCGCCTCGACCCCCAGGGGGGCCGGCTGGATCTGATGGCGAATCGCAACGACCCCGACGGCGACGACGGGGACCTGTGGTTCGCCCTCAACGACCTGAGCGACGGCGGAAAGGAGGTGTGGAACAGCGGCTGGGTCGCGTGGGGGCAGAACGGCGCCACCGGCCACGGCTACGTCCCCGCGAGTGTGCTGGTGCCCGGGCACGACTACCGGTGGAGCGTCAAGGGCGGCGACGGCAACGGCGGCATGGAGTCCGCCTGGTCCGACAGTTGCGTCTTCACCGTGGACGGCACCGTCCCGGAGGTCGCCTCGGTCACCAGCACCGACTATCCCGAACACGGCGGCGGCAACCACGCCGACGGCAAGGGCACGTTCACCGTCACCGCCTCCGACACCGGATCCGGCGTGGACCGGGTCGAATACGTGCTCAACGCGAGCATGCCCGTCGGGAACGCGAACCAGGCGGTGTGGAACGAGTCCGAGCGGACGTGGAAGATCGTCGACCTGCCGGTCGGCGAGTGGTCCACGAGCACGCTCACCGTGCGCGCCGTCGACCGGGCCGGCAACCGCACCCAGCCCTACCTGTACCAGTTCTTCGTACCCGGCAACCCGAACGCCACCCGCACGCTGGGCGACATCAGCGGCGACGGCCGCGTCGACATGCTCACCGTCGCCGACAACGGCGACCTGGTCATGTACGACCCCGGCACCGACCCCAGCGCCGGCGGACGCCTGACGTCGATGGCCGCGAACGCCCCCGCGAACCCCGTGACGGGCGCGACGACCTGGACCGGGACCGTCCTCGCGCACCGCGGCGGCGCCGGCAGCCGCGACGACCTCCACGTCTTCGACGGCACCACCGTGCGGACCTACTACAACGACGAGCGGCCCGCCCCGCCCGCACCCGGCCAGACCACCCCACGCACCCAGTTCTACGTCTCGGGCGAGAACGTCGAAACCAATCGCCCGCGCCGATGCGTGGCGGGCTCCCTTCCCTGCCCGGCGAGCATCTCCTTCGACGCGCAGGGTTGGACCCACATCACCCAACTCGTCGCGCCCGGCGACGTCGACGGCGACGGGAACCTCGACCTGATCACCGTCGAGAACGGCGCCCTGCTGCTGTTCCCGGGCAACGGCACCCCGGGACAGTACAAGTCCACCGCGTACCTGTTGGGCACCGGGGACTGGACCCAATACGACGTCGTCGCGCCCGGCGACGTCACCGGTGACGAGCGCCCCGACCTGTGGGCCCGCGACCGCCGCGACGGCAAGCTCTACCTCCACCCCTCCAGGAAGACCCCCACCGGCACCGACCCCACCGCCCTCGCCGACTTCGCCACCCGCGTGGAGATCGCCACCGGCATGACCCTTGCCGCCTACCCCCGGATCCACGCGGACGGCGACCTCAACGGCGACGAACGCGCCGACCTGTGGGCCGAGGGCCCCGGCGGGAGCCTCTACCTCATCCTCGCCAACGAACCCGCCAGCGCCACCAGGTTCGCCGACCCGCGCCTGCTCGCGAACAGCACCACCCCCCAGACCACCTGCCAACCCTTCCCCTCCGCCACCCAACGCACCACCCCGAACGCGGTCAGCCTGTGCGGACCCGTCCTCGCCAAATACCTCGCCTCCGGGGGCCTGACCGGCGAACTGGGCTACCCCGTCACCGGGACCGTCCGCGACGCCGACGGCGTCGGCTGGTGGGCCGACTTCGAAGCCGACAGCCACAACGCCACCGCCGCCGCCTCCATCAACTCCTCCCCCTACACCGGTGTGTGGATCGTCCGCGGCAGCGTCCGCGACAAATGGCTCGCCGGCGGCGGCACCCGAGGCGTCCTCGGCTACCCCATCAGCGACGAGACACCCATCGTCGACGGCGCCGGCACCCGACACGGCGCGATCAGCCGCTTCGCCGGCACCCCCGCCACCGGACCGGGCGCCATCACCGCCGGCGACGCTGGCGTCCACGAACTCCACGGCGACATCTACCGCCGCTGGCAAGCCCTCGGCGGCCCCCGCGGCATCCTGGGCATGCCCTCGACCGACCAGATCAACACCCCCACCAAACCGGGCGCCTACACCCACTTCCGCTTCCTCGGAGCCACCGCCAACCACGCCTCCATCTACTGGTCCGCCACCACCGGCGCCTGGTCCGTCCAAGACAACAACCGCGACCGCTGGGCCGCACTCGGCTGGGAGAACGGCTACCTCGGGTTCCCCACCACCGACGAACTCGACATCGCCGCCGGCAAACGCTCCACCTTCCAGGGCGGCTACATCCACGGCAGCACCTACGCCGCCACCATCGACGTCGCCTTCGCCAACAACCGCCTCACCACCGCCGGCGACTTCACCGGCGACGGCCGCCCCGACCTCGTCTCCGTCGACACCAACGGCTCCCTGTGGCTGCGCGCCGCCACCCCCGACGGCACCGCACTGCAGGCCCCGATCGGCATGTGGCACGACCTGCGGTTCAAGAACGTACGCGCCGTCACCGCGGGCGACTTCACCGGTGACGCGAAGGCCGACCTCGTCGCGCTGGGCAACGACGGCGTCATGATGCTGTACCGGGGCGTCGGCGCCGGAAACCCGGGCGACGCGTTCCTCGCGCTCGACGCGAACGCCCCCGACCGCACCATGTGGCCCGACACCAAGTTCTGGGACGCCCGCCTGATCGTCGCCGGCGACTTCACCGGCGACGGGAAAACCGACATCGGCGTGCTGTGGCAGGGCGGCAACATCACCGTCCAGGCCGGCGACGGCACCGGGAAACTCGGCCCCGGCGAAATCGCCTCCGTCCCCGGCTACTTCGGTTTCACCGACGCCACCCACCTGTTCGCCGGCGACTTCACCGACGACGGCAAACCCGACCTCGGCGTCATCCGCACCGGCGGTGCCATGTACGTCCACCCCGGCGACGCCGCCGGACACTTCACCGACACCACCGGCGCCATCGCCTCACTCACCGGCACCGACTTCCACGACGCACGCCAAGTCTTCACCGCCGACTTCACCGCCGACGGCAAAAGCGACCTCGGCGTCGTCTGGCCCAACGGCAGCATCTGGACCCACCCCCACGACCCCCAAGGCCACATCCTCAAAACCGGCAACCAACTCGCAGCCCGCGACACACCCCCCGCACTCCCCTAACCCCCCACCCACCACACCCGACCACCACAACCAGCCACCACAACGACCACACCACCGCGGCCCCGCACCCCCCACGCAGTGCGGGGCCGCGCCACACCCGGACCACCCCTCGGGACACGACACACGACCCGACCACGCGTGTCGACCGCGCGTTCCGACAGGCACGGGTCGTAGGCCACGCGCCGCACGCGCACCGCGGCGCCCTGGACGCGCAACCACTCGCCGACCTGCCCCGAGGATCGACCTCCGTCGGGACGCCCGGGCCCGGTGGGGAGCGGCGGCAGGGGACTCTCCGTCGAGGCGGCGGGTTCCACCGGCGCGCCGTGGTGGTGGGTACCACCAGGATGCGCGGCGGCGACGTCGTCGCGACGGGAACGTTCACGAACGGGTTCCGCGGTTCGGAGTCCGAGTCCGCACAGCCCGCCGTCGCGAATCCGATCACGACCGCGGCCACCACTGTCCTGCCCAGCACAATGCCCGCCCCTCGCCACACAAGGACGCTCACGGTAGCGGGGTGGGTTCCGTCACAGGGCCCGATCGGCGCATCTCAGCGGCCCCTTCTCGCGTCTCCCCCTCGCCGGTGACTGCTCTGGCTGCCACGGCCCTCACCGCCACGATCAACACACCCCTCTCGTGCCGAGCCGGGTCGGGAGCAACGTCACGTGCGCGGTTCGGGCGCCGGTCCGGCTTCGATCGAGGCCTTCCATCGCCGGGTCGGTGACCGCCGGTCAGCTCGATCCCGAATGCTCCCGGCGGTCACCCGAGGTGTGCGGCAGTAAACGATCGAATTCAGGAAACGATCGAGAAATCGAGACAAGATCGGAGCCCGCTGACGATTCTCTGGCAACTCCTGCCCGCAGCTTGCATTCTTGTGCCAACCAACGGTGACGAGCACTCGTTGGGCAGCATCGTCACGCCATCCTGGAGGAGCCGTGAGGAAACCCGGAATTCTTGCCGCCTTGATCCTGGCGCTCGTCGCCGTGCTGAGCCCCTTCTCGACCGCACAGGCAGCACAGGAACCCGCTCCACCCGACGTCGTCGTCCAACCCGGCACCACCCTGCAGCCTGCGGTTCCCGTTCCTACGAGTACGGCCCGCACTGACGAAGCCTGCAGCCAGATCTTCGGGCCGGACGGTCCGGCCGACGCTACCTACCTGTGCGGAACCAGAGTTCAACCGGTCGGGTGGTCAGACGGGCGGGTCGAGTTCTTTCTCATCGGAACCGACCGCCAGGTGTGGCACAGCTATCAGTACAGCACGGGTGGGGCATGGTCCACCTGGGGCACCCTCGGCAACAGCCACGACGTGCGCGACGGCGTCGAGGCGTGGTTCTCGGGCGCGGATCTCGTCGTGCAGGTACTCGGCGGAGACAACCGGTATTGGTGCAACGTCTACAGCGGCGGCTGGAGCAATTGGCACGTCTGCACCTGATCGGTCCGCCGTTGTCGGCGTCGCGTGAATCGTGCTCCACTTTCGGCGGATGAAAAGTGACCCTCTTCGTGATCTTGTGATCAGTCTGGCTCCTGGGGAGTCAGGAGGAAGAGGTGATCGAGGTGGAGGACTGGGCCGAGATTCGGCGACTCCATCGTGGCGAGGGCATGTCGGTGCGGGGTATCGCCACACCTCCACCGGCATCCGCGCCACCACGGTACGCACGTCCCCGTCGGTCCCCTCCCACTGCTCCGACCAGTACTGCGGCAACGCATCGACCCAGGCCTCGTGCAACACCTTCGCGCCGACACCGTCGTCCATCCCGCCCCCTTCCCCGAACCCCCACGCCCCAACACGACGACCCTCCACACGCCCGCACGCACACCCGCCCGTTCGCGCAGGCGGCCGCACCACCGCACCGCACCGGAACCGGCGGGTGCGAAGCATAGCCGGCGCCACCGACACCCGGCGTCGGACCGCAGGGCTCCTCCCGGAGGTCGTTGTCGGTGGCCGCGCAGGCGAGAACCGAGAACGCGTGTAGGCCGCGCATCCTCGCCCAGGACGACGAAGAACTGTGTCCGGTCCGCGCGTTCCGAGACTGGCGCGCGGTACTCGCCGCCCACGACCAACCCATGACCGGGCCGCTGGTCCGCCGGATCGACAAGCACGGCCGGATCGGGGATGCCGCCTCCGGCCGCAGGCCGAAGGACCCGCGCCGCGCGGGCGGGGTGTCCGCCGAGACGATCCGCGCGATCATTCGGGACGCGGCCGAGCGCGCCGGGCTCAACCCGCGCCCCGAAGCCGAGGAAGCCAAGCCGCCGCCGCGGCCCGCGCCCGCGCCGCGGAGGATGTCGCGCTCGCGGCGGCCGTCACCCACGCCGAGCAGGACGCGATCCTGGCCGCGCGCCGGCGCCGCGAACGCGCGGCCAGGCAGAACTACCGCCGCGTCACCGGGCACCCTCGCCCTCGCGGACGCCGAGTTTCGCACCACCCTGCCCCGCCCGGTGATACGGACGTCCGGGGTAGGGGCGTTGCGCCCGGTTCACGCGACCGGCGGGTGGGTCGCCGCGGTCGGCCGGTTGTCTCCGGAGGTGGGGGCGTCACTCGGCTGCCGACGAGCGATGACTGCCTTCGTCAGGGCGCGCCTGCCTGTTGGCGTGCTCGGCCGAGGCCAACGCAGTCTTGGCTTGCCGCAGGCTGACGCCCGCCGCGGCCAGAGCCACAACCCCGGACCCGGGGCCACCCACATCTCCGCACCCATGGAAGGAACTTGGCGGAGTTGCCCGACATCGCCGACGTTGGCGAAAGCACCGCGTTCACCGCGCCGAACTCGCCCGGGGACTCGGCGTCGGGAACGGCGCTGGACGCGAATTCGTCGGCGGCTCCGGGCTCGGAGCAGGGTCACCACCGTGGTCGCCGGGCACCACGCCATCTTCTCTCGGAGGCAGTCTCGACACACGCGCCGACATCGCCGCAGGCACGTGGGCCCAGGGGCTCAGTCGGTCCTCGTTGGTTGACGCCTTTACGGGATCTGCTTGAGGTACGTGGTGCTTCTCTGCACTCCACCCGAAGGCGTGAATGGAGCGTGTAGCCGTGTCGGCGGAGCGCCGCACCGGGTGGATGCGGTTCACGCCAGAGTGACGTTCATGCCGCCCTCGGCCAGGACTTGGAGAGCCTCGGCGAAGAGGTCGTACCGCTGACCATTCGGAGTCAGCCGCTGGGACAGGTGCGCGCGTGCGGTCCCGGCGTTCCGCCAGAGCAGGGTTGCCGGGGCGGTGTAGCCGAACGTGCCGCCCAGGCAGTCGTCGAGGGCATCCAGGCAGCCGCCGAAGTAGCCGCCTGGACCGTTGACGGCCTCGCCGAGCGCCAGGTACAAACCAGGCTCATCGGTGATGTTCCGGCCGTCGAGTTCGTAGGCATGACCGGCTGCCCGACCATGATGAGTACGCCGACAGGCCCGCTGCTGGACGAGGTCCAGCCACGCCCCGCGTTCGCGGGTGCCCATGCCCGTCCAGGCGGCCGGCGCCTCCGGTGGCCCCGTGAACCACCGCTCCCAGATCGGTCGGGCGTGCTCGGGAACCAGCGTGTGGTACCTCCCGAGTTCCAGGTCGATGAGACCAATCCCGTGCGGGGACGGGCCCCAGGCTTCGACTTTCGCCCACAGGACGCAGTCGACCAGCGGGTCGCCCCGGTCGTCCTTGATCTCCAAGGAGACTTCCTCGAGGTCCAGGGCCTTGCGGGTGCCCTTCGCCAACACCGCCCGCAGTTCATCACCTGGGGCGAGCCCGCGCAGCACGAGCGGCGGCAGCGCCCGGACGGTCGGCAGTACGCGGGTGAACTCCCGGCAGGAGCCCAGCCACCGGTGCCCGTCGTGCGCACGAACGGGTCCTCGGTATCCCTCGGGCGGCCCTTCGTAGTCGTCCTCGCCGGCGAGGACGAGACTGCCTGTCTTCGGAAGGGGCCGGAGGGTCTCGGCATCCCCGAGCAGCCAGGGGTCGAGCGTCCCGTCTTCCGGTACCAGCCACGCCCGGGGTCCGACCCAGCCGTGCGGCCCGGCTCCTTCCGGTACCCAGCCGAACAGCTCGTAGGTTCCCCGCGCGGGTTCCGTGAACAGCCCGTCCACCACGGAGCACACACCCCACGTGCGGCCGTGCTCGGTGTCCGTCAGCGTGAACCGGCTGCGCCCACGATGATCCCTGTCCTCATCCACGAGGGAATCATGCCCGGACCAGCTGTTGCACAGAAGCGTGCCCCCGGTCGAGGCGTCGCACGGCCGCGCACACTTGTCAGCGTGGGGTTGAACTCCTCGGGTCGGGTTCAATGACAACCTGCGACCGACTTCCGGGCTCAGACGGTGATCGTCCTTGCCGAGGTGTAGACGCGTCGTGGCCGTCACCGGTCACTCCTTCGGATCGTGGGCAGGCCGAGCTCGACTGTGGGGCGCTGCAGGAGCCGTTCGGCTTCGGAGCGTTTGGCCTGGCGGAAGGCGAGGGTTTGGTTGATGCCGTCGATCTCGCCGAGCCAGCCTTCGGCTTCGGCCTTCATGCGGCGAAGGGCCAGGTCCTTCTCCAGTTCGTCGAGTCGGGGGATCATTTTGGGGTTGACCTGGAGGGCCGGGCAGCGGATGCAGGCGTGCTCGTGCTGACACGGTGTCCGTAGGGGCGGGCGCAGTTACCCAGTTCGACCTTGCGTTTCTCGAAGTGCTCCTCGAACTCGGCCCACTCTTCGGGTGTGACGGTGACGTACTCGCCATCGGGTCGCAGCGAACGCCGGTGGTCCAAAAACCGTTGGTAGTGGTGGACGACGTCCTCGGAGAAGACCGCGACGTAGCCCTGAGTGGTCTGCAAGCACAGGTGTCCCAGCAAGGCGGGTATGGATCGGCAGTGTCGCTGGTTCCTGAAAACTGACCCCCAGGAGGCTCTTGGGTTCTAACGCTTGTCGCAACACTCTTTGATCATGATGGGTGTGTCGATGGCGAGGCGGGGCAAGAAGCGCAGGCTGGACCTCGAGGCCGAGTACTGGCGTCGGGTACGGGCACGGTTGAGGCGTGCAGACAGCTGGGGATCGGCCGGAAGACCGGCTACCGCTGGAGGGCGGAGAGCGGTGGCGTCGTGCCGGTTCACCTCCCGGAGGTATCCCGCTCGGACCGCTACCTCTCGCTGCCGGAACGCAAGCGGATCGCCACCCTGCGCGAACGTGGCCTGGGGATCCGCGAGATAGCCGGACGGATCGGCCGGGCGCCGTCGACGGTCAGCCGGGAACTGCGCCGTAACAGCCGTTCGCACGACGACGGCATCTACGACGCCGACCTGGCCCACCAGCGTTCCAGGGAGCGCTTCCGGCGCCTGCGGCGAGTCAAACTTGCGGCCGATCCCGCGCTGAAGGCCGAGGTCCAGGCCAGGCTCAACCAGGACTGGAGCCCCGAACAGATCGCCGCCCACCTCCGTCGCCTCTGGCCCGACCGGCCTGAGCGGCATCTGTGCCACGAGACCATCTACCGCTCCCTCTACCAAGGCGTCAGAGGCGGCCTGAGCAGGACGTTGACCAAGAGGCTCCGCACTGGTCGGCCCCTGCGCAAACGACGTCGACGCTCGGAACAGCGGGCCGCCCGCTTCATCGTCCCGCCTGTCCTGATCGACCACCGGCCGCCGGTCGTCCGGCTGCGGACGCGTCTGGGCGACTGGGAGGGCGACCTCATCGTCGGGCCCGCAGCCAGTCCGCGGTGGCCACTCTCGTCGACCGCCGCACCCGCTACCTCCGCCTGGTCGCCCTGCCCGACGGGCATGCCGCCGTCCACCTGCGCGACGCGCTCATCGCTGCCTTCGGCACGCTGCCCGAACACGCCCGTCAGACGCTCACCTGGGACCAGGGATCCGAGATGGCCCGTCATCACGAACTCGCCCCGTACTTCACCGACGGCGTCTTCTTCGCCCACCCCGGCAGCCCCTGGCAGCGCGGCACGAACGAGAACACGAACGGGCTGATCCGCCAGTACCTGCCCAAACGCACGAACCTCTCCCTCCACACCGCCGACGACCTCCGCGAAATCGAAGACCGGCTCAACAACCGACCCCGAAAGGCCCTCGGCTGGCAAACCCCGGCACAGGCATTCGCCGCCGCACTGACACCATGAGCCCTGCAACGTTGCGACGATCGCGCGAATCCGCCTTAGAACCCAAGGACCCGCAGGGGGTCAGTTTTTCAGAGAGCGTTGACAGGCAGGCCGCCGTTGACGACCTCGGTCGCGAAGAGCCGCCGGAAGTCGTGTGGGGTGAAGGTGGCATCGGCGAAGTCCGGAATGGTCCGACCGAGCTCGGCGCAACTGGCTTGGAGCATCCGCACGATAGTGCCGTGGTTGATGACCGCCCGGGAGGCCCCCATCTTGCGCTGGAACAAGAAGGGCAGGGGCGCGGACCAGGTGCGCTCGTGTGAGTCGTAGCGCGTGATCAGCGGAATCGTCCGGCTGGTGCCGGCGTGTCGGCGAACGACCTCGGCCAGGACGTGGAACACCTCCGCCGACATGGGGATGACCCGCTCTCGGTCAGTCTTGGACGGCGCGATGACCAGGAGCGCGATGACCTCGCCGTTGGGGCGGTTGATACTGCCGGATGCTCAGGTGGGTGAGCTCGCAGAGTTCTTCGATCCGGATGCCGGTGTGTCGCAGCGTCTGGACGATGACCCACTTCCCAGAAGGCGCTGTCTTCGGCCTTGGTGAGGTCGAGAATCGCGCCGGTTGGGGTCTGGATGCGCACCCGCGGGTCTTCACCACGCGCTTCCCTGCGTTGCGCATCACGAGAGGTCGTGCGCTGGTAGAGCTGCGAGTCGTCCCTGAACTGCCCACCGAGCGGGACCTGTTCGGCCGGCGCCAAGAGTCCGCGATAGCGGAGGTACCGGTCCTCGGTGTGGGCCAGGAGCGCGGGTAGGAGCGGCTGGCGGACGCGGGTGCGGTCGGCCATCCGCTGGTTGATCGCGCGCCGTCGCTTCGCGAAGCCTTTCAAGTCCCGCAGGGTCCAGGAGCAGACCGAGGCCGGGCCGTCCTGGTGCCGGGGCATGGTCGCCGACTGTCCGGCGCGTTAGGTCCTTGGTGCATGAACGTGGAACGGTTCCGAACCGCGCGGGCGATGCGGTTCGGAACCGTTCTCGTGTCGTCACGCGGGCCCGGCGGAGGGGACGGCCGGGCCCGTGAACGAGGTCAGGCCTGCTCGCCCCGGCGGATGCGATCCACGATGGTCTCGATCTCCCGGTCGAGCAACAGGTCCATGGTCGCCACGAGTTATGGGTCCAGGTCCGGGAGCAACAAGCCGGGGACGAGATCGCGCAGGCCGATGTGCCGGCCGGGGGTGTGGAAGCCTTCGAGGCGTTCGACGACGAACGCGTCCAGGTTGGTTTTCAGAACGCTGTTGACGGAGTCGAGCGCGGGGTCCGGCGACTGTTCGGCGACGTGTCGCAGTCGGCGGTGCATCGCCCGGTGTTCCTCGTCGGAACGAGCTGCGGCATCCTCGGTCATCACGGCCCGGCAGGTGTGACCGTCGTCGTCCGTCCATTGTCGAAAGACTCGACGACTGCCTGTCCCCGCAAGTGGCGGCCATGGCCCGCAAAGTGGCAGAAGCCCTCGAGGAATCGCGTCCCGCCGTCGTGTGAAACCGCAACAAGGCAACGCGCAGGGTCCGCGTGTTCGGGAGGGTGGCCGCCGGTCAACGGCGGTCCCAGCAGCGGATCCGACCAGCGCGCTCCCACGCGCCCAACGACGTTCATCCCAGGAAACGCGTCGACACGCGCGGTCCGGTCGTCGGGGTCGGGTGTGCGCGTCGTGGGGTGGCTCCCAGTGCCGCAGGCCGTGTCCTGAGGGGCGTCGAATCGTTGGGGAGTTCGGCAGCACGATCGACGCCTCGGTCCCAGCTCGCCCGGTCCCGTGGCCGGGTGGGTGCCGAAGGACCGAAGACGCACCGCGTCGTCACGCACCCGTCGGATTCCCGGTCTGCTGCCTTCCGGTCCCATGGCGTGCGGGTCACGGGACCGCACGCCTGAAAGAGCGATCGTGTCGTCGAACCAGGCCCGCAAGAACCAGACCCGCCGCCTCGCCGCGCGGGAGGGTATCCGCTACCAGGAAGCGTTGCGGCGGCTGCGCGCCGAGCGATCCGGAGACGCCGCGCACGCGTTCGTCCACGAGGTCCGTACCGCGCAGTCGTGGGAATTGTTGTCCAAGGAGGCACCCGCGATCGCATCGGGTCTCGCGGCGGCCTGGGCGTTGGACGGGCACCGGGTACTGGCGGTGACCTCGAGGTCGGATCGGCGCGCGGACGCGTGCACGCCCGCCGACACGTGGTGGACGCGAACGATCGCGGTACCCGGGTCCGGCGTCCTGGACGTGCTGGTGGCGACGCTTCCCCCGGCCGGGCTCCGCACGACGGCGGACCCGGATTCCGCTCCCGGTTCCGCCCTCACGCGGACGATCGATGCCGCCCTGCGCGACTACGACCATGTCGTGCGCATCGGCGACGACGCCCGCTGTGTCCCGCCGACGACCCACAACACGGTGATCATGACAATCCCCCGCGCGGAAATCGCCACCCACGGGTGGCGTCTGGACATCCCCATCGACGAACTCGGCCGTCTGGACTCGACATCGCGCCGGCACCGCCTGGACCTGACCCCCGCCCAGAGCTCCGTGCTGTTCCGGCAGATATTCGCGAACCGAATCGTCATGCAGCCCTGCGTCGGGCTGGTGACGACCGTCGAGGACGACGCCGACCCCGACACGAACCGCGACTTCCACGATGCCGTCTACCGTGACATCGCCGCCAGCGGACTCCCGGTCCTGGCGGAACTCCCCCACACCTGGCGCGCACGCCCGAAGCAACGCGTCGACGACCGTGTCCTGGACCTGCCCGACGGCCCGTTCGCGAACGCGTACCGCCACGCCGCACGCGAAGTACGCGCCGCGGCGCAACTCCGCCGCGCCGATCGCCTCGGGTGAGCACAATGTCGGTCGGCGGGTCTTCGGCGTGCTCGGTCCCGAACGCAGCCGCGGGTGCGGCCGAGCACCGACCGTCGCGGTCTCGCCGTCGCTCGTCGTATCGCGTCATGCTCGAAGCGTCCTTGCTTCCGAGGACGTGGAGGCCCCGTCGTGGGTGACCACAGCTGATCGGCCGGACAGCTCCTAGTCGGGCGGGTCGGGCGTGCGCGGTCGGGCGTGCGCGGCCGGGCGTGCGCGGCCGGGCGTGCGCGGCCGGGCGTGCGCGGCCGGGCGTGCCAGCGTTCGCCGGCCAGCGCCCGCGCCACCAGGTCGACGGCGCGCTCGGCGGCGGCGCGGGATCCCTCGTACTCGTACATCCTCAACACCCCGTCGATCGCGTGCACCGGGACGGCGTCGCGCAGGTCCAGGCGGGCGGTTCCGTACCCGTCCCGCGCCGCGGCGAGGGTGGCAGCGACGTGTTGGCGGGCCATCCGGGCCAGGATCACCGGGAACGTCCGCAGCACGTCGTGATCGCGGTAGCCGGGCGGCACCTGGTCGAACAGCCACGCCACGGCGGTCTCCTCCCAGCCCGCCTCGCCGGGCGGACTACCCCTCGGGGCCACCCGGGCGAGGCGATTCGTTCGCGGGATCGGCGTCAGCGGTAGCTGCGAGCATGCGGATCATGAAGCAATCCGACGATCTCCTGGCCGGGCTGGATGACATCGACTGGGCAGCCCTGGGGCACGCCTACGGCAGCGCCGAGGACGTGCCCGACCAGCTCCGGGCGGTGTGCGGGCCGGACGAGGAGGCCCGGGAGGACGCCTTCCGGAGCCTGTTCGGCAATATCTTCCACCAGGGAACCCGATACTCCGCCTCCCCGTACGCCGTGCCGTTCCTCGCCCGGATCGCCGCGACCGGCCCGCCCGGCGCGCGGGGCGACGCGCTGCTGCTGCTGACCCGGTTGGCCGTCGACTGGCACGACGAGTACGACCTCCCGCTCGGCATCGATACCGCCGCCTGGCGCGCCGCGGCCGTCAGCCCCGAGGAGACCCTGCGCTGGTACGACGAGGAGATCGCCGCCGAGACCGACGAGCAGCGGCTGCGGGGCCTGCGCGAGGCGCGGGCATATTGCGCGGCGGGGCACCCGATCGACGCCCGCGAGGGCGCACTGCGCTCCTACGACGCGGTCCGCGCCCGACTCCCCGCGCTGTTCGACCTGCTCGGTGACCCGGACCCGGAGATCCGCACCCGGACCGCGTACCTCCTCGGCTGGTTCCCCGAAGAGGCCGACACAGCCCTGCCCCCGCTGCTGGCCCGCCTCGACCGCGAGCCGGACCCGATTACGGCCGCCACGGTCCTCGTCGCCGTCGGGCTGCTCGCCGATCACGACCCGGACGGCCGGCTCCGGCGCCACCTCGACCACGGGCACCCCCTGCCGCGCTGGGCCGCCGCCACCGCCCTGGCCCGCCTGCGGATCGCCCACCCGACCGCCGCACCCGGCCTGCCGCCGACCGAGCGCATCACGGCCGAGCTGGCCGCCTTCGGCGCCGGCCCCGCCCCCGAACCCGCCACCGCCCACCACAGGGGCGACCTACACAGCTACACCGTCCGCAGCCTGCTGAGCCTGATGCGCGCCGCCGAGGACCCGGACGCAATCCTCCGGAGGATCGCCGCCGTCCTGCCCCACATCAAGGAGACCCGGGTCGTCCCCCGCCCACTCGCGTCCCGCACCCAGAACCTGCTGGCAGCACTGTTCGACCCCGCCGACACCGCACCGGTGTTCGCCGATCTCTCCCCCGGACGCCGGGAACTGCTACACGTCCTCGCCGACCTGCTGACCGCCAAGGACTTCCAGACCTGGCCGTTCGGCTCGGACCTCCACGAGCGGTTCACCGAGCGCGGCCTCCCCGGCACCCGCCCCGCCCTGCGCGCCTGGGTCGGCCTACCCACCGAGGGCGAGGACCCGACGGCACCCCTCCCCGACCCCTGGGAAGCGTTCCGCACCCGCTGAGGCCGCAGCCCTTCACCGCACATCCGCAGCCGGGCAGGGCGGGTACCGATCAACGCCGGCGGGATGTCACGCTGGGGTCGTCGGATCGTGGCGGGAAACGAGAGGGTATCGATGGCCGAGGGGTACACCACCGTGGTCCGCGGTGAACGCGTCGAACTGCCGAACACACTCGGCAAGATCCGCGCCGCGCTGCCGGAGGAACGGCGCGCCGCGTTCGACGAGGAGATGTACTCCACACCGCTGGATCAGATCCAGGCGCGCGCCCTGTTGGGGTGGGCGTTGCCGCCGGAGGCGGACGTCGAGGACGACGAGGAGGCGGCGCGGGCCCGGGCGGGTGAGAGGTTCGGGTTCTTCGACCACGAGGGAAAGCCACGCGAACTGGGGGACTGAAATGGCGTATCTCGTGCAGTACGCGAGCACGGCCGAGGCGGAGTTGACCAAACTGAGCGCCTCGCGACAGCGCGAGGTCCGCTCCGGGATCGACGGCTCCATCGGCCGCGACCCCTACGGCTGCGGCTCCGCCCCGGTCCGCGGCGACAGGGATCGCCGCGAGGTGTCCGTCGCCGGCGTCGTCCTGCGCTACGAGGTCAGTCCCGGCGTTCTGATCGTCACCGTCCTGCGCCTGGTCGCGCCCTTCGGCTGACCACGAACTCGTGACGGCAGGGGGTCAGGTGCCGGCGGCGCCCGCCGTGACGAGGGCGCGGGGCAGGTCTTCGTCGGGTTGGGGAATCTCGCCGTAGTCCTCGTCGTCGCCCTCGACGCGCAGCCGGTTCACGACGGCCTCGAGGGCGTGGGGCAGGCGGGGCAGGTCGCCGCGGCGACATTGTTCGAGAATCGCGGCGCGGGCGTGGTCGGGTAACAGGAGTCGGTCGCGGTTGTCCTGGTGGTCGGCCGGGGGCGGTGTGCGGGCGAGTTGGTGGGCCTGGTCGAGCCAGAAGTGGGCGTCGCCGATCTCGCCGCGGGTGCGGTGGTCGAGGTAGAGGCAGTAGGCGGCGGTGTGGCTGCCGGCCCCGGCGGCGAAACGCCACCAGAAGCCGGCCGCCTCGTCGCGTCCGGTGATGTGCAGCAGGCAGGCGAACACCAGGGCTCCCCGCGGTTCGATGCGGCGGTCGTTGACCAGCCGTGACAGGCGGTGCGCCGCGTAGGGGGAGTTGAGGATCATCACGTCGGTGGAGCCGAGTTCGCGGGCGGCGCGCTCGTGCCGCGACAGGTCCAGACCCCCGGCCGAGCATCCCGAGCCTGGACACGTCCACGCCGTGGGAGACCATCCCCGACGCACAGGGAAGCCGGGCTTCCCGGCTTCCCTGTGTCGTGTCGGGCGCGGACGGAACGCTCTGGCGGCACGGGACTGTCGCCGTGCGTCCACCAGACATTACGATCCGCACGCGTGGGTCGCGTGTGCGCGGCTGCGCGCCATGGATCGACGTTCGGGGGAGAAGTCGTGTTGTCGTATTCGAGGGTCCGTCGTGCCCACGCGGCCGCCGCAACCGCCGCGCTGCTGTTCGGGATGACCGCCTGCGGATCCGACGGCGGCTCCCTCCCGCGCCCGCACCGCACCCAGGCCCCGCCGACACCCCAGTTCGCCCGGACCGTGGGCCCTTTGACCCAGGATCAGGCGCGGCGCAGCGTCCTGACCCCCGAGGACGTCGGTCCGGGCTGGAGCGCGGGAGCCCTCGAGGACGGCGTGCCCGATCCCGGCGACGAACCGTTTCCGAAGTCCGCCGGGAGCCGGGCGTGCGACAAGGCGCTCGACGATACGCGGACCGGCGCCACCCGCGTGACCGTCGGTGCGGAGCGCGAGTTCGAGCAGGACGGGACCGGGGTCAAGGTGATCGTCTCCACGCATGTCCATTCGGGGGACGGCGCGGTGGTCCAGCTCCGCTGGACCCGCGCGATGGTGGAGAGCTGCGGGGATGTCGATTTCCCTGTGGCCGATGGTGCCGCCGCCGTCCGATACCGTGCCATCGCCGCCCCTGTGGTCGGGGACGAGGCTGTGGGCATGCGGATGGTGATGCGCCCGGGCGTCAACCCGGGTACGGCTGCCACGACCGGGGACATCATCACCGTGCGGGTGGGCCCCAACACCGTCACCGTCCTCGTCGTCGGCGACGCCGGCCTCGACCCCGTCGTCCTGGAACGGCTCGCCCGCCGCGCCGGCGAACGTCTGGTGACCGCCACCCGGGAGTGAGCGACCACACCCTGCCCCGGACGCGGCGCCCCCGACGAAATCCGTTGCGCCCGGGACGGCCGTCCAGTGGGTCACGTCACCGCTCCCGCCCTGTGTGCTGTGCCTGGCGGCCGGTACATCAGGGGCCGCGCCATATGGGCGCCGGTTCGTGCGGGTCCGCCCCGTGCGGGAGCGGGGTGCTCGGGCGAACGAGCGTGCGGGCGTGGTGGATCGCGACGGCGCCGCGGGTGCGGTGGTCGGTGGTCTTCGTCGGTTTCGGTGTCGTGGAGGGTGGGGCGCGGCCAGACTGGGTCGCGTCGGGGGCGTGTCGATCGGGAGGAATCGTCGCGTGTTCGTGGAGTCCGAGGTCGATTCCGTGGTCATGTCCGGATGGGGTACGGCAGTGACCGCCGGGCTGCTGGAGGTCCACGAGGCGGTGCGCGAGGTCGCCGCGATGCCCGCGGTGGCGTGTGTCACCGGGGCACCCGGGGTTGGGAAGAGCACCGCCGTCGCCGACGCGTTACGCGCCGAGCGTGGTGAACGCGGGCAGGACGCGGTGTGGTTGACCTTCCGCTCGCGCCCCACGATGGCAATGCTGCGCGACGCCCTGTGGCAGCGACTGTGGCCTGGGACGTTGACCCCGCGCTCGCGCACCGATTTCGAGCACGGCGTCACCCGGGCGTTCGAACGCACCCGCCGCACCGTGGTCCTCGACCGCGCGGACGTGCTGCCGCGCGAGGCGTTGGAGTACTTCGCCGCCCTCGCGGAGGATCCGCGCGTCGACGTCGCGCTGATCGCGATCGGCTCCCCCGCCTGGGGCGCGGCGCTGCCGCAACGCGCCCCGAACCTGCACTCGTTCACCTACCGCCGCATCCGCCTCGAGCCGTTGACCGACGCCGAGGCCCGCACGGTCGTCCCCGGCCTGCACCCCATCTGGGCCGACGCCACCGCCCACGCGATCACCGACCTCAACCACGACGTCGCGGGGGCCTTGCGCGGATGGCAACGGGTCACCGCCCACCGCCTCGCCACGCCGGGCGCCGATCGCACGTGACGCCCGAGGACAAGCCGGGCTCGTACCGGCCGTGTCGGTGGGGGCGTGTACGTTCGCGCGTGGCCGCCGGAGACGATCGGCCCGCCGGCCACACGTGCGCACCCCCCTCCCCCACCGCATGATGTGGGACATCCAGAACGTGTTGGACGAGATCGCAAACGGCGACGGTGACGCCCGAGCGATCCAGGCCGAAGTGATCAAGTACGCCGGTCTGCTGCGGCAACACCTGGTCGACCACGCCGTCGGGCGGCTCTGACCCGACCCGCGGTCGCGCGCGGGAAGCGTTCGTCGGGGAACGCTTTCGGGGGACGGCGGTCTCGGCCGTCCCCCGATCGTTGCCCTCGCTCTCGCGCAACCGCCCCGCCGCTTCACCGACGGAGCCACGTCACCTCGTCCGGTCGGAGCTCAATCGACCACGACCACCCCGGGGACTTCGACGAGATCAGGGCCAGCCCTTCGTGTGATCGTCGGCATGCGGCGAGCCGGAAGGTGAGCGGCGCCTTGGCGGTCAGGTCCACAGCGCGGGCCTGCAGTTCGTCGGCTTCGGGGGTGCGGTGTACCTGGTGGCGCTGCGCAGGGTATCGAGGCGGACCGCGACGAAGGCCGACTGCATGCCGGCGCTTTCCAGGGCCAGGGGCCCGGCGGCTGCCGCACGTTCCGGCTGGTGCTCGTCGATCAGGGCCGCGCCCATCTTGCGCCCACCGCCGAGCCGTCAAAAGGGCGGGTCGTCGGCGCATCCCTCGGATTTCCTCGAGGGGCTGAGGCGCAAGGCGTCGGGATCGAAAATCCGCTGCAGGGTATGGGTCAGTCCGTCGCCGTAGTGGTCGATCTGTGTCATCCAGGGCATTGAGGCCATCGAGCGGGCGAGTTCGTGGGTGACGCAGTCGTCGAGGGCGGTGCGCAGGGTGTCGGGGACGGGGTCGTCGACCAGGCACAGCCATCCAAGGGCGGCGCTCACCCGCACTTCCGCCGGCCGTCCCGGGTCCGCCCAGCATGTCCGCATCCATGCGACGGCCCCCTCGTCCGGGTGTTCCCGGGCCAGTTGGGCGATGGCCAGGACCAGGCACGCCCGCACCCGCGCGACCCCCTCCACGCGCAGACGATCGTGCAACGCCGCGACGATCCCGTCGACTTCGCCGGAGGCCGCGGCAAGGACGTAGGCCGCCACGCAGCGCACCTCGGGGTCGGGGTCGTCGAGCAACGCCGTCACGATCCCCGCGTCGGCGGTGATCGCATCGCGCGCCGCGGCGATCGACCAGTTCTGCAGGTATCCGCAGGCGGGGAACGCCCATTCGTCGTCCGCGTAGCCGACCAAGAGCAGGTCCCCGCGCCCGAACTCATGGTTGTGCACGCGGCGGGCCACCCCGCCGACCAGCCACAACACCTCCGACCGGTGATGCGTCGAGGGATCGGCGGCGAGACGCAGCAGGAACGGCACCGCCAGCGCCCCCGGCGCGGACGGCTGCCCCGCATGGCACACGCAACCCCACAAGCCGCGGATCACCGAAAGCACGGTCGGGGCATCCGCCGACCGAAGCCGCCCCAGCTCCTCGGCGATTTCCTCGCCGGGCCCGAACACGTGCGGAAATCGCGACCACGGCACCCGATCGAACTCGAAGCCGTCCCACACCTCGACCGGCATCCGCGCCATGACCACCCGCACGTCCCGCTCGGTCCCCCGCCACTCCTCCGACCAGGTCTCCGGCAACGCCCCACCCATCGACCCCTCCGGCAACTGCCCACCGTTCCAGGCCTCGCGCAACGAATCGGTCCAGGCCTCGTGCAACGCGTTGACGTCGAAGTCGTCGTTCATCCGCCCCTGTCCCCAAGGCTCGTGCCGGTCGCGTCCGCAGCCCCCGTACGAGGCCTTAGCGCCGAACGCAGGGCCGGCTGTCGCGGAGCACGCCGCACCCCACGACGTCGGACACCGGAAAGCACCCGGCCCCGGTTGGGGAAGCGAGGTCTCCGGTCGCGTCGGCACGCTATCGGTCGCCACCGACGCGCTCGCGTGGTGTCCGGGCGGGCCGTCGGGTCAGGTCTGTTGCAGGCGGTGCAGTTCGGCGAAGAGCCCGTCCTGTCGTACGAGTGCGTCGTAGGTGTCGTCCTGGACGATGCGGCCGTCGTGCATGACCAGGACGCGGTCGGCGACGCGGGCGTTGGCGAGGCGGTGGGTGATGAACACGGTGGTACGGTCGTCCGCGAGTTTCAGCAGGGACCGGAAGACGGTGTGTTCGGCGCGGGCGTCGAGCGCGGAGGTGGGCTCGTCCATGATCAGCAGTGCGGTGTCCCGGTGGAACGCCCTGGCAATGGCCAGGCGTTGCCATTGGCCGCCGGAGAGGTCGTGGCCGCCCCACCAGGAGCGGGCGAGGCTGGTGTCGAGCCCGTGCGGCAGGGCCGCGATGACGGCGTCGGCGCCGGACGCGCGGGCGGCGTCGTGGATGGCGTCGTCGCCGCGTTGGTGGGGGATGCCCAGGGTGATGGTGTCGCGAACCAGGAACGGCCAGTCGTAGGCGTCCTGGGGGACGAGGGTGACGTGTTCCCACAGGCTTTCGGGATCGGCGTCGGCCAGGTCCAGCTCCCCGGTGGGGCCGCTCCAGCGCACCCGGCCGGACTGGGGGAGGTAGAGGCCTGCGATGACGCGGGCGAGGGTGGTCTTGCCGGAGCCGTTCTCGCCGACGAACGCGATCGTCTCCCCGCGTCGCAGGGTCAGCGTGACGCGGTCGAGGGCGGGGCGTTTCGCGCCCGGGTAGGTGAACGTGACGTCGTCCAGGTGCACGGCCGTCCACTCTGCGGGGAGTTGCCCGGCCCCGCGGACAGGGGCTTCATCACCGGCGCCGGCGCCGGTGGTGAAGCGGGCCCAGTCGCCGACGTACAGGCCGTGTTCGAAGAGTTCGCCGCAGGCGTGGACGGCGTCGGTGAGGGCCATGGTGGCGGTGCGGATGGCGACCGCAGCGCCGGCTGCGGTGGCTGCGGGAAGGGTGCCTCGGGCGGTGAGGTAGATGAGGGTGGCGTAGACGGCGCCGGTGCCTAGCCCCGCGACGGCCTGCCCGGCCAGGCGTACCAGGGCGGTGGAGCGGCCGGCGCGGGCGGCTTCGTGTTCGATGCGGTCGGAGACCTTGCGGTAGCGGTCGAGGAGGTAGCCGCGCATGCGGTGCACGCGGACCTCGGGGGCGGAGTCCTTGTAGGTGAGGTCGCCCATCAGGACGTAGCGCCAGCGGCGGTCGGCCAGGAGTTTGCGGGCGCTGCGGTGCTGGATGCGGGCGGCGACCACGCTGGCCGCGGCGTGTGGCAGGACGGCGAGCAGGAGCAGCGGCAGCAGGATCGGATGCAGGGTGGCCAGGACTCCGGCGGCGGCGACGACTTGGAGGGCGGCGGCGCTGGTGTGCATGGCGGCTTCGAGGAGGCGGTGGCCGCGGTCGGCGCCGTCCTCGGCGGCGCGTTTGGCGTCGGCCCAGGTGGGGTCGTCGTAGGCGACGAGGTCGGCGCGGGTGACGGTGTCCAGGAGGCGGGCGGCGGCGTGGCTGTCGACGCGTGGGCCCAGGCGGGCGGAGGCGGCGGAGATGACGGCCTGCAGGATCGCGTGCACGCTCGCGGCGGCGACCAGGAGCGTCAGGGCGGGTGCGGCGGCGCGGACGGTGGTTTCCCAGGCGCGGTCGTTGAGGGCGAGCAGCGGGGTGAGGACGTCGGTGGTGGCCAGGAGTCCGAACGCGGTCGCGGCGGCGGCCCCGAGTTGGGCTGCGGTCATCACGAGCAGGGTGCGCGGGTCGATGTGCCAGGCCAGGCGTGCGGTCAGGGCCAGGTCGGACGGCACGCGGGCGGCGATGCGGCGCAGTGAGGTGTCGGCGAAGGCGTTGTCGTGGGAGCGGTCGGGGGGTTCGGTGTCGGGGACGAGGATGTCCCCGGGGCGGGTTTGGCTTTCGGTCACGGCCTGAGAACGAGATTCCCCCGAACGAGTTACCTCGTTCGGGGGTGGCGAATCCTGGCGCGGCCGGATTCCGGGGCCGCAGTCGAACGCGCAACTCGTGCTCGGGCCGGCCCTGTTCGCAGGTTCAGAGGGTGTGGACGGGGTGCAGTTCGCGGTCGAGTTCGGCTTGTTCGCCGATGATCCGGTCGCCGGTGGTGGTCCAGGCGTGGAGTTCGAGGGGGTCGAAGCGCGCGCCGAGGACGAGGTGGGTGTGGCGTCGGTGTGCGGCGGCGGCGAGCGTGGTGGCCAGGGCGGTCTCCAGGCAGGCGACGCGGCCGGGGTGCAGGCGTGCGGCGCTTCGGACCGCGGCGCGGTGGCGCACTGCCTCGTCGCAACTCGCCGGGCGGCGGGCGGTCGCGTGGCGCAGGGCGCGGGTGACGGTGAGGCAGTGTCGCAGCGGCAGGGCCTTGAGCAGGATGGTGGCGGTCCACAGGGCCAGGTGGCCGCTCGCGCGTTCGGCGCGGGTGAGGTCGACGGGGATGGGGGCTTCGGCCATGACGACGGTCATCGGGGCCTCCGCGCGCGGGGTCGGGTGATCAGGTGGGCGGCGTCGGCCTGGTGGAGAAGTTGGGTGATGTCGGCGCCGGCGCGTTCGTGGGGGATGTGGTGGGTGGTGGCGAGTTCGGTGGCGAGGGTGTCGGTGTCGGTGCCGTCGGTCAGGCGTTGCCACATGTGGGCTGCGGTGGGGTCCAGGAGTGTCCAGCGGGCGGTGCGCAGGTTGAGGATGGCGCCGCCGCGGTCGGTGCAGGTCCAGTGGACGTGGGGGGCGGGTGTCACGCGCATAGGGTGGCCTCGCGTTCGGTAGGGGTCCCGGTCCACCAGTGGTCGTGGTGGTGTTCGAGGGTGCGCAGCCAGATTTCGGTGACGACGAGCATGTGGATCTCGGCGTGGGAGTGGGCGCCGCACAGGGTGCGCTCGAGGGTGGTGGTGATGCGGGCGGGGTCGACGAGTCCGGCGGCGGCGAGGCGGGATGTGGCGATGAGGTCGCGGACCCAGGGTTCGCGGGCGCGCAGGCCGGCGCGGGCGGTGCCGTCGAACGCTCCGGCGGTGCGGCGTTGCAGGAGGGTTTCGGGGACGGTGCCGCGCAGTCCGTACAGCAGGGGTTTGTAGTCGTGGGGCGAGAAGCGGACGAGTTCGGGGGCGCTTGCGCAGACGGTGACGACGGTGTCGTCGAGGTAGGGGAAGTGCAGGGGAACATGGTTGTGTTCGGCGATGCGGGCGGTGTCGGTGTGGGTGGTGCCGCTGAAGCGGATGGCGTCCCAGTAGTCGCGGCGTCCGGGTGGCATCTTGCGTGGGGTCCGGGTGCGGGAGGTGTCGACGAGGTCGGCGATCGCGTGGCGGCCGTGTGGGGTGAGCCAGGCGGCGCCGGGGCGGGGTCCGCAGGGGGCGAGGGCGTCGGGGCGGTCGACGTCGATCGGCCCGCGGCGCAGGTCGGTGGCGAGGTTGGCGAGTGCCCGGTGGTGGTCGGTGCGGGCGAGGGTGGCGAGTTGGAGGGCGGTGTCGAGGACGGAGGTGTTGCCCACCCGTGCCCACCGGGCGAGGTGGCGCAGGACCTCGCGTCGGCGGCCTGGTTGCCAGGCGTCGACGAGGAGGGATCCGGATCCGGTCAGGACGGCGTCGCCTCCCTCGCCGGACAGGTGCATGTCGCTGTCGTGGGCGCGGGCTGCGGCGTGGGTGAGGTCGAAGGTGCCCAGGACGGCCAGGGCGAGCGCGGGCCCGTCGGTGAACGGGACCGTGGCGGGGTCGGCGAGGCCGTGGTAGTTGGCGCTGTCCTCGGTGCCGGTGACAATCTCGTGGCGTAGGAGCGGGATTTGGGCGGCGATCGCGCGGGCGTGGTCGACGTCGGAGTTGATGGAGAAGTCGTCGCGCCAGGTGATCCCCACCGCCGGGGTGTCGCGGGCGAGCAGGCATGCCAGGGTGCCCGAGTCCAGGCCGCCGGACAGGTCCGTGGTCGGGGAACTGGCGTCGGCGGCGCGCACGCGCACGGCTTCCTCGAGCGCGGCGGCCAGCCGCTGCGGGTGGTTGTGCCCTTGGGGTCCGGTGGGTTCGGGGGCCGGATGCATTCGCACGCCCTGGGGGCCGATCCGCAGGACGGCGCCGGGCGGCACGCGGTTCACCTTCTCGAACAGGCTGTGGTCGCCGAGGGGGTCGACGCCGACGACGGTGATCGTGCACAGCGCGCGGATCGGGTCGGGGCCGGTGCCGATCGCCGCGGCCAGGGGCGCCGCCGCGTCCGCCCACAACACCGCCTCCCCCAGCCGCGCCCAGTAGATCGTGCGCAGCCCGGACAGGTCGCCGCGCACGCTCACTTCGGCGCGCTCGCGTCGTACGGCGACGAAGGAGCCGGGCCACTCGCGGGTCACCGGCCACCACACGTCGGGTCCGGACAGGGCGGCGCGCAGTTGCGGTTGCGTCGCTCCGCACACCCCGGCGACGAGCAACTCCCGCGGACCCTGTGTTGCCTCGCGAATCTCGTCCTCGCGATACCCGCTCGTCCATACGGGGGTTCGCCCGCCGCCGCGCTCGATCGCGCGCGCCGGGCGCATCCCCAACACGTGGCCCTCGGGCAGCCACGCGCCCGCGATCAACCTCATGCCTCTCCCCTTTTCTAACGTCTGTCGTCGTGCTTGTCGGTGTGAGACCGCGCAAAGGGGCGGGCGCCCGGAATCGTGATCGTCCGGGCGCCCGCGTCGGATGTGCGCGGTTACGCGGGTGGTGGAGGTCAGTCCGGGACGCCGCTCTTTCGGCGCTCGGTGAGGTCCTTGACGTCTCCGCGGTCGCGGCCACACGTGGCGCGGACGGCGTCACCACCGGTGGCGATCGCCGGCGAGCGGTAGCGGGACCGGTGCGCGCCGGCGCGCGGGTAGTAGCCCGTGGCGTCGATGATGTCCTTGCTGTTGCGGCCGAGCGTGACGCCCACGGCGTCACCCCCGTCGGTCACCAGCGGAGCGCGGTAGCTCCGCGGCGGAGTGGTGGGTGTGGTGGTCACTGTGTTGTCCCTTCCGGACGGTGACCGGCCGTGGTCCGCGATGTGCGGCCGGGCCGGTCGCTTTCCCTGTTCGAGGGCCGGCGGCGTGGTCACGGCACCGGCGCGATGGTTTGCGAGCCGCATCCGCTGCGGCGGTCGGTTCCCGGGAGGGCACTCGGGAGCCGTCCCCGGGAACGGGCGGAGGGCGGCTACTTCTGGCGGTACTCGGTGCGGTCCTGCACGTCGAAGCCGTTGCGGCCGCGGGTGACGGCCTTCGCGGCGCCGCCGTCGCTCAGGATCGGCGCGGTGTACGCGTTCTTCGGGGTGGTGTTCCGGGTCTTCACTGAGCACTCCCGTCATGGGGACCCGACGGCCCTGTGGGGGCTTGGGGTCCGTGGGTTCCGGCGGTTGCCGGTGATTCCAGTGCACCGCGTTGCGCGGCGCCGGTCACCGGTGTGTGTCGGGGTGTTCGGGGAGACTGCGGTGTGCCGGGTTGTACGGGGTTGTGTGGACCTGTCGCCTCGGCGCGGTGCCCTCTACCGTCGGGGACCCGGCTCCCTGCCGGTGCCCGGCCCGTCAGGAGAAATCGGTATGATGAACCCGGTCACCAACCACCCGCTCGACCAGCTCCTGCGGGAGTCCGGATACAGCAACGGGGCGCTCGCCCGCCAGGTCAACGCCGCGTTGAAGGGCACCACCTCGTACGACAAGTCCACCGTCTACCGGTGGCTGCGCGGCAGTTGCCCCGCGCCCGACGTCCTGCACGCGCTCGCCGGCGTGTTCGGGCACCGGCTCGGCCGCCCGGTCGCGGAGGCGGACCTGGGCTTCGGGCCCCGGGTGGCCGTCCTGGAGACGACGTTGACGTTACCGACCTCGGTCGGCGCTACCGTGGAAGCCGCCACCGGTCTTTGGAGGTTGCTCGTGCACCGCCGCGATCTGCTGCTCGGCGGCGCGACCACCGCCGCCGCCTCCCCCACCGCCGTCTTCGGCTGGCACTTCACGCCCGACGACCGCACGACCGAGCGGGCGGGCGCCTCGACCCGGGTGAGCGCCGACATCGAGGCCCTGCACCTCGCGCGCACGCGGTTCACCCAGCAGGACTGCGAACAGGGCGGCGGGATGACCCACCCGTGGCTGTCCGCCTACCTCGACCGGCACCTCGCCCCGCTCTTGAACGGCTCCTACACCGACCCCGTCGGCCGCGAACTCTTCCCCGCCGCCGCGCAGTTGACCGAGTTGTGCGGGCACATGCTCTACGACGCCGGCGCCCACGGCGCCGCACAACGCCAGTTCATCCTGGCCCTGCGCATGGCCAAGGCCGCCAGGGATCGAGCCTTCGCCGCACACGTCATCTCCAGCCTCGCCACCCAGGCCGTGTTCCAACGACGCGGCCACGACGCCGTGCAACTCGCCCGCGCCGGCGTCACCGCAGCAGGCAACCACGCACCCCCGGCCTCGTTGGCGCGGCTGTACGGGGTCGAAGCCCGCGGCCACGCACTCACCCTCGACGAACCCGAGGCACGCCGCGCCCTCGCCGACGCCGACAACCACCTCGAACACATCGGCGGCGACGACTCGGCCCGGTTCGCCTCCTACACCCCCACCCACCACGCCGGAACCGTCATGCACACCCTGCGCGACCTCGGCCACGCCCGCGAAGCCGCCCGCCACCTCGACGACGTCCTGCGCCCCACCCCCGGCCGCCTACGCGCCGGCGCCCTGCACCGGGTACTGGCCGCCTCGGTCCTGCTGCGCCTGCGCGAGGACGAACACGCCTGCCGCCTCGCCGCACACGTCATCGCCGGCAGCCGCGTCGACTCCAGCCGCCTCCGGGCACGCCTGACCGAGTTCAACACCGAAGCCGCCCGCACACACACCCCAGCCACCCGGGACTACCTCGAAGCACTCCGCGCCTGAGCGCCCGACACCTCCCGCGACTCGTGATGGTGTGCAGGCCCCGTTGTCCGACCGCGAAGGGGTGGAGGTCGGGACGGCGTGCGTTGCGGTGGCGTTCGGCGGCCACGGCCGGGCGACCGGCCGACGATCGGGTCGACCGCGGGGAACCGGCCCGGCGCCCGGGCGTGTTCGAGCACCAAGCGGTGGTCCGGGCCACCACCGTGGATCCGCCGGCGTCGGACTCGACGACGCGCCCGCGCCTGGGCGCGATCGCGAGGGCTGAACGGGTCGGCAAGCTTGCTCGGCGGGCCGTCGCCGAACTTTCGGCACGAGGGCTCGCCGAGCTTTCCCCGAGTGCTCCCCGATTCCGACACCTGTCCGGCGTTCTCGCTGGTCGGCCGCCGCATTCGCCGAACCTTCGGGAAGGGCTCGGCGAGCCCTCCCCGAGCCCTCGCCCGAATGCGGCGCCTGGACCTAGTGTCCTGAGTCGCAATTTCGCATAGAGTTCTGGGATGACACGTCCTGGACCGAAGCTTGCGCCGTTGGACCTGACCGCCGGGGAGCGGGCG
>NZ_JBITHP010000047.1:0-58595 GCF_044458105.1 Embleya sp. NPDC050493
GAGCTGCCCGAGCCGGTGGTGTCGATGGTGAGCGGGTTGGGGCCGTTCCACTGGCTGTTGCCGCTGCCGGCCCGGACGTCGTCGTAGCTGTCGAGTACCGCTCCGGTGCTCGCGTCGACGAACACGTGCAACCGGCTGGGCGCGGTGTCGGTACGACCCGCCAGTACGGTTTCCCACGCCAGTGCACTGTTGCCGTCCTTGACTCGGACGACCAGGCGATGTGATTCGACCTTGTCCACGATGGGGAGTCGGGCCTTGGACGTGGCCTCGGCGGCGCCGGCCGCCACGGTCGGCTGGGTGGTGACGGCTATCTGTGCGCCGGTGGCGGCCTGGGTCGCGCGGACCCGGCCCTGACCGTCGGCCAGCACGACCGCGTCCCCACCGACGACCGGGAGGCCGCGGTAGGTGCGCTGGTACGCGACCGAGAACAGGTCGTTGACCCACGGGGTGACGAGTTGGCGTTCGTACTGCTCGTCGGGCCCCTTGGCGAGACTGTCCAGGCCACTGGCGGCCGCCCGGTCGGCGGCGGATACCGCGAGTGCCTGGGGGTTGGCGGGGGGAGGGGACGGGTCGGCACCGGCCGAGGAAGAGCCGGCCGCGCCGATCGCGAGTCCGGCGAGCATGGCCAGGACGGTCCCGGCCGTGGTCGTTCTGCGGTTCATCGAGGCTCCTTGGGTGGGGGCATGCCTCGACCACGTCGCCGGCTTGCGCCGCGACGCCTTGTGAGCGACGCGGGTGACCGTGCAGGCCGGGTTCGTGCCCGAGCGAGCGAAACACTCACACGGGGAAGGGGAGGTGGTGAAGCGATCGACGGGGATCGGCTAGTTCTGGCAAATGCCCACGGTGCGATGCCGACGGCAGGAACGGGAGTTCGGCGCGGGGGCGTCGCGCGAGGCGGGGTGCGGGCGACATGTCAGTCGCAATGCGCCGCCGTAGTCGACTCGGGCCACACCTCGGCGCTCGGGACGGTCGCTGCGGCAGCGTCTGTCGGAACGCCCGCTCCACCGAGCAGCATCGTCGAAAGATCGGTACCCGACATCCATCGGCCCAGGGCCCGCCGGTCGATGGTCACGATGTCCTGGGCTCGGGCAAGCCGGCGAGCGGGCGCGGTGAACCGGGAGTTGGTGACGAGCACCGCGACGTCGGCATCGTGTACGGGTCGCGCCGTCCCGACGAAGCGTTGCATGTCGGGGCTGCCCACGGCGCGGGTCCTGCCCAGCCGCTTGCATTGGATGACGAGGCTGCGTCCGTCGGGAAGCCGGGCCACGACGTCCGCCCCCAGGTCGCCCGCGCCACCGCTGACCACCACGTCGAGGCACGCGTCACGACGGCACAACTCCGCGACGTGTTCCTCGAATCGGGCTCCGGTCATGGCATCGACGGCGGCGAACGAGACCGCACGCGCTCGCGAACCGGCCCGCGTACGCGGCGCCCATCGCCGCCGCTCGGATCGCACCACCGGGCGAAGCCCGCCGCATGCGTACAACGCGCCTATCACCAACACCGCGACGACCACGATCGCCGCCAGCAGGTCCCACGCCTGCTGCACACCGCAATACGCCGCGACGAGACACACGGTCGGCGCCGCCCACCAGAACACCCGGTCGTATCGGACCAGTCCACCGGGTCGTGCCGCCCGACCGAGGCCGCGCCCGAGCGGTCCTCGACCGGGCGCGGCTCCCGAGTCGTCGATCGTGGGACGTATCGTGCTCACAGTCCGCTCCCTGTTCCGTACCCGAGCCGCGGGTTCGCCACGGCGGACCATCCGGCGTCCCGTGTTCCCACCCGGCGCCGTGCCCGGCCGACTCGTGCCCGCGGCGCAACTCGCCGATGTGCCAACGACGTTCAAGCCTTCTTGTCGCTGCCCTCGATCGCCGATTCCAACCGGGGGTTCGAGCATGTTCGCAGAAGTGCGGGCGGGCGGATCGCCCGTCCAGACCGGGAGGCCGCGACCGCGACCCCCGATCTCGTCGGTGCCCGGTCCGGTGCCCGGGCACGGCGTCCGGCGTCCGGCGTCCGGCGGGGCGAAGGTGAAGATCCCTTCTTTCCCGGAAAGCCTTCCAGAAACTCGTGATTTACCTGGAATGCGTGTGGAGGGGTGGGGCACACGTTGGGGCGGAGGTAAACAAATGATTCCCCTTCTGGTGGTCCTGCTTCTCGCCCTGATCCTCTTCGGTGCCGGCTTCGCGCTCAAGGCCCTGTGGTGGATCGCCGTGATCGTTCTGGTCGTGTGGGCTTTGGGCTTCGTCTTCCGCTCTGCGGGTGCGGGTGGCCGTCGCGGCCGCTGGTACCGCTGGTAGGGAGATCCGCCCCTCGCACTGCATCGAAAGGCGGGGGGGGGGGGGGGGGGGGG
The DNA here is from genome assembly GCF_044458105.1 of Embleya sp. NPDC050493. Taxonomy (NCBI): domain Bacteria; kingdom Bacillati; phylum Actinomycetota; class Actinomycetes; order Kitasatosporales; family Streptomycetaceae; genus Embleya; species Embleya sp. NPDC050493. The sequence goes on from NZ_JBITHP010000047.1 coordinate 2,354, forward strand.
GGGGGGGGGGGCGCCCCCCCCCCCCCCCCCCCCCGGGCCCCGCGGCGGGGGGGGGGGGGGCGGGGCGGCGGCGGTTGCTCCGGTGTGTGGGTCTCCCCCCCCCCCCCCCGTCTCCACGGGGGGGGGGGGGGGGGGGCCCCCCCCCCCCCCCCCCCCCCCACCCCGCCTTTTCCGCTCTGCCGGTGCCTCCTTTTTATTCTGTTGTGAAGGTTTCCCGATTTACGATTTCCGATTTACCGCGGAACTCCGACTCGGCCGGGAGGCGGGCGGGAAGAGTGGGCGGTCGGGACTCGCCGGGCGGGCGTGGTCAGGGCTTGTCTTGCATGCGGCGGCGCTCGTCGGCGCTCCACGCGCGGGTGTCCCTCGGTCGCACGTACGGCTCCTCGTCCTCGGGCAGGCCGCCGGCGATCGCGCGCCGGCGGGCCAGTTCGGCGTCGAATTCGAGTCCGAGCAGAACGGCGAGGTTGGTGATCCACAACCAGACCAGGAAGATGATCACTCCCGCGAGCGTCCCGTACGTCTTGTTGTACGAGGCGAAGTTCGCGACGTAGACGGCGAAGCCGGCCGAGGCGACCATCCAGATCGCCAGGGCGAGGAAGCTGCCGGGGGTCACCCACGTGAAGCCGCGACCCTCGGCGTTGGGCGCGGCCCAGTACAGGATCGCGATCATGATCGTCACGAGCAGGACCAGGACCGGCCACTTCGCGATCGACCACACCGTCAGCGCGCTGTCGCCGATCCCCAGGGCCGTGCCCACCTGTCGGGCCAGACCACCGGTGAAGACCACGATCAGCGCACTGGCACAGGCCAGAATCATCAGCGCGACGGTCAGACCGAGGCGCAGCGGGAGAACCTTCCACACCGGCCGACCCTCGGGCATGTCGTAGACGGCGTTGGCGGCCCGGATGAACGCGGCGACATAGCCGGAGGCGGACCACACGGCGACCACCAGGCCCACGACCGCCAGGAGCGACCCCAGACCGCTGTTGTCCTGCAACTGGCGTACCGCGTCGCTGATCACGTCGCGTGCCGAGCCCGGAGCCAACTTTTGCAGGTTGTCCAGTACCCGATCGGTGGTCGACTCGCCGGCGATTCCCAGCAGGGACACCAACACCAGCAGGGCGGGGAACAGTGCCAGGACACCGTAGTAGGTCAGCGCCGCGGCGCGATCGGCGAGTTCGTCGTCCTTGAACTCCTTCACCGTGCCACGCAGCACGGCCGACCAGGCCCGTTTGGGCAGCTCGGTGGGATGGTCGGGCTCCCGCTCCTCGACCTGCTCGGGGGGACCGACGTCGAGGTCACGATCGGCGTCGTCACGGTTGTCGGCATCCTCGTTTTCCGGCCGCGGTTCGCGTGTCATGTGCGACGGGTTTCCGGCACGGCCCCACTCATGCCGAGTTCGGGACAATTCGGTCCGGCGCGGGTGGTGGGTGTGGCCGCTTTGCCGTCCTGGCCGTTCGGTTCCAATGCGCACAGGGGCACTGGATGTCTTGATCGGATGCGGAACCACCGGCCGCCCCCGACGCGAAGGCGAACCGCCTCACGCGGGGGACGGCAACCGCGCGCACATCACCAGGGCACTGCGCCGGCGTCATCGAAGAACCCGCCGGTCGGACCGTCGTCGGGCAGGGTCGCGAGCTTGATGGCGATCGCCGCGCCCTGTTCGGGGGTGCGCACGCCGCGGAAGCCGTTGAGGTCGGTCGCGACGAAGCCGGGACAGCCGGCATTGATCAGCACGTTGGTACCGCTCAACTCCCGGGCGTACTGAAGGGTGACGGCGTTCAGGAACGTCTTCGACGGCGCGTAGGCCACGGCGACCGGGCCCGTCGTCTGCTCGCCGGTGGACCCCGACTGCCGGGTGAGGGAACCGACGCTGCTGGACATGTTCACGATGCGCGGCGCGGAAGAGCGGCGCAGCAGCGGCATCATCGCGTTGGTGACGCGGATGACGCCGATCACGTTGGTCTCCACGACCGTCCGGATGACGGCGGGATCGACCCGCGTGGGTTCCTGCGGCATGCCACCGGTGATGGCGGCGTTGTTGACGAGCACGTCGAGGCGCCCGGCCCGCTGCTCGATCAGCCGGGCGGCGGCGGTCGCGCTCGCATCGTCGGTCACGTCCAGCGGTACGCCGAACGCGTCGATGCCGGCCGCGCGAAGTTTCTCCACCGCGGTCTCCCGGCGCCGATCGTCGCGGGCGCCGACGCCGACGCTCCAGCCGAGCGCACCCAGCCCGACCGCGATCTCGTACCCGATTCCCTTGTTCGCGCCGGTGACCAGCGCAATCGTTTGTTCACTCATGGGAACGATGCTGTCCCGGACCCGGCCGAGGGGTCCAACACCGATTGGGTGGGCGACGATACCGCTCGGGTATCGATCCGGGCGCGGCACTAGCATGGCCGCGTGGAGACCCGAGAACTGCGTTACTTCGTCGCCGTCGCCGAAGAGCTGCACTTCGGGCGCGCCGCGCAGCGGCTCGGGATCGCGCAACCGCCACTGTCGCGGGCGATCCGGCAACTGGAACGGCGGCTCGGGGGAGCGCTGCTGAACCGTACGAGCCGCACCGTCACGCTGACCGAGGCCGGCTCGGTGCTGCTGGCCGAGGGCCGGGAGGCCCTGGAGGCGGTCGATGCCGCCGAACGTCGGACCCGCCGCGCGGCCCTGGCCGCGACCGGCCGTCCGGGTCTGGTCCTGGCCGCGAAAGCCGGCGCCTCCAGCGAACTGCTGGCGAAACTGCTGGACGCCTACGCCGCGGAACCGGATGCGGTCGCGGTCGACGTCGTGCTGTGCGGCCCGGCCGAGCAGGAACGCCTGCTGCGCGAGGGGCGGGCCGACGTGGCCCTGCTGCACCGGCCGTTCGACTCGACGGTCGGGTTCGACACCGAAGAGCTCGGTACGGAGGGCCAGGTCGTGGTCCTGCCGGCCGGGCATCCGCTCACCGTCCGGCCCCACGTGCACATGGCCGACGTCACCGCGCTGCCGGACCTGCCCCTGCCCCGCTGGCCCGGCGTCGACGGCACCTACCCTCCCGGCCCGGGACCGCAGGTCCGAGACCATGCCCAGTTGTTGCAGCTGGTCGCGCTCGGCCGCGCCTGCATGGTCTCACCGCAGTCCTGCCGAGCCCAACTGCACGGGGACGTCGTCGCCGTACCCGTGCTGGACGCGCCGCCGGTCACGACCGTGATCGCCTGGCCGCCGCACAGCCGGTCCAGAGCCGTCGCCGACCTGATCCGGACCGCGACCCGCCTGTAGTAGCGCGGCGCCGACCCTATGCACCCGTGAGCGCGCCGGCGGGGCCGAAAATCTATCCCGGCGGAATCAGACATCGGGGAGTCGGTGAACATGTTTTCTGTCGTGGCCAAGCGTGTCTCGGTTCGGAGGGGTGCCGGAGAGGCAGCGGCGAGGCGCGCGGTGGCGCCGATATCGACGGGCGTCGCCCTCGTGAAATCTGTCATGCCGGAGATAGACATTCGCGCCCGGCGTGGCTAATCTTCCCGATGTCGAAACCGAAGGAAACGTCGAACAGACGTGGGCAGATGACGAACTGCCAACCGGGCTTCGCAGCCGGTGGATGGTGAGACGACCCCGACCCGGACCCCGGTGCCACGGCATCGGGGCCCTCGTCATGAGCGGGAGCCCCTACCCGCAACGCCGCGGAGCCCGCGACGAGGAAACCGCTCGGGCCGTGGGCCCACTCGACGATCGGAGGCAGGCGATGGAGCGAGACCCGGGGGACATGGCCGCCCTGGCACGGCGGTTGGCCGCTGCGGCGGAGCAGTTGCTCCTGGCCGTCAAGGGCATGGACGACCTCGGTTGGTCGACCGACTCGTACAGCAGGTCCCACCTGCGCGACGTCGCGAACTGTCTCACGAGCAGCGCCACCCGGATCGCCGCTCTGCATCACGGGCGCGACCCCGCGAACGACGCGGCCGGGCAGGCGCCTTGACGGAGGCGACACGTCCCGTACGGCAGGATTCGGCGGCGGGTCGAACCGGTCGACCTCGACCCGTAGGGAACTCCGCGAGCAAGTGCCGGCCGCGGCCCGGCCGATGAGGGCCCGGACGCGAGCCCTGTGCCGGCCACGGTTGGTCGCCGCTGTTCCGTCGAGGCGGCGAAAGGTCGTGAAGGCGGCGAAGCATCCCGAAGAGCACGAAAGACCCTGAAGTTTCCGGCCAAGCCCGCCCGAGGGGCGGGTGTGGCCGGAAACTTCAGGGCCGGATGTCGCGGTGCGCGGGTCAGGCGGCGGTGGCCGCGCGGGGCGCGGGGCGGCCGGCCGGGCCGGAGCGGCGGGCCTGGGCGGGGCCGCTGCGGCGTCCGCGTGAAGAGGAACCGCTGCCGGTACGGCGGGGGCGGTCCACCACCGGCGCGGTGATGACGACCGGGATTCCGGAGGGCGCCTGGGCGCCGGTGATCCGGGTCAGTTCGGCCTCGCCGGAGCGGACCTGGGTGGTCTGCGGCGTGATCCCGGCGTCGGACATCAGGCGGACCATCTGGCGGCGCTCGCCGGGCAGGACCAGGGTGACCACACTGCCGGACTCGCCGGCGCGGGCGGTACGACCGCCGCGGTGCAGGTAGTCCTTGTGGTCGCTGGGCGGGTCGACGTTGACGACCAGGTCGAGATTGTCCACGTGGATGCCGCGCGCGGCGACGTTGGTGGCGACCAGGACGGTGACGTGGCCGGACTTGAACTGGGTCAGGGTGCGGGTGCGCTCGGGCTGGGACTTGCCGCCGTGCAGCGCGGCGGCGCGGACGCCGCTGTTGAGCAGGTGCGCGGTGAGCCGGTCGACCGCGTGCTTGGTGTCGAGGAACATGATCACCCGGCCCTCGCGGGCGGCGATGTGCGTGGTGGCGGCGTTCTTGTCCGATCCCTGCACGTGCAGCACGTGGTGCTCCATCGTGGTGACCGCACCGGCCGACGGGTCGACCGAGTGCACGACCGGGTCGTGCAGGTACTTGCGCACCAGCAGGTCGACGTTGCGGTCCAGGGTGGCGGAGAACAACATCCGCTGGCCGTCGGGGCGTACCTGGTCCAGGAGTTCGGTGACCTGGGGCATGAAGCCCATGTCGGCCATCTGGTCGGCCTCGTCCAGGACGGTGACACCGACGTCGGCCAGCACGCAGGCGCCGCGGTCGAGGAGGTCCTTGAGCCGGCCGGGCGTGGCCACGACCACCTCGGCGCCGGCCCGCAGCGCGGTGATCTGGCGGCCGATCGGCATGCCGCCGGTCACCGTGGCCATCCGCAGTCGCAGCGAACGGGCGTACGGGGTAAGGGCGTCGGTGACCTGCTGGGCCAGCTCACGGGTGGGCACCAGGACCAGCGCGAGCGGGTGCTTGGGCTCGGCGCGCCGGCCGGCGGTGCGGGCGAGCAACGCCAGGCCGAAGGCCAACGTCTTGCCCGACCCGGTCCGACCCCGGCCCAGCACGTTGCGGCCGACCAGCGAGTTCGGCAGCGTCGCCGCCTGGATCGGGAACGGCTCGGTCATGCCCAGGCCGGTCAGCGTCGCCAGCAACTCGGACGGCATGTCCAACTCGGCGAAGGAGGCCACGGCGGGCAGCGCCGGGGTGATGGTCACCGGAAGCGCGAACTCCCCCCGGGCGCCGGAGGAGCGACGGCCGTAGCCGCCGGAACCGCCGGAACCGCCCGAACGGCCGTAGCCGCCGGAGCGGCCCGAGGCGCCGGAACGGCCGTAGCCGCTGCCGCTGCCACCGGCGGCCGAACGGGTGTAGCCGCCGGTGCCGCCGCTACGGCCGCGGGAGGAGGAACTGTACGAAGAATTGGTGGAGCGGGCGTTCGGGTTCACGGGGAACCTTCCTCGACACGGCACGTACCGCGGAGACCCGGCAGCCGAAAGCCGCGCAAGGTATCACGAGAACGAGCCGAAATGAAAAGCAGAAACGAAGTGGGGCGAAGGAATTCGCGCGCACACACTTCGAAAGGCGCGGCGCCGTGGAAAAAAGCGGCCGGCTGGAGCGGACTGCAAAGTCCGGGGGCGGTGGGCGGTGCGCGGTCGTAAGCCGTCGGCTGCCGCCTGCCGGGCGGGGTGCTGCGTTGCCTGCCGTCGCCACGACCTCGGAAAGAGGGACGAGCAGCCTGCGGGAAAAATACGAACGCCGTATCGGGGCCCGCGACCTCACGGTGCGGCGGGCCCCGATACGGACGCCGAAAAGCGTCAGGCGGGAACGATGTTCTCCGCCTGCGGGCCCTTCTGGCCCTGGGTGACGTCGAAGGAGACCTTCTGGCCCTCCTGAAGCTCACGGAAGCCCTGGGCGGCGATGTTCGAGTAGTGGGCGAAGACGTCGGGGCCGCCGCCGTCCTGCTCGATGAAGCCGAAGCCCTTTTCCGCGTTGAACCACTTCACGGTGCCTGTGGTCGACATGTCGTTCTCCTTAGTCTGGGAAGCAGTACCGGAATCCACACAGTGCGATTCCGCGTCGCCGCAAGGAGCCCACCCGGAGATGACCGGCCAAACAAAAAATGCACCCGCGGATCACGCCCGTCAGGTGCACACAAAGTTCATGGGTACCACAACTGCAACTGAGATCAACATAGCACGGATACCGCCGGCTTCGTGGACGTCGCGGATCAACCGGTCCCGATGATCGGCGATTTCGGGGGACGGCGAACGCGGCCCCGCCATCCCCGCGGCCCACCGAGGGGAACGGTGCCGTCTTCGTGCGGCGGCATCACGACGGCCGGGAGCCGGACCGGGAGATCCCCGAGTGGCGGGCGATCGTCCGCTGTTCCGATCGAGCTGCGCCTTCACGGCTGCCGACTTTCCGATCTGGGATCACAAGCGATACCAGCCGCCCCCGCGGCTCGGCCCCGGTGACGGGCAGGTCCACGCGGCCGTGCGGGGCTTGTACGGTGGGTTTCGTGACGGCTGACGCGTATCCCGACCCCACCGCGGAGTTCGAGGCGGAACGGGGGCGGCTGTTCGGGATCGCCTACCGGATGCTGGGGTCGGCGGCGGAGGCCGAGGACGCGGTCCAGGACGCATACCTGCGCTGGCATGCGACCGATCGCGGGCACATCGACGCGCCGGGGGCCTGGTTGGCCAAGGTGCTGACGAACCTGTGCCTCAACCGGCTGACGTCGGCGCGGGCGCGACGCGAGGAGTACGTCGGACCGTGGTTGCCCGAGCCGGTGCGGACCGACGCGGGGGCGCTCGGGCCGTTGGAGACCGCCGAGCAGCGGGACGCGGTGTCGATGGCGATGCTCGTGATGCTGGAGCGGCTGTCGCCGCCGGAGCGGGCGGTCGTGGTGTTGCGCGACGCGTTCGAGTACAGCCATCGGGAGATCGCCGAGGTGCTGGACTGGCCGGAGGCCAATTCCCGGCAGACGTACCGGCGGGCCAGGCAACACCTGGCGTCCGGGCGCCCGCGTTTCGAGGCTCCCGCGGCGCTGCGGTCCGACCTGCTGGCGCGCTTCCTCACCGCGGCGGCCGAGGGAGCGCTCGAACAACTGGAGTCGCTCCTCGCGGACGACGTCGTGGCGTGGTCCGACGGCGGCGGCAAGGTCTCCGCGGCGACGCGCCCGGTCTCCGGCCGCGCCAAGGTGGCCCGGTTCCTCATGGGTCTGCTGGAGCGCTTCTCGTCCGGGACGGAGTTCGGCTTCGCCGAGGTCAACGGCGACGCGGCGCTGTTGGGCTGGGAGAGCGGGGTGCTCACCACGGCAGCCGTGGTGGAAGTCGGCGCGGAGGGCATCGCAGGCGTGCGGATCATCCGGAATCCGGAGAAGCTGAAATTCCTCGGAGAACAATGCCGGGAGTTGTCACATAACGCGTAGCCGTCCGGTTCCTTGCTGACGAGGGCGGCGTCGCGGTGGCGCGGCGTCCCCGTAGCGAGGAGGAGCGATGGGCGAGAACGTGATCCTGGTGACGGGTGCGACCGGTGTACTCGGGCGCGAGGTGCTGGACCGGGCGCGGCGGACCGGCCTGCCCGTGCGTGCGATGACCCGCAGGACGACGCTCCCGGACGACCCGGGGGTGACCTGGGTGACCGCCGACCTGGAGAGCGGCGAGGGACTGGACGCCGCGTTCGACGGTGTCGCGACGATCATCCACTGCGCGTCGGACACCCGGAAGCCGAAGCACGACATCCCGGGCTGGCGGTTCCTGCTGGACGCCGCGAAGCGGGCCGGGGTCGGGCACATCGTGAACATCTCGATCGTCGGTGTCGACCGCATCCCGTACTCCTACTACAAGATCAAGGTCGAGGGTGAGCGGCTGCTCGCGGAGTCCGGCATCCCGTGGAGCAATCTGCGCGCGACGCAGTTCCCCGCGTTGCTCGACACGGCGTTCGGCGTGTTGTCGAAGGGGCCCGTCGTCCCGGTGCCGTCCAAGACCGTGTGCCAGCCCGTCGACCCGGGCGAAGTGGCGGACCGACTGGTCGAGTTGGCCCAGGGCGCGCCCGCCGGGCGGGTCGCGGACATGGGCGGACCGCGGGTCTACGGGGCGACGGACCTGGCACGCTCCTGGCTGAAGGCGGTCGGCAGGCGGCGCTGGATCCTGCCCGTTCGTGTTCCGGGCAAGGCGGGCGCCGGGTTCCGCGCCGGGGGACTGGTCACGCCGGAGAACGCGGTGGGCGTCCGGACCTGGGAGGACTACCTCGCCGCGAAGCCGTCCCGCTGAGGGCGGCGCGGTTCGCGCACGTTCGCGGAACTCCCGTGCTCGGGCGGCGTCGCGGCTCAGGCATCGAAGCGGGCGGGCGTGAATACCGTGTCCGCGCCGCGGAGTCGCACGAGTTTCACGATCACCCACGCCGCGGCGGCCCAGGGCGCCGCGGCGGCCGGGATGGCGAGGAGGATGTCCGTCCAGCCGTCCGGGTAGCCGAGTACGAGAGGCAGTAGCAACGCGCCGCCTGCGCCGAGGATCAGCATGGCCGGCAGATGCACACGCGGATGGAAGACCCGCAGGCGGCCGGTTTTCGCGGTGGTGAGGCCGGCGGCGAGGACGAGCGTGAGGATGCCGGTGAACGCCCATATGAAGATCATCGGGAAGGTGGTGTCGAAGAACCCGAACGGGTCGTCGTGGACGCCGAGTTCCGGGTGGTCGGCGGCGTAGACCAGATGTGCGGCGCGGCCCCGGGCGGGTGGGTCGAGCGTGCGCACGCCCCGCACGGTGACGCTGCGCGGGCCATCGGTGAACGGGACGGTGACGGTGACCGTGGCGGCGTACTGGTCCTGCTCGTTGATGCTCGTGCCGGTTCGGCGCGCCGTGCCGACGACGCTGTCGATGGGCAGGGTGTGGCGCCCGCCGCCGGCCTCGCGGACCTCGGCCACGCGGCGCCCGTACTCGCCGTCGGGTCCGATCACCTGGATCAGCGCGGCACCGCTGCCGAGGCCGACGACGATCGCGAGGCCGATGCGTACCGGCCAGGCGGAATTGCGAAGCGCCGCGCGGGGAGTGTCCGGCTTGTCGAGGTCCACCCGCGCGATGCCGCGCTGGTCGGCCGCGGACAACGCGGCCCAGGCGACGGCGAACAGCTGCGCCGCGACGGCCGGATACAACATCGCGCCCTTGGGCGGGAGGAGGAAGAGCGGCAGATTGCCGACGACCACGGCCACCACTGCGCACAAGAGCGCCAGGCGCCCACATATTTGCTTCATGAGCGTCACGCGCAGAGGGTACGGGCAATGGGCCCGAGCATGTGCGTTTTCCCGGGGCGCCCGAGTCGAGCCCCGTGCCCTACGTGGGCACGGACAGACCAAGGTCGGGGCACGGACGGATAAACCGCCCCCGCTCGTGGTTCCTAGAGTTCCCCATGTGCCGGCGGTACCCGTTCGACGCGATGCGCGTTCGGCGACGGAATCGCCCCCCGGGACGAGCACCGTCGCCCACGGCCGGCCGCGCATACCCCCATGACGCCAATGAGGAGCATTCCCATGTCTTCCGACAAGCCGACCGTCGTCCTCGTACACGGTGCCTTCGCCGACGCATCCAGCTACGCCGAGGTCATTCCCCGGCTGATCGCCCGGGGGCTGGACGTGGTCGCCCCCGCCGTCCCCAACCGCAGCCTGATCGGTGACGCCGCCTATGTCGCCTCGGTCGTGCGGCAGATACCCGGCCCGGTCGTCCTGGTGGGCCACTCGTACGGTGGTGCCGTCATCACGGTCGCCGGCACCGAGGACAACGTCAAGGCACTGGTCTACCTGGCCGGTTACGCCTTGGAGGCGGGCGAGAGCCTCGGCGAACTGCAGGGCCGCTTCCCGGACTCCGACCTGGCCGAGGCCCTGGTCTACACACCCTTCCCGGTCGAGGGCTCGACCGGCACCGACGTGTCGGTTCGGCCGGATCGGTTCCCGGCCATCTTCGCCGCCGACGTCGACTCCGGGCTTGCCGCCGTCCTCGCGGTCTCCCAGCGTCCGCTCGCCGCGCAGGCCTTCGCCGAAGCGGCCCCGGCCGCCGCCTGGAAGACCAAGCCCTCGTGGGGCCTGGTCGCCTCCTCCGACCACACCATCAACCCCGACGTGGAACGCTACGGCTACGAGCGGGCCGGCATGACCACCGTCGAGGTCGACTCGTCCCACCTGGTGATGCTCTCCCACCCCGGCCGGGTCGTCGATCTGATCGAGGAAGCCGTCCGCGCCACCTCCGACTGACCGGCAACCGCCCGCTCGTCCGGGCCGGCGCACACACTCCCCACCCCTTTGTGAAGAAGCGAACGATGAACTCACCGATTTCTCGTCGTACCCCGACGGCGTCCCTCGTGGCCGGCGCCGCGGCCCCGGGCGCCGCGTCCTCGACGCCGGCAGCGGCTGCCGACCGTTCGGGCAAGCCGCACGGGCGCCCGGGCACACCCACCGTCGTCCTGATCCACGGCGCGTTCGCCGACGCCTCCAGTTGGAGCACGGTGATCGAGCGCCTGCAGCGGCACGGCCACCGCGTGCTCGCGCCGGCCCTGCCGCTGCGCGGACTGGCGAGCGACGCCGCCTACATCCGCAGCGTTCTGGACAGCGTCACCGGACCGATCGTGCTGGTGGGGCACTCCTACGGCGGAGCGGTCATCAGCCAGGCCGCCGCCGACGCCCCGCAGGTCGAGGCCCTGGTCTACATCGCCGCGTTCGTCCCCGAGGTCGGGGAGAGCGCACTGCACCTCAGCGACAAGTTCCCCGGCGGCACCCTGGGACAGGCGACCGTCACCCGGCAGTACCCCCTGCCCGGTGGTGGGCAGGGGGAGGAACTGGTGATCAGGCAGGAGCTGTTCCACGAGCAGTTCGCGGCCGGTGTTCCGCTGCGGACCGCCCGGGTCATGGCGGCGGGACAGCGACCGATCACCCTGGCCGCACTCCAGGAGCCGGCCACCGCCGCCGCGTGGAAGAAGATCCCCAGCTGGTACCTCGTGGCCACCGAGGACCGCAACATCCCACCGGCCGCCGAGCGCTGGATGGCCGAGCGTGCCAACGCGCACACCGTTACCGTACGCGCACCGCACGCCGTGTCCGTGAGCGATCCCGAGCCCGTCACCGATCTGATCCTGCGCGCCGCGCGCTCGCTCGGCCCCGGCCACTGACCGTGCACGGACCGTCCGATGCGGTGCGTCGACGAGCATGCCGAAAGGCCTTCACTGCCTAAGGTGAAGGCGGCATCCGAAATTTCCGAAATGCGAAGGAGAATCCTCATGAACGACGACAGCGCGACCGGCACCAAGCCGGTCCTGGAGCCCGCGGCCCAGGCATTCGTCGAGGCCACCGCCAACCCGCCGTACCTGTTCGACCTGGGACCCGAGGCCGGGCGCAAGGCGGTGGACGAGGTCCAGTCGGGTGACACCCCGAAGCTCGCGATCGACGAGGAGTGGGTGGAGGTTCCGGGCGGCCCGACCGGCAGCGTCGACGTGCGCATCGTCCGTCCGGCCGGGGCCGTCGGCCCGCTTCCGGTGATCCTGTACATCCACGGCGCCGGGTGGGTGTTCGGCAACGCGCACACGCACGACCGTCTGGTCCGCGAACTCGCGGTCGGCACCGGGGCCGCCGTCGTCTTCCCCGACTACAGCCTCTCGCCGGAAGCGCGCTACCCGGTCGCCATCGAGCAGAACTTCGCGGTCGCACGGTGGGTCGTCACCGAGGGGGCGGCCAAGAACCTGGACGCCGCACGCATGGCCGTGGCCGGCGACAGCGTCGGCGGCAACATGACCGCGGCGCTGACCCTGATGGCCAAGGAGCGCGGCGGCGTCCCGCTGCTCGCCCAGGTGCTGTTCTACCCGGTCACCGACGCGAACTTCGACACCCCGTCCTACCACCGGTTCGCCGAGGGCTACTTCCTGCGCCGCGACGGCATGCAGTGGTTCTGGGACCAGTACACCACCGACCCGGCGCAGCGCGCCGAGATCACCGCGAGCCCGCTGCGGGCCACCGAGGAGCAGTTGGCCGATCTTCCCCAGGCCCTGGTCGTCACCGGCGAAGCCGACGTGCTGCGCGACGAGGGGGAGGCCTACGCCAACAAGCTGCGCGCGGCCGGCGTCGAGGTCACCGCGGTCCGCTACCACGGCATCATCCACGACTTCGTGATGCTCGACGCGCTGCGCGGCACCCACGCCGCCGAGGCCGCGATCACCCAGGCGACCGGCTTCCTGCGCTGCGCGTTCGAGTCGGCCTGACACCCGCCGTCGTGCTCGTGCACGGCGTTTGTCGCCGAGGCGAGACCTCGCGCGTCGCCCGGGTGATCCCCGGACGCGAGCGGGCCGCCGACCCCGTCGGCGAGACCGTCCGGTCGATCACCGGCTGACCCGCCGGCCACGCCGGGATCGCCGCCCGATGGCAAGCCGCCTCGGGCGGCGATCGCGGGACCTCCGGCCGGACCCGCGCACCACGAACCGCCTTCCGAAGCTTGGTGCCACGCCGACCCGTCTCCTGTGAAAGCAGGAAACGGGTCGGTCATATGTTCTACGTCCACGGCGGTCGGTGGACGCCGGCCGATGCGTACACCCACGCCCGGCTCGACCGGCCTGAGCCCGCGAACCCGGCGGCACCGGGAAGCGCCCGGAGCCGTCACCGGTCCGCGGTGTCGCCGAGGCCCCGCCAGTCGCGCGGGGAAACCCCGTAGGTCGCCCGGAAGGCCCTGCTGAAGTGCGCGGGGCTCACGAAACCCCATCGCTGCGCGACCGCCGACACGGTGGGGCTGACTCGTCCGCGCCTGGCCAGTTCCGCTGCGCAACGTTCCAGACGACGCCGCTGGATGAGCCGACCGACCGAGATCCCCTCGGATTCGAACATCCGGTGCAGGTACCGCACCGAGATCCGCTGGGCCTGCGCGATCCGCTCCGGGGACAGCTCCGGATCGCCCAGGTTCCGATCGATGTACTCGCGTACGCGGCGCGGAAGTTCGCCGAACGCCGAGTCGAGGTCCGGGCTCGCCGCGGGGGCGTGTTCGGCGATCAGGGTCGCCAGCAGGTCGGCGACGTTGCCGGCCAGCCGCTCGCCGACCGCGGGCGCGATGTCCGGCGCGGATCGGGCGAGCGAGGTCAGCACCGGCGCGAACATCGCCGCCACGCCGCGGTCCGGCGGGAAGGCGATGGCGGTGACGGCGGGCACGTTTCGCTCGGCGCCCCCCAGGCTTCGGCGCGGAACGTGGAACGCGTGCAGGCGCACGTGCCCTCCGTGCTCCACGCGGAACGGCCGATGGGTTTCCACCAGGAACATCTCGCCCGGTCGTACCGGCGTTTCGCGCCCGTCCTGCGACACGTGTGCCGTGCCGTCGATCTGGATCGTGATCGTCACGTGCGCGCCGGCGTCGTCGGCCGGCCGCATCGGTGTGCAGCCCGGCAGCCCGGTGTCCGCTTCCAGCGTGGCCACCTGCAGGAAGCCGAGGCGGCTCGTGCGGACCGGACGCGGGCACGGGATGATGTCTGCGATGGTCACGAGTTCTCCCGACGGCGTGCTGCGAACGGGACGACCGCTGGGCCGCCCTCGTCCATGATGGCGGCCCAGCGCACGTACCCGCATCAGTCACGTGACTGCCCGGTATTCGTCCCGGCCGTGCCGAAGCGCGGTGGGGACTTCCAAGACGTTACGGACGATGGCTCCGGGACGCGGCGGTGCGTGCTTCCCGCCAGTCCCGGGGCGACATCCCGAACGCCGCGCGGAACGTGCGGCTGAAGTGCCCCGAATTCACGAACCCCCAGCGCTGGGCCACGGCCCCCACCTTCGGGGGAGGCGACCCCGGGCGCCCGAGTTCGCGTCGGCACTCCTGGAGGCGGCGCAGCTGGATCCAGCGTCCGAGCGTCATGCCCCGGCCTTCGAACAGCTTGTGCAGATACCGGACGGACACGTAGTGCGCGGCGGCGATGGTCTCGGGGCTGAGCCCGGGGTCGCCGAGCCGGCAGTTCACGTACCACCGGATGTCGCTCATGAGCGCGGTCTCCGGGCCGGCCTGCGGCGGTTCGTCGAGTTCGGCGAGAAGCGTCGAGACCAGGTCCGCAAGGTGGTGTGTCATCCGGTCGAGCAGCGGGGGAGCGGGGGCCGGAGTCCGGCAGAGGGATACCGCGGCGGGTACCACCAACGCCGCGGTGCCGCGGTCCGCCGGAAGGACCCGCCCCACGGCGCGCCGCAGCACCTCGTCGGGCTCGGTCAGCAGGGTCCGCGGCAGACGCAGGACGGCCGGGTCGCATCCGTACGGCGATGTGATGGTGCAGGGGCACCGCCCGTCGAGGATGGCGAACGCCCCCTCGGGAAGCATCCGCTCGACACCGTCCACGGCGAGCACGACCGCGCCGTCCAGCGGCACCACTACGGCGATCTCGCTCTCGTCCGGCCCGGGGGCGGTGGTGTCGAGGGGGCCCTGTGGTCCCGCCGGGATCCGGATGACGGTGTTGTCGTGCGTGCCGAGGTGGCCGGGGGCGGGCGGCGGTCGGTCCGAGATGTCCGGTCTCTGGGGCACCGCGTTCGTCAGGGGCCGCATCACCGCTCCGCAATCGTCCGGATCGGGCGGCGTCGATCCACCGCCCCGAAGATCGTCCTGCGCAGCGTCGCGGCGGTGTTAGGTCAATTGACTGCCCTTCCTGCCCGGCCGGGACTGCCCGACCGACCCTCGGGTACCGCGGGCGGCATCGAGGCCCCGATCGGGGCGATCGCGCGGCGACCCGTCCGGGGGACGCGGTCGGCGCCCGCGGCCGCCTCGGTCAGCACGGCGGCGAGAATCTCCGCCGTGTGCCCGGCGAGCCGGTCGGCCACGGCGGGGGCGAGCGGCGCCAGGACGTCGGCAGGCCGCTCCAGGAGAGGCAGCAGGATTCCGGCCCGGCCGTCGGATGCCGAGATCGCCCGGCCGGTGCCGGCCGCGAGCACCGCCTCCGGCACCGCGAGTGCCCGATCCGGCAGCCGTACGAGGCGCAACGTGAAACGCCCGTGCCAGCGCAGTGCGAAGGGCCGGCGGAGGTCGAGCAGGCAGAGCTCGCCGTCGCGCAGGAAGGTTCCGCGTCCGTCCTGGGTCAACTCCCCCGTGCCGTGCCGCTGGAAGGCCACGGCGACGCCGGTGCCGGGGTTTTCGGCGACGAGCCGGGACGTCCGGGCCAGGCGCAGCGCGTCGGCTTGCACCTCGAGAAGGCGGACGTAGCCGAATCGGGCCTCGCTCAGCACGGCGCTGAACGGCCCGGGGCGGACCGTGACCCGGACCCGGCCCAGCCGGCGGGCGAAGGCGTCCTGGACGGTCGCCGCCGGATCGGCCACGGGCGGCGACGCGGTGTCCAGTACGACGTCCACATGGCCTCCCTCGGCCCGTCGGGCGGCCCACGCCCACGGACCGCGATGCCCGGGTCGTCGGCGTGCCGGGCGCGTCCGCAGCATCTCACGCGCCGGCGACCGCGCCCGCGCAGGCCCGACCGCCCGCGCGAGGGCGCGGCGATCCGGCGGCGCGAGGCTCAGCCGCGCCGGGCGTGCAGCGCGACGTGGAGCGTGTCGACGACCTGAATGCGAGCCGCCGTGGACGCGTGACTGGCCCGCAGCGCGTCGAAGGCGACGAAGCCGTGGACGGTGCCGTGGTAGCACAGCGAGACCACGGCGACCCCGGCGGCCCGCAACCGGGCGGCATACGCTTCCCCCTCGTCGCGCAGGACGTCGGCCTCGGCGGTGACGATCAGCGTCGGCGGCAGGCCCGCCAACTCGGCGCCGGCGGCGCGCGACGGGGAGGCGGTGCTCTGCGTGCGCAGCGCGGCGTCGGGCACGTACCGGTCCCAGAACGCCGTCATCGCCGAGGCGTCGAGAAAGTAGCCTTCCGCGAATTCGCGGTACGACGGGGTGTCGGCGGCGGCGTCGGTGGCCGGGCAGATCAAGACCTGCTGCACCATCTCGGGGCCGCCGCGTCGCTTGGCCAGCAGGGTGAGGCCGGCTGCGAGGTTGGCCCCCGTCGACACCCCCACCACCGCGATGCGCCGCGGATCGAGACCGTCCTCGGCGCCCTGTGCGGCGATCCAGTCGAGCACGGCGTGCAGGCGTTCGATCGTCTCCGGATAACACTCGTCCCGCTGCTGGGGCGTGTCGAGCACGACGACGGCCGCGTCGGTGCCCAGGACCAGGTCGCGTTCGAAGTCGCGCTGCGGCGGCACCGCTCCGGGCGTCCAGATCGGGCCCGGGATGTACAGGATCACCGGAAGCGGCTCGTCCGCGTCGGTCGGGCGGACGATGCGCACGAGGTTGCGCTCGCCCCGGGCGCCGGGAAGCGCGAGGCGGTCCTCGGCGACGTCGGGATGCGACCCGAACCCGTCGTCCCCGGGCACCGGCGGGAGGAGCCGATCGCGTTGCGTCGACGCGGAGCCGCCCGCCGTTCGTCCGGGAGCGGGAGTGCCCACCGCCTGTTGCCGATACGCGTCCACGAACACGCGGGCCAAGGGTTCGAGCACGACCGGTTGCCGTACGGGCCGGGGTTCGGGTTCCACAGAAACTCCTGCACTGGCATGACCGCGGCCGTCGGGAGGCCGCGGTCCATGGGCTCCGTTCCCAGCCTAGGGACCCGACGCGCGGCGGGAGTCCTCGGCTTGCCCGAGTGTGTGCCCCTGGCTGCACAGTTTTTCGGGTATCCCGTTTTCCGCTCTCCCCGCATCCCGTTCTTCCGCACCCCGCGCGGCGGCGTGGTGACACCGTGGTGCGACGGCTTCAGGAGTCGCCGCCGAGCGCCCGGCCGATGGCCGCTCGGGAGGTGATCCCCAGCTTGGGGAAGATCCGGTACAGGTGTGCGGAGACCGTACGGGGCGACAGCTGCAACCGGGCTCCGATGTCCTTGTTGGACAGTCCCCGGGCGGCGAGCCGCGCGATGCGCAGTTCCTGCGCGGTCAGCAGCGTGTTCGTGCTCCCGAGTGCGCCGGCGGCACCGACCGCGCCCACCGGGTCGCCGGCGGCCCGCAGTTCCTGTTCGGCCAGCTCCCGCCACGGGCCGGCGTCGAGTCGGCGGAACGTGTGGTGGGCCTCGCGCAGCGCGGCGCGCGCCTCGGCCCGGTGCCTGCGGCGCAGCCACGAGCCGTGCGCGAGGCGCAAACGCGCCATCTCGAACGCCCACTGCGCGGCGCCGGGCACCGCGTACGCGTCCCGAAAGCGCGCATCGGCGGTGTCGTCCGGCGCGGTCAGCGCGGTGGCCGCGGCGAGCAGGAAGGCGTGGTGGTCGGAGATCTCTTCCATCCGGGCGGCTTCGCCGGCTGCCACGTGTGCGCGCGCCTCCGCGAGTCGGCCGGTGTGTACCGCGGCCGCGACGAAGTCGAAGAACACGAGATGGAACCAGGGCAGGCCGCGCGGCAGCACGCCGGGCTCGGTGAGTTCGGCCAGGTGCGCGTACGCCTCCTCGTACCGGCCGTGACCCAACGCGGCCAGGCCGCGCAGACGCGTGAGGTTGTCCGGCACGAGGCGCATCCGCGCGGCCACCGCGACGGGCCGGATCGACCGGTCGACCGCGCGCAGTTCCTCCTCGGCGCCGCGGCCGGCGAGGAAGTGCGCGTAGTAGAAACGGAACAGCAGCGCATTGCTGCGATAGCCGAGGTCGGCCGCGGCCTCCGCCTCCCGCAGGCAGATCTCGGCCGTGTCCCAGTTCCCGCGCAGGAAATCCTGGTAGCGCTCGGCCTTGGCCAGCGAGCCCTGGGTGGCGTAGCCGTCCCGGCCGGTGAATCGCCGCCGCAGTTCCGCGTCGGCGGCGTCGACCGCCGACGCCGTCCACAGGGCGAGCCAGCCACTGCCCGCTTCCTGCTCGTCGCTCATGTCCGCGAGCAGCGCCCGCAGCTCGTCGGCCACTCCGTGCGCGGTCCGGGCCGGGTCCGCCCACGCGCGGTAGGAAAGTCTGCCGAGGGGTGATGCCGTGGCGAGATGGCGTTCCAGCGCGTCCCAGCCACGCGGGTCGTCCGTGAGGGAAGTGGCCAGGAGCAGCTTGAAATATGCCTGCTCGGCCAAGCCCCCGAACGAGTCCGCGCCCGGTTGGGCCAGCGCCTGCAAGACCTCGGGCAGCAGCGTGAACGACGACTCGAAGTCGATGTGGTGGCTCTGGTCGAGGTACACCACGGCGTAGCCGAACAACGGGGCGACGTCGGGGGGCACCGGTCCCCGTTTCAGCTCGTCGACGAGCTGCGCGGTGTAACTCAGCCGGCCTCCCCGGGCGGCCATGACGGCGGCCCAGGTCAGCCGCCGGGCGCGCGGCTCGGGCGCCGGGCTCAGCGCGGCGGCGCGGTCCAGCAGCAGCGCGCCTTCGGCATCGCCGCCCCGGCCCGCGACCCGGCGACCCGCGTGTTCGAGGCGCGCGGCCAGGTCCTCGTCGGGCACGAGTGCCGCGGCGGCCTCGTGCACGAGTCGCCGCGGATCGTCGGGCAGCAGCGTTTCGGCGAGTGTCCGGTGCGCCGCGCGCCGGGCGTGGCCGGGGGCCGCGGCGATCACCGCGCTGCGCACCAGGGGATGGCGGAAGACCAGGGCCTTCGACTCGTCGAGTCGGGCCAGGCCGCTCGCCTCGATGTGCGCAAGCGTCCGTTCCGCGGCGTCGCCCGAGACGGCGCGCAGCCAGGCGCCGACGTTGCCCGCCGCGGTGTTGCCGCTGAGCGCGCTGAGCAGCAGGACACGGAGGGAATCCGGCGGCAGCGAGTTGATTCGACCGGCGAACAGGCGTTCCAGACGTCGGCCCAGTGGCAACATCTCGGGCATCGGCAGGTGGCCGTTGACATGCCCTTCCTCGAGTTGCACGGGCAGTTCCACCACGGCCAGCGGATTTCCGTCGGCCGCTTCCAGCACCCGGTTCGCCGCCGTCGCGACCATGGCCGGATACCGTTGCCGCAGCAGTGCTCCGGCGTCCGCGGGGGTCAACGCGCCGACCTCGACGGGAACGGTGGGCCAGCCGTCGTGCGCGTTCGCGTCCGCTCCGTCGTCGGGACGGGTGGTGCCCACGATGAGCACCGGCAGTTCGGCGATCCGCCGATTCAGGAACGCGAACACCGTCGCACTGGACGCGTCCATACAGTGCAGATCGTCGAGCAGGAGGGCGAGCGGCGCGGTACGGGCGGCGTCGGCGAGCAGCCGCAGAGCCGCCGCGCCGACCGCGAAGCCGCCGGGTGGCATGCCTTCCTGGAGTCCCAGCGCGCGATGCAGGGCGTCCCTGTGCGCCGGCGACAGTGTGTCGTCGGCCTCCAGGAGCGGCCACAGGACCTGGTGCAGTGCGCCGAAGGCCAGCCCCTGTTCGGCCTCGGAACCGACGGCGCGCAGCACGGTGAAGCCGCTCTCCCGGGCCTGGGTCTCGGTCCAGTCGAGCAGTGCGGTCTTGCCGATGCCGGCCTCCCCGCGCAGCAGCACCGCGGTACCTCGCCGGTCGACCCGGACATCGTGCAGGCCCTGTGCGAGCAGCGACTTCTCGCGCTCCCGACCCATCAGATCGTGAGCGCTTCGCTTCCCGCCGTCCACTGCCGTCCTGCCCTCACGCTTGCCTCGTGCTCTCGAACGGCGCCGACATTCGGCACGTGCTCGGGATGGAACCCGCATCGCTTCGACGCGAGGCCCGCGCGCCTACGTGCGTGCGGCGCGCGTCCAGGATAGTGGCCCCCGCGGGCGTCCCGGTCGGGCCGGGGGCGCGTCGCCGGGATCGTCAGCCGTGGTCGGGTCCCGGCCACGGTGGAGGCGGGTCGGCGCGAAGCCGGGGCCGATGCCACCGGCGTGGACATCGTGCTCGGCACCGGCGCAGCGATCGGCGCCCACGAGTAGGCGCCCACCCGGGCCGTGTGTGGCGGGCCCGGGCTATTTCTCCGGCTTGCCGCGAGGTGCGCTTGATTTGCTCTTTTTCTCCTTTTCCTTCGGGTCCTTTCGCGGCTCCTTGTTCGAATCGAGGGTCGGGGACTCGTCGTCGGCGGCGGGTGCGGAGACCCGGTTGTCGGCCGCGGGGGTTGTTTCCCGGGGTGCGACGGGAGCGGTCGTGTCCGGGGGCGGCGCCGCGGACGTCGGGGTCGTGGTGGGCAGGGCCGTGGTGGGCGGGCCCGTGGGCGGACCGGAAGGCGGGAGCGGGTCGGCGGTTCGGACGGGACGGCTGTTGTCCGCGTCCGGGGCGGCGTGGTCGTCGAGAACCGCCATGGTGGCCCCGGTCGCGCCCAGGATGATGCTCGCGACCACGCCCGTGGCCAACAACAGGCGATGTCGTTTCCGCCGCACCACCCTCGTACCGGATGCGGCCGGGGCCGAGGTCGACGGAGGGGCCCCGTCGTGGGCGGAGCGCAGGGTCGCGGCTTCCGGTTCGCGCGGCGCGCCGGACGTCGGTGTGGGCGATGACGCGGCGGCTTCGAGCAGGCGGACGCACTCGGCGGCGTCGGGCCTGGCAGCGGGATCGGTTCGGGTCATCGCCTCGATCACGGAGGCGAGTTCGCCGGGTACGTGGGAGGGGATGTGCGGTGCGCGCAGCGAGCGGGCCAGGGCGGCTTCGAGGGAGGCTCCCGGATATTCGCGTTCGCCCTTCAACGCCTCCAGCAGGACCAGGCCGAGGGCGTGGACGTCGCACGCGGGCCCGGAGCCCTGGCCGAGGATCTGTTCGGGCGCCAGGTAGGGGATGGTGCCGACGATCATGCCGGGTGTGGAGCGGGTGGGTTCGTCGACCAGACGCGAGATGCCGAAGTCGGCCAGGTACGGGACGTCGCCGGGGCCGATCAGGACGTTCGACGGCTTCACGTCCCGATGCACGATGCCGGCCGCGTGTACGTATGCCAACGCCGCGGCCAGTCGGGCGCCGAGCCTCGCCACCCGGTCGCCCGTCAGGGGGCCGTCCAGGATGTGCTCGCGCAGCGTGACACCCCTGACCAGGCGCATCACCACGTACGTGCAACTCTCGTGCCAACCGACATCGTGCACCGTGACGAGGGCGGGATGCGTCAACCGCCCCAGCAGCACGGCTTCCTGACAGAACCGTTCCGTCGTGACCGCGCATGCGCCGGGCCGGAAGACCTTGACCGCGACCTCCCGCCGAAGTCGCAGATCGACGGCCCGGAAGACGTCGGCGGTACCGCCCGCGCCCAGCAACTGCCCCAGGCGATAACGACCGTCGAGGATGCCACCGCTACGCGGAAGGGGACGCCGTATTCGGCGCGGCAATGCCGTCATGCAATCTCCCCGACTCGGTCCCGACAATGCCCGGGTCCCTACCCACCCTTCGCGCCCACATGCCCGAGCGCGACCCGAATGCCGAGAACTTCGCGTGCGCCGCAGGAGAAAGGGCGCCGGGACAAAAGCCGTACCGCTGCGCGAGGGCGACGGACCGGCCTGCGCGGCGGGGCGCCGGCCCCCGCGTCGGCCGCGCCGCCGCGGCACACCCGAACACCTGCGGCAACCCCACCGACCGACGTCCACCCGACCGACCTTGGCGTGGGCGGCACGGCGCCCGGCCCGCCTGACCGGTCGGCGCCGGACGGCCGTTTCCCGAACCGTCCGGTACGGGTGAGCCTCGGTCGCTGCGCCTACGTGGGCTCTTTCCCCGGCCGGGTGGTTGCGGGGCGTGTGCTCGGTGCGGTGAGGAGACCGAGTGTGGCGTCGACGAGGTCGGTGACGATGCGGTCGAAGGGCATGGGGAGTTCGTGGCCCTGTTCGAGGCGGGCCTCGATGTCGGCGAGGCAGGAGCCGATCGTGAATGTCATCAACCGCAGGCGTTCGGCCCGGATGTCGGCGGGCAGGTGACCGAGTCGGCGGACGACGAGTTCGGTGACCTTGTGGCGGGCGCTGGTGTATTCGGGGCCGAGGGGTCGGTCCAGGCCGGAGCCGGGGTCGGGCGGATCGAGGTCCAGGACGCCGCTGCCCATGGTGAAGCGGTGGATGAAGCGCATGTAGCAGGACGAGCCGCGCGCGTCGCGCACGCGCTCGGCGAGGGGCTGGACCTGGACCTGTACGAGGGCCCGCAGGTCGCCGCGCTGCTCTTCGGGCAGCGCGTTCAGCAGCTCCCAGCGGCGTTGGTTGAGCGGGCCGAGGCGGTCCTCGTACAAGGCGCGGACGAGGGCCTCACGGGTGCCGAAGTGGTACTGCACCGCCGACTTGTTGCGTTGCTCGGCGGCGCTGTTGATCTCCCGCAGGGACACGTCGGCCACGCCGCGCGCGGCGAAGAGCCGTTCGGCGGCGTCGAGGATCCGGCTGCGGGCGGAGGTCTTGACATCCATGCATTCAGTATAAGACATTGCGCCTGAGAGTATTAAGGCAAGTTGCCTGAATCCGTGAGGTGAGTGTTCCATGCCGAAGATTCGTCCGCTGACTCCGACCATCGGCGCCGAAGTGTCGGGCCTCGACCTCGACCGGGGGTACGCCGAGGTCGACGACGCGGTGATCGCCGAACTGACGGCCGCGTTCCACCGGCACAAGGTGCTGTTCTTCCGGGGGCAGGAGATCGACCCCGCGCGCCAACGCGACTTCGCCGCGCGGTTCGGACCGCTGCAGCGGTTCCCCATGGGCGAGCCGGCCGCCCCGGGCCTGGACGAGGTCATGGTCCTGGCCACCGGCGGCACGGCCCCCGCACACCACAAGGCGGACCGCTGGCACAGCGACGCCACGTTCCTGCCGTGCCCGCCGATGGGTTCCATGCTCCGCGCCATCGAGCTGCCGCCGGTCGGCGGGGACACGCTCTGGGCGGACATGGAAGCGGCGTACGCGGCGCTGTCGCCCCGATTCCAGGCGCTGTTGGAGGGCCTGACCGCGGTGCACGACCACCGCCGCAACCCGATCCACCGCGCCACGCTCGACCCGGACAAGCACCGGCCGGTCGAACACCCCGTGGTGCGGACCCACCCGGTCACCGGACGACGCGGCCTGTTCGTCAACAGCACGTTCACCGACCGGATCAACGGCGTCGGCGACCGCGAAGGGGCGGCGCTGCTGGCATTCCTGCTCCAGCACGTCGAGCGACCCGAGTTCCAGTGCCGCTTCCGCTGGGCACCCGGGGACATCGCGATGTGGGACAACCGCTGCACCCAGCACAACGCGGTATTCGACTACCACGAGCCGCGGCTGATGCACCGGATCGTGTTCGAGGGCGACGCTCCCCGCTGACCGCGGAACCGCCCACGAAAGGGACACGCCCTGCCCGCGCACGCGTACGCCGACGCGGCGCGGAGCCCGGAAACCGGCTCGGGCGCGTCTGCCGTGCCGTGCCCCGGGACGCCAAAGGGAGTGCGGCGTGCCCGGGCAGTCGCGGACGGTATGACCAGTGAGTGGACGCCTCGGCCTCGGACGTCTCGGGCGAACGAGTCGGCTCGGTAGGCTGGCCGCATGCCCGCCCCCACGCGCCGACCCTCCGATTCCGCAGGCCGCTCCGCAGCCCCGGACCTGCGTGCCCAGCAGAAGCGGTACACCCGGCAACGGCTGATCGCCGCCGCGGCCGGGCTGTTCGAGACGCAGGGCTACGAGGCGACCACCGTCGACGACATCGTCGCCGAGGCGGGGGCCGCCCGGGCCACGTTCTACCTGCACTTCACCGGCAAGGGCGACATCGTCGCCGAACTGGCCGACCGGATCTGGGCGGACACGGCAGCGATGTTCGCCGCGTTCGGCGAGCTGCCCGACTGGTCGCACGCGAGCATCCGGGCGTGGCTGACGACGTATGTCACCCGGGGCGAGGAGAACCGGCAGGCGCTGAACATCTTCGCCGAGCAGTTGCCGCACGCGCTGCGCGACCAGCACCAGGAGCACGTCAAGGAGTTCGTCGTCCTGCTCACCCGGCCGCCCGAGCGTTGGGCGCACTTCTCCAAGCCGGAGGCCAGGCGGCGTGCCTACCTGTTGATCACGCAGTTGGAGACGTTCCTGCCCTCGTGGATCGCGGGCAGGTGGAGCCGGGAACGCTCCGCCATCCTCGACACGCTGACCGGCATCTGGCGCAACACGCTCGAAGCCGACCGGAACGAGGCGCTCGCGGGCGTCGGCCGGCCGACCGCGCACGGGTGACCGCCGCCGGTCGCCGGTCGACCGCGTCCGGGGACCTTCGACGTTCGGGCGCCGCGGTACCGGGCGGCGCGGCCACCAGGGTCCGCCGGATCCACGGCCTACGCGTCGGTCGCGATCAGCTCCGCGCCCAACTCGCCGAGGGCGGTTGCCAGTAGGTGGGTGTTGGCGCGCGGCACGGTCGGTATGACCGAGGCGTCCACGATGTGCAGGCCGGTCAGTCCGTGGACCCGCAGCTTCGCGTCGACCACGCTCGACGCCGGGTCGGTGCCGATCCGGCAGGTGCCGACGCCGTGGTAGAAGGCGTAGTGGGACTCGGCGAACGACGCGCGGAGTTCGTCGTCGGGCGTGTGCGCTGCGGCCCGGACGGCGGCCGGGTCGAGCGCGAGACCGGAGGCGGCCACGACGCGGGCGGCCAGGCGCACCCCGATGGCCAGCCGCTCCAGGTTGTCGCGGTCGGTGGTGAACGGCCAGGAGATCAGTGCGGGGGCGTCGGGCGCGGCGCCGGTGGGGACGACCGACCCGAAGCCGTTGGGCAGTTGCAGGGCGACGCTGATCTCGATCTCGCGCGTGCCGTCCGGGTTGCGCCGTGCGACGGGGGTGAGTTGGAGGTCGTGCGTGCGTCCCCGGCCCGGGTGGGCGGTCGCGCGGGCGATGGTCTGGAGCGTGGGTCCGCCGTCGGGCACCGCGTCGGGACGGACCGCCGCGCGATACGACACGACCATGTGGTCGCTCAGGTTGCGGCCCACCGCGGGTAGTTCGTGGACCGGATCCAGACCCAGCGCGGCGACGTCGCGCGCGGGTCCCACGCCGGAGCGGCACAGCAGCAGGGGATTCTGCACGACGCCGGCGGACAACACGACGCGGCCCGCGTACACCCGCTCGCCGTCCGCGAGTTCGATGCCGGTCGCTCGGCCGCCGTCGAGCAGGATGCGGCGTACGTGGGCGTCGCCGCGTACGGTCAGGTTCGGCCGTCCGCGGGCGGCGTCGAGGTAGGCGACGGTGTTCGACACCCGTTCCGTGCCGCGCCGGTTCATCGGGATCGGGCCCGCGCCCGTCGTCCCGGGGCGGCTGTGGTCGGGGCAGAACGGCAGCCCCGCGGCCACGCATCCATCCACGAAGCCGCGTTGCAACGGCGTCCAGTCGGCCTCCGGATGCCGCAGGATCGGGATCGGCCCGCGATCCCCGTGGTGGGGCTCGCCGCCGAAGTCCAGGTCGTGCTCGATGCGGTTGAGGTACGGCAGTATGCGCTCCCAGCGCATCCCCTCCGGCCACGCCGCGAAGTCCGCCGGCTCCGGGCGCATCGCCACCGCGCCGTTGGTCGCCGAGGAGCCCCCGACGCCGCGCCCGCGCGCGTAGTTGAGCGTGCGTCCGGTCGAGGCGACCTTGTCGCCCCAGTTGTAGGGCCAGGCCACCGGCCGCGACAGGTGCCGCAGTTCGTCGGGCAGCGCGTCGGGGTGGTGGTCGGGGCCGGCCTCGACCAGCAGGACCGTACGCTCCGCCTGCTCCGACAACCGGGCGGCCAGGACGCACCCGGCCGAGCCCGCACCGATCACGACGACGTCGTACGAGCCCGGACCGCTTCCCCGGGACGCACCGGTGTCGAGGTGTGTCTGAACGGCTGCCATGTGCGCTTCCTCTGCTTCCACTTTCCTGACCACGGACCCACCTTGGTGCTGTGTGTGCTGTGTGTGCTGTGTGCTGTTCGTGCGGTGCGTGCTGTTCGTGCGGTGCGGTGCTGCGCTGCGCGCGAGGGAGCCCCGCCCCGCCTACCCGAAGCGTGTCGCCGCCGATTCCCACACCGAGCGCGACGATGCGAGGGTGGCGGCGGCGAACTCGTGGAGGTCGGCGGTGCGCCACGCCTCGGAGAGCAGCTCCACACTCACCACGCCGTCGTAACCCTTCGCCACCAGCGTCGCGCAGAATCGGTCCAGGTCCAGGACACCTCGGCCCGGTAGGACCCGGCGGTGCATGCACTCGTGGTGCACGTCCGGCGAGACCGGCTCGGGCGCGTCCGCGAACTGCACGAAGCCGACGCGATCCAGCGGCAGCGCGACCAGGTCCTGCCACCTGCTCGGCCCCCGGAAGAAGTGCCAACTCTCCACGACCAGGCGCAGGTTCGGGTGCGCCACTTGATCCAGCAGGCGCAGTGCCTCAGGGATCGAGTCGACATGCCGAGTGGGCAGGAATTCCAGGGACAGGCCGATCCTTTCCTCGGCCAGTGACCGGGCACACTCGGCCGTGTTCGCCACCACGCCGTCGTCGATCCCACCGGTGACCACGCGACCAACGAGACCAGTTCGTGGCAGGGCAGGTCGCGGTGCTCCAGGTGCGCGGCGAGGTCGTGTGGGGACAGGCCGTCGCGTTCGTGCGCGAGGACGGAGAGGATGTCGAGCCCCACGAGGTCGTAGCCGGCGGATGCCGCCGCGTCGATCTGTTGCGGGAGGGAGGGCGCGAGCCCGTAGTAGGTCGAATGGTTGAAGGTGTTGAAGCTGTAGCGCATCGCATCCTCGAAGGCGGTGGAGGAGGTTCCTTCAACATATCTAACATGGCTATGTTAAGCGAGAGGAGAGATGTGGGAGCCCTTCGTCCGGGCGTCTCTGCCCGGAACGGCCTCTCGGGATGTTCTTACATAGCTAGGATCGGGCCATGACGAACGGTTCGCATGCCATCAGGACGGAGTCTCGCGCGGCGCGCGAGGGGGCGGATCGGATTCGGCATGCGGCCATCGCCGAGGTCGTCGCCGATGCGTTGCGCCACCGCATCCTCGAAGGCGACCTGGCCGACGGCGACGTGCTGCCCAAGCAGGACGAACTGATGGCCGAGTTCGACGTGGGCCGCACGACGCTGCGCCAGGCCATTCGCATCCTGGAGACCGAGGGACTGCTCACCGTCCGCCGCGGAAACATGGGCGGTTCGGTGGTGCACCGGCCCACGCCCGAGGACGCGGCGCACATGTTCGGCATGGTCATGCACGCCCGACGGGTGACCCTGGAGGACCTGGCCCGGGCGCTGCGGCGGCTGGAGCCGGTGTGCGTGGCGCTGTGCGCGCAGCGCGGGGACAGGATGGAGACCGTGGTACCGCGGTTGCGCGAGATCCACGCGCGGATGGTGCCGACCGTCGACGACGGGCTCGCCTACATCCGGGCCAGTCGCGAGTTCCACGAGGCGATCGTGGCCGCATGCGGGAACCGGACGATGCAGATCCTGCTGGGCATGGTGGAGACGCTCTGGGCACGGCAGGAACAGTTGTGGGCCGAGCGCTCGGCGAACGAGGTGGGGGTCGACACGCGCCTGCTCGGCGTGCGCGAACACCAGCACCTGATCGACCTGATCGCCGACGGCGACGACACTCTGGCCTACCGGTATGCGGTGCGCCACCTCGAAGGGGCACACGCCTACCCGTTGCAGGAGTACGCGGTGCGCCCGGTGCGGTCGGGGCCGGCCCCGGTCTGAGTGTTGCGGGTTCGGCCGGAAGCGGGTCCCCGACGCGTTCCCGGGTTCGGTTCCCGGTCCAACCCCGTTGCCCCCGGCCGCCGTCCCCGAGCCGTGACGTCACGGCTCGGGGACGGCGCGCCTTCGTGATGTCCGCGGGCAGTTTCCCCGGCGCGGCGGCGTGTACGGGCGACCTGCTCGGCCGAGGTGGCGCCGAACGGCACTGAGTCGATCCCGGCCGGGTGGCCGGCCGGACGGCTGACGTTCGGCGCCGGCTTATTTATATCGCTTACACAAAATCAGGCGACAGGCCGGATACCCGTCTTGTGGCGTCATCATAACCATGATAGCTATGATGAGAACTGACGAGGCATCAGGTGCGCGCTCCGTCAACGCCCCGTGGACGAGGAGATTCGGCATGGCCGTGCCCGACGACGATCCCGGCTCCCGCCGGATCACCCACCTGGAACTCCTCCACCGACCCGGGGAACGCGCGCAGGCCCGGCGGCTGCTCGAACTGCTGGGGTGTCGGGTCCTGGACCGGGGCGGACACTTCTTCAGCGCCTTCGTCGAACCCGAGGTGACCGACTACCTGAACAACATCCTGTACACGTCCGAGGTGACCCCCGAGCAGTGGGCCTTCGAGCGTCAACTGCAGGTCGCGGCCGCCGAAGGGCCGTTCGCCCGGGCACGGTCGGCCTGGGACGCGCACATGCGGGCCGAGCCCCGGTACACGCACCACTTCGGGCTGCGCCTGCCGTCCGAGGAGGCGCTGGACACCGCCCTGGCGCGCATCGACGCGGCCGGTCGCGAGGACGGCGAACTCGCGGGCCGCGTCGAGGTCGTGGCGATGTTCCGCCCCGGTGATCCCGGCGCCGCGACGGACACGATGGTCCAGGCGTTCGTGCGCACCGACGTCGTGGCGTGCGGCCTGGTCACCCTCGGGCAACACATCGAACTCCAATGGCACCTTCCCCGGACCGCCTAGGCCGTGTCCGGTCGGGGCCACCGCTTCGAAGGGATCCACCATGTACGACCTGCAAGGGAAGGTCGCGCTCGTCACCGGCGCCGCGCAGGGACAGGGAGCCGCCGAGGCGCGCCTGTTCGTCGCCTGCGGCGCCTCGGTGATGCTTGCCGACGTGCTCACCGAGCAAGGCACCGCGCTCGCCGACGAACTGGGCGACAACGCCGCCTTCGTGACCCTCGACGTGCGCGACGAGCACGCCTGGGCGGCCGCCGTCGCCCTGACCGTGGAGCGCTTCGGCGGCATCGACATCCTGGTCAACAACGCCGCGGCGATGCGCATCGTCGCCTTGGAGGAGGAGACGGCCGACGACTTCCGGCGCATCCTCGACGTCAACCTGCTCGGCCCCTTCCTCGGCATCCGGGCCGTCGTCCCGCACATGCGCGCCGCGGGCGGCGGAGCCATCGTCAACATCGCCTCGGTCAGCGGTATGCAGGCGCAGGCCTGGGCGTCCGCGTACTCCGCGTCCAAATGGGGACTGCGCGGCCTGACCCGCACGGCCGCGCTCGAACTGGGCGACGCGGGGATCCGCGTCAACGCCATCGTGCCGGGCACGATCCGCACCGCGATGCTCCCGGCCGACCGCAGCGGGGCGGCCGAGGACACCCGGTTCGCGCGACTGCCCCTGGGCCGGGTCGGCGAACCGGACGAGATCGCCCACATGGCCGCGTTCCTCGCCTCTCCCGGCGCCTCCTACGCCACCGGCGCCGACTTCACCGTCGACGGCGGACTGCTCGCGGGCCCGACCCCGGCACCGCGCCCCGCCGCCCCGATGACGTTCCACTGAATTCCCACTCACCACCCCAAGGACAAATCCCATGAGTGAGCAACAGCGCGTCGTCTACGCGAGCGCCGTCTACGACCAGGACGAAGTCGACGCCGTGATGGCGGTTCTGACGCAGGGTCAGGACGGCCTGCGGATCGGCCCCAACGTCGCCGAGATGGAACGCCGCGTGGCCGACCTGTTCGGCAAGCGCCACGGGGTGATGGTCAGTTCCGGCTCCGCCGCGCTGTTCCTCGCCCTGGAGATCCTCGACCTGCCCGTCGGCTCGGAGGTGATCACCTCGCCGCTGACCTTCTCCACCGACCTGTCCTGCCTGCTGCGCGCCGGCATGGTGCCGGTGTTCGTGGACGTCGAACCCGACACCTTCCAGATCGACGTCACCAGGATCGAGGCGATGATCGGTGAGCGGACCCGCGCCATCCTCGTGCCCAACCTCGCCGGCAACGCGCCCGACTGGGACGCCATCCGTGCCATCGCCGACCGACACGACCTCAAGGTGATCGAGGACTCCTGCGACGCGGTCGGCGCGACCCTGCGCGGCACGCCCACCGGCGCCCGCTCCGACATCTCGGTCACCAGCTTCTCGCTGTCGCACATCATCACCGCCGCCGGCACCGGCGGCATGGTCATGCTCGACGACGACGCCCTGCGCGACCGCTGCCTGACCCTGCGCGGCTGGGGCCGCCGCTCGGAAGTGCAGCTGTTCGGCTCCAAGGCCGGCTCCCGGGACTTCTGGACCGACCTGGACGGCATCAGCTACGACAACATGTTCATCTTCGACGAGGCCGGCTGGAACTTCCTGCCCACCGAACTGTGCGCGGCCTTCGGCGTCCAGCAGGTCAAGAAGCTGGACCGCAACCACGAACGGAGGCAGCACAACTTCACCCGCTTCTCCGAGGTGCTGCGCCGCCACCCGAAGCACTTCACGCCGCCTCGCCAGACCAAGGACCTGAACACGGCGTGGTTGTCGTACTGCTTCCTGGTCAAGCCCGACGCGGGGTTCGGCCGCAGCGACCTCCAGCAGTATCTGGAGCGCCACGGCATCGACACCCGCGTCGTGTGGACCGGCAACGCCGCCCGCCAGCCCTTCATGAAGAAGGCGACCTTCCGGCAGCCCGCAGACGGTCTCCCGGGTGCGGACCAGGTGATGGAGTACGGGATGCTGATCTCCTGCAACCACGGCCTCACCGACGACATGATCGACCACGTCGCCGCCCGGGTCGACGCGTTCATTCGGCAACTGGACACGGGTTCCTGAGCGTTCGCCCGGGACCGGCGGTCTCCGGCCCGACCGCCGGTCAGTCGGCGACGAGGCTCGCGCGGCGGCTGGAGTCGCGGACGACCAGTTCCGGCCGCAGCACGATGCGCCGGTGGATGTGTTCGTCGTCGGTGGTCGCGTCGGTCTCGGCGAGCAGCAACTCGGCGGCCGTGCGGCCGATGCGCGCCGCGGGCTGGCGTACCGAGGACAGCGGGACGGCGGCCGCCGCCGCGAACTCGATGTCGTCGTAGCCGACCAGGGCGATGTCGTGGGGCACCCGCACGCCGGCGGCGTACAGGGATTGCAGCACACCGAGAGCCAGCAGGTCGTTCGCGCAGAACACCGCCGTCGGGCGCGGTGACATGCCCAGGAGCCGGGCCCCGGCGTCCCGACCCGCGGCCACGTCCGGGCGGTGCGATTCGATCGACGTCAGCGCGTCGTCGGCGAGCCCGCTCTCGCGGATGGCATCGAGGCCGCCGGTGAACCGGTCGCGGACCTGGGCAAGGTGCGGGGGACCGCCGACGTAGGCGATTTGCCGGTGCCCGGAGGAGACCAGGTGGCGAATCGCCATGGCCCCGCCGAGGACGTCGTCGACCGAGACGGAACAGCCTTGATCGGCGGGCAGGGAGCGGTCGACCAGCACGAACGGGATGCCCCTGGCCCGCAGGAGCTCGACGGTCCGTCCACTGGTGTCCGCGGGGGTCACCAGTACGCCGCGGACCCGCTGTTCGGCGAAGAGCGACAGATAGTCGGTCTCCTCGTCCCTGCTGCCCGCGCTGTTGCAGACCATGACGCCCAGACCGACCTCGCGCAGTGCGCGTTCGGCACCCTTGGCCACCTCGGCGAAGAACGGGTTGGCCAGGTCCAGAACGAGCATGGCGACGATGCGGCTGCGTCCGGCGCGGAGCTGACGCGCGGTCTCGCTGCGGACGTACCCCAACTGCGCGATGGCCGCGCGCACCCGGTCCCGGGTATCGTCGGAGACGAGTTCGGGGTTGTTGATGACGTTCGAGACGGTCCCGACGGAGACCCCGGCCAGACGCGCGACGTCCTTGATACCCGCTTTGCCGCTCACGGGCCCGCCTTCCGCATCGTTTCAAGTCGTTGTTCGGGTCCTTCCCCGGCTGTTCGTTCATGGTAGATGCAGGCCCGACCGGCACTGTGCGACCGGTCCCGGCGGCCTCTCGCCGCCGGCGACGCGTGCGTTGACAGCGGGCTGATCGGTGGATAGCTTACGCGAAATTGAAACGTTTCAGTCGGGTCTTTCCAGGGCTGCTCACCAGATGGAGTCGAGATGGCATCCACGACCGCGGTGCGGGCCGCGCTGAAGTCGCAGCGGATCGAGACGCCCTCGTGGGCGTACGGGAACTCCGGGACACGATTCAAGGTGTTCGCCCAGCAGGGGGTGCCGCGGGATCCCTTCGAGAAGGTGGCCGACGCGGCCCGGGTGCACGCCTTCACCGGCATCGCCCCGTCGGTGTCGCTGCACATTCCCTGGGACCGGGTCGACGACTACGCGGCGCTGGCCGAGCACGCCGACGCCCACGGGGTGACCGTCGGGGCGATCAACAGCAACGTGTTCCAGGACGACGACTACATGCTGGGGTCGGTGACCAACCCGGACCCGCGCATCCGCCGCAAGGCGACCGATCACCTGCTGGCGTGCGTCGACGTGATGGACGCGACGGGCTCCCGGGACCTGAAGCTGTGGTTCTCGGACGGCACGAACTACCCGGGCCAGGACGACATCCGAGCGCGTCAGGACCGGTTGGCGGAGGCCCTGACGCAGGTGTACGCGCGGTTGGGCGGCGACCAGCGGATGATCCTGGAGTACAAGTTCTTCGAGCCCGCGTTCTACACGACCGACGTGCCGGACTGGGGCACGGCCTACGCGCACTGCCTCAAGTTGGGGGAGCGGGCCAAGGTCGTCGTCGACACCGGCCACCACGCGCCGGGCACGAACATCGAGTTCATCGTCGCGCTGCTGCTGCGCGAGGACAGACTCGGCGCGTTCGACTTCAACTCGCGCTTCTACGCGGACGACGACCTGATGGTGGGGGCGGCCGACCCGTTCCAGCTGTTTCGCATCATGCACGAGGTGGTGCGCGGCGGCGGGCTCGACGCGGGCACCGAGGTCGCGTTCATGCTCGACCAGTGCCACAACATCGAGCCGAGGATCCCCGGCCAGATCCGCTCGGTGATGAACGTCCAGGAAGCGACCGCCAAGGCGCTGCTCGTGGACGCCGAGGCGCTGGAGGCCGCACAGCGGGCCGGCGACGTGCTCGGCGCGAACGCGGTGCTGATGGACGCGTACAACACCGACGTCCGCCCGTTGCTCGCCGACCTGCGCGGTGAACTGGGCCTGGCGCCGGACCCGATGGCCGCCTACGCGGCATCCGGCCACGCCGAGCGCATCCGCGCCGAGCGGGTCGGCGGCGCCCAGGCCGGTTGGGGCGCCTGACCCCCGCGATCGACCGACCACCTCCGTATCGACCCAAGGGACACACCTCATGAAGCCACCGACGAACCCGGCGGTGGAGGCACTGCTGAACCGCTCCCACGCCCTGGGTGCCGACCCCCGCAACACCAACTACGCCGGGGGCAACACCTCGGCCAAGGGCACCGCACTCGACCCGGTCACCGGCCGGCCGGTCGAACTGATGTGGGTCAAGGGCTCGGGCGGCGACCTGGGCACCCTGACCGAGAGCGGACTGGCCGTCCTGCGCCTGGACCGGTTGCGCGCGCTGGTCGACGTCTACCCGGGCGTCGATCGCGAGGACGAGATGGTCGCCGCGTTCGACTACTGCGCGCACGGCACCGGCGGCGCCGCACCCTCGATCGACACCGCGATGCACGGCCTGCTCGACACCGCGCACGTGGACCACCTGCACCCCGACTCCGGGATCGCACTCGCCACCGCGGCGGACGGCGAGAAACTGACCGCCGAGTGCTTCGGCGACACGGTGGTGTGGGTGCCGTGGCGGCGCCCCGGCTTCCAACTGGGCCTGGACATCGCGGCGATCAAGGCGGCCCGACCACAGGCGATCGGCTGTGTCCTCGGCGGCCACGGCATCACCGCCTGGGGGGACACCTCCGAGGAGTGCCGGGCCAATTCGCTGCACATCATCCGCACCGCCGAGGCGTTCATCGCGCAGCGGTTCGACGCCGCCCGGCACCCGTTCGGGGAACCGCTGCCGCAGCACGCGCCACTCCCCGAGCCGCGGCGCCGGGCCCGCGCCGCGGAACTCGCGCCGCTGCTGCGCGGGGCGGCCTCCACCGATCGGCCGCAGGTGGGGCACTTCACCGACACCGACGTGGTGCTGGACTTCCTCGCCCGATCGGAACACCCGCGGCTCGCCGCCCTGGGCACCTCGTGCCCGGACCACTTCCTGCGCACCAAGGTGCGTCCGCTCGTCCTCGACACCGCGCCCGAGGCGCCGCTCGAGGAGGTGACCGCGCGCCTGCGCGAGTTGCACGCGTCCTATCGTGAGGAGTACGCGGCCTACTACGCCCGTCACGCCGGCGAGGATTCGCCCGCG
Source organism: Embleya sp. NPDC050493 (assembly GCF_044458105.1). NCBI lineage: Bacteria > Bacillati > Actinomycetota > Actinomycetes > Kitasatosporales > Streptomycetaceae > Embleya > Embleya sp. NPDC050493. The sequence goes on from NZ_JBITHP010000047.1 coordinate 36,731, forward strand.
ATGCGCGGCGCGGACCCGGCGATCGTGCTGGTGCCCGGCATCGGGATGTTCTCCTACGGCAAGGACACGCAGACCGCCCGGGTGGCGGGCGAGTTCTATGTGAACGCGATCAACGTGATGCGCGGCGCGGAGACGGTCTCGACCTATGCCCCGATCGAGGAGGCCGAGAAGTTCCGCATCGAATACTGGGCACTGGAGGAGGCCAAGCTCGCCCGGCTGCCCGAGCCCGAGCCGCTGGCCGGCCGGGTGGCCCTGGTCACCGGTGCCGGCTCCGGTATCGGCAAGGCCATCGCGCACCGCCTGGCCGCCGAGGGCGCGTGCGTGGTGGTCGCGGACCTGAACGCCGGGAACGCCGCGGCCGTCGCCGCGGAACTCGGCGGTGCGGACCGGGCGCTGGCGGTGACCGTGGACGTGACCGACGAGGACCGGATCAAGGCCGCGTTCGCCGAGGCCGCCCTCGCCTACGGCGGTGTGGACCTGGTCGTCAACAACGCCGGCATCTCGATCTCCAAGCCGCTGTTGGAGACCACCGCCCGTGACTGGGACCTCCAGCACGACATCATGGCCCGCGGCTCGTTCCTGGTCTCGCGCGAGGCCGCCCGACTGATGATCGACCAGCGACTCGGCGGCGACATCGTCTACATCGCCTCCAAGAACGCCGTGTTCGCGGGGCCGAACAACATCGCCTACAGCGCCACCAAGGCCGACCAGGCGCACCAGGTACGCCTGTTGGCCGCCGAACTCGGCGAGCACGGCATCCGCGTCAACGGCGTCAACCCCGACGGCGTCGTCCGCGGATCCGGCATCTTCGCCGCCGGCTGGGGCGCACAGCGCGCCGCCGTCTACGGCGTCGAAGAGGACAAGCTCGGCGAGTTCTACGCCCAACGCACCCTGCTCAAGCGCGAAGTGCTCCCCGAACACGTCGCCAACGCGGTCTTCGCCCTGACCGGAGGCGATCTCTCGCACACCACGGGGCTGCTCATCCCGGTGGACGCCGGAGTCGCCGCGGCCTTCCTGCGCTGAATCGCAGTCGCACCGGCGGCACGCAACGCCGCCGAGGCGGCTGCCCCGCGAGGAGGGTCCGCATGGCGGCGGCGCGGCAACCGCCGGGCCTCCACCCGGGCTCCCTTCGCGCGGTGCGGGTGGTGCCCGGGTCGGGACGGCCGGCCGGGCACCGGCGGCCACCGATGGGCTCCGCCGCCGACGCGGGTGCCGGTCGGGCCGGACCGGCGGGTTCGGTCGTTGATCTCGATGGCAGGTGCGGCTACCGTACCGGCTCGACAGTAACTGTCGAATATTCGACATCGTGCGGGATGCGAGCCCCTGGAGGAACGCCGTGGCACAGCCCGGATCCACCGCACCGCCGTCCACCGCGACATCCGCTGTCGGCACGACGCACGCTCCCGTGACGTCGGCCGAACACCGCGTCGAGTGCGGTGCTCGGTGCGTGGCCTCGACACGGGCGGCGCGCCCGCGCCTCGATCGGTCGGCACGCGGCCTGCCCGGAGCCGCCTCGTGAGCGTCGACCACGCGCGGACGGCCGCCGACCGACTCGCGGTGGCCGATCTCGCCAACGCCTACGCCGACGCCCTGGACCGCCGCGAGTGGCAGGCTCTCGACGAGGTCTTCACCGCGGACCTGGCCGCCGACTACAACGGGCAGTACGTCATCTCGGGCCGGGACGCCGTCGTCGCGATGATCCGCAGCTACCTGGACCCGTGCGGCCCCACCCAGCACCTGCTGGGCAACCACCGCGTCGCCGTCGACGGCGACCGGGCGCAGCTGACGGTCAAGATGCGTGTCCACCACATCGGCGCGGGCGAGCGTGCGGATCGCACGTACGAGTGCTTCGGCTGGTACCACGCCGAAGCCGCCCGCACCGCCCGAGGATGGCGCCTGTCCACGTGGCGACAGGAGGTCACGGCCGAACTCGGCACCCGGGACGTCTTCGTCGGTGTCTGAACGGCCGATCCGGCTGCGACGAAGCGAGGGTCGCAGCCTCGACGAACCGGGCGTCATTCCGACGACCGACCCTCACAGCCCCGACGAACAGTCACGGCTGCGGCGACGAACGATCGGCCGACACACCGGGGAACGCGGCAACCGCCGGCGGAACGGGGGCTGTCGACGACGATGGCCTGGCCAGGCGTGACGCCGGCGGAGAGCGAATCGCCATCCGCCCGCGGCCGCTTCTACGCTGCAGAGGAGAGAACATGGCCGCGAACCCGGCATTCGTGATCGTCGGAGCCGGTCTGGCCGGTGCCAAGGCGGCACAGACGCTCCGCGAGGAGGCCTTCGACGGCCCGATCGTGTTGCTCGGAGCGGAGCAGGAGCGCCCCTACGAAAGGCCGCCGCTCTCGAAGGGCTACCTGCTGGGCAGGGACGAGCGTGACAGCGTCTACGTTCATCCGCCCGGGTGGTACGCCGAGCACGACGTCGACCTGCGCCTGGGCGTCACCGCCACCGCCGTCGACCCGGCCGGACACGAGGTGACGCTCGCCGACGGCAGCCGCATCGGCTACACGAAGCTGCTCCTGACCACCGGCTCCACACCGCGCCGCCTGACCGTGCCCGGGGGCGACCTCGTCGGCGTCCACTACCTGCGCCGACTCGCCGACAGCGACCGGATCAAGGAAGCCTTCGGGTCCGCATCCCGCGTCGTGGTGATCGGCGCCGGCTGGATCGGTCTGGAGACAGCGGCCGCCGCCCGCGCGGCCGGCGTGGAGGTGACCCTGCTGGAGGTGGCGGAGCTGCCGCTGCTGCGGGTACTGGGCCGCGAGGTCGCCCGGACCTTCGCCGACCTGCACGCCGAGCACGGGGTCGACCTGCGCTTCGGTGTCCAGGTCGCCGAGATCACCGGTACCGGCGGACGGGTGAACGGTGTGCTGACGACCGACGGCAGCCGCATCGACGCCGACGCGGTCATCGTCGGGGTCGGCATCACCCCCGACACCCGGCTTGCCGAGGCCGCCGGCCTGGAGGTCGACAACGGCATCCGCGTCGACGCGCACCTGCGCACCTCGCACCCGGACGTCCACGCCGCCGGGGACGTCGCCAACGCCTTCCACCCGCTGCTCGGCAAGCACATCCGGGTCGAGCACTGGGCCAACGCCGTCAACCAGCCCCAGATCGCGGCCAAGGCGATGCTCGGTCGGGACGTGACCTACGACCGCGTTCCGTACTTCTTCACCGACCAGTACGACCTGGGCATGGAGTACACCGGCCACGTCGAACCCGGCGGCTACGACCGAGTCGTCTTCCGCGGCCGGCGGGACACCCGCGAGTTCATCGCCTTCTGGCTCGCCGAGGGCCGCGTACTGGCGGGCATGAACGTCAACGTCTGGGACGTCACCGACCCGATCCGCGCCCTCGTCACCTCCGGCCGAGCAGTCGACGCAGGTGAACTCGCCGATGTGGACGTTCCCCTCGCCGACCTTTCGGGGCGCTCCGACGCGACCGGCTGACGTGGCGAGGGCCGGTCCGGGGCGGTCTCGACGGGGCGGCGTGGCGTGGCGTGGCGGGGCGCGCGGACCGGGTCGGCCGTGCACGGTCGCGACCGGGCGGAGCCGGACGGGCGATGAGTGGAATGCCCGGCTTCGGGGGGCCAAGCTGTATGTATGCGGTCACTCCTGCGCTCGGCTCCCGGAACGGGAGCCGGCGGTCACAGCCGGCTCCTGGTCACCCTCGCACAGTGTGTGCCGTTCGCGATCGCACTTCTGGTGGTCGCGATCGAGTTCTCGCCCGCGCACATTCTGTACACCGGCCCGCTGCTGACCGCGACGCCGGCACTGGCCGCGGTCACGATGGGCCCCAAGGGGACGATCTCGGCGGCGGCTGTCGCTCTGGCCGTCAGTGTGAGCACCGCGACGTACAACGAGGCATGGGGCAGCCGGCAGGTCTACACGAACTTCCTGGCCATTCTCCTGGTGTCCGCGGCCAGCGTCACGACCAGTGCGTTCATGCATGCGCGCAGACGGACCGAACTCGACCAGGTCCGCCGGATCGCCGTGGCGGCACAGCGGGTCCTGCTCCGGCCGGTGCCCGCCCGATTGGGTCCGGTGCGGACCGCGAGCATGTACCTCGCGGCGGAGAGCGGCGCGCAGATCGGGGGTGACCTGTACGAGGCCGTGCAGACGCGGTACGGGGTGCGGATGATCATCGGGGACGTCCGGGGCAAGGGGCTGCCCGCCGTGCGCTCGGCCGCGGCGGTGCTGGGCGCCTTCCGGGAAGCCGTGCACTACGAGGACGACCTGGTGGAGGTCGTGGCCCACTGCGCGGCCGCGCTGCGTCGGGAAAGCGCCATGCCGCGGGGGATCGGTCGGGACGACGAGGAGGAGCGGGCGGAGTCGTTCGTCACCGTGCTCGTTGCCCAGGTACCCGACACGCTCGTGGTCGAGTTGGTCAACCGCGGCCACCCACCGCCGCTGGTGCTGCGCCGGGGCACGGTTCGCGCCCTGACGCCCGCCTCACCACTTCCGCCCCTCGGCCTGGAGGACTTGATCACCGGTCCTCCCGGCGAGATGGAGACCTATGGGTTCGTCCCCGGCGACCGGCTGCTGCTGCACACCGACGGCGTGCTCGAGGCACGCAACCGCGACAACGACTTCTTCGCCCTGCCCGAGGCCATGCAAGCGGCGCCGGCCTGCACCCCGCCGGAGTTCCTGGAACACCTGCACCAGGGGTTGATCCGCCACACCCAGGGGCGACTGGCGGACGATGTGGCGATGCTCCTCGCCGAGCGGCTCGGCGGGGCAACCGGCGCCACGTCGGCGGCGCGGAGCGCTGCGCGATGACGCCGCCCGCCCGGAACCACTACGCGAGCGCTTCCCCGGCACGCCGAGGCACGGGACCGGACGCCGCGGAGCCCGACGCGGGATCGAAGACAGGACCCAGGCCCGCGAGCAGGCGCAGCCCGTCCTCGGTGGGGCTGCCGGGGGCCGCGGACAGCACGAGCAGCTCCATGCCGGACTCGTCGGGTAGCGCGAAGTTCTCCTGGTGCAGTTCCAGCAGTCCGACCAGCGGGTGCCGGTACGCCTTGCGTCCGTGGGTGCGGGCACGCACGTCCGCGCGGGCCCACAGGCGGCGGAAGCGTTCGCTGCCCATGGCCAACTCGCCGATGAGCGAGGCCAGGCGGGGATCGTCGGGGTATTTGCCGGCGGCCAGGCGCAGGTGCCCGACCACGTCGAGGGTGCATGTCTCCCAGTCCGCGTACAGGCCGCGCTCGGCCTCCTCCAGGAAGATGTGCCGGGCGGTGTTCAGGCCCGGCAGCGGCCGGCCGTAGAGGAGCCCGGCGAGGTGGTTCCCGGCGAGCACGTCCAGCCGGTGGTCCATGACCAGCGCGGGTGCGTCGGCGACCAGGTCGAGGACGCGCAGCAGTTCCGGCCGGACCCGCCCGCCCGGTGCCTTCGCGCGGCGGCGGCGCTGTCGGGCGAGCCGCTCCAGGTGTCCGCGTTCGGTCTCGTCGAGGCCGAGGACGCGGGCGAGTGCGTCGAGGACCTGCTCGGAGGGCTGGGTCGCGCGGCCCTGCTCCAGGCGTACGTAGTAGTCGACGCTGACTCCGGACAGGTGCGCGACCTCTTCGCGGCGCAGCCCTGCGACGCGGCGGCGGTTGTCCGTGGGGATGCCGACGGTCGCCGGGTCGACCCGGGAACGCCGGGTCCGCAGGAAGCCCGCAAGATCGTCCATGTCCTCAGTATGGCCTCGGGGGTGCTTCTCGAGGGTGGTCCTGTCGTTACCAGGAAGTCCCGTCCGATGGAAGAAGCGCCCCTGAACGACGCGGCCCCGGCGGCGGAGCATCCATGGCGACACACCCCGTCGAAGGGAACAGCCATGAAGACGCTCGTCGTCTACGCCCACCCCGAGCCGCGTTCGCTGAACGGCTCACTGAAGGACCTCGCGGTGTCCACGCTCGAAGCCGCCGGGCACGAGGTGCGGGTGAGCGACCTGTACGCGATGAACTGGAAGGCGGTGGTGGACGCGGCGGACTTCGGCGAGCACGCCACGAACCCGCTGCAGGTGGTGCCGAGTTCGGGCCGGGCCTACGAGGCCGGTGCGCTCACGCCGGACGTGGCGGCCGAGCAGGAGAAGCTGCTGTGGGCCGACACGGTGATCTTCCAGTTCCCGATGTGGTGGTACACGATGCCGGCGATCCTCAAGGGTTGGGTGGACCGGGTGTTCTCCTTCCGCTTCGCGTACGGCGTCGGAGTGCACGACGAGACCCGGTACGGCGAGCGTTTCGGCGAGGGCACGCTGCTGGGACGGCGGGCGATGCTGTCGGTGACCGTCGGGGGTCCGGAGTCCCACTACACCGATCGCGGGATCAACGGCCCGATCGAGGACCTGCTGTTCCCGATCCACCACGGGATCCTGTACTACCCGGGCCTCGAGGTGCTGCCGCCGTTCGTGCTGCACGGCGCCGACCGGATCACCGACGGCGACTTCGAGGACGTCGCGAAGGCGTGGAAGGAGCGGCTGCTGTCGCTGGAGACGACCGAGCCGATCGCGTTCCGGCGGCAGAACTTCGGTGACTACGAGATCCCGTCACTGCGGTTGAAGCAGGGCTTGGAAGTGCCGGGCCGCAAGGGCTTCGACCTGCACGTGCGGGATTAGGGGTCGGCGCGCACGGGACGCCCCCTTCGCCGACGACCCGGCCGGTCCCGGCGACGACCCGGCCGGTCCCGGCGGCAGCCCGGCCGGCCGCATCTCGCCGGGACGAGGCGGGCTTCGCCCCGCCCTCGGCCGGCTGACGGGAGGCGGGGGCGGGGCGAGGGGTGCGCGGGGTCGGGTTCAGGCGGTGTTCGAGCGCCGACGTCGGTGGAGGGCGAGGGCCCCGCCCGCGAGGGCGAGTGCCGCGCCGGAACCGGCGAGCAGCGGGGCGGAGGACGACGCCTCGTCCGCCTTCTGCCGGGGGCCGTAGCCGCTGGAGTACCCCTTCGTGTCGTACTCCGAGCCGAGCAGCTTGTCGGCGTAGCGGGCCTTGACCAGCTTCTGGTAGTCGCCGAGCGATACCGATGCCTGGCCGCCCAGCCCCGCCCGGGCCTGATCGTTGAGCGGCTCGACGGTGGTGAGCTTGAGCTGGTACCAGCCGCGGATTTGCGGCTCGGTGAACACCAGGGTGCCCGCCGTGGCTTTGCCGGCGTATGCGGCGTCGCCGTCGCCGTCGCGCACGGCTGCCAGATGCCAGCCGCCGCCCTGCGTGGGGCTGAGCATGACGGTGGCGTTGCGACCGTTGACGGTGGCGTTCAGCGAAGAGACCAGGTATACGAGCTTGACTGCCTCGGTGGGCAGTGGCGGGACGGTGCCCGCCACGAAACCGGGGGTGATTTCGTTCAGTGCCACCGGGTCCTTGATCGTGAAGACCGGGAGGCCCTGGCACGGCTCGGACGTATCGGGGAGCGTTTGCACCGATCCGGCGGCGCCGGCGGGCACCGGAGTGCTCAGGAATCGGCAGACGGCGTCGCGGACGGCGGTGGACTTCACCGCGTCCAGGGCGGCCTGATAGTCGGGAATGTCGGCGGGGAGCGGGTCCTTGGCCGGGGCCGCGTGGGCCGGGCCGGCGACGGACAGCAGTGCGGATGCGGTCAGTGCGAGGACGATGGACAGGCGGGAAAGGCGAGATCCCGCGTGTGTGCCGGCCGGTGTGGTGTCGCTGGTGTCGCGCATGTCGCCTGCCTTAGCGGGAGATGCCGATGCGGGAGTGGGTCCACTTCGACGAACTGTTGCTCACGTAGTCGGCGTAGTTCCACCACGTGTAGGTGGCGGTGTCCGGCCAGGGGTCGGCCACGGCGATGGTGTCGCGCGATGTGTCGAAGCCGTAGACCACGTTCATGTGGCCACCACCGGACGTCCACCCGATGCGGGCACCGATCGGCCGGGCGGCCTTGACCTCGGTGTACACCTGGTTGAACGTGGCCGCGCTGTTCAGACCCGAGCCGGGATGGGTCAGGCCGAGGCTGCTCCAGCCCTTGGCCATGTCGTCGAGCGTGGCGGGCTGGTTGTTGCAGCCGTAGTAGGGCTGGGCGCGGTCGCAGAAGTCCGTCTGGGTGGAGCCCAAGCCGTGGAACTTGGCGATGGTCAGGCCGGAGGCGGCCCAGCACCACTGGGACTTCTCCTGCTTGTACATGCCGATGCTGTCCTGACCCGCTTCCGCGTGAGCCGTACCTCCCGCGACCGCGAGCAAACCCGCGGCGGCCAGCGCGATGGCCGACGACGCGGTTCCGTAGCTGAATCTGCCCATATTCCTGCCTTCCCATAACGAGACGAGCGGGGCGATCTGGCACGGATATGACAGCGCATCACGGCGAAGACGCATAGGGAAATTGCGGAAATTCGCCCCTATTGCCTAGTTGTCCGATATTCGAGAATGTGCCCGCCGGTGCCGGCATCGGCTGCGGCGATGCGCTCGAACGCCCGTATTTCTTCGGTGAGTTGCCCGACTCGGAGGTGAGCTGGAACTGCCTTGCGGTGGCGGGCGGTTGCGCACCCGCGTCCGGCCCGCTCCGCGACGTGTTCCCCATCCTCGGGGGAGTGTCGAGAGCATGGGCCGGGGAACCGAGTGGGGGCCGGCGAACCCCGCGCTCGCCGGCCCGTCTCGCGTCAGCGCGCGGGTGTGTCCTCGAGTCGGTACAACTCCGGGACGGAGATCTTGATCGGTTCCTGAGTGGTTCGAGCGATCACGACGACCACCGGCTCGTTCGGGTCGGGGTTCTCCTCGCGGTGGGGGACGAACGGGGGGACATGGAGGAAGTCGCCCGGGCCGGCTTCGATGCGTACCTCCCCGGTGCCGTCGTGGTAGTAGTACAAGGGGTGTCCGCTGACCACGTAGACCCCCGCCTCCGAGTCGCCGTGGTGGTGGTTGTCCGTCGCGCTCGACGGCGGATTCACCACCAGGCCCATCCAGAGCTTCTTCGAGCCGACCGTGCCACCGCTGATGACGGCGGCGGGCCCGTCCGGTCCGGCGGCCTCGCCGGCTCGGATGTGGCGGAGGCGGTCGCCTCCGAGTGCCGCGCGGTCGTCTCCACGCGCGCTCTCGACGTCGTTTACCGGGTCGCTCATCATTACCCTCCTGATGGTCTGCAACGGCCGATGAGGCCATGCCTCAGGCTGCGCCCGACCCCACGGATATGGCAACAATCTTTGCTGTATCGGCAAAGCACTGGTCGGCCGGTCCCGGGTCGGCAGCGATGTGGGTCCGGGCGTTCAGGGGCCGGTGTGGGGTACTCGGCGAGCCGTTCCCGGAGTTCGCGGTGACGGAATCGCCAACGCGGTTCCCGAGACGCGCAGAAGCCCGGCCGACGACACAGCCATGCGACGGTGCTCCGGCGGGGACGAAAGACAGGCCCTATTGTCGGATGCCATGATCGTATGGCTCAACGGCACCCATGGCGCAGGCAAGACGACGACCAGTGCGCTCGTGCAGCAACTGATCCCGAATTCACGGGTGTTCGACGCCGAGAAGGTCGGCGAGACACTCATGGACATCACGCCCGGGCTGCCCGAGACGGACAACTTCCAGCACTGGCCGCCGTGGCGGCAACTCGTCGTCGAGACCGCCCACCGCGTGCTCGACTACACCGGCGGCACCCTGGTGATGCCCATGACCGTCCTGGTCGAGCGGTATTGGCGCGAGATCAGCACGGGCCTCGCCCAACATGCCATTCCGGTGCGGCACTTCGTACTCCACGCCGACCAGGACACCCTACGCGGACGCATCGCGGGGGACACCGTCCTTGGCCCCAACTCCCCGTTCCGCCTCAAATATCTCGGCCCCTACGCCGAGGCGGCCCGGACGTGGCTGCATCGTGAGGCCGAGGTTGTCGACACCACGCACCTCACGCCGGCCCAGGCCGCGCGGCGGATCGCGGAGGCCGTGAAGATTTGAGCTGCGGCCGCCGTTCGCGGTGACCGTCCCGAGGCGGCTCGCACGGACGAGCGCACAGGCCTGGGTCGCGTCCGGACCCGGCGTCCCCGCTCGCCGGGTCCGGACGCGCGCCGTGGGATCCGGTCAGAAGCCCGCGCGGTGCCAGGGGCCCCAGATGGCGATGCTCATGCCCAGCTTGGACTGGACGTTGACGTACAGGGTGTGCCCGTCCGGACCGAAGGTCGCGCCCGCGAACTCGGCGCCCGGGTCGCCGGCGACCGGTTCCATCCTCGACAGGTCGAAGATGCGGCCGTCCGCGGTCAGGCCGCGCAGGAAGTTGTCCCCGTCGCCGTCCTCGCACAGGACGAGCGTGCCGCGCGGGCTGACGGTGATGTTGTCCGGGAGGTCGAGCCTGGTCGCGGTCGGCGATTCGTACACGAGCCGAAGGCGCCGCGTGACGGTGTCGTACGCCCACACCTGTCCACGCCCGTCGCCGAACCCGTCGGGCGCCGCTTCGCCGGGCGCGGTCGCGCCGCCCTGGGTGGAGACGAAATAGACGACGCCGCGCTGGTGGTACGCGCCTTCGAGCCGCGAGAAGAGCGCCGCGCCCCGGGTCCGGCCCTGGTTCCCGACGGCCTGGATGGCCTGGTCGTTGGTGGTGCCCGGGGCGAACGTGGGGTCGGGGTCGTCGATGTCGACCCAGGTCACGTCGTACGCCGCACCGGGACGCTGCGCCGCCGACAGGTCCAGCCCGGGACGTCCCCGCACCGCGAGCATCTGGAGCCGGCCGCCGTCGCGCAACCGGCCGCCGACCCAGGGGCTGACGGGGGGCAGGTAGCGGTAGAAGCCGGACGCGAAGCCGAAGTTGTCCTCGGTGAGGTAGACCGCGCCGCTGATCGGGTCGAACGCCGCCGACTCGTGGGCGAAGCGGCCGGCGCTGCGGATCGGCACCCGCGTCGAGACGCCGTCGGTCGGCACCTCGAACAGATAGCCGTGCTTTCGCGTGAGCTTCCGGTTGTCGGCGCCGGTGAAGTCGTTGCCGACGTCGGGACCGTTGACGGTCTCCTCGCAGGAGAGCCACGATCCCCATGGCATGGGACCGCCCGAGCAGTTCATCTGGGTGCCGTTGAGGCTGACGTACGACGCCTCCACGATGCCGTACCGGTCCACCACGACGGTGGTGGTGCCGCCGCCCGTCGCCGGGTCGTAGGCCCGCGCCGCGTCGCCGAACGCGCCCACCGGACCGTTGACTTCATGGTTGCGGACGAGAACGGTCGTGCCGCGACGGCCACGGAAGGCGGCCATGCCGTCGTGCTTGCCGGGGGTCGGGCCGCCGTCGGTGAGCGGGGAACCGGCCGGGGTGAACGAGCGGTAGTGGAAGCCCTCGGGCAGGTGCAGCCGTACCACGCCGTCGCGTTCGTCCGGGACGGGTGTCAGCGGGCCGTATCCGCCGGTTCCGGGACGTCCCCGGTCGGCGCTCGGGGCAGCGGCGCTCGGGGCAGCGTGCGCGGCGCCCGCGACGAGGCCTTGGAAGGGCCCGCCGACGGCGGCGCCGGCCGCGACCACCGCGCCGCGGGACAGGAATCGACGACGGTCCACAGGCGTACAACCTCCTTGACGGCCCGTCAGGCGGGCCGGATCCGCGACCGAACGCCGAAACGCTACTCGCGTAGAGCAGGTGTCGCCAGCCCCTCGGAGACGTTTCCGTCGACGACCGCGCACGACTTCGTGTCGACCGTGCACGAGGTCGTCACGGGGGTCCACCCAGGACCGCAGCGGAGACCGTGTCGAGCACGCGTGCCACCCGGCGCCGACGAGGCGGTCGTCGAACACGCGGGTCGCGCCGCCCGGTACCGCGCCCCGACCCGAACGGCGAGCCCGTGCGGGGGATTCGCCCACACGGGCTCGCTGCGGCCGGTTTGTCGGGGCCGGGCCGTCGGCGGGTCAGGTGCAGGTGAGCCTGGGGGTCGCCCAATCGGCGTGATCGTGGTCGATGCCGTTGCCGCCGTCGGTGACGACGAGGGTCAGCGTGCGGCCTCCGGTCAGGTCGGCGTCGAGTCTCCTGGCCGCGTCCGACGTGGTCAGCACGCCGCTGTCCGCCACCTTCGTGGTGTCCCGGTAGATCCGGAAGGCGACCGCCCCGATCGAGGCGCTCTCGTCGTCGACGCCCACGTCCACGGTCAGGCGGGTACACCGGGCATCGAGGTGGTAGGTGATGCTGCCGGCGGCGTGCGCGCCGAGGCCCTTGGCGTACACCGTGCCGTTGATGGTCAGGGCCCGGCCGTCGCCGGCCGCCCGCTCACCGTTGCTGCGGTCCTTCTCCACCGGACCCCAGCCGTTGACCATGCCCGTCCAGGGCACGTCGGACAGGTGGGACGTGCCCGAGGGAGGCAGCGGGAGCGGACCGGGCGTGATCCGGTACGCGACGGTGGCGTGGGAGGGCACGGAGGCACTGATCGTGCCGGTCGTGTTCGTGGAGACGGCCTTGGTCCACAGGTCCTTCAGCCGATAGGGGCCGCGGTTGCCGATGCCCAGGGCGTCCGTGGTGGTGGAGACGGTGGCGGTGGTCCAGGTCTCGTTGGTCAGCGAGACGGCCCGGTCCCCGTTCGCCAACTCCTTGACCATGACCACCAGACCTCCGCTGTTCGCGACCACCGTGCCCTGCTTGCCCAGCGGGTCCTGGTCGACGGCGATCACATCGGCGTTGGCGAGGATCCCGAAGGTCTCCGGGCTCGCCGTGCGCAGATCGGTCCCGATCAACAGCGGCGCGGACATCATCGACCAGAGCGTGAAGTGGGTGCGGTACTCGGCCGCGGTCATGCCGCCGTTGCCGACCTCCAGCATGTCCGGGTCGTTCCAGTGACCGGGGCCGGCGTACGGGGCGAGCGGTTGGTTCCGGTGGGCGATGTCGAGCATCGAGTACCAGTTGTCCGAGATGTCGCCCGTGGTGCGCCACAGGTGACCGATCGGGGCCGCCCACTCCCAGGGTTTGCTCTCGCCCCAATCGCAGAGGGAGAAGACGATGGGCCGGCCGGTGTCGCGCAGGGCGTTCGCCATGTCGGTGTAGCGTTTCCTGGCGTCCATGCCCTGGTTGTTGCAGTTGTCGTACTTGAGGTAGTCGACGCCGAAGGAGGCGAACAGGTTCGCGTCCTGGCGCTCGTGGCCGAGCCCGCCGGGGAATCCGGCGGGGTTGCAGGTCTTGGTGCCGGCGCTGGTGTAGATGCCGAACTTGAGGCCCTTGCCGTGTACGTAGTCCGCGACGGCCTTGATGCCGTGCGGGAAGCGGACCGGGTCGGCGACCAGATTCCCTGAGCCGTCCCGGTTCGGTAGGGCCCAGCAGTCGTCGAGGTTGACGTACTGGTAACCGGCGGCCTTGAGCCCCTTCGACACGAAGAGGTCGGCGATGCCCTTGATCATCGTCTCGTTGAAATCGGCCCGGCAGTGGGTCGAGTTCCAGTTGTTGAACCCCATCGGGGGGAGCGCCGCCTGACCGTCGGGTGCCGCGGCGGCCGACGGGGCGGCGGCGACGGACGCACCGGCCAGGGCGACCGTGCCCACCGTCGGGAGCAGGAGTGGCAGCGCGGTGAGGGTGGCCGCGAGGCGGCGGGCGAGGATGGTTCGTACCGTATGCACGGACGGCTCCAGAGCTCGGGATGTGGTGACGTCGATGGTCGAGGTCCGTCGGGTGAACGCGGCTTCCTATGTGGGCAATCCGACGGCGCGTTCCCCGTTGCGTCGTTGTTGGATGACGACGGCGACGACGAGCAGTGCCCCCTGGGCGACGTTTTGCCAGAAGGAGTTGACGCCGACGACGTTGAGGCCGTTTTCGAGGGCACCGAGCAGGAAGACGGCGAGGAGGGTGCCGCCGATGCCGCCCTTGCCGCCCTTGAGGGCGCAACCGCCGAGTGCGGCGGCGGTGATGGCCTTGAGCTCCAGGCCCTCGCTGCCGGAGGTGGGCTGGCCGGAGCCGGTGCGGGCGGTGAGGATGACGCCGGCGATGGCCGCCACGACGCCGGCGAGGGCGTACACGGCCACGAGGTACTTGTTGATGTCGATGCCGGCGAGGCGGGCGGCGGTGTCGTTGCCGCCGATGGCGTAGATGTTGCGGCCGATGTCGGTGTACTTGAGCAGGATGTGCACGGCGACGGCGACCACGAACAACGTCCAGATCTGGACGGACAGTCCGAGGATCTTGCCGCGTGCCACGAAGATGAAGAAGTCGTCGCCGAGGACGTAGCCCTGTGCGCGGCCGCCGGCCAGCAGTTGGGCGACGCCCTTGTACGCGGCGAGGGTGGCCAGGGTGGCGATGACGGGGTTGACCCGCCCGTACACGATGACGATGCCGTTGACCACACCCGCCGCGATGCCGACACCGATGGCGGCGAGAACGCCGAGGGCCGCGTTGCCGTCGGTCGAGGTGAACGCCATGGCACTGACGACGGACGCGATGCCCGCCTGCGAGCCGACGGAGATGTCGAGCGCTCCGCAGATGATCACGACGGTCTGGACGACCGCGAGCAGGCCGGTCACCGCGACCGTGTCGCCGATCACGGTCATGTTCGCGGTGGTGAGATAGCCGTCGTCGAGCCAGGCGAAGGTGCCGACGACGACCACGAGCGCACCGATGAGGCTGGTGTTCTGCGCGCCGACGGCCGTGACGACGCGGCGGGGCAACGCCCGGGCATGGGCGCCGGCGGTGGTGGTGGGCAGCGGTGGTGGCGCGTTGGTCGTGGTGGTCATGACGGGTTCCCCCGGGTCGGTTCGGCGAGGTCGGATGCCATGGCGAGGGCGAGGATGCCCTCCTCGTCCGCGTCCGCGCGGTCGAGTTCGCCGGTGATCCTGCCGTTTTGCATCACGACGATCCGATCCGCGAGACCGAGCACCTCGGGCAGTTCGGAGGAGATGACCAGGATGGCGACGCCGGTTCCGGCCAACTCGTCGATGAGACGGTAGATTTCCGCCTTTGCGCCGATGTCGATGCCGCGGGTGGGTTCGTCCAGGATCAGGATCTTGGGTCGGCGGGCGAGCCAGCGGGCGAGGACGACCTTTTGCTGGTTGCCGCCCGACAACTTGCGCACCTCGTGGTCGATCGACGGGGTGCGCACTTCCAGGCGGTCGACGAACTCCTGGGCCAGGCGTCGTTCGCGACGCGAGCCGACGAATCGAAAGCGACGCAGGCGGTCCAGGACGGCGACGCTGATGTTGTGACGAACCGAGCCGGTCATGAACAACGCCTGGGCCTTGCGTTCCTCGGGCGCGTAGCCGATGCCCGCCCGAACGGCGTCCCGGGGCATGCGCAGCCGCAGCGGCCGGCCCTCGACGCGCACCTCGCCGGAGCGGATCGGCAGATCCCCCACCAGGGCGGCGGCCAGTTCGGATCGTCCGGCGCCGACCAGGCCGGCCAGGGCGACGACCTCGCCCGCGTGTACGTCCAGGTGCACGTGCGACACGTGGTCGGTGGTGAGATCGTGCACGTCGAGGACGACCCGATCGCCGGCGCAGCGCCTGCGTGCGAACAGCGCCGACAGGTCGCGTCCGACCATGAGTCGCACGACCTCGCCTTCGTCGGCCTGCGCGGCGTCGCGTACACCGGCAAGCTCGCCGTCGCGCAACACCGCGATGCGATCGGCGAGGCGGAAGATCTCCCGCATCCGGTGCGAGACGTAGATGATGGCGAGGCCCCGGTCGCGAAGTCTCCGGATGAGGTCGAAAAGCGCCTCCACCTCGTGTTCGGACAGCGACGAGGTCGGTTCGTCGAAGGCCAGGACGGCGGCCTCGGTGGTGAGGGCGCGCAGGATCTCCACGAGCTGGCGTTGCGCGGGCGAGAGTCGGGAGCCGAGGGTCTCGGGGGCGATGGCGTGTGCGAATCCCAGGCGTTCGAGGTCGGAGCGCATGCGCCGATACAACGTGCCTCGATCGAGCATGCGGCCCGCCCTGTGCGGCAGTGCGCCGATGTAGACGTTCTCGGCCACGCTGACGTGGGGGACGATCTCGGGCTCCTGCGCGATCACGCGGATCCCGTGCCTGCGCGCGTCGGCGGGGCTGTGCAGTTCGCGGGGTGTGCCGGCGACGAGGATCCGGCCGCGACCGGGTCGATGGTCGCCATTGACGATCTTGATGAGGGTCGACTTGCCGGCGCCGTTCTCCCCCATGAGCGCGGTGACGGTGCCGCGGGGGAAGTCCAGCGTGATGCCGCGCAGGGCGTGGACTCCGGCGAAGTCCTTGTGGATGTTCTCGACGGCGAGCGCGGGGCCGGGGAGATCGAGAGGTGGGCTTTTCGTCATGGCTGGACCTCGGGGGCGTTTCGGGAGGTCGCGGCGGCCCATCCGGGCGCCGGGTCGCCGCGACTCGTGCCGGGCGGTGCCGTGGGGGCCGACGGCGGGCGGTTCGACACGGCCGCGGGCCGGGCCGGGTCACGTGCACTCGAGGCCGGATTGTCGCCAGTTCGAGGGGTCGACCATCTTCGTGGTCGCGAACGCCTCGGCGGGGAAGGGTTTGCCGTTCCTGAGCCGATCGACCATGGTCTGTACGGCGAGACCGCCGACCTCGCGGCCGTTGATGAACAACGCGGCCTTCATCCCGCTCGGCTTGCCGGAACCCCAGTCCTTGCACGCCAGATAGCCACCCAGTCCGACGCCGATCACGTCGGCCGCCCCGTAGCCGCCGTTCTGCAGCGCGGTGACCGCGCCGCTCACGTTCTCGTCGTTGCAGCCCCACACGATCCAGTGCTTCACCGACCGGTTGCCGCTCATCGTGGCCGCCGTCTTGTTCTGGGCGTCGGGCGGCGTGTTGTCGGTGCCGACCTTGAGGACCTTGACGTCCGTGCCGGTCGCCTGTTCGAACGCCTCGTGGGCGGCGTCGACCCGGTCGGTGCAGACCGTCACGTCCTGCTTCCAGGCGGCGATGATCGCGGTGTCGGCGGCAGTCCAGCCCGCCTTCTTGAATTCCTCGGCCGCACGTCGACCCACCTGGGTGCCCATCTGGGGGCCGCTGAAGCCCACACGCGGGACCAGCTTGTCCTTGGCGCATCTGGTCGGGTCGGCCCCGCCGACACAGATCTGGTCGTCGGACGCGAGAAGCGGTGCGCCGCCACCGGTGGCGATGTCGACGACCTGCGGCCCCACCGCGGGGTCGGGTACGACGATCACGACACCGTTGTACTTCTGTGCCACTGCCGCCTGGACCTCGCTGACGGCTTTGTTGGTGTCGTTGCCGAGATTCACGACCTTGAGGTCGACGCCGAGTTCCTTGGCCTTCGCGCGGGCGCCGTCCGCCTCGTCCACGAAGTACTGCTGGTCTCCCTGCTTTTGCAGATATGCGATCTTGATGGTGCCGGATAAGGAAGCGGGTGCGCCCGAGGGTGCCTTGGACCCCCCTTCGTCCTTGCCGGACGAACAGGCCGTGAGCGCCACGGCGAATGCGAACGCCGCCACCATCGCGGCCCTGCGCCGGGTGCGTCTGCGGTGCGTCATGGTCAGCCCCTGTGAAAGTCGGCGGTCCGGGAGGGCCGCGTGTGCTCGATGGTCGATGCGTCGACGTGCCCGGCCCTCGTGCTCGCTCCCGTCGACGGAAGCGCCCCGCCAACGGAAGTGCTCCGATCCGCGGAAATGCTCCGACCTGCGAAAGCGCTCGGACCTGCGGAAGCGTTCCGACCTGCGGAAGGACGGGATTTGCGCATCGGGGTCTCCTTGCGCACGGGAAAAGGTCGATCTTCGAATCGAACGTCGATCTTGAAATCGAACATGGATGCGCGGTATTCACTCGCAATGCGACTCACATATCTAGCAGTCTCAACATTAACCAACAAGACTCGCTTTGGTAAAACTCCTGCCGCAGCGCCTTCTCCCGGGTAGGAAGGGAAGTGCGGGACAAGGATCTTTCCCGACGGCGAGGAACCGGCGCGGGAATCGAACAATGCCGTGTTGGAATATGTTGATCAGCTACGGGCGAGAGGATCGGGAATGCTGGCACGTCAGCGACAAAACACGATCTTGGAAATGATCGCCGCTCAGGGGTCCGTCCGTGTCGCGACGCTGGTGCGGAAATTCGGGGTCTCGGACATGACCATTCGGCGCGATCTCGAAGTGCTGGCCGGGCAGGGTCTGATCGCCAAGGTGCACGGTGGAGCCACTTTGCGGGACGGCAGTTCGACCGAGGAGCCGGGGTTCGTGACCAAGTCCGGGCTCCAGGCCGCGGAGAAGGAGGCGATCGCCCGGCGTGCGGCGGCGATGGTCGCGCCGAACAGCGCCATCGCACTGTCCGCCGGGACGACGACATGGACACTGGCCCGGCAACTCGTCGACGTCCCCGGGCTCACGGTGGTCACCAACTCGATTCCGGTCGCGGACGTGTTCCACCAATCCGGCCGCTCCGACCAGACCGTGGTGATCGTCGGCGGCGTGCGCACACCGTCGGACGCGCTGGTGGGTCCCGTCGCGGTCGCGGCGCTACGGAGTCTCAACGTCGACATGCTCATGCTGGGCGTCCACGGCATCAGCCCACGTGTCGGATTCACCACCCCCAACCTGCTGGAGGCGGAGACCAATCACGCCCTCGTGCGAGCCGCCCGCCGCCTGGTCGTGGTCGCCGACCACACCAAGTGGGGCCTGATCGGGATCAGCACGATCGCCCGACTCGGCGACGCGGACGCGCTGATCATGGACACGGGGCTGCCCCGGGAGGCGCGTGAGCAACTGGGCGAGCACATCGAAGAACTCGTCGTGGTCGATCCCGTCGGTCCGGCCGTCCCCTGACGGTGTATCACCGCTCGGACTCCGCTCGCGGTGTGTGCCGCCCGACGGGCACGGTGTGCATCGGCTCCTTCCATCGGGTGAACCACGCGCGCCCACCGATGAGTTTCCCGGGGAAGCGCGGTCTCATCATGTGCAGACCCCCACCGACCGACTCCCCGAAGGACGCCTTGATGTCGAAGCACGAACCCCGTACCGATCTCGACGCGCGCTACAGCGACCCCGCGGCCGTCGCCACCCCGTGGTCGGAGGCCGTCACCCGGCTCGCGACCGCCCCGGTGTACTGGCTGACCACGGTGCGGCCCGAGGGACGGCCGCACGTCACCCCGCTGTTGGGTGTCTGGCTCGACGACGCGTTGCACTTCTGTACGGGCGCCGAGGAGCGCAAGGCGCGCAACCTCGCCGCCAACGCGAACTGCGTCCTGACCACCGGCGACAACGCCCTGCACGAGGGCCTGGACCTGGTCGTCGAGGGCGAGGCGGCGCTGCTGACCGAGCACACGCGGCTGAGCCGGCTGGCCGACGCGTACCAGGGCAAATACGGCCCGGAGTGGCACTTCGACGTGCGCGACGGAGCCTTCGAGGGCAGGGACGGCAACCGGGCCGTGGTCTACCGCGTCGCGCCGACGACCGTCTTCGGCTTCGGCAAGGGCACCTACACCCAGACCCGGTGGCGCTTCGACGCCGCCTGACCCGAGACCGCGCCGGCGCGCGGCCGGACTCCGGCTCAGATCCATGTGCCGAACCACATGCGGTCCAACCACGCACTTCGACCGATCGTCTCGCCGGCGAGAATGGGGTAGAAGTACAGGAAGTTCCAGGCGATCAGCGCGATGATCGCGGCCACTGCGGCGGTGCCCCACCCGCGTCGCGTCTCGACGGCAGCGGGTGGGCCGAGCAGTGCGCCGAGCATCATGGTCACCGCCAGGCACAGGAACGGTACGAAGGCGACCGCGTAGAACAGGAAGATCGTGCGATCCTGGAAGGCCGGCCAGGGCAGGTAGGCGGCGGCCAGGCCGCACAGGATCGCCCCCGCGCGCCAGTCGCGTCGGCCCGCCCAGCGGAACAGCAGGTAGCCGACCGCGATCACACGAACCAGCCGGTGGCAAGGCGCGCCTTCCGGGCCCTGGCGGCACCGGCCTCGGGTGCGGAGCCTGCGGTCCCGCGCGTTCGCCGCGCGGCGGGCCCGGATCCGATCGCCTGCCCGTGGCCGAGGACGTGCCCGCCTCCGCGGCGGACCGATTCCGGGCCGTGGGAGGATCATCGCCGGACGGATCGCGCGGAGGATTGTCGACGTCGACGACATGCCCGGTGTGACGTTGTGTCCGCAGGATCCACAGGCCGTGCCGTACCGGTGTCGGCCACGTACGACGGAGCAGGCGTGCCCACATCTCACCAGCGGTACGACCGGGTCCTGTTGCGCGAGCTGATGGCGAAAAGTCGCGCGTACCGGGCGACCGAAGGCGCCGGGACCCGGTTCGCCGATCGGGCTCTGGCCCGCCTGGTGGAGGCGGGGGACTCGCCGACGCACCTGTGCGCCGTGGAGGCGCTGCTGAAGGAGCGGGGCGCGCTCGATCTGCCGGTGATCGAGGCGGGGAGCGTCCGGGTCGACGGTGCGGCGCGCCGGGTGTCCATCGTCGCGGCGACGGATATCGGCGCCGATCCCACCGTGCGGCACGGCGAGATGTCGACGATGTTCTACCTGCGCGATCACGTGCAGTCCGCGAGCGCCATGATGGAACTCTTCCTGAGCGACCCGGTCCGATACGCGACGGAAGGGGACATCGGGCGCGAACTGATCCACAGCGCGCTGCACCTGATCTCGACGCCCGCGCAACTCGCCCGGTTCGCCGCCGTCGTGGAGCGGGGGGACACGGGGCAGGAGGAATGGCCGCACATATCCCTGTGGTTCGACGATCTCGAGGCCGAGAAGCCGAACTCCTGGCGGAACAAGCAGGATTCGTTCCAGATGCTGGCGTTCCTCGTCCTGGACGCCGTGGCTCGGGGGTTTCTCGGAACCGACGAACTGTTGCCATCGCACCGGGAGTTCCTTCGCTTCGTGGTGCCGTTCCTGCGGGCGGTCGGATTCCCCCGGTACGAAAGCTCCGGATCGTGGGAGGAGATCGCCGCGCGGCGCACCTCGGTGATGGCCGTCGAAACAGCCCTGCTCGACAGGATCAGGGTGCTGACCGAGAACGGGAAACTGGCTTTCCTGGCGGACGGTGAGGACTTCGGCACGAGAGTCGGCACGATGGTGGACGCCGGTCTCCGCGAAATCGGCCGCAGGATCCCGTTCGAGTCACCCGACTACGAGCTCGATTCGATCCGACACCGCCGGGCGGACGCGTCCTTGGTCTACCTGCTGATGTACGGCCTGCCGGAACTGCTCGCCGAGGCCCGCGTCCCCATCGGCGAGCCGGCCCGGCCGATGACCGCACGCGAGGTGGAGACCGTGGTCCTCGACGCGCTGCTCTCCCTCGTGGATCCGGCCACCGGTGGCTTCATCCGCTATGCGGGGGACTCCTACCAGCGCGTCAACTTCCATACGCACGAGGTGCAGGCGATCGTCCGCGCCATCAAGGACGAGGTACGGGCGGACGCGGAGGCCCGGGGCGGTGACGTGGACCTGGACCGCAAGCAGGAGATGCGCGGCCGCCTGACACCGCAGGGGCGCGAAGCCGCCTGGACGCACCCACTCGGACAACTGGCCGCATGGGGCGCCCGCCGAAGTCTGCACATGCGGCGGAGCGACCCCGAACAGGCCCGGGAATACCGCGAGTTCGCGGTACGGCACCTGAACGCCATGCTGGCCACCGTCACCGGCGAGGACCAGTGGCACGCGGTGCTCCGCGAGGACGACGGCTACCACATCAGGAAAGTGCCGCCCTACCGCGTCCCGGAATGCCTTGTCACCTACCGCGACGACCGGGGCAACGAACTGATCGTCCCCTCGCCCCACACGCCGCTCAACTGGAGCACGGCCATGCTGAGAACAGCGCTCGGTCTGCTCGCCACGGAAGAGGCCGCCGCCGACGGAGCATCGCCCGGCCGGCTTTGATCGCCGGTGGGCCGGCGGCGGCCGGGAAAAGGCACAACCCGCCCGAGCGCGGCAAGTTGCGGTGCGGGGCCGAGGGGCGAACGCGTGGCGGGGGGCGGGGGGGGGGGGGGGCCCCCGCCCCCGCGGCCGCGGGGGGGGGGGGGGGGGGGGGGCGCCCCCCCCACCCGCGGGGACGCGCCCGCCGGGAGGGGGGGTTTT
>NZ_JBITHP010000048.1:0-53044 GCF_044458105.1 Embleya sp. NPDC050493
TCCCAATGTCACCGGCGGTCAGGAGCCCTGGGCTCCCCGGCGAGACACCGGTGTTGCCTGCGGAGAAAAGCGCTGGCAACGGCGCGGAGGGGTGGGCGGCCCGGCAAGGTTCGCCGAGGAACCTCCCCGAGTGGGCCGGGCGTTCTCGGCCGGCGGTCCGGTCTTGGTGGGCAGCGGGTGGCCTCGTGCTCACCGGTCGGCGTGGCCTGGTGGAGATCAGCCCGGTCCCAATGTCACCGGCGGTCAGGAGCCCTGGGTCCCCCGGCGAGACACGGGTGTTGCCTGCGGGAAAAGCGCTGGCAACGGCGGAGCAGGAGGGCACTGCCGTCAGGTCCGCCGGGGGACCTTCCCGAGTGGGTCGGGCGTTTTGCGGCATGCGGTGGGTGTTCGGTGGCCGGCCGGGGGTCGATTGGGGCCGTGAGTGGGCGGTTTCGGTTGCCGAAGTGCACAACCCGGCCCTCGACAGGCGCTCACGCGGCCCGGTTCCGTACAACCCCAGGTCAGCGGAAATCCGATGCGCCGGAAGCCGTTCCGCGATCCGGATCGGGACCCACGCCGACCCCTCTGTCCGGCGGATCTTCCGAAAGGCCCGCCGGGAGACCTCCCCCAGCGGGTCGGGTCTGCCGGCAGGAATTCCCCCGGAGGCTTCGCGGGTCTCGATCCGGATCCCGAGACGCATACGAGCCCGTGCCCGCCCACTGACCTGCGGTTTTGCGGGAACGACAGGCGAAAGCACCTGCCGAGGGCCGGGTTTCGCACTCCGGCGACCGAAACCGCCCACTCCCCGCCCCACTCTCCACGGGCTCTCGCCACCGAACACCCACCGCACACCGAGAACGCCCGGCCCACTCGGGGAGGTCCCCCGGCGAACCTTGCCGGACCGCCCACCCCTCCGCGCCGTTGCCAGCGCCTTTCTCCGCAGGCAACACCCGCGTCTCGCCGGGAAACCCAAGGCTCCTGACCGCCGGTGACCCTGGCACCGGGCTGATCTCCGCCGGTCCACGTCGACCGGTGAGCACAAAGCCATCCGCGCCCGACCCGACCAAGACGCGGCCGCACGCCGAGAACGCCCGACCCACCCTGGAAGGCTCCCCGGCGGACCTGACCGGGCCGCCCACCCCTCCGCGCCGTTGCCAGCGCTTTTCTCCGCAGGCAACACCCGCGTCTCGCCGGGGAGCCCAGGGCTCCTGACCGCCGGTGACCCTGGGACCGGGCCGATCTCCGCCGGACCACGCCGACTGGTTAGCACAAGGCCACCCGCTGCCCACCCAGGCGCGACCGCCGGCCGAGAACGCCCGACCCACCCTGGAAGGTCCCCCGGCGAACCTCACCGGGCCGCCCTCCCGCTCCGCCGTTGCCAGCGCCTTTTCCGCAGGCGACGCCCCCGTCTCGCCGGGGGACCCAGGGCTCCTGACCGCCGGTGACCCCGGGACCGGGCTGATCTCCGCCAGGCCACGTCGACCGGTTAGCACAAAGCCACCCGCGCCCTACCCGGCCAAGACGCAACCGCCGCCGGAAACGCACCGACCTCCGCCGAAACGCGAACGCACCCCGAAACGCAGCCCGACTCGAGAAGCACCGCGCGCAGTCGGCACATCACCCACCCGCAAAAGCCACTAAGGGAAGACCAGCCCCAGGGGCAGTCCCAGGGAACGACCCAAGAGAAGCCCCAGGGAGCATCCCAGCGCCCATCCGAGCACCCCCGCCCATCCCAGCACCCCCGCGTCCGCCCCCGCGTCCACCCCCGCGCCCATCCCAGCCCTAAAGCCGCCCCGCCAGTTTCAAAGCCAGGTACGTGTCGGTGAGTGTCGAGGCCAGTTCGCTCGGGGGCGCGTCCACGACGGTGATGTTCTTTCGGCGCAATTCGGCGGCGGTGGAGCGGCGTTCGGCGAGTTCGCGTTCGGCGGCGGCGGCTTCGTAGACCGCCGTGGCGTCGCCGCGGTGGGTGGCCATCGCGGTGATCGCCGGGTCGGCGACGGCCGTGACGATCACCTCGTGGCGTGCGGCCAGTTGCGGCAGCACCGGGAGGATGCCCTCCTGGACCGCCTCCCGTTCCAGGCCGGTGATCAGCACGATCAACGAGCGGCGCGGGGTGCGGCGGAGGATCTCGGCGATCAGGGTCCGGGCGTCGGGTTCGACCAACTCCGGTTCCAGCGTGGCCATCGCCTGGACGAAGGCCGGGAGTGTGCCGTTCCGGGGCGCGCGGCGGACCTCGGCGCGTACCCGGCGGTCGTAGGCGAGCAGGTCGACCCGGTCGCCGGCGTGGTTGGCGACCGCGGTCAGCAGCAGGGTCGCGTCCATCGCGGCGTCCAGGCGGGGGATGTCGCCGATGCGGCCGGCCGAGGTGCGGCCGGTGTCCAGCACGACCAGGATGTGCCGGTCGCGTTCGGGGCGCCACGTGCGTACCACGACGCCCTGGTTGCGGGCGGAGGCGCGCCAGTCGATCGATTTGGCGTCGTCGCCGGGGACGTACTCGCGCAGCGTGTCGAACTCGGTGCCGGCGCCTCGGGTGAGCAGGGCCGAGCGGCCGTCGAGTTCGCGCAGGCGTTCCAGCTTGGAGGGGAGCAGTCGGCGGCTGGGGAAGCCGGGCAGCACGCGCAGTCGCCACGGCACGTGGTGCGAGCCCTGGCGGGCGGCCAGGCCGAGCGGGCCGACGGAACGGACGGTGACCCGGTGGGCGTTGCGGTCGCCGCGGCGGGTGGGGGTCATCGTGGTGGTGAGGCGGCGGCGTTCGCCGGCGGGGAGGCTCAGGTCGTGCCGCTGGGTGGTGGTGCCGGTGCTGGGTGGCCAGGCGTCGCGCAGTCGGCCGCGCAGGGGGCGGGTGCCGGGGTTGCCGACGGTCAGCGTGACCTCGGCGGGTTCGCCGAGGCGGACCGCGGTGTCGCCGCCCCGCTCGAAGGTCAGGTCGCGGACGCCGGCGGCGAGCAGCAGGTCGGCGAGGATGCCGAGCAGCAGTGCGCCCTCGACCACGGCCAGGCCGATCAGCGAGGGCAGCAGCAGGCCGACCACCAGGACGCCCAGTGCTGCGGCCAGGACGGCGCGACCGGTCAGGGCCATCGGCGGTTAACGCGGGACCGGGGTGTGCGCCAGGACGGCGTCGATCACCACGTCGGGGGTCACACCCTCCATCTCGGCCTCCGGGCGCAGTCGTACGCGGTGTCGCAGTGCCGGTCGGGCCAGTGCCTTGACGTCGTCGGGGGTGACGTAGTCGCGGCCGGCCAGCCAGGCCCACGCGCGGGCGGCGGCGAGCAGGGCGGTGGCGCCGCGCGGGGAGACGCCCATGGCCAGCGACGGGGAGGTCCGGGTGGCTCGGCAGACGTCCACGACGTAGGCCAGGATGTCCGGTTCGATGCGCAGGTCGGCCACGGCTCGGCGGCCGGCCGCCAGGTCCGCGGCGCCCGCGACCGGGCGGACGCCGGCGGCTTCGAGGTCGCGCGGGTCGAAGCCCTCGGCATGCCGGCGCAGCACCACGATCTCGTCGGCGCGTTCGGGCAGCGGCAGGGTGAGTTTGAGCAGGAAGCGGTCCAACTGGGCCTCGGGCAGCGGGTAGGTGCCCTCGTACTCGATCGGGTTCTGCGTCGCCGCGACCATGAACGGGTCGGGCAGCGGGCGGGTGGTGCCGTCGACCGAGACCTGGCGTTCCTCCATGGCTTCGAGCAGGGCGGCCTGGGTCTTGGGCGGCGTGCGGTTGATCTCGTCGGCGAGGAGCAGGTTGGTGAACACCGGGCCCTCGCGGAAGGAGAACGCGGCCGTGCGCGCGTCGTAGACCATCGAGCCGGTGACGTCGCCGGGCATCAGGTCCGGGGTGAACTGCACGCGGGTGGTGGTCAGGTCCAGGCTGCGGGCGAGGGCGCGGACCATCAGCGTCTTGGCGACGCCGGGCACACCTTCCAGGAGCACGTGGCCCCGGCACAGGAGGGCGATCACCAGTCCGGTGACGGCGGCGTCCTGGCCGACCACGGCCTTGCCGATCTCGCCGCGCAGGGCTTCGAGCGCGTCGCGCGCCTCGCGGGTCTGCTCGGGTGCGCTCACGTCGTGCGTACCTGCCTTATCAGCGCGTCGAGTTCGTCGGACAGGGTGACGAGGGCCTCGTCGCTCTCCGGGCTCGCACCGTACAACAGGGCGTGCACGTGCGCGCTCGTGTGGTCGGTGCGGGTGGTGATCGAGGCGATCAGGGCGGCCTCGGTGGGCTCGGCGCCCAGGATGCGGGCGAGTTGTTCGCGGGTGGCGGCGCGCAGCAGTTCGGCGGCGGTGTCGCGGGCGCGGCCGCGCCGGTAGAGCCGGGCGCGGCCCTCGACGGTCTCGGCGGCGCGGACCACGACCGGGAGCGGTTCGGCCACCACCGGACCCAGTCGGCGGGCCCGCCACAGGGCGAGCAGGACGGCGGCGACGGCCAGTTGTGCGGCGCCCCAGCGCCAGCCGGCGGGCAGCAGGTCCCACAGCGAGTCGTCGGCGGGCGGGAGTTCGTCGGCGCCGGGCAGGTACCAGACCAGGTGCGGGTGGGCGCCGAGCAGGTTCAGGGCGAGGGCGGCGTTGCCGTTGTCGTCGAGGCGGTCGTTGACCAGCGGGCTGCCGGAGCCGAGTACGACGGTGTCGTGGCCGGCGCGGGGCGGGGTGAGCACGAGGGTGGGGCGGCCCGCGTCGGGGTAGCAGCCGGTGGCGTCGGGGAGCAGGTCGGTGTCGAACCGCATGCCGCCGGTGTCCGCGTTGCCGGCCCGGGTCGCGGCGGGCAGCGGGCAGCGCGGTCGCAGGGTGCGGCGGTGCGTGTCGGGAGCGGTGTGTACGCCGGGGGCCAGGATCGCGAGCGCGGCCTCGTCGGGGCGGACCAGGACGGTGCGGGCCGGGCCGGCGGCGGCGAGGGTGCGCAGTTGCGCGTCGGCGAGCAGGTTCGGGAAGGGCACCACGAGGGTGCTGTCCGGGCGGATCGTTTGGGCCGCCTCCTCGGCGGAGCGGACCCGGTGCACCTCCACGCCGCGTGCCCGCAGCAGTTGGGCCAGGGCCTTGCTGCCCTGGGGGTGGGTGGAGCGCGGGTCGAGTCGGCCCTCGTGGCGGTCGCCGCGGATCAGCACGAGTGCGGAGACCACGATCAGGACCAGGGCGAACAGGGCCAGGGGCATGCGCACCCGGCGCCACAGCTGCTCGGTGGTGGGGCCGAGCGCGGTGTCGCTCATCGGGGCATCCGCTCCTCGACGCGTGGGCGGGCGGCGGCGCAGCGGGCGTCGAGGTCGCGCAGGTCCCGGTCCAGGTCCCGGTCGGCGGTACGCCCGCCATAGTGCACGTCGTCGAACGTCGCGGCGGCGGCACGCAGGTCCGCCGCCTCCTCGGGCAGCGCGCGGCCGGCCTCGGCGGCGGCCTCGTCGGCGGTGCGGCCGGGGCGTACGTCGAGCACCGCGCGTTCCTCCAGGGCTCGCACGATCGCGCGGAAGCGTTCCCGGACGGCATCGTCCCATCGGCCCCCGGCGGCATGCGCGTCGGCGGCCGCGCGGTGCTCGGCGGCCGACAGCGGGCCCCGGTCGCCGTACAGCGGGAGCTCGGCGCGACGGCGGGCGGCGCGCAGCGGACCCAGCCGCAGCCGCAGGACCACGAGCGCGGCGATCACCAGGAGCACGATCACCACGAGGCCGAGGCCGCCGCCGGGGCTGTGGTCGCCGGCCCGGGAGATCAGGTCGCCCAGGCGGTCGAGGAACCAGTCCAGGGCCCGGCGGACCGGGCCGGCGTCGTCGCGGTGGTATTCGGGGCGTGAGAGCTCGTCGCGGGCGGCATCCCGCGCGTCGTCGCGCGGGATGTCCACCGGTTCCCAGTCCCGGGCCAGGGTCGCGAGCGCGTGGCGGGTCACGCCGGCGCGGGTCCCGAGGTCGCGTCGCCGCCGGGCTCGTCGTCCAGGACGCCGGCCGCGCGGGCGAGGTCGAGGTCGAGTGCCTCGCGGCGGATGCGCTGGTCGATGTAGAGCAGTGCGGTGGCGCCGGCGGCGAAGGGGTAGAGCAGCGCGGCGGCGATCACCGCGCCGACGCCGGTGATCAGCAGGTCGACGAAGGAGGGGTCCGGGATGTCGGAGGCCTCGGACGCGGTGATCGCGGAGATGCCGTCCGTGGCCAGCAGGAACGGCGTTTGGATGATGCCGCCGACGATCGTCATGATCAGCGCGATCAGCAGCAGGATCCCGCAGACGCGCCACCACGAGCCGGTGACCAGCTTGCGCGAGCGCTCCAGCGACTTGCGCACCGACTGCTTCTCCAGCATCAGCGTGGGGCCGGCGAGGGAGAGGCAGACGTAGAGGTAGATCGCCGCGACGATGCCGCCGATCATGCCCGGGAGCAGCAGCAGGGCGCCGAGGCCGTCGGCGCCGACGGCCAGCAGGAGCAGGCCCGGCAACATCGCCACCAGGAGTGTGCCGACCGGGATCAGCCAGGTGGCGAAGGTGACGCCGAGCAGGCGCGGGAGCAGCGGGCGGACCGCCGTCCAGGCCTGGGCGGCGGACATGGTCTTGGCGATCACGGCGCGGCTGACCACGACGGTGAGCATCGCGGTGGCGGCGATCTGGCCCAGGGTGGCCACCACGATCGGCACGATCACCAGTGCGGCGGTGTCGCGCAGGTAGCGCCACGCCTCCTCACCGGTGGGGTCGTCGCCGAGGTCGCTGGGCGAGAACTCGCGGTTCAGCAGCCAGGTGACCGGTACCTCGAGGCACTGGGTGAGCAGGGCGACCACGACGGCGATGCCGATCATGACCTTCCAGTGCGCGCGCATGGCGGCGAAGGCGCCGTCCAGGATCTCGCCGACGCTCAGCGGGCGCAGCGGGATCACGCCGGGCTTGGCGGCCTGCACGTAGGGGCCGTTCCAGCCGGGAGGCGCTCCCCACAGCGGCGGCTGCTGCCCGGCGGTGCCCCAGCGCGGGTCGGCGCCCGGAGGCTGCTGTGGGGCTCCCCAGCCGGTGGCGGGGCCCTGTTGCGGGGGTCCCCAGCCGGCGGCGGGCGGCTGGACCGGGGCCCAGCCGGGGGCCGGGGCCTTGGGGGTCGGCTGGTCCGGGGCCGTGGGCTCGTCCGGAGCGGGCGCCTTGTCCAGGGACGGCCTGTCCGGGGACGGCGGCTTGTCCGAGGACGACGGCGAGGATGGGGACGGGGGCGTGGCCGGCGACGGCGAGGCGGGCGCGGGTGCGGACCGGTCGGGTGACGTGGCGTCGTCCGCCGGGCGCTCTCCGTCCGGCCCCGGGGCGTCCGGGCCGGCCGAGCCGGGCGAGTCCGTCATGCGATTGCGCTCCTCGTCCTGATCGGGTGGTGACTCATCGTGGCATGCCTGTGTGGGGCTCGGATGAACGGGCGGCCATCGGATCCGGTCCGCCCGCACGGGCACGTCGACCGCGGGGACAACGTCGAGCACGCGCCACACGTTCCGGCGCCGCCCTGCCCGGGTCGTCGGCGGGGGCGGTAGCGGTCGGATCCGTGGCCGAAACGTCCGTTGCGCCGGGCGGCGGGTCGGCGTACGGCCCGAAAATCGACGTGACTCCGTACTCTCTCCGGCCGTAATTTTCAGTATTTGGGCGGTTTTGTCACTGATGGACGCGGCCGGAATCGGTCGGATGAGTGCAGGTCACAATCCGGTAATGCGACGATGATGCACATGAAGGGACGCGTCCTCATCGTTGACGACGACACCGCACTGTCCGAGATGCTCGGCATCGTGCTGCGTGGCGAAGGGTTCGAGCCGTCGTTCGTGGCGGACGGCGACAAGGCACTCCAGGCTTTCCGGGATGTAAAACCGGACCTGGTGCTGCTGGACCTGATGCTGCCCGGCCGTGACGGCATCGACGTCTGCCGCCAGATCCGTGCCGAGTCCGGCGTGCCGATCGTGATGCTCACCGCCAAGAGCGACACGGTCGACGTCGTGGTCGGGCTGGAATCCGGAGCCGACGACTATGTGATCAAACCGTTCAAGCCCAAGGAGCTTGTCGCTCGTGTGCGGGCCCGCCTGCGCAGAGCCGAAGAACCCACCCCGGAGCAGTTGGTGATCGGCGATCTGGTGATCGACGTGGCCGGCCACGCCGTGAAGCGGGACGGGCAGAACATCGCACTGACCCCGCTGGAGTTCGACCTCCTTGTCGCACTCGCCCGCAAGCCCTGGCAGGTGTTCACCCGCGAGGTGCTTCTCGAACAGGTATGGGGATATCGACACGCGGCCGACACCCGCTTGGTGAACGTGCACGTGCAGCGGCTGCGCTCGAAGATCGAGCGCGACCCCGA
The DNA here is from genome assembly GCF_044458105.1 of Embleya sp. NPDC050493. Taxonomy (NCBI): domain Bacteria; kingdom Bacillati; phylum Actinomycetota; class Actinomycetes; order Kitasatosporales; family Streptomycetaceae; genus Embleya; species Embleya sp. NPDC050493. The sequence continues at coordinate 8,238 of NZ_JBITHP010000048.1, forward strand.
GCGTCCGGAGACCGTGGTCACCGTGCGCGGGGTCGGCTACAAGGCGGGACCGGCCTGACCTTGAGTTCGTTTCGGTGAGCACCGCACAGCGGTCGCCGTCCCCATCGGCCTGGTCCCTCGCCCTGCGTCGCGTGCGCGGCGGCGTGGGCCGGGTCATGGCGCTGTGGAACAGGTCGATCCAGTTTCGCGTCGTGGCCACCACGTTGGTGTTGTCCGTCGCGGTGATGGTGCTGCTCGGGGTGGTGGTGGTCGGCCAGGTCCGCAACGGTCTGCTGGACGCGAAGGTGGCCTCCGCCCGGTCCCAGGCCCAGGGCGGGTTCGCGGACGCCCGCGCGCAGGCCGACGAGATCGCCACCAACCCGAGCCGGCACGTCCAGGTGCCCACCGGCGTGCCGGCCGCCACGCCGGGGTCCGGCAACCGGGTGAACACCGGCGACTGGCTCAACGCGCTGGTCAAACAGCTCTCCAGCGGCGGCCAGGGGGTGTACGACGTGGCCGCGACCAGTCAGGACACGGCGGACAACCCGCCCGGGTCCGGCCGCAGCCCCCGGGCCTCCGGCGACGTGGTCCCCGATTCCAGCGTGCCCGCCGAACTGCGCCGCGAGGTCGGGCTCAAGCGCGGCGTGGCACTGCTCCAGTACACCCAGATCGTGCGCGAGGGCCAGCACGGCGACGGCTCGGCCGAGACCACCCGCGAGGCGGGCCTGGTGGTCGGCGCGCAGCTGGAGGACCCGGACGGCGGGTCCTACCAGCTCTACTACTTCTTCTCCTTCGCCCCGGAGGAGAAGACCCTGGGCCTGGTGCGCAGCACCCTGGCCACCGCCGGCGTCTTCCTGGTGCTGCTCCTGGTGGCGATCGCGGCGCTGGTGACCCGGTGGGTGGTCACCCCGGTCCGGATGGCGGCGCGGATCGCCGAGCGGCTGGCCGCCGGTCGCCTGGAGGAGCGCATGCGCGTGGTCGGCGCGGACGACCTGGCCCGATTGGGCTCCTCGTTCAACAAGATGGCCTCCAACCTGCAGAACCAGATCCGGCAACTGGAGGAGCTCTCGCGGGTGCAGCGCCGGTTCGTCTCGGACGTCTCGCACGAGCTGCGCACCCCGCTGACCACCGTGCGGATGGCCGCCGACGTGCTGCACGAGGCCCGCGAGGACTTCGACCCGGCCACCCGGCGCTCGGCCGAGCTGTTGCAGAACCAGCTGGACCGGTTCGAGGCGTTGTTGTCGGACCTGTTGGAGATCAGCCGCTTCGACGCGGGCGCGGCCGTGCTGGACGCCGAGCCGGTGGACCTGCGCGACCTGGTGCGCCGGGTGGTCGAGGGCGCGGAGCCGCTGGCCGAGCGGCGCGGCAGCCGGCTGGTGGTGCGCGCGCCGGACAAGCCGTGCGTGGCCGAGGTGGACCCGCGCCGGATCGACCGGGTGCTGCGCAACCTGGTGGTCAACGCGGTCGAGCACGGTGAGGGCCACGACGTGGTGGTCACCGTGGCGGGCGGCGAGGACTCGGTCGCGGTGGCCGTGCGGGACTACGGCGTGGGCCTCAAGCCCGGCGAGTCCTCGTTGGTGTTCGCCCGCTTCTGGCGGGCCGACCCGGCCCGGGCCCGGACCACCGGCGGCACCGGGCTGGGCCTGTCGATCGCGTTGGAGGACGCGCACCTGCACGGCGGCTGGCTCCAGGCGTGGGGCGAGCCGGGCGGCGGCTCGCAGTTCCGGCTCAGCCTGCCCAAGACCGCGGGCGGGGAGCTGGTGCGCTCGCCGCTGCCGTTGGAACCCGAGGACTCGCGGGCCAATCGGGGCCTGGGCCCGGCGGGCTCGCCGTATCGGCGCACCGTGCGCGCGGCCGGCCCCGCGGGAGGCAATCGATGAGGCGGATCGGCTCGTTCCTGGCCCTGGTGTGCGTGTTGTGCACGCTCGGCGCGTGCGCGTCCATGCCGCACAGCGGGAGCGTGCGCGAGGCCGCCAAGGGCGGCAACAAGGACCAGGGGCCCGAGCAGCAGGTGCGGGTCTTCGCCGTGCCGCCCAAGCCCGGCGAGCAGCCGCACGGGATGGTCGCCGGCTTCCTGGAGGCGGTCACCAGCGACGAGCCGGACTACGTGACGGCACGCGCCTACCTGACCCCGGAGGCCGGGTCCACGTGGGCGCCCGACCGGGAGATCGTGGTGCTCGAGAGGATCGCCCGGATCGAACTGGTCCCCGGCGCCGACGAGCGGACCTACCAGGCGGAGGTGTCCGGCACCCGGGTGGGCACGGTCGACAACCGCCACGCCTACCAGCCCGAGCAGCAGCCGAACGCGCAGTACCGGGCGACCCTGGAATTGCGCCTGGGCACCGACAACCAGTGGCGGATCGCCAACCTGCCGGACGGGCTGATCCTGTCCCGGGCCGAGTTCCACCGGATCTACCGGTCGGTGAACACCTACTGGTTCGCCACCGCGATGCCGGTGGGCAAGGAAATCCTCGTGCCCGACCCGGTCTACCTGCGCAGCCGCGTCGGGCTGACCTCGGCACTGGTGCGCCAACTGGTGGGGGGCCCGACCGACTGGCTGCGGCCCGTGGTGGAGAGCGCGTTCCCGGCAGGCACCGAACCCGCCGACCGGGTCGTCTCGATCGAGGACAACCGGACCGCCCGGGTGCAACTGAACCGGCAGGCCAGGCTCGCCCAGAGCAAGGGCTGCGAGCGGATGGCCGCCCAGCTGCTCTATACGCTGCGCCAGGTCTCCGGCGTGGACTCCGTCTCGATCACCGGTGGCGGCGAGCCGATGTGCTCGCTCTCCGACGACGACGCCGCCCAGTACGACCCCGGGCGGGCCGCCAGGACGTCCGCGCCCACCGGCTACTTCATCGCCAAGGGCAACGTGGTCAACGTGGTGCCCGGCCCCAACGGCAATCCGCCGGTGTTGCCCGGGCCGTTCGGCGACGGCACCTACAAGGTCGACCAGATCGCCGTCTCGCGGGACCCGTTCCGCCGGCGGATCGCGGGCATCGACACCAACGGTCGCCGACTGATGGTCGGCGACGTGGACGGCCACGGCGAGGTCCAGGAGTGGCTGACCACCGGCCCGGCGTCGCTGTTCAGCCCGACCTGGGACGGTCGCGGCGTGCTGTGGGTGCTGGATCGCAGCAAGGACGCCGAACGGGTGCTCGCGCTGTACGAGGACGAGCGCAAGCAGATCACCCGGGTCTCGGTCGACGTGCAGGGCATCACCGCCGCGCGGATCACCGGCCTGCGCCTGTCCCCGGACGGCACCCGGGCCGCGCTGATCGTGGACAACGGCAAGGTGCTGATCGGCCGGGTGGAGCGGCGGGTGAGCAACGGCACGGTGGCCATGACCATCGCCGCACCGCGCTCGGTGATTCCCTCGCTGGTCGAGGTCAAGGCGATCTCCTGGAACGGCCCGGACCGGCTCGTGGTGCTGGGCAAGGAGGGCCAGGGCGCGCTGGCGCCGCAGATCGTCGACATCGACGGCGGCCTGTCGGTGTCGGTGGCCTCGGTCAACGGCATGCTGCACATCGCGGCACCGGACGGCTCGGACCAGCCCCTGCTGGCGGACTCCGGCGAGGACAACATCTACCAGTTGTCCCAGGGCAACAACTGGACCAAGGTGCACAGCGGCATGTACCCGGTCTATCCCGGCTAGGCCGTGGCCGCCGGAGTCCGAGGGCTCCCGGCGGCCTCTGCGAGGTCCGGCGGGCCGACTCGGACCGGCGGCCCGGGTCCGCCGCGGGCGGCCCGGCCGCGGGTGCCGCGGCCGATCCGTTCCGGTCGGATCGGGTCGGGTGGGAACCGGTTCGATCGTCCGCCACGGCGCGCCATGACCGGATCGGGTGGTTCCGGGTGCCGCGGATCCGTTTTCGGGCCGGGCGTGCGAGCTTGGGGACATGGAACGGCGTCGGGTGCTCGCGGCATGGGCCGACCTGGTGCTGCCCGTGTCCTGCACGGGCTGCGCCGAGGCCGGTGCGCTGCTGTGCGGGCGATGCCGCGCGGTGTTCGCTCCGGAGGCCGTGCCCGTGCGACCGACGTCCGCGCCGGAGGGCCTGCCGCCGGTGCACGCGATCACCGCGTACGCGGGACCGGTGCGCTCGGTGCTGGTCGCGTACAAGGAGCACGGCGCACGCCGGTTGGCGCACCCCCTCGGCGACGCGCTCGCGCGGGCCGCGGCGGCCGGGCTGCCCGAACCGGCCGGGTCCACCCTGCTGGTCCCGGTGCCCTCGACCCGGGCCGCGGTACGCCGCCGGGGGCGGGACGCCACCCGCGAACTGGCCCTGCGGGCGGCCGGTCGACTGCGGGCCGCCGGGGTGCCCACGCGGGTGCTGCCGGCGCTGCGACATACCCGTCGTGTACGGGACCAATCCGGCCTTTCCGCGCATGAACGACGGATGAACGTCCGCCGAGCAATGATCGTTTCGGACAGGTTGGCGCCCTTGTTTACGGGCATTAGTGTGGTGATCGTCGTCGATGATGTTTGCACCACCGGCGCAACTCTCGCGGAGGCGACCCGTGCGGTCCGAGCCGCGGGAGGGCGAGTCGAGGCGGCGGCTGTGGTGGCCGCGACCGCCCGGCGGCGCACGACGGAGCAGGACCATCGACGGCTTGGTCGGCCGGATGGGTGCCCACCCCTCCGGCATGGCGCAATGGATGGAGTTCTGCGTGGACATTGTCGTCAAGGGCCGCAAGACCGAGGTACCCGAGCGTTTTCGCAGGCACTGTGTCGAGAAGCTGGAGAAGATCCGCAAGCTCGACGACAAGGTGATCAGCGTTGACGTGGAGGTCTCCAAGGAGCGGAACCCGCGGCTGGCGGAGCGTTCGGACCGGGTGGAGATCACGTTGAACACACGTGGTCCCGTCATCCGGGGTGAAGCCGCCGCGTCCGACCCATACGCCGCACTCGACATGGCGTGCGCGAGACTCGAAGCGCAGTTGCGCAAGGCCGCCGACCGGCGGCGCGTGCACCATGGTCACCGCTCCCCCGTATCGGTGGGCGCGGCCACTGCGGAGATCAATCACGCCGATCGGCTCAATGGGGCCGTGGTGGCGTCCGCGGAAGACATCGAGGCTGTGAAGAACGGCGAATTGAGGCCCCAGCCGCACATGGCGGGCCCGATCGAGGTAGACGGCGAAGGCCCCCTCGTGGTTCGCGAGAAGGTACACGCCGGGCGTCCGATGGCGCTCGACCAGGCGCTGTACGAGATGGAGTTGGTAGGCCACGACTTCTATCTGTTCATCGATTCGAGCACCAAGTGGCCGAGCGTGGTGTACCGCCGGCACGGCTACGACTACGGTGTGATCCACCTCAAGCCCGAGGACCGCGAGGACGGCGGACCGCAGTAGCAGCGGTCGGGCCGTCCCGTCGCGCCCTTTGGCGGTCATCCGACGCCGAAACCCTTCGGGGTTTCGGCGTCGGTTGCGTCCCCGACCCTGGCGTTCCCTGGCGAAAGTTCCGCTTCGCAAGTACGTTCCGCACATAACACCCATCAGGGCCTGGCGTCGTGGCGATCACGTGGGATCATGTCCTGGACACGGATCGTGCCGACCCAGGGGGGAAACACGGTGGGTGAACAGTCTGTTCCGACCCGCGTGGACCACGGCTCAGCGGGCGAACCGATTCGCGTGCTGGTGGTCGACGACCACGATCTGTTTCGCCGGGGTCTGGACATCGTGCTCGCGCCCGAACCGGACATCACGGTGGTGGGCGAGGCGGGGGACGGCGCCGAGGCGCTGGAAGCCGCGCAGGATCTGCTGCCCGACATCATCCTGATGGACGTCCGGATGCCCAGACGCGGCGGCATCGAGGCGTGTACGGCGATCAAGGAAGTCGCGCCCAGCACGCAGATCATCATGCTGACGATGAGTGAGGAAGAGGCCGACCTCTACGACGCGATCAAGGCCGGCGCGACCGGCTACCTGCTCAAGGAGATCTCGCACGGCGAAGTGGCCTCGGCGATTCGCGCGGTGGCCGACGGACAGTCGCAGATCAGCCCGTCGATGGCGGTCAAGCTGCTGACCGAGTTCAAGTCGATGAGCCGGCGCGACGACGAACGGCGCCTGGTGCCGGCGCCCCGGCTGACCGATCGCGAGATCGAGGTGCTGCGTCTGGTGGCCACCGGGCGCAACAACCGCGACATCGCCAAGCAGTTGTTCATCAGCGAGAACACGGTCAAGAACCACGTGCGCAACATCCTGGAGAAGCTCCAGCTGCACTCGCGCATGGAGGCCGTGGTCTACGCGATGCGGGAGAAGATCCTGGAGATCGGCGACTGATCCCGCGCCCGGGCCACCCGGTCGGCCTCGGGCGCCGGCCGGGCCGTCGGACGGCTCGGCCGGCGGGTGGGATCGGGGCGGCGCAGGGAATCGGTGCGGTGTCGAGTCAGCCGGCGAGCAGGGCGTTCAGGGGTGCGCGGGTGGTTTCGTGGTCGAGGTGCTCGATCCGGACGTCCTCGCAGCCCACCCAGCGCGCGGCCTCGCGCAGCGCGTCGGCCGCGGCCGCCAGCGTGCGCTCGCCGACCCCGGCGCCGGCCTCGAAGGACAACCGCCGGGCCACCAGCGTGCGTCCCTCGCGCGCCGGGTCCACCCGGCCGACCAGGCGCCCGCCCGTGAGCAGCGGCATCACGAAGTAGCCGTGCACCCGCTTGGCGGCCGGCACGTACGCCTCCAGGCGGTGCTCGAAGCCGCCGAACACCCTTGCCGTGCGCGGCCGATCCCACACCAGCGCGTCGAACGGCGACAGCAGCGTGGTGCGGTGGCGACCGCGTACGGGAGCGGCCAGCGCGTCGGGATCGGCCCAGGCGCCCTCGCGCGCGGCCCGCTCGCCCCAGCCCGCGACGGTGACCGGGATCAGGCCGCTGTCCGGGAGCGCGGTGTCGACCTGGGCCCGGGTCAGTCGGTACTGGTCCATCAGGTCGGCCCGGGTGGCCACGCCCAGTTGCCGGCCGGCCAGGGCGACCAGGCGGCGCACACACTCGGCGTCGTCGGGCTCCTCGGCGAGCAGGGCCGGCGGGATCACCCGCTCCGGCAGGTCGTACACCCGCTTCCAGCTCTCCCGGCGCACGCAGACCACGTCACCGAAGGCGAGCGCGCGCTCGGCCGCGATCTTGGTCTCGCTCCAGTCCCACCACTCGCCCTTGTTCTTGGCGCCGCCCAGGCCGGTGGCGGTCAGCGGACCCTCGGCGCGCAGCCGTTCCAGGATGCTCTTGTAGGCGTCCTCGGTGACCTGATGGCCCCACAGCCCACCGCGCCCGCGGTAGTGCCGACGGCGGAAGGCGAAGTCCGGCCAGGTGGACATCGGCAGCACACAGGCCGCGTGCGACCAGTACTCGAACGCCGTCGTGCCGTTCCAATAGGCGCTCTCGACGGCCGGTCGGCCGACCGGGCCCAGGCGGGCGTACGGCACCAGTTCGTGCGAGCGGGCCAGGGTCGAGATGGTGTCCAGCTGCACCGCGCCGAGCGAGTGCAGCACGCCGAGTACGCCCGCGCGGCGGTCGGGCGCGCCCAGGAGACCCTGGGCGGCCAGCACGATCCGGCGGGCCTCGTCGGCGGTCAACTCGATGCTCGGTGCGATGGTCGGCGAAGAGGTCATGCCCGCCACCTTAGAACGTGTGTTCGCATCAGGTGTCCGTGGCGAGCCGGGCGTGCAGGTGCACGTCGGTGAAGGGCTCGGCGGCGCCGATGACGCAGTCCCGGAGTACTCCTTCGAGTGCATATCCGGCCGCGTTCGCGACCGCGCACGAGGCGGCGTTGCCCACCGCGTGCCGCAGTTCCACCCGGTGCAGGTCCAGCGCGCCGAACGCCCACCGGGTCACCGCGCCCACCCCGTGCCGGGCCACGCCACGACCGCGCGCGCTCTCGAGCGTCCAGTAGCCGATCTCGCCGGTGCGCCACCTCGGGACGATGTTCTTGAGTGCCACATGGCCGTGGACCTCGCCCGTCACGGCGTCCATCACCGCGAACGAGGCGCTCTCCCCGGTCGCCCACCGCTCCGTGCGGGCGGCCAGCCACGCGTGTGGATCACCGTCCGTCGGCGTCGCCATCCAGCGGGTGATCCCGGGATCGGCGAGAGCCTTGCCGACCACCTCGACGTCGTGTTCGTTCCAGGGCCGGAGCTGAAAGCGCCCCGCCGCGATCTCCACAGGTTCCATGCCGGTCACTGTGCCGGCCCGCGAGGCTCGATCCCGGCTTGCCTCCTCGCATACGATGGCCGTATCGGCGGGACGGGCCCCGCCGTGCCGTCACGTCCGAAAGGCGGGCGGGCGCCGTCGGGCAAGGAGCTCATCCAGCGTGTCTATCTTCGACAAGGTCCTGCGCGCCGGCGAGGGCAAAATCCTGCGCAAGCTCAACCGCATCGCAGATCAGATCGAGTCGATCGAAGATGACTTCAAGGACCTCTCCGATGCCGAGCTTCGGGCACTGACGGACGAGTACAAGCAGCGCTACGCCGACGGGGAGACCCTCGACGACCTGCTTCCGGAAGCCTTCGCCACCGTTCGCGAGGCCGCCCGCCGCACCCTGGGCCAGCGGCACTACAAGGTGCAGCTGATGGGTGGTGCCGCACTGCACCTGGGCAACATCGCCGAGATGCGCACCGGCGAGGGCAAGACCCTCGTCTCCACGCTGCCCGCCTACCTGAACGCGATCGCCGGCGAGGGCGTGCACGTGGTCACGGTCAACGACTACCTCGCCGAGCGCGACTCGGAGTGGATGGGACGCGTCCACCGCTTCCTGGGCCTGACCGTCGGCTGCATCCTGGCCAACATGCCGCCGCACGAGCGCCGCAAGGCGTACGGCTACGACATCACCTACGGCACCAACAACGAGTTCGGCTTCGACTACCTGCGCGACAACATGGCGTGGTCGTCCGAAGAGCTGGTGCAGCGCGGCCACTTCTTCGCCGTGGTCGACGAGGTCGACTCGATCCTGGTCGACGAGGCCCGCACGCCGCTGATCATCTCCGGCCCGGCCGACCAGGCCACGAAGTGGTACGCCGACTTCGCCAAGATGGTCAAGCGGCTCAAGCGCGGCGAGGCGGCCAACCCGCTCAAGGGCATCGAGGAGACCGGCGACTACGACGTCGACGAGAAGAAGCGCACCGTCGCGATCCACGAGTCCGGCGTCAGTCGGGTCGAGGACTACCTGGGCATCGACAACCTCTACGAGGCGGTCAACACTCCGCTGGTCGGCTACCTGAACAACGCCATCAAGGCGAAGGAGCTGTACAAGCGGGACAAGGAATACGTGGTCGTGGACGGCGAGGTGCTCATCGTCGACGAGCACACCGGCCGCATCCTCGCCGGTCGCCGCTACAACGAGGGCATGCACCAGGCGATCGAGGCCAAGGAGGGGGTGGACATCAAGGACGAGAACCAGACCCTGGCCACCGTCACCCTCCAGAACTTCTTCCGCCTGTACAAGAAGCTCGGTGGCATGACCGGTACGGCGATGACCGAGGCCGCCGAGTTCCACCAGATCTACAAGCTCGGCGTGGTGCCCATCCCCACCCACCGCTCGGTGCAGCGTGTGGACCAGTCCGACCTCGTGTACAAGACCGAGGAGGCCAAGTTCAACGCGGTCGTGGACGACATCACGCAAAAGCACGAGAAGGGCCAGCCGGTCCTGGTCGGCACCACCAGCGTGGAGAAGTCCGAATACCTCTCCGCCCAGTTGCGCAAGCGCGGCGTGCCGCACGAGGTGCTCAACGCCAAGCACCACGAGCGCGAGGCGCAGATCGTCGCGCAGGCGGGCCGCAAGGGCGCGGTCACGGTGGCCACCAACATGGCCGGCCGAGGCACCGACATCATGCTCGGCGGCAACCCCGACCACCTCGCCGCGGCCGAGCTCGCCCAGCGCGGGCTCACCCCGACCGAGACGCCGGAGGAGTACGAGGCCGCCTGGCCGGACGCGCTGGAGAAGGCCAAGAAGGCGGTCAAGGCCGAGCACGAGGAGGTCTCCGACCTCGGTGGCCTGTACGTGCTGGGCACCGAGCGGCACGAGTCCCGCCGGATCGACAACCAGCTGCGCGGTCGTTCCGGCCGTCAGGGCGACCCCGGCGAGTCGCGCTTCTACCTCTCCCTCGGCGACGACCTGATGCGCCTGTTCAAGGCCAACATCGTCGAGCGCGTGCTGACCCTGGCCAACGTGCCGGAGGACCAGCCGATCGAATCGAAGATGGTCTCCAACGCGATCAAGTCCGCGCAGACCCAGGTCGAGCAGCAGAACTTCGAGATCCGCAAGAACGTGCTCAAGTACGACGAGGTGCTGAACCGCCAGCGCGAGGTGATCTACGGCGAGCGCCGCCGCGTGCTCGCGGGCGAGAACCTGCAGGAGCAGATCGGCCACTTCATCGACGACACCGTCGAGGCGTACGTGCACGGCGCGACCGAGGGTTTCGCCGAGGAGTGGGACCTGGAGAAGTTGTGGGCCAACCTCAAGCGCCTCTACCCGGTCAGCATCACGATCGAGGAGGTCGAGGAGGAGTTCGGCGACCGCTCCGACCTGGACACCGAGCAGCTCGTCGAACTGCTTCGGGCGGACGCCCAGGCCGCCTACGCGCTGCGTGAGGAGAAGCTCGGCGAGGAGGTCATGCGCGAGCTGGAGCGCCGGGTCATCCTCTCGGTGCTCGACCGCCGCTGGCGTGAGCACCTCTACGAGATGGACTACCTCCAGGAGGGCATCGGCCTGCGGGCGATGGCGCAGCGCGACCCGCTGGTGGAGTACCAGCGCGAGGGCTTCGACATGTTCAACGCCATGATGGAGGGCATCAAGGAGGAGTCGGTCGGCTACCTCTTCAACGTCGAGGTCGAGATCGAGCAGGTGCCCGAGGCGCCGAGCATCTCGATCGACAAGGCCGCGCCGCTGCCGGAGATCCACGCGAAGGGCCTGGACGCCCCGCAGCGGCCGGCGCACCTGCAGTACAGCGCGCCGACGATCGACGGCGAGGGCGGTGTGATCACCTCCGAGGAGAACTTCGACGAGGACGACGTCGAGGTCGACGAGGGTGCGACCCGCGCGGAGCGCAGGCGCGCGCAGCGCGCAAAGCGCAAGAAGAAGTAGGCACTCCCGGTTCGACCGGCGAGGTGGGTCGACGACCGGCAGGCCTGCGGCCCGCCTGTCGTCGAACGCCGGACCGGCCGGTGGGTGAGCCGCAGGCCGGTGGTCGGCGGTTTGCCCGATGGGATGGCCGACCCGAGGGTCCGGATCGCGGTTGCGGTCCGGACCCTCGGGCGTTCGGGGTCAGGTCAGGTTGTCGTGTTCCAGGGCCGTGCACAGCCAGGTGTCGGTGGGGTGACGGGTCGGCGCGTCGCGTTCGAGGCGGAAGGCCAGGGTGAGGACCCAGGAGGCGGCCCGCAGGCGGGCGTAGCCCTCGGCGACGCCGTCGGCCGGGGTGCGACCACCGCACGATTCCACGCTCAGCCGGCCGACCCGGCGGGCGGCGAGTCGGCGGACCAGGTGTTGCGTGGTGGCATAGACGGCGGTGGAGGCGTACGGGCGCAGCTGGCCCACCGCGCGCAGGCCGGAGCCGATCTCGGCCAGCGCGTGGGCCAGCCGCCGGGCGCGCAGGCGGGCCTCGGTCGGGTCCGGCTCGGCCGGCGTGTGGATCAGCCGCAGCGCGGGCCGCGACACCGGTCGGGCGACGAAGCCGGGGTCGGGCGCGAGCGCGAGGGAGCCGTACACCCGTGCGGACCGGTGCGCGGGCGCGGCCGGCGGGAACGGGTCGCGCCCGGGCCGGCCGGCCGGCGCCGGGTCGAAGGGGCTCTCGCCGGCGGGCGCGCGCACCACGTACAGGTGCGGTGGCGAAGTGGTGCGGGCGGTGTTCGTGTGGACCATGGGTCCTCCCCGAGAAGTGCCGAACATGAGGTACCCGACGCCGACGTGCCGGGTATGGGTGTGCCGCACTCGTTCCGCTCGTTCCCCCGACCGGGACGTGTGCAGGCACTTCCTAGCCGGCCCGCGACGCACGGTCAACCATTCGTTCGGCCCGCCCGGGGATTACCCTGACGCGTCGACTCACGCAATGTGGCGGTAGGTCGACCGTCGCCCCGGCTCCCGACGAACACGAAGGGATGTCGGGATTTCACTCGATTGGAGTCGTCCGATGCGTGTGTTCATCCCCACCACCCCCGCGGGTCTGGCCTCGGTGCACGCCGACGGCGGGATCGTCTCGGCGCCGTCGGCCGCGTACGCGGTCACCGACGCGTTTCGCGCCTGGTACGGCAGCGGGGACGAGGAGGAGCTGGAGTACGGCGCGCTGACCCGGGCCGCCGAGGCCTCGTTGCGGCTGCTCGCGGCCGAGCCGGGGGCGTCGCGTCGGGTCGTGCTGGCGGCGGATGTTCCGGACGCGCTGGTGAGCGTGCGGGAGCAGGACGGGCCGGGCGCCGTCCTGGTGGACGCGACGGTGCCGCGCAAGCGGATCGCGGCGGTGCACATGGACACCGCCGACGCCGAGGGCGCGATCGCCGCGGCGCTGGCCGGCGGGCTCACCGACGAGTTGATCGAGGCGACCGAGGAGCACGAGCTGTTGTGGTTCGCGACACAGGAGCTTGCCGATCTGCTGTGAGCGCACCCACGGCACAATGAAGGTCCATGAAGAGTCGACCTCCGCACCTGGTCTGGGACTGGAACAGCACGCTGTTCCACGACATGGATGCGATCATCGCGGCCACCAACGCCTCGTTCGCACTGCTCGGGCTGCCGCCGATGACGCTGGAGCGCTATCGCGAGCTCTATTGCGTGCCCGTACCGAAGTTCTACGAGAAGGTCACCGGCCGGGTCCCCGATCCGGCCGAGTGGGTCCTGCTCGACGACGCCTTCCAGGAGGTCTACGCCGCGCACAGCGCGCTGTGCGAGCTCGCCCGCGGTGCGGACGAGCTGCTGCACACCTGGCAGCGCGAGGGCGGTACGCAGTCGTTGTTGTCGTTGACCGCGCACGAGGCGCTGATGCCGTTCGTGCGCCGGTTCGGGATCGAGGAACGCTTCGTCCGGGTCGACGGGCGGGTGGGTCCGCCCGGCGGGGGCAAGGCCGAGCACCTGGTGCGGCACCTGGACGCACTGCGCCGGGATCCGGCCGAGGTGGTGCTGATCGGCGACGCCGCGGACGATGCGGCGGCCGCGCTGCACGTGGGCGCGCGGGCGGTGCTGTACGCGGGCGGTTCGCACGCGCGGGCCAGCTTGGAGCAGGTCGGCGTGCCGGTGGTGGACTCGCTCGCGGACGCGGTGGAGCTGGCGCGCACGTACTCGGGTTGACTCGCGCGGGCGGGGTGGAGCCGGCGCGCCTGACTCGCGCGGGCGGGGTGGGGCGCATCGATTGTCCGGTTCGTGGGCACTGCGCATCCATGGATGCTGTGACCCGCGTGCCCCGGCCGAGCAACGAACCCGTCCACGGCTACGCGCCGGGCTCTCCCGAACGGGAGCGCCTGACCGCGGCGCTGGCCGAGATGTCCGCCGAGCCGGTGGACCTGCCGCACACGATCGGCGGCGAGCATCGTATGGGTGCGGGCAAGCGCGTGCAGATCGTGCAGCCGCATCGGCGGGCGGGCGAACTCGGCACGCTGGCCAACGCGACCCACGACGACGCGCGGGCGGCGCTGGTCGCGGCGCGGGAGGCCGCGCCCGGTTGGCGTGCGCTGGACTTCGACGACCGCGCGGCGATCCTGCTCAAGGCCGCCGACCTGCTGGCCGGGCCGTGGCGCGAGACGATCGCCGCCGCGACCATGCTGGGTCAGGGCAAGACGGTGCAGCAGGCGGAGATCGACGCGCCGTGCGAACTGATCGACTTCTGGCGGTTCAACGTGCACTTCGCCCGGCGGATCATGGCCGAGCAGCCGATCAACTCGCCCGGGGTGTGGAATCGGCTGGATCACCGGCCGCTGGAAGGCTTCGTGTACGCGGTCACGCCGTTCAACTTCACCGCCATCGCGGGCAACCTGCCCACCGCGCCCGCGTTGATGGGCAACGTGGTGTTGTGGAAGCCCTCGCCCACCCAGGCCTTGGCCGCGCATCACCTGATGCGGCTCCTGGAGGCCGCCGGGCTGCCGCCGGGAGTGATCAACCTGCTGCACGGCGACGGCATCGCGGTCTCCGACGTCGCGCTGGCCGACCCGGACTTCGCCGGGCTGCACTTCACCGGGTCGGCCGCGACGTTCAAGCACCTGTGGCGCACCGTGGGCACGAACCTGGACACCTACCGCGGCTATCCGCGGATCGTCGGCGAGACCGGCGGCAAGGACTTCGTGGTCGCGCACCCCAGCGCCGACCACGACGTGCTGCGGACGGCGCTGGTGCGCGGCGCGTTCGAGTACCAGGGGCAGAAGTGCTCGGCCGCCTCGCGCGCCTACATCCCGCGCTCGATCTGGGAGAGCGGCTTCCGGGACGCGTTCCTGGCCGAGGTGGACGGCCTGTCGATGGGCGACGTGACCGATCTGCGGCACTTCATGGGTGCGGTGATCGACGAGCGCGCGTTCGCCAGGCTCAAGACGGCCATCGACCGGGCACACGCCGACGACGGCCTGCTGGTCCTGGCGGGCGGGACCTACGACGACTCGGTCGGCTGGTTCGTCCGGCCCACCGTGGTGCTTGCCGAGGACCCGTGGGACGAGGTGTTCACCACCGAGTACTTCGGGCCGCTCCTGGGCGTGCACGTGTACGAGGATCGCGACTGGGACGCGATGTTGCGGCAGATGGAGTCGGCCGCCCCGTACGCGCTCACCGGTTCGGTGATCGCCCGCGATCGGCGCGCGTTGGCCGAGGCCTCGGGCCTCCTGCGGTTCGCGGCCGGCAACTTCTACCTCAACGACAAGCCCACCGGCGCGGTGGTGGGTCAACAGCCGTTCGGCGGTGCCCGGGCGTCCGGGACCAACGACAAGGCGGGCGCGATGCAGAACCTGATGCGGTGGACCAGCACCCGCACGATCAAGGAGACCTTCGACCCGCCGACCGACTACCGCTACCCGCACATGGGCTGAGCGCTCCGCGCCCGGGCCGACCTCAGGCCGGCGCCTTGGCCCGCAGAACCTGGACGAACTCGCGCATCCAGGCCGGGTGGTCGACCCAGCCGCGGGCGGAGACCAGGGTGCCGTCGACGACCGCCTCGCCGTCCACCCAGGTGCCGCCCGCGGCCCTGACGTCCGGTGCGATCGCCGGGTAGGCGGCGGTCCGGCGCCCGGCCAACATGCCTGCGGCGGCGGCGATCAGCGGGCCGTGACAGATCTGCGCGATCGGCTTGTCCGCCTCGAAGAAATGCCGCACCAGGCGCTGTACGACCGGGTTGTTGCGCAGGTATTCCGGAGCCCGACCACCCGGCAGCACCAGGGCGACGTAGTTCTCCGGCCGCACCTCCACGAACGCGAAGTCGGCCGGCCAGGTGTAGCCGGGCCGCTCGGTGAAGGTGTCGAAGCCCTCGACGAAGTCGTGCACGACGAAGCCGAGCTTCTTGCGCGAGGGTCCGGCCACGTGCACCTCGTACCCCTCCTCGCGCAGGCGCTGGTACGGATAGAGCACCTCCAGCGACTCCGCCGCGTCGCCGGTGATCAGCAGCACCTTCTTGGCCATGACGATCGTCTCCCCACCGAGTTCGTCCCGCCGTGCCTCGCGTCCCGCGCCAGGGCCGGGGCCCCGCCTCCACGGTGCCCCGGGCGCCGCCTCGGGGGCAATGGGTACGAGGTGTCGGGAGCGACCCGGAAATTGCTTACAGCCTGATCCAAGGTCCCCTCTCGGCGGTCGGGGGGCACGCGAGTAGCCTGACGATGCGGCGACGCCGGCGCGACCTCGGGCCGGGACGACGGAGTCCCGGAACCACCGCGGGTCGGACGACGTCGCCTGAAACAGGTACTCGCGACAAAGCGGGTACCGGCAGTACACAGCCGGGCACGCCCGGGGACGGCAATGGTCACGCAACGGCGCGCGACAGGAGCGGCAGCATCATGCAGAGCAAGCTGGACGAGGCGAAGGCGGAGCTTCTCGCCCGAGCGGCGGAAGCGGCACGAGCGGCATCGTCACAGCACGGAGGCGGCGGGCCCGAGGGCCCGAACCGGGTGGACCTCGATGTCCTCCTGTCCCGCTACTACCGGCACACCGCACCCGACGACCTGATCGATCGCGATCCGGTCGACGTGTACGGGGCGGCGATCTCGCACTGTCGACTCGCGGCGGAGCGCCCCCAGGGCACCGCGCGGGTCCGGGCGTACACGCCCACGGTGGAGGAGAACGGCTGGGCCTCGGGGCACACCGTGGTCGAGGTGGTCACCGACGACATGCCCTTCCTGGTGGACTCGGTCACCAACGAACTCTCCCGCCAGGAACGCAGCATCCACGTGGTGATCCATCCGCAGCTCATCGTGCGGCGCACGATCGCCGGCGAGCTGCTGGAGATCGTGGACACCACGGACGCGCACGGTGTGCCCGAGGACGCGGTCCTCGAGTCCTGGATGCACATCGAAATCGACCGGGAGAGCGACCGCGAGGACCTGCGCTCGGTCGAGCTGGGTCTGCAGCGCATCATCAGCGACGTGCGCGAGGTGGTCGAGGACTGGGCCAAGATGCGCGACACCTCGCTGCGGTTGGCCGACGAGCTCGCCAACGACCCGCCCGCGACGCTGCCGGAGGAGGAGATCGGCGAGGCGTGGGAGCTGCTGCGCTGGCTCTCCGAGGACCACTTCACCTTCCTCGGGTACCGCGAGTACGACCTGGTGTGCGAGGACGACGAGGACGTGCTGCGGGCGGTGCCCGGTACCGGTCTCGGTATCCTGCGCGCCGACCAGGACCTGTCCGCGTCCTTCAGCCGGCTCTCCACCCGGGCGCGCGCGAAGGCCCGGGAAAAACAGCTGCTGATCCTGACCAAGGCCAACTCGCGGGCGACCGTGCACCGCTCGGCCTACCTCGACTACATCGGCGTGAAGAAGTTCGACGCGGCCGGCAACGTGATCGGCGAGCGTCGTTTCCTGGGGCTGTTCAGCTCCGCCGCGTACACCGACAGCGTCCAGCGCATCCCGGTGGTGCGCCGCAAGGTGCACGCGGTGCTGGACAAGGCCGGCTTCCCCCCGGTCAGCCACGACGGCCGGGACCTGCTGCAGATCCTGGAGACCTACCCGCGCGACGACCTGTTCCAGATCGCCGTGGACGAGCTGCACGACATCGTGATCAGCGTGCTCTACCTCCAGGAGCGCCGCCGGTTGCGGCTGTTCCTGCGCAAGGACGAGTACGGCCGGTTCTACTCGGCCCTGGTCTACCTGCCGCGCGACCGGTACACCACCGAGGTCCGGCTCAAGATGCAGGACATCCTGCTCGCCGAGCTGGCCGGTTCGGTGGTCGACTACACCGCGCGCAACACCGAGTCCGTGCTCGCGCGCCTGCACTTCACCGTGCGCGTGCCCACCGGCGCCGAACTCGGCGACCCGGACGTGGACTACATCGAACGACTGCTGTCCGAGGCCACCCGCTCGTGGATCGACGACTTCGGCGAGGCCCTCGTCGCCGAATGCGGCGAGGAGAGCGCGGCCGAACTGTCCCGCCGCTACGCACACGCGTTCAGCGAGGGCTACAAGTCCGACTTCCCGCCCCGGACCGCGGTGGCCGACCTCAAGCGGATCGAGGAACTGACCCCCGAGGCGGACTTCAAGCTGCACCTGTACGAGCCGATAGGAGCACTGCCGGGCGAGCGGCGGTTCAAGATCTACCGCTCCGGTGGGCACGTGTCGCTCTCCGAGGTGTTGCCGATCCTGCAGCGCATGGGCCTGGAGGTCGTCGACGAGCGGCCCTACGAGCTGCGCCGCGCCGACGGGACCGTGGCGTGGGTGTACGACTTCGGCCTGCGCTACGACGCGTCGGCGATGTACGGGCAGCCCGAGGACGTCAAGGAGCTGTTCCAGGACGCGTTCTCGGCGACCTGGACCGGGCGCGCGGAGAACGACGGGTTCAACGCACTGGTCTTCCGGGCCGGGCTGACCTGGCGCCAGGCGATGGTGCTGCGCGCGTACGCCAAGTACCAGCGGCAGGCCGGGACCACCTTCGGGCAGGAGTACATCGAGGGCGTCCTGGTCTCCAACCCGCACACCACACGGCTGCTGGTGAACCTGTTCGAGGCCCGCTTCTCGCCGGGCCACCAGCAGGCCGGCACCGAGCTGGTGGACGGCATCGTCGAGGCCATCGAGGGCGCGCTCGACCAGGTGGCCAGCCTGGACGAGGACCGCATCCTGCGCTCGTTCCTGGCGATGGTCAAGGCGACCCTGCGGACCAACTTCTTCCAGCACCGCGAGGACGGCGAGGCGCACGACTACCTCTCGCTCAAGTTCGACCCGCAGGAGATCCCCGACCTGCCCGCGCCGCGGCCCAGGTTCGAGATCTTCGTCTACTCGCCCCGGGTCGAGGGCGTGCACCTGCGCTTCGGCGCGGTCGCGCGCGGCGGGCTGCGCTGGTCGGACCGGCGCGAGGACTTCCGCACCGAGATCCTGGGCCTGGTCAAGGCACAGATGGTGAAGAACACCGTGATCGTGCCGGTCGGGGCCAAGGGCGGCTTCTTCTGCAAGCAGCTGCCCGACCCCACGGACCGCGAGGCCTGGCTGGCCGAGGGCATCGCCTGTTACCGCACCTTCATCGGCGCGCTGCTCGACATCACCGACAACCTCGTCGACGGCGCGGTCGTGCCGCCGGCGGACGTGGTGCGCCACGACGCGGACGACACCTACCTGGTGGTGGCCGCGGACAAGGGCACCGCGACGTTCTCCGACATCGCCAACGAGGTGGCGCAGGCGTACGGCTTCTGGCTCGGCGACGCGTTCGCCTCCGGCGGCTCGGCGGGCTACGACCACAAGGGCATGGGCATCACCGCACGCGGTGCGTGGGAGTCGGTCAAGCGGCACTTCCGCGAACTGGGTCACGACACCCAGACCGAGGACTTCACCGTGGTCGGCATCGGGGACATGTCCGGTGACGTGTTCGGCAACGGCATGCTGCTGTCCGAGCACATCCGGCTGCTCGCCGCCTTCGACCACCGGCACATCTTCCTGGACCCGAACCCGGACGCGGCGACCTCCTTCGCCGAGCGGCGCCGGTTGTTCGACCTGCCGCGCAGCTCCTGGGCGGACTACGACAAGGAGCTGATCTCGGCGGGCGGCGGCGTGTACCCGCGCACCGCCAAGTCGGTGCCGATCAACGCCCAGGTGCGCCAGGCGCTGGGACTGCCGGACGGGCTGATCCGGCTCACTCCGGCCGAGCTGATGAAGGCGATCCTGCAGAGCCCCGCGGACCTGTTCTGGAACGGCGGGATCGGCACCTACATCAAGTCGAGCGGCGAATCGCACGCCGACGTCGGCGACAAGGCCAACGACGCGATCCGGGTCAACGGCGCCGACCTGCGGGTCAAGGTCGTCGGCGAGGGCGGCAACCTGGGCTGCACCCAGCTGGGCCGGGTCGAGTTCGCGCTCGCGGGCGGGCGCATCAACACCGACGCGATCGACAACTCGGCGGGCGTGGACACCTCGGACCACGAGGTGAACATCAAGATCCTGCTCAACCAGGTCACCGCCGCCGGCGACATGACGCTCAAGCAGCGCAACGAGCTGCTCGCCGCCATGACGGACGAGGTCGGGCACCTGGTGCTGGCCGCCAACTACGGCCAGAACTGCGCGCTGGCCAACGCGGTCTCCCAGGCCGGCAGCCTGCTGCACGTGCACATGCGGTACATGCGCCGGCTGGTGCGGGACGGACACCTCAACCGGGAGATCGAGTTCCTGCCGACCGATCGGCAACTGCGCGAGCGGCAGCAGAACGGGCAGGCGCTGACCCAGCCCGAGCTGGCCGTGCTGCTGGCGTACACCAAGATCGTGATGGCGCAGGACCTGGTCGCCTCGGACCTGCCGGACGACCCGTTCCTGGCCCGGGAGTTGTACCGGTACTTCCCCAGCGCGCTGCGGGCGAGGTTCGTCGAGCAGATGGACCGGCACCCGCTGCGCCGGGACATCATCACCACCGTGGTGGTGAACGATGTGGTCAACCTGGCCGGCCTCTCGTTCATGTTCCGCATGCGCGAGGAGACCGGAGCGTCGGCGGAGGAGGTCGCGCGGGCGCACATCACCGCGCGGGAGATCTTCGGCATCGACCGGATCATGGGCGCGATCGCGGCGCTGGACAACCAGGTCCCGGCCGAGACGCAGACCACGTTGCGGTTGCACAGCCGGCGGCTGATCGAGCGAGCCACCCGCTGGTTCCTGGGCAGCCGGCGCGAGATCGACATCGCCGCGCAGGTGGAGTTCTTCCGCGACGGTGTGGCCGAGGTGATCGCACGCCTGCCCAAGCTGCTCCGCGGTTCGGACCTGGCCTGGATGGACGGGCTGTACGAGCAGTTCACCGAGGCCGGCGTGCCGACCGAACTGGCCACCGCGGTGGCCGGGATGTCCTCGGCCTATGCGGCACTGGACATCGTCGAGGTGGCGGGCGAGACCGAGCGTGCGGTGCTCGACGTCGCGCAGGTGTACTTCGACATCGCCGACCGGCTGCCGATCGCGCACCTGCTCGACCGGATCATCGAACTGCCGCGCAGCGACCGGTGGAAGTCGATGGCCCGGGCCTCGCTGCGGGAGGATCTGTACGCCGCGCAGGCCGGGCTCACCGCCGAGGTGCTCGGCTCCGGCGAGCCGGAGGACACCCCCGAGCTGCGGTTCAAGGCGTGGGAGCACAAGAACGCGCCGGTGCTCACCCGGGCGCGGTCCACGCTGGACGAGTTGCAGGAGGCGGAGAACTACGACCTCGCGACGCTCTCGGTCGCGATGCGGACCATCCGTACGCTGCTGCGGACCGGCAGCAAGAGCTGATCGCCGTACCGTGTCGTGCCCGGCGACGTTGTCGGGCACGGCACACGTGCCGCCGGCCCGGAACCCGAGTGGGTTCCGGGCCGGCGGCCTGTACGGCGACGACTACGGTTCGAGCATCAGCAGTTCGTGGTGGCTGCGTTCGCGCACGGCCCACCAGCACGGCAGGTAGATCAGCGCCGGCAGACCGGCCACCAGGATCGACCAGGTCGGGCAGGCCATCAGTGCCGCCACCAGCGCGACGAACACGTGGATCAGGCCCACCGCGGCCGCGCGCGCCAGTGCCCCGGTGCCGCGCCGCATCGCGTCGCGCACACCGGCGACGCCCATGCCGCAGACCACCGCGATGCCCGCGCACAACACCGATGCGATCAGCAGCAGATCGCCGAGCCCTTCCAGGCTCTTGCGGTCGTCGCGAACCGCGAACGACATGATCGCGAGCGTGATCGCGGTCGCGCTCATCAGCACCGTTTCGACGACCAGTGCGATCAGCAGGGTTCGCAGAAAACCGATTCGACGATTTCCCCTCATTGTTCCCCCGAAATGACGTTTGCCCCCCGTTCGGTACACCCCCGAGCCGGTTCCGAAGCGGCGGGGAGCACCCTACGCCTTCGGACGATGTCACACGGAATCCCGTTCCCGAAGTCGGATCCGTAACGATGGCGGTACGAAACGCGGTACGAAACGCGGCACGAAACACAAAGGCCGCGGGGCGTCGTCCGGATGTTGCCGGACGGCCACGCGGCCGTTGCCCACGACGCCACTTCGGCGTCGATCGTGTGCTCGATCGGCTCGACTACTTCACGGCGCCCGCCATCACTCCCTGGACGAAGTAGCGCTGGAAGCTGAAGAAGACGATCACCGGGACGATCAGCGACAGGAAGGCGCCGGGCGCCAGCACGTCGATGTTGGCGCCGAACGCCCGGGATTGGGACTGCAACGCGACGGTCAGCGGCGCCGATTCGGTGTCCGCGTAGATCAACGCGATCAGCATGTCGTTCCACACCCACAGGAACTGGAAGATGCCCAGCGACGCGATCGCCGGCAGACCCAGCGGCAGGATGACCCGGAAGAAGATGGTCAGGTCGGTGCCGCCGTCCATCCGGGCGGCCTCCAGCAGGTCGCGGGGGATGCCTGCGAAGTAGTTGCGCAACAGGAACACCGCGAACGGTAGGCCGAAGGCGACGTGGAACAACACCACGCCCAGGATGGTGCCGAACAGGCCGGTGTTGCCGTACAGCTTCGAGATCGGGATCAGCGCGACCTGTACCGGCACCACCAGCAGGCCGACCACGATCAGGAACAGCCAGTCCCGACCGGGGAATTCCAGCCACGCGAAGGCATAGGCCGCGAGCGAGCCGATCAGGATCACCAACAGTGTGCTGGGCACGGTGATCCAGATCGTGTTGAAGAACGCCCGGGTCATGTCCTTGTTGTCGAGCAGTTTGTCGTAGTTCGAGAAGGTTAGGTCGCTCGGCTTGCCCAGCACCTTCCACCAGCCGGACTTGCTCATCTCCTGCGGGTCGCGCAGCGAGGAGACCAGCAGGCCGAACGTGGGCATCAGCCAGAACAGCGCGATCAGCACGAGCGCGATCGCCGCCAGGCCGCCGCCGGTGTGGCCCACGATCCGCGAGGCGAGACCGCGCTTGATGCCTCCCTCCCGGCCCGCCGGCGGTTGTCCGGGCTTCGTCAGGTCGGGGGCTGCGGACGCGCTCACCGGTTCTCCCTTCGGAAGCGGCGGATGTTGAACAACATCGCCGGCAGCACCAGCAGGAAGAGCAGGATGCCGATGGCACTGCCCAGCCCCTGGTTGTTGCCGCCGCCGAAGGAGGCGATGTACATCTGCAGGGCCAGGACGTTGGCCTCCTTCTGCGACGAGCCCAGCGATATGATGAACACCAGGTCGAAGATCTTGAGCACGTTGATCACCAGGGTGACCATCACCACCACCAGCACCGGGGCCAGCAGCGGGATGGTGACCCGGCGGAAGACCTGCCACTCGGTCGCACCGTCCACCCGCGCGGCCTCCAGCGCGTCCCGCGGGATCGCGGCCAGGCCCGCCGCGATCAGCACCATCGCGAAGCCCGCCCACATCCAGATGTAGGCGCCGATGATCGCGGCGGTGATCAGGTTCGGCCCGAGCCAGTCGTAGCCGCCGAAGGACTTGGCGAAGTTGGCCTCGGTCAGCCGCATCTGCACCGGCCCCCCGCGGGCGGCGGAGGCGGGCATCGTGAACGAGCCGTCCTTGCCGGTGGTCGCGCTCGCGACGGTCTTCCCGCCGCGGACCGCCTCGACCTTGACCCCGGGCAGCCCCTTCTCGCCGGGATCGACCACGCCGGGCTTGCCCGCGTTGCCCTTGGTGAAGTCGACCCACACCACGCCGCCGAGTCCGCCGGCGGGCGGCACGCCGGGCTTGGCTTCCCGCGCGTCGCCGGGAATCTTCTCCGGGGGCAGCGAGACCAGCGGCAGCAGCGCCGTGCCGCCGGGCTCGGTGCCGGCCCTGGTGACGAAGCCGCCTGCCTGCGGCGTGAGCACGGTGTCGTTGCGCGGACGGGCCCCCGGATACGGCGCGCCCTCGCTGAAGATGTCGTGCACGCTCGTGACCACCGCGTTGGCCACGCCCTGGTCGGGCTCGCGGTCGTAGACGAGCCGGAAGGTGATGCCCGCGGCCAACATGGACACGGCCATCGGCATGAAGACGATCAGTTTGAACGCCGTGGCGAACCTGACCCGCTCGGTCAGCACCGCGAAGATCAGACCGAGCGAGGTGACCGCGGCCGGCACCACCAGGACCCAGATCAGGTTGTTCTTGAGTGCGGTGAAGGTGTCGTCGTCGGTGAACAGTTCCTTGTAGTTGTCGATCCCCACGAAGTCCGACCAGCCGTCCGCGCCGAACAGGCTGCGCAGCAGCGACCACACGATCGGATAGGCGACCAGGACGGCGAGCATGACGATGGCCGGCAGCAGGAACAGCCAGCCCAACAGGGCGCCCGAACCGAGCCCGCGCGACTCGCGCGCGGGCATCGGCTTCGTCTTCTCGGGCACCGCGACCGGTACGGGTGCCTTGTCACTCATGGCAGCGGATCACCCGCCCGCGTATGCCTTGGCGGCGTCCGCTTCGAGCTTGCTCTGCGCCCCGGCCACGTCCGAGGGGTTGCGCAGGAAGTCCTGGAGATCGCGCCACTCGCCCTCGCCCTTGGTGCCGCCGAAGGCGGCGGGTGCCTGGTCGGAGAGGTCGAAGCGGAAGTCGTCGCCCGCGGTGATCAGGTTCTCGGCGATCTTGCGCGTGGCGCTGTCGCGATAGGACGCCAAGCCCAGGTTCTTGTTCGGCGAGAGATAACCACCCTGCTCCGCCCACACCTTGGCCGCCTCCGGCGAGGCCAGGTACTTCAGCAGCGCCTGGGCGCCGGGGGAGTCCTTCATCGCCACGGCCACGTCGCCGCCGGTGACCACCGGCGCCTTGCCGGTGCCGACCGCGGGGAACCCGAAGAACTTCGCCTCGGTGCCGATCTTGGCCTTGGTGTCCTTGAGGATGTTGGTGCCGATGAAGTCGCCGCCCGCGATCATCCCGGCCTTCGGCGGGTCGCCGAACACCTGCGGTACGGACGCGGGGAACTCGGTCTGGAGCACGCCGCCGCTGCCGCCGGGGAACCAGTCGCTCTTGCCGAAGACCTGGGCCAGGGTCTCCAGGGCGGTCTTGACCGAGGGATCGGTCCACGGGATCTGGTGCTTGGCCAACTGGTCGTACTTCTCCGGGCCGGCCTGGCTGAGGTAGATGTTCTCGAACCAGTCGGTGAGCACCCACCCGTCGGCGCCGCCGATGGCGAACGGCGCGGTGCCCGAGTCGGAGATCAGGCCCGCGTTCTTGAGCAGGTCGTCCCAGCTCTTGGCCTCGGTCGCGCCCGCGTTCTCGTAGACCTTGGTGTTGTACCAGACCAGCGACTTGTTGGCGCCCTTGTAGTAGACGCCGTAGAGCTTGTCCTGGTACGAGCCGAGCTTTTGCCACTGGGACGAGAAGTTGGCCTGCACGGCCTGCTGCACGTCGGCCGCGAGTGGCTTGATCCAGCCCTTCTGGGCGAACTGCTGGAGTACGCCCGGCTGGGCCAGGAAGGCGACGTCCGGCGCCGCGTTGCCCTCGACCCGCTGGCCCAGGAACGTGGAGGCGCTGTCGCCGGTGGGAATGAACTCGGTCTTGGCCCCGGTGCGCTTCTCGAAATCGGCGAGCACCTTCTTGAACGCCGCCTGCTCGTCGCCGGTCCACACCGCGGCGACGCTCACCGTGGTGCCGTCGAGCCGGGGCACGGCCGGCGCGCCGCTCCCGCCGGGCGTCGGGTCGTTCTTCTTGCCCTTGTCGTCACCGTCGTCGCTACAGGCCGCGAGACCCATGGCGAGCATCGAGGCGACCGCCAAGGCGCCCACGAACCGCTTCACGCATCCTCCGTTATGGACAGACCCGTCTCCGGGTCGAAGAAGTGCAGCCGGTCGGTTGCCACCCGCATCACCACGTCGCTGCCCTCGCGGGCCCGGGTACGCGGCCCGAAGCGGGCCACGAGCGCGGAATGCGCCGCGTCGGCGTCCGGCACCGTGTCCTCCGCGCCCACGTCGCGCGCCAGTTCCTGGACGTCCTCGGTGACCGCCGGGGGCGCGTCCACGCGCACGTGTACGAGCACCTCCGAGCCCATCGCCTCGACCAGGTCGGCCTCGGCGCGCAGGACCGTGCCCTCGGCGGGCTCGGCGCCCTCCAGGGCGGTGTCGTACAGGTCCTCCGGGCGGATGCCGACGATCAGCGGGCGGGCGTGGTAGCCGGCCAGTGCCGGGCGCGCGGCGAGCACGTCGGGGTGCACGGTCAACCGTTGGCTGCCGATGTGCACCGTGGTGCCGCCCGCGTCGTCGCGCTTCAGGGTGCCGGTCATCAGGTTCATCGCAGGCGAGCCGATGAAACCGGCCACGAACAGATTGACCGGGTGGTCGTACAACTCCTGCGGCGGGGCGACCTGTTGAAGGACCCCCTTCTTCATCACCGCGACCCGATCGCCGAGGGTCATCGCCTCGGTCTGATCGTGCGTCACATACAGCGTGGTGACCCCGAGTTCGCGGGTCAGTCGGGCGATCTGGGCGCGCATCTGCACGCGTAGCTTCGCGTCGAGATTGGACAGCGGTTCGTCCATCAGGAACGCCTGCGGCTCACGCACGATCGCCCGGCCCATCGCCACCCGTTGGCGCTGGCCGCCGGAGAGTTGCCGCGGTTTTCGGCCGAGGTGCTCCTCCAGGCCCAGGGTCCGGGCCGCCCTGTCGACCCGTTCGCGAATCTCGTTCTTGGGCAACTTCCGCAATCGAAGCCCGAATCCGATGTTGTCCCGCACATTCAGATGCGGATACAGCGCGTAGCTCTGGAACACCATCGCCACGTCCCGATCGCGCGAGGGAATGCGATTGACGACCCGGTCGCCGATGCTGATCGTGCCCTCGCTGATCTCCTCCAGGCCGGCGACCATCCGTAACGCGGTGGTCTTGCCGCATCCCGACGGGCCTACCAGAACCAGGAACTCACCATCCTCGACGGCCAGATCGAGCGAGGTGACCGCTCGAGTGCCGTCCGTATACAGCTTTCCGACTCCATCCAGAACCACTTCCGCCACGAAATCCCCCGAGGATGGACAGATGCCGCCTTGTGATGTCCTGTGGTACGCCTGGTGTGGCGCTCGCCACAAGCCTTGCCCCGTGCAACGAGCTCTATTCGTGACTTTTGATCATCACTGCGTGATGAGCCGGCGGGTGCCGGTCGCGCTCCGTATGCTGAGCGGGCCGCGACTGGCGTAAGCGTGGGATCGACCACGAGGAAGCGGCGGTTCCACCGACGAGGTGTCGTCCGCCTGGGCACCCGGATCACATTCCCTGTGAACCGAGCCGGAGAACTCATGGACATACACGGGCACATGACCGACCGCCACCACGAACTGGGGCGCACCGACCCGGAGATCGCCTCGCTGGTGCACGCCGAGGAACGACTCCAGCAGGACACGCTGCGGCTGATCCCGAGCGAGAACTACGTCTCCGCCGCGGTATTGGCGGCGACCGGGACGGTGCTCACCAACAAGTACTCCGAGGGCTATCCGGGCCGTCGGTACTACGAGGGCCAGCAGAACATCGACCCGATCGAGATCATCGCCCGCGAACGGGCGCAGGCGTTGTTCGGCGTGGATCACGCCAACGTGCAGCCGTATTCGGGCTCGCCGGCCAATCTCGCGGTCTACCTCGCCTTCGCCCGGCCCGGCGACACGGTGCTGGGCATGGCGCTGCCGATGGGCGGCCACCTCACCCACGGGTGGGGCGTGTCCGCGACCGGGACCTGGTTCCGCGGGGTTCGCTATGGCGTGCGTGCCGACACCGGGCGCACCGATCTGGACGAGGTGCGCGATCTCGCGCTGCGCGAGCGGCCGCGGATCATCTTCTGCGGCGGTACGGCGGTGCCGCGCACGGTGGACTTCGCCGGGTTCGCGGCGATCGCCCGCGAGGTGGACGCGATCCTGGTCGCGGATGTGGCGCACATCGCCGGGCTGATCGTGGGTGGGGTGCACCCCTCGCCGGTCGAGCACGTGGACGTGGTCTCCACGACTACGCACAAGACGCTGCGGGGGCCGCGCGGGGCGATGCTGATGTGCCGCGCCGAACATGCCAAGGCGATCGACAAGGCGGTCTTCCCGGGCCTTCAGGGCGGGCCGCACAACAACACCACGGCGGCCATCGCGGTGGCGCTGCGCGAGGCCGGTACGGACGAATTCCGGGCCTATGCACGGCAGGTGGTCGCGAACGCGAAGCGGTTGGGCGAAGAACTCGCGGCGCGCGGCTTCGAGTTGGTGTCGGGCGGGACGGACAACCATCTGCTGCTGGTGGATCTGACCCGGCGAGGGGTGGCCGGGAAGGTCGCGGCGAAGGCGCTGGATCGGGCGGGGATCGTGGTGAACTACAACACGGTGCCGTTCGACACCCGCTCGCCGTTCGACCCCTCCGGGATTCGGATCGGGACGCCCGCGCTCACGTCGCGAGGGCTCTCCGAGGAGCACATGCCGTTGATCGCGCGATGGATGGATCGGATCGTGACGAGGGCGGCGGTGGGGTCGGAGGACGAGATCGCCGCGGTGCGGTCCGAAGTGCGGGAGTTCCTGGGTGGGTTTCCGGCGCCGGGGTTGCCTGTGTAGTCGGTTGCGTCGGGAGGGATTCGCCCGCCCGCCCACCCGTCGCCCCGGGTGTACCGGGCTGCGGATTCCTCGGCGGCGCGCCTGATGGCGGCCGGCGGTCCGAGTGGGGTCCCCGGCGGCTTCGGGGTGGGTGGGTTCATCGGGCCTTGCGGGCCAGGTGTTCCAGCGGGGCAGCGGGCCACAGCGGGGCCTGGAGCGGGGTGCCGAGTTGTTCGGCCGCCCGGCGGACCGCGCCGGTGAGCAGAGCCAGGTCGGTGGGGCCCTTGCCGCCGCCCACGGGCGTGGGGCGGCGGGCCAGGCGGTTGCCCATCTCCTGCCACTCCTGGCGCACCACGGTGGGGCGCAGGGTGGCCGTGCGCGGCATCCGGCCGGTCACCCGTCCGCCCTGGAACGGGACGACGGCGCCGTCCCGCCCGCGCACGAAGCCGCGGCCGGGATAGTCCTCGTCCACACCCGCCGCGTCCTCGACGTCGATCAGCACCCGCGAGGCCTGCGGGTCGTCCACCCGCAGGGCGATCCGCAGTTCGGCGCCCGCGGCGGCCTCGATCTCCGGCGTCCGGGCCGGCCGGCCGGTGGTCACCAGCAGGTGCACGCCGTGCGCGCCGCCGCGATGGGCCACGTCGGCGAGGCCCTTGACGAAGCCGGGGTACGCCTCGGCCAGCAGGTCTATGTCGTCCACCGCCACCACGAGCCGGGGCAGCGGCCGACCCGGGCCCGGTCGGTACGTCTCGAACGAGGCGCCCCGCAGCAGTCCCTCGCGGCGGTCCAGTTCGTCCCGCACGGCCGCGATCGCATCGCCGGTGGCCGGGATCTCCGCGTCGGCGAGATAGCCCACCACGTGGGGCAGTTCGGAGAGCCCCTGGGGCCCCCGGACCAGCGCGATGGCGAGTTCGTCCGGCCGATTGGCCACCGCGAGCGAGCACAACACGGACGCCAGCAACTCGGAGCGGCCGGAGCCCGCGGCCCCGCCGATCACCACGTGCGGCCCCTCGGTGGACAGGTCCACGGTGACCGCGCCGCGGGCGTCCGAGCCGAGCACCGCGCGCGGCGAGCGGCCCGCCTCGCGCCAGCCGGCGAGCAGCTTGGCGGGGGTGAGCAGGTCCAGGTTGAGCAGGTCGAGCAGCCGGACCGACTCCGGCAGCGGCGAGGTGACCCGGCGGGTGGCCTCGCGCAACGGTGCCAGGGCACGGGCGAAGCGGTCCGCCCACGCGGACGACACCGCGTCCGCGACCACGTCCTCCACCCGTCGGGTGCCCGGCCCGATCACATCGATCCGGGTGCCCACCTCGCCGGTGACGTGCGCGACCGCCGAGCACTGCACGGGCAACTCCTCGGCCCGCTCGTCCAGACACAGCGCGTGTACGCCGGCCGCCGGCCCCTCGACCAGGAGTCGGACGATCTCCGGGCGGGCGGCCAGCCGGCCCGCGCCGTCCAGGACCACCACCGTGCGCCGGACCGGGACCCGCTCGGCGGTGTCGATGCGATCGAGCAACTCGCCCGCGCGCGCCTGCACCTGATCCGGTCCCAGGCCGACCAGGAGTCGGCAGTCCTGGCCCTCGCCCGGCCGCAGATGCGGCAGCCAGCGGGCCCAGGACCAGTCGGCGGCGGTGCCGGGGTCCGCGCACAGCACCACCAGCTCCACGTCCTGCGGTCCGTGCAGTCCGGCGATCTGGGCCACCACCGAGCGGGCCAGGCCCAGCAGTCGGGGCCGGTGTCCGGCCAGGCCGAGCACGGTGTCCTTGAGCGAGACGGTGACCGGGACGGAGAACGCGGTCAGCCTGCGCTCCTCGCCGTCGGTGCCCGCGACGGTCGAGGGCTCCACCAGGGTCACCCGCGAGGGCAGGTCGCCCACCCCCAGGCGCACGCCGAGCGCCTCCGGGTGGCCGGCCCCACGTTCCCACAACCGACCCGCCGGACCCGGCTCGCCGGTGGACAGCGCGTCCAGCAACAGCGTCGCCGGGTCGGGCGACTGGTCGCGGCGCCAGCGGACCTCGTCCAGCAGCGCCGAGCGGGCCGCCGCCTCGATCGTCTCGCGCTCGGTCCCGGCGGCCCGGCGGCGCAGCGCGAACGGGCGGCGCCGGCCCGCGCTCTCCTCGGGCAGTTCGAAGCGGGCCCGGGCGGGCACCGGCAGTTGGGCGCGGGCGGTGCGGCGCACCTCGATGTGCCCGGTGCCGTCGGCCCGGGCGCAGGCGCCGGAGGAATCCTCGGGGGAGCCGTACGGCAGGGGCAGGAAGGTCTGCAGGGTGGATTCGCCGACCCGCAGCAGCGAGCCCGGCGGCAGGTCGACCGGTTCGCGGCCGATCGGCATCCCGTCGACGGTGGTGCCGTTGGTCGAGCCGAGGTCGGCGATCCGGATCCGGCCGGGCTCTATCCACAATTCGGCGTGCAGCCGGGACAGGTCGGGGTCGCCCAGGCGCACCTCGGCCTCGGGCGCGCGGCCGATCCGTACCCCGCCCTGGTGCAGCAGGTGCACGCCGCCCGCGTCCGGGCCGCCGACCACGCGCAACTGTGCGGAGCCGGCCGAGGGGGAGGGCGAGCCGAGCGCGTCGACGGTGATCAGCGCGCCGTCCACCAGCGGCGGCCGACCCACGGGGGTGTCGTCGCGCAGCCGGATGTCGCCCACCCAAAAGCGTTGGCCGTCGGTCCCGGAGGCGGTCCGCAGCGCGCCCGCGATTCCCGCGAACGTCGTCCCGGACGGCGCGGTGACGAGCACGTCGGCGCCCGGTCCGGTCCGCTGCGGGCCGTGCACGGTGAGCCGGATCTGCATGCGCGCCTCCCTCCTCCGAGCAGAAAACAAGAGGCATCCTCGCACCCGCGACCGTCATGTCGCCTACGGCCGGACAGACGACGGATCTTGTCCGAATTTCGACCGTAAGCGACCGAGTCGCCGGCGAATCGCCCGAACGTGATGCGCACACCCCGGACAGGCCCGGCCGCCCGTATCGCCGAGTATCGGTCCGACAACATCGGAGGGCAGGACCCGAACCGTACCTGGGGTCGATGCGTCCTCGGCCGTGTAGCACCTAGGGTGGAAGGCAACCCGGCACCACCGCCCAGGTGGCGGACAGGACAGTGGGGAGCGTCGTGGACCGGCCGGTCGGCAGCAAATATCTGCTTCAGGAAACCCTGGGGCGCGGAGCCAGTGGCACCGTCTGGCGCGCGAGCGTGCGCGATTCCGGCGAGATCGTCGCGGTCAAGGTGTTGCGCGAGGAGTTGAGCACCGACCCGGACGTGGTCACGCGCTTCCTGCGCGAACGCTCGCTGCTGCTGAATCTGCGCCACCCCAACCTCGTGCACGTGCGCGACCTGGTCGTCGAGGGCGAGACGCTCGCCCTGGTGATGGACCTGATCGACGGGCCCGACCTGCGCACCTACCTCCGCGAGAACGGCCCGCTGCCGCCGGCCCCGGCCGCCTTGACGATGGCTCAGATCTGCGACGCGCTCAGCGTGACGCACGCGGACGGGGTGATCCACCGGGATCTGAAGCCCGCCAACATCATGCTCGCCCGCAACGGCGACTCGCTCTACCCGATGCTGACCGACTTCGGCATCGCCCGCCTGGCCGACTCGCCCGCGCTCACCCGCACCCACGAACTCGTCGGCACACCCAGCTACGTGGCGCCCGAGACCGCCGAGGGCCGCCCGCTGACCCCGGCCGTGGACGTCTACGCCGCGGGCGTGGTGCTCTACGAACTGGTGGCCGGGCACCCGCCGTTCCGGGACACCAACCCGATCGCGCTGCTGCACCACCACCTGACCGAGGTGCCCACCCGCCCGGCCGGCATGCCCGACGCCTACTGGCTGATCACCGAGCGCTGCCTGGCCAAGCGGCCCGAGAGCCGCCCGGACGCGGCCGGCCTGGGCCGGGCACTGCGGCTGGCCGCCGACATCGTCGCCGGCGCCCGGCCCGACGACGGTTCGCTCGCGCAGGTGCTGGCCGCGAGCGCGTTCGGCGCGCAGGCCGCCGCCGACCCCACCCGCGCCCTTCCGCAGACGCAGGTCGGGTATCCGACACCGCCGACCACACCGCCGCCGGTGTCGCCGAGCCCACCCAATGCGACCCGGGTGATGAGCACCCAGCCGCCGGGCTACCCGCAACCGCCGCAGCACTACCCGCCGCAGCCGGCCTACGCCGAGCCGGTGCAGCAGCATGCCCGGCCGGCCGGCACACCGCCGCCCGCCGACCCCGGACCTCCTCCGCCACCGCCACCGCGCTACCGCCGCGAGGAGGCACCCGAGCGCGAGCCGCAGCGCCGCGAACGCGTCGTCCGCGAACCGCGCGAACCCAGGGAGCGCGAGC
This sequence comes from Embleya sp. NPDC050493, assembly GCF_044458105.1. Taxonomy (NCBI): domain Bacteria; kingdom Bacillati; phylum Actinomycetota; class Actinomycetes; order Kitasatosporales; family Streptomycetaceae; genus Embleya; species Embleya sp. NPDC050493. The sequence goes on from NZ_JBITHP010000048.1 coordinate 40,517, forward strand.
CCCGCGAACGCGAGCCACGCCGGCGGCGCGGCTTCCGGCTCACCAGCATCCCCGGCGTGGGCTGCACCATCGGCTGCCTGCTGCGGCTGGTGATCATGGCCGCGATCCTGTTCGCCGTCTACTGGTTCAGCCCGCTGCGCGACTGGGTGAACTCCGCTATCGACGGGTTCGATACCGTTCGAGGCTGGTACGACACCGTCAAGGACTTCGTCACCGGCGGCGACAGCGGCGGCGACAAGAAGAATTGACGCATAGTCATCCCCCATCGCCCGTGTCGAGGACGACCTCGTACACGCCGTCCTACCCGACGGTCCCCGTTTCCGGGAGCCGGCCGCGTAGGGTGCGGTCGGGGAAGTCCGCTGTGAGCACCACGCTCGCTGGGTCCACGGAGCTGCTTTGGCACGCAAGATCGGTAGCCGATACGTCGCCCTGAAGGTGCTCGGGCGCGGCGCCAGCGGGACCGTCTGGCAGGGCGAGGGCCCCGAGGGACCCGTCGCGATCAAGCTGCTGCGCGAAGACCTGGCGTCCGACCAGGTGTTGGTCGCCCGCTTCGTCCAGGAGCGCACCGCGCTGACCAGCCTGGACCACCCCAACATCGTGGGCGTGCACGACCTGGTCGTCGACGGCACCGACCTCGCGCTGGTGATGGACCTGGTGATCGGTCCCGATCTGCGCGCGCGGCTGGAGCGCGAACGCGTGCTCACGCCCCGGCTGGCCGCCGCGATCGTGGCCGACGTCGCGGACGGCCTGTCCGCCGCGCACGCCGAGGGCGTGATCCACCGCGACGTCAAACCCGAGAACATCCTGATCGACAACTCGGGCGGGGTCTCCCGGGCCCGACTCACCGACTTCGGCATCGCCCGTCTGGTCGACGCGCCGCGCCGGACCCGGGCCACCCGGATCATCGGCACGCCCGACTACCTGGCCCCCGAGATCATCGAGGGCCTGCAGCCGACCGCCGCCGTGGACGTGTACGCGCTGGCCACCGTGCTGTACGAACTGCTCACCGGATGGACCCCGTTCGGCGGCGGACACCCCGGCGCGGTGCTGCGCCGGCACGTGACCGAACCGGTGCCGGGCATTCCCGGGCTGCCCGACCCGCTCGCCGCCGTGCTCGCGTCCTGCCTGTCCAAGGCACCCGCGGCCCGGCTGACCGCCCGCGAGTTCGGCGAACGGCTGCGCTCCGCACTGCCCGCGCTGATCGGCCTGCCCGCGTTCGACGTGCCCGACCCCAACGGGAACGTCGGCCGCCAGGACACCCCCGTGCCACGGCCGGCCGGCGTGGTCCCCCTGGTCTCGGGCACCTCGGAGGCGGCCGACGGCAGCCGGGACACGCACACCAACCTGACCCGTCCGGTGTTCGACGGAGCTGCGCCGGTGCAGTCGCACCGGCGCAGTAAACCGGCCCGACGCCAGGGCGGTGCGCGCCGGCGGCTGATCCCGGTGATCTGCGGTGTGCTCGCCATCGCGGCGGTCGGTGCGGGCGCGGTCTGGTTCACCCGGGACGAGGGCACCCCGACCCGACCCGCCGGACAGACCTCCGGAGCCCCGCGGCCGATCCCGCCCGCGCCCGCCGGCTCCGCGGGGCCGGGCACGGGGCACGCGACGGGCGGCTACACGTGGGCCGCGTTCGCGCCGCTGCCCGCCGCGCCGGTGCTGCTCCAGGGCGGCCCGGCGGTGACCCGTGCCGACGCCGAGCACAGCTACGTCGTGCAACGCGACGGCGAGGGCGCCCTGTGGTACCTCGGCAGCGACGGGCCCCGCTGGGGCGAGTGGCGCCGACTGCCCGCGTTCCGCACCACCGACGATCCCGCCGTGGTCAGTGCCGCGCCCGGCCGGGTGGACGTGTTCGCGGTCGGGTCGACCGACAAGCTGCTCTACCGCACGACGCTGGCCGACGGCCGATTCGGCGAATGGACCAGGACGGACGCCAAGACCAAGCTCGGCGGCGCGCCCGCCGCGGTCGCCACCGGCGATCGCATCGACATCGTCGCCCGCACCGGCACCGACGGCCTGGCCGCCGGATCGCTCACCGGGGCCGGCTGGAGCGGCTTCACCACCGTGCCCAGCGCCGGCCGGATCGAGGCCGCGCCCGCGCTCACCGCCGGCGCCCCCGGCATGCTGGACGCGTTCGTGGTGCGCGCCGGCGACCACGCGGTGCTGCACATCCCCTTCGTCGACGGCGGTTGGCGCGAGCCCGAGCGGGTCGGCCTGGCCGCCTCCGCGCGCCCGGCCGCCGCCTACAGCCCGGGCCGGGGCCTGGTCGTGCTGGCCCGCGACGGCAACGGCCGACTGCTCGGCGCGGTGCCCGGCGACGGCGGCTGGCGGCCGGTCGACCCGAACACCGCCACCGCCGACGCCCCCGCCGCGGTGGCCGCGGGACCCGATCGGGTGGACGTGTACATCCGGGCCGACAACGGTCGGCTCCAGGCCGCATCGTCGAGTCCCGACGCGGGCTGAGTCCGAGTCCGGCCCGCCGTCCACTTAGGATGGTCGCGTGGCTGCCGTTGATCCTTCCGAAGAGCTCAAGTCCGTCGAGTCGACCATGACGTCGATCGAGGCCGTCCTCGACCTCGACAAGATGCGGGCCGATGTGGCCGCGCTCAACGAAAAGGCGGCTGCGCCGGACCTGTGGGACGACCCGGAAGCCGCCCAGAAGGTGACGAGCCGTCTCTCGTTCCTCCAGGGCGAGCTGCGCCGGGTCGAAGAGCTGCGCCGGCGCCTCGACGACATCAACGTGCTGTTCGAGCTGGCCGAGGCCGAGGACGACGCGGACACCCGCACCGAGGCCGAGAACGAACTCACCTCGGTACACAAGGCGGTCGGCGAACTCGAGGTGCGCACGCTGCTCTCCGGCGAGTACGACTCGCGCGAGGCGCTGGTGACCATCCGCTCCGAGGCCGGTGGCGTGGACGCCGCCGACTTCGCCGAGATGCTCCTGCGGATGTACACCCGCTGGGCCGAGCGGCACGGCTACCCGACCGAGGTCTACGACACGTCCTACGCCGAGGAGGCCGGCATCAAGTCGGCCACCTTCGCGGTCAAGGTGCCGTACGCGTACGGCACCCTGTCCGTCGAGCAGGGCACGCACCGCCTGGTGCGGATCTCGCCGTTCGACAACCAGGGCCGTCGGCAGACCTCGTTCGCGGGCGTCGAGGTGTTGCCGGTGGTGGAGCAGAGCGACCGCGTCGACATCGACGAGTCCGAGCTGCGGGTGGACGTCTACCGTTCGTCCGGTCCCGGCGGCCAGGGCGTCAACACCACCGACTCGGCGGTGCGCATCACGCACATCCCGACCGGCATCGTGGTCTCCTGCCAGAACGAGCGCTCGCAGATCCAGAACCGCGCGTCCGCGATGGCGGTCCTGTCCGCCAAGCTGCTGGAGCGGCAGCGCCAGGAGGAGCAGGCCCGGATGAACGCGCTCAAGGGCGAGGGCTCGTCCTGGGGCAACCAGATGCGTTCGTACGTCCTGCACCCGTACCAGATGGTCAAGGACCTGCGCACCGAATTCGAGGTGGGCAACCCGCAGTCGGTGCTCGACGGCGAAATCGACGGTTTCATCGAGGCCGGTATCCGCTGGCGCAAGCAGCAGCAGACCGCCGCCGCGTAGCGCATCGGCGGGCGGCGCCCGCGCGGCAATGACGGGGCGTAATAACCCGATTCGTGACCCACGAGGGCCTCCGCGTATTCGCGGAGGCCCTCGTGGTATGTCGCGTTGCGCTTTCGTGCCGATTTTCTCGGCGAATCGGAATTACCCCCGCAACCCTCTCCGAATGCCCTTGACGCGGCATCCGCCCGGTTACCAGTCTGAACGGCGGCATTACCGCGACGCATCCGATCGGAGTCCGAGGCGCATCGACAGATGGCACGGACGCGCGCCGGGGTGATGCCCAACGGCGTTTGGGACCCCACCCGCGCCGGCGCGGACACGGGGATCTCATCCAACTGGGGGTTAATTGATGACAACCAAAATGCGCGTCCGGACGGCTCGGATAGCCGCCGCCGCGCTGTTCGCGGCGGGCGCGTCCTTCGCGGTCGCGGGCGTCGCGAGCGCGACGGACGGCGGTCCGGACGACGGGTGCGAGCAGACGCACACGTGCCCGCCGGGGACGTCCGAGGGCACCTCGACGGGTACGTCGACGGGCACCTCCACCGGTACGTCGACGGGCACCTCCACCGGAACCTCGGCGGGGACGTCCACCGGTACCTCGACGGGTACGTCGACGGGCACCTCGACCGGGACCTCGACGGGCACCTCCACGGGTACGTCGACGGGCACCTCCACCGGAACCTCGGCGGGGACGTCCACCGGTACCTCGACCGGTACGTCCACGGGCACCTCCACCGGAACCTCGACGGGGACGTCCACGGGCACCTCGGCGGGCACCTCCACCGGAACGTCCACCGGTACGTCCACGGGCACCTCGACCGGGACCTCGACGGGCACCTCCACGGGTACGTCGACGGGCACCTCCGCGGGTACGTCGCAGGGCACCTCGACGGGTACGTCGACGGGCACCTCCACCGGAACCTCGGCGGGTACGTCGACCGGCACCTCGACCGGTACCTCCTCGGGCACGTCCGCGGGCACCTCGACGGGTACCTCCACGGGCACGTCCTCGGGCAGCACCAAGGGCTCCTCGAACGGTTCGGGGAACACCTCGAAGGGCGGCTCGAACGGCAGCTCCAACGGCAGCTCGAACGGCAGCTCGAACGGCAGCACCGGCGGTGGCAACACGTGTGACGCCACGCACGCCTCGGGCGGGCTCGACCTGAACTGCGGCGGCGACGGGAACACCCGCACCACCAGCGGCAACGGCGACCAGCAGAACGCCCCCGTGCGCGACTTCGGTGGCGGCGACACCGCTCCGGCGGCGCAGCAGCCCGCCAACAAGGAACTGGCCTCGACCGGTTCCGGCGCCAACATGGCGTTCCTGATCGTCGGCGGTGCCGCGATGGCGGCCGGTGGCTTCACCTTCACCGTCCTGCCGGCGCGGCTCAAGCGCCGTCAGCAGGCCTCCGCGGCCTGAGTCGAAGACTTGTGCCCCGGCGCGGCGGTTCCGGGGCACTGAATCCGCCGTCCCGCCGTTCCGAGCCGGGCGCACCGCGTCATCGCGAGTGCGTCTGTGTAACGGTCGGCTCGGGACCACGGACGGTGGGCGGCACCGCGGTACGAGGCCGGGCCTTGGCCCGGCATCGAGAACGGGGCGCCCGCTCGGGTCGGTCCGTGTCGGACAGCTGCCGACAAGGCCTGATCCGGGTTCCGGAAGCTGCGGAGCGCCGCTGTACAGCGCGAAGGCCCTGGGGGCACCCAGGGCCTTCGTGTCGTCTACGGCACTTCGTGTCGTTCACAGGGGGCTGCGTGCGGGTCGATCGACCCGCGCCGTGCCCGATCAGGCCCGGCGGCTCGGCCGCGGCAGGCTCAGCCGCCCACGCGGGCCAACAGCAGCGCACATACCAGGACCAGCAGTGCGATCGCCGCGAGCATCGCGGGGTTGAGTCCACCGGAGCGCTGGAGCCGTTCGCGGCTGGCCCGGCACGTCGGGCAGCGACCCTCCGCGACCAGGCCGGCGCAGTTCGCGCACACCAGGCGGTCCAAGGTCATCTCGACTCCTCCGCCTCGATTGCTCCGCTATCACGCATCGATACGCATAACGCTCACGACGCGGTGGGAAGTTCCCGTCGCCTTCCACTGTGCCGCTTACACTCACGGCATGGCCATGCCCGACGACCACTCTGTTCGAGCCTGGGCGCCCGGCTCCGGGCAGTGTGGTCCCTTGGCCACCTCTGTGCCCCCAGCCGTATGCCCTGCCCCCTACACTGGCGCACCGTGATGCAACCGTGATCCGATTCGACAACGTCAGCAAGACCTACCCGAAGCAGCCGCGCCCCGCGTTGCACGACGTCTCCCTCGAAGTGGAGAAGGGTGAGTTCGTCTTCCTCGTCGGGTCCTCGGGCTCGGGTAAGTCCACCTTCCTGCGGCTCGTCCTCAAAGAGGAGCGACCGTCGCTAGGCAACATCTTCGTGGCCGGCAAGGACCTCGGCCGGTTGTCCAACTGGAAGGTGCCGGCTCTGCGCCGCCAGGTGGGCACCGTCTTCCAGGACTTCCGACTGCTCCCCAACAAGACGGTCTACCAGAACGTCGCGTTCGCCCTCGAGGTGATCGGCAAGCCCCGAGGCACGATCCGCAAGGTGGTACCGGAGGTTCTGGACCTGGTGGGGCTGGGCGGCAAGGAAGACCGCATGCCCGGCGAGCTGTCCGGTGGTGAACAGCAGCGCGTGGCGATCGCCCGTGCCTTCGTGAACCGGCCGATGATCCTCATCGCCGACGAGCCCACCGGCAACCTCGACCCGCAGAACAGCGTCGGCATCATGAAGCTGCTCGACCGGATCAACCGGACGGGCACCACGATTCTGATGGCCACGCACGACCAGGCGATCGTGGACCAGATGCGCAAGCGCGTCATCGAGCTGGAGCAGGGCCGGCTGGTCCGCGACCAGTCTCGCGGCGTGTACGGCTACCAGCACTGATCCACCGGACCACCACGGCGCGGCAGTCCGGCCGCGCCCCTAGCGACTAGGACATCATGCGCGCCCAGTTCGTCCTCTCGGAGATCGGAGTCGGTCTCCGCCGGAACCTGACCATGACGATCGCGGTGATCGTCAGTGTCGCGCTGTCCCTCACGCTGGCCGGAGCGGGTCTGCTGCTGCGCGTTCAGGTGAACGAAATGAAGGACTTCTGGTACGACCGGGTCGAGGTCTCGATCTTCCTGTGCGGCAAGAGCGACAAGGACGCCGGATGTGCGGGCGGCGAGGTGTCCAACGAGCAGCGCGAGGCGATCAAGGCCGAGCTCAGCCGGATGCCGCTCGTGGAGAAGACCTACTACGAGACCAAGCAGGAAGCCTTCCAGCACTTCAAGGAACAGAACAAGGAATCCCCGCTCTCCGGCAGCGTGACCGCCGACCAGCTGCCGGAGTCCTTCCGGGTCAAGCTCAAGGACCCGACCAAGTACACGGTGGTGGCGAGCGCGTTCGCGGGCAGACCGGGTGTGCAGTCGGTACAGGACCAGCGCAAGATCCTGGAGCCGTTCTTCAAGCTGCTGAACAACGCGCAGTGGGCGGCCATCGGCGTGATGGGCTTCATGCTCCTGGTGGCGATTTTGCTGATCGTCAACACGGCCCGGGTGTCCGCGTTCAGCCGTAGGCGGGAAACCGGCATCATGCGGCTCGTCGGCGCGTCGAATCTCTACATCCAATTGCCGTTCATCATGGAATCCGCCATCGCCGGGCTGCTGGGCGGTGCGCTGGCCTCCGGTCTGTTGAGCACCGGGTTCTTCTTCGGCGTCAAGAAGGGCCTCGGCCAGCAGTTCAACGCCTTCGAGTTGATCGGGTGGGGTCCGGTTCTGGCGACCCTGCCGCTCCTGGTCGTCTTCGGCGTGCTGATGTCCGCGGTCGCGTCGTTCTTCACGCTGCTCAAGTACCTCAAGGTCTGACCCCGGGATCCGGCCCGGATCCGCCTCGAAGGCCCTGTTCCGTGCGACGGACAGGGCCTTCGAACGTTTGTATGCGGCCGGATGGGTTCGTATTACTTCCATACCGGTGTGGGTCGTGGCAATTCGCGCCGATTACGCGTTTCTTGTGATCATGCGCAGAATTCGGACCAGGCGACTCGGATTGTCGGCGCTCGTGGTGATCACGGCCGCCGCGGTGGGCTTCGTGCCCGCGCACGCCGACGGCGACGCGCCCGCCCGCAAGCAGCGCGCCGACGTCGCGGCCAAGGACATGCGGGCGGATCTGGACGCGTCCCTGGCCCGACTCGCCCGCGCGGAGACCGCGTACGCCGAGGCCGTGGCGGCCCAGCCGGGCGCGCAGGCCGCCCTGGACGCGGCGCGCGTGCAGGTGGCCCAGGCACAGGCCCGGACCGCCGAGCTCGGGCACGGCGTGGACCTGGCCGAGGCCGCGGTGCGCACCGCGGAGGCCGAGCTGCACGACGTGGCCGCGTCGACCCAGGCGGTGCGCGACGACGTCACTCGGCTGGTGGGTCGGGCGTACCGCAACGGCGGGATGGCCCAGTTGTCGATGATCCTGCGCGCGCAGACCCCTGCCGAGCTGCTGAGCAGCCTCCAGGGCTACCGGCAGATGCTCCAGGCCGACCACGAGACGATCGCCCGGCTGGAGCGCACCCGCGACGCGATCGACGTGCGGCGGGCCGAGCTGGAGCGGCGCCGCGAGGAGGCCAGGGTCCGGCACGCGGAGGCCGGGCGGCATCTGGCCGAGCTGGTCGCGCTGGAGAAGACCGCGGCCGACGCGGCGGCGAAGGTGACCGCGCTGGCGGCGCAGCGCGAGGCCGCGCTGGCGACGGCGCGTGAGGAGAAGGCGGCCGACCAGCAGCGCTACGAGGCGACCCGGATCGAGCAGAAGCGGCTGACCGAGCTGGTGAACCGGCGCAATGCGCCGGCCCGGGCGGCCGGCCGCCCGGCGGCGTCCTCGAAGCAGGGCGGCGCGCTGTCGTACCCGGTGCGCGGGCCGGTCAGCTCGGGCTACGGGATGCGCTACCACCCGGTCCTGGAGTACACGAAGCTGCACACCGGCACCGACTTCGCGGTCCCCGAGGGCACCTCGGTGGGCGCCGCCCGCGCGGGCACGGTCGTGCAGACCGGCTACAACGCGGCGTACGGCTACCGCGTGGTGCTCTCGCACGGGCGCGTCGGCGGGGTCGCGCTGACCACGACCTACAACCACCTGTCCCGGATCACCGTGCGCGAGGGACAGCGGCTCTCCCGCGGCGAGCAGGTCGGCCGGTCGGGCAACACCGGCTGGTCCACCGGCGCACATCTGCATTTCGAGGTGCTCGTGGACGGCGACTTCGTCGATCCGGCGCTGTTTTTGTGAGACCGGGAAGCCGGCGCTCGTGAGACCGGGACGGCGGCGCGGACGGAACCGGGGCGGAAAGACCACCCACCCGGACGGGTAATGAGCTTGCGGCCATGCGCGAGAATGCAGGGATCATGGCGAAAGAGACCGGGCGCAAGCTCATCGCGCAGAACAAGAAGGCGCGGCACGACTACCTCATCGAGGACACTCTCGAAGTCGGCCTCGTCCTGACCGGCACCGAGGTCAAGTCGTTGCGGGCCGGCAAGGCGTCCCTGGTGGACGGCTACGCGAGCATCGACGGCGGCGAGGTGTGGCTGCACAACGTGCACATCTCGGAGTACTCGCAGGGCACGTGGACGAATCACGCGGCGCGGCGCAAGCGCAAGCTGCTGCTGCACCGGCACGAGATCGACAAGCTGGTCCAGGCGACCCAGGAAACGGGTCACACCCTGGTGCCGCTCAGCCTGTACTTCAAGGACGGTCGGGCCAAACTCGAACTGGCGCTGGCCAAGGGCAAGAAGAACTACGACAAACGACAGACCCTGCGCGAACAGCAGGACAAGCGCGAGACGGACCGCGTGATGTCGAAGTACGTGCGCGGCCGCCGGCAGTGACCCACCGGGAATCGGTGGTGACCCATCGGGAATGAAGTGGACCGGTCCGACGTTGGACCGTACGATGTGCCTGGTTCGGGCCGAGCAAGTGTGGCGGGTCGGGCCGTCGAGCAGGACACCCGGGTTCCTCGGAGCCTCGGTGGTTGCTTGAAAATTCAATAGGGGGTGATCGGTTTCGACTGCGGCTGTCGAAGCAGAGGAAGCGAGCCGAGGAAGCGACAATGATCTCGTTAACCACCTGTCGCAAACAAATAATCGCCGATACCAAGCGCGATTCCTTCGCCCTCGCTGCCTAAGCGAGTATCCGAAGGTGTCAGACCGGGTGCGTCCCCGCCCCGGACCCTGGCATAATCTAGGGGACTCCACCGCAAGACCCGGTTACGGGGTCGTGCGGGACAAAAAACAGTAACTGGGCCCGTCGGTGTCTTGTCCACGTGAACACCGGGGCCGAGAAAATCGTTGTGGACTGCGCTCGGAGAAGCTCTGGTTCCGCACCGTAGGACGCGGGTTCAATTCCCGCCACCTCCACCCCTGTTGACGAGAAGGCCCGGTGTGCTCGCACACCGGGCCTTCTCGCGTGCCCGTTCGGGCGGCGGCACGGGTGCGACCGGTGCCCGGAAAACGACGAACCGGCGGCCCCTGGGGGACGCCGGTTCGTGATGTCGAGGACACCGACCCGCCAATGCTCGCCTCTCGGCAAGTGGTCCCTCGTAGGGACTAATGGTTGGGCCCGGGGGCTTGGATCGAGCCGGTGTCGTTGAACAGCGTAACCGACCACTCGCCGGCGCCGGAATGATCGGCGAAGGACGAGGATCACAGTTTGCGAGGCCGCTTTCGACGGGTAAGGCGGGCCGCGCCGCGGCCCCCGGAACCGGCCGTGTCCACGAAGTGAGACCATCGAGGGCGATGCGACGCCGTGGGAAACGGGCGTCGCAGCGATCGGAGGAGAAAGAGTTCATGCCCGCAGCGCCCAGCGCCTCGTACTCGATCACGGCTCGACTGGAGGTCCCCGCAGGGGGCCCGTCGGTCAGTCGACTCACCAACACGGTCGAATCCGCCGGGGGGTCGATCACCGCGCTCGACGTCACGGCGTCCGGCCACGAGCGCCTGCGGATCGACGTCACGATCGCCGCGACCTCGACCGACCACGCCGACCGGCTCGTCGCGGCGATCCGGGAGATCGAGGGGGTCACCCTCGGCAAGGTCTCGGACCGGACCTTCCTGATGCACCTCGGCGGCAAGATCGAGATGCAGTCCAAGCATCCGATCCGCAATCGTGACGACCTCTCGATGATCTACACCCCGGGCGTGGCGCGGGTGTGTCTGGCCATCGCGGAGAACCCGGACGACGCGCGCCGGCTGACCATCAAGCGCAACACCGTCGCGGTGGTCACCGACGGCTCCGCGGTGCTGGGCCTGGGCAACATCGGCCCCAAGGCCGCGCTGCCGGTGATGGAGGGCAAGGCGGCCCTGTTCAAGCGGTTCGCCGGGATCGACGCCTGGCCGATCTGCCTGGACACCCAGGACCCGGACGAGATCGTCCGGGCCGTGCAGGTGATGGCGCCGGGCTTCGCCGGGATCAATCTGGAGGACATCTCCGCGCCGCGCTGCTTCGAGATCGAGCGCCGGCTGCGCGAGACGTTGGACATCCCGGTCTTCCACGACGACCAGCACGGCACCGCGATCGTGGTGCTGGCGGCGCTCACCAACGCGCTGCGGGTGGTCGGCAAGAAGATCGAGGATGTGCGCATTGTCATGTCCGGCGCGGGTGCGGCGGGCACGGCGATCCTCAAACTGCTCCTGTCCGCGGGCGCGGGCCACGTGGTGGTCGCGGACGTGCACGGCGTGGTGCACACGGGCCGTACGGACCTCGGCGAGGACCTGCGGTGGGTCGCCGAGCACACCAACGAGCAGGCCCTCACCGGCACCCTCAAGGAGGCCGTGGTCGGTGCGGACGTGTTCATCGGCGTGTCGGCGCCGAACGTACTCGCCGGCTCCGACATCGCCGCGATGGCCCCGGACTCGATCGTGTTCGCGCTGGCCAACCCGGATCCCGAGGTGGACCCGGCGGCGGCCCTGGAGCACGCCGCGGTGGTCGCCACCGGCCGCAGCGACTTCCCGAACCAGATCAACAACGTGCTCGTCTTCCCCGGTGTCTTCCGAGGCCTGGTGGACGCGCAGAGCAGGCACATCACCAACGACATGCTGCTCGCCGCCGCGCGGGCACTGGCGTCGGTGGTCTCCGACGACGAAGTGAACCCGAATTACATCATTCCGAGTGTTTTCCACCCGGAGGTGTCCGCCGTGGTGGCCGCGGCGGTGCGGGACGCGGTGTTGGCGGAGCGTCAGAACCCTGCGGGATGATCGTCGTACTGTCCGTACGGATCCCGGTTGCAGGGGCCCCCGAACGGCCCCGTAATCTGCCGGAACCGCGAAATCACGGGGCTTTCCCAGTGATTTCGCGTGTCCTTGATTAGCTTCCGGGCATGGATGAGTGCAGGATTCGTCCCCGGGGCAAGAACAGCGAGTTGGACTGAACCACGTTTGCGACCACGTTCGTGGTCGTCGGCGGAGGTCAGCAAGACACGGGAGTGACACATGAACCGCAGTGAGCTGGTGGCCGCCCTCGCGGAGCGCGCCGACGTGACCCGCAAGGACGCGGATGCCGTACTGAGCGCGCTCGCCGACGTCGTCGGCGAGATCGTCGCCAAGGGTGACGAGAAGGTCTCGATCCCGGGCTTCCTCACCTTCGAGCGCACCCACCGTGCCGCCCGCACCGCGCGGAACCCGCAGACCGGTGACCCGATCGACATCCCGGCCGGCTTCGGCGTCAAGGTTTCGGCGGGCTCGAAGCTCAAGGCCGCGGCCTCGGGCAAGTAGGTCCGTAGCGCCCCGGTGGAAAACCGGAAGGGGGGGGGGCCCGCGGGGGGCCCCCCCCCCCCCCGGGGGGGGGGGCCCCCGGGCCCGGTTGCGCGCCCCCCCCGGCCCCCGGGGGCCCCGGCCGGGGCACCGGGGCCCCGCCCCCCGGGGGGCCACGCGC
>NZ_JBITHP010000049.1:0-52434 GCF_044458105.1 Embleya sp. NPDC050493
AACGTTTGCCCCGTCGCGGTGTTCGGTGCGGTGCATCGGTGTCGCGCCGGAACGTTCTCGTACTGGAGTACTCGGACGTTTCGGCGGGGCGGCGAAGTGCCGTGCTGGGCGCCGTGGCGGGGTGAACGTTGCCGGGCGCGGCACTAGCGCTGTTCCGCCAGCCACTGGTCGAAGGTGGTCGGGGCGAGGTGCGCGCCCTCGGCCGGCAGCATGACCTCGCCGGCCATGCTCGGGCCGAACAGGGACGACCACGTCGGTACCAGCTTCACCGCGTGGCCGCGCGCCTCGTTCGTGCGCCGGGCCATGTCCACCAGGTCCTGGGTCTCGGGGCCGGCCACGTCGACATGCCGGCCCCGCGGCTCGCCCGTCGCGATGTCGGCGAGCACGTCGGCCACGTCCGCGGGGGCGATCGGCTGGACCAGCAGCGGCGCGATCGGGGCGACGCCGTCCTGCTCGGTCCAACTCGCCACCATCGCGGCGAAGTCGTGGAACTGCGTCACCGGGACGATCGTCCACGGCACCGCGCCCTCGGCAACCAGGCGCTCCTGCTCGCGCTTGCCGGCGTAGTGCGCGTTGCCCTCGACCCGGTCGATCCCCACGATCGACAGCAGCACGTGGTGCCGGACCCCGGCGCGCTTCTCGGCGGCCAGCAGGTTGCGCGTGGTGGTGCCGAAGTACGCCACCGTCTCGTCCCGGCCGGTCGCCGGTCCGTTGGTCGCGTCCACCACGGCGTCGACGCCGGCCAGCGCTTCGTCGAGGCCGTCGCCGTCGACCAGGTCCACGCCGAGCGAACGGCTGATCCGCACCACGTCGTGGCCGGCCCGCTCCAGCGCCGCGGCGGTGAGTGCGCCGATGTTTCCGGTCGCGCCGGCGATTGCGATCCGCATGATGATCCCTCTTTCTCTCGCTGCACCGCAGACGCTATCATGGACTAAATAGGTCCACAATCTCTACGATAGACTGAGACTCATGAAGCTGCCCGGGAGCACCGAATGGGTCTTGCACTGCGCCGCGTCCCTCGGCCAACTCGACCCCGGATCCAGTGCGTCGACGACCCGACTCGCCGAGTACTACGACCTTCCGGCGCACTATCTGGCCAAGCAGTTGAAGACCCTGGTCCGGGCCGGCGTGCTCGCGGCGACCACCGGCCCCGGGGGCGGATTCCGGCTCGCCCGACCCGCCGCCGAGATCACGCTTCTCCAGGTCGTCGAGGCCGTCGACGGCACGGCCTCGCCGTACGAGTGCCGCGAGATCCGGCAACAGGGACGCGGCGCACTGCCGGCCGAGGACTGCCGCGAGACGTGCATCCTGGCGGCGAAGATGGCCGAGGCGTACGAGGCGTGGCGCGGCAGCCTCGCGGGGGTCACGCTCGCCGACATCGTCGATTCGCTGCCGCCGACGGCACCGGCCCGCACCCGCGCCCGCCTGATCGGCACCGCCTGACCCGCGGGGCACGATCGACCCCGATCCGGCGACGAGTTCCCGATTCCCGATCGGTCATCGCCTCGGAGGACGCGCGGTCGCGCCGGCCACCTCGGCCCATCGGGGTTCGGGACGACCGGGTGCGCGAGCGCATCGTGGCCGCCTCCGAGTCGCCCCTCGACCCGGGCCGGACCCGCTGCGACCGGCCCGACCGCGGCCGGCACCGGACGGAGTGTCCCGCCCGGTGCCGGCCGCCCGTTCAGCCGCCGGTCCCCGTGCCCGCCCTCCGCTCGCCCGTGCTCGCGGACGGGATCGGCGTACCGGCGTCCCGAACCAGGGTGATCGTGTCGATCTGCGCGCCCGTGGCACTGAGCGTGCGGATCGTCATCGTGGTCTCCCGCCCGGCCGCGGCCGGGCGCACGTCGACGGCGACGAAGGCATTGCCGCGGAACCGCACGCGCGACCACTCGACGGTCTCGTCCAGCCTGCCGCCCCCGGTGTGGAAGCCGCCCTTGACCGCGTCGGTGACGTCGGCGGGCCCGCCCGCGTACGTCTCCGGCGCGGAGAACTCGTAGCCGCTCTTGCCGCCGCTGCCCACGGTCAGGTACGTGGTGCCGTCGGTCGCCGGCCGGATCCGGTCGCCGATGTCCGCCCGCCGGGTGCGCACGCCGCCGCGCATCGGATCGGCCCGCTCGTAGACGTGGTTGTGTCCGTTGATCACCAGATCGACCTGGTAGCGGTCGAACAGCGGGATCCACTCCTCCCGGATCGCGCCGTCCGAGACGTGGTCGGTCGCCGTGCAGTAGGCGCAGTGGTGGAAGAAGGCCACCACGAAGTCGATCCCGGGCGTGCGCCGCACCTGGGCCAGATGCCCGGCCAGCCAGGTCGTCTGCGCACCGGCGCTGTAGCCGCGGTTGTGCGGGATCTCGTGCGAGACGTCGTTGGCGTCCAGGCTGACCACCGCGACGTTGCCGTAGCGGAAGCCGTACGTGGCATGCGCGTTGCGCGGTCCGTTGCCGGGCAGGTGCCAGCGGGCGAGGTGGCCGCCGTACCCGTCCGGCGAATACAGCGCCTCCATGTCGTGGTTGCCCATCGCCACCATCCACGGCACCGACGCGGCCACGGGGTCGATCATCCGCAGGTACTCGTCCCACACCTCCGGCTGGAGCTTGTCCGCACCCTCGGCGCTGTGGTGGCTGGAGGGCAGTCCCGCGCCCGAGGCGGCGTAGGCGATGTCGCCCGCGAGCAGGTGGAACACCGGGTTCTGCCGGAGCATCAGGGTCTGGTTGGCGGCGGCGCCGAACTCCACGCCCTCGTCGCCGAACGCGGTGAACGTGAAGGGCTCCGGGATGCCGTTCGTCGCCGGTGCGGTGCGGAACGAACCGACGGTCGCGGCGACCGAGCCGGCATCCAGGCCCTCGTGGCCGAGCGCGTAGTAGTAGCGCGTGCCCGGGTCGAGCCCGTCCAGGGCGGCGTGCAGGTGGTACTGGTCGTAGTCGAAGTAGGCCGAGGCGGGGTTGTCGGCGTACTCGATCAGGTGCGAGTGCAGGTGCCGGATCTCGGCCGGCACCACCTGGTCCAGTTGCCCGGGCGAGGTGCCCAGGCGCAGGTACGGCCGGCGCACCGGCTGCGGTACCTGCCAGCTCATCGCCGCCTGGCTGCGCGGGTCCGCGCCCAGGGCGAGGTGCCGGCCGGAGGGCTGGAGCGCGTTCCCGTCGATGTAGTCCGTGCCCGAGAGCAGCGACGGCGCTCGGCGGACGCCGGCCGACGAGGACGTGCCGAACAGCGGAACGGCCGCGCCGCCGAGGCCGATTGCCGTGAGCACGCCACGGCGGGAGACGGTACGGCGCCTGCTGCGCAGGTATTCGTGTTGTTCGGCGATGCTCATCGTCGCGGCGAGCCGGTCGGGTACGCCCGAGCGGGGCAGGTGCGGGTTCCGGTCGGGGGCGGGGCTCATCGGGTGCTCCTGGAACGTGCGGCGAACAGCAGGACGAGGCCGGCGCCGAGCGCGGCGGTGCCGAGGAGGACGGGCAGGACCACGTCGGCTCCGGTGCGCGAGAGGCTGCCGCCGCCACCGGTCGCGGTCTCCGGGACCGTGCCGGACCCGGAACCGGAACCGGCCGTACCCGAGTTGCCGGAGCCGCCGCCGTCCGAACCCGCCGTCGAGGTGGTGCTGGTAGTGGCGCCGGGGCCGGTCGGCGTCGAGGTGTGGGTCGGCCCGCCCGAGGGTTCACCGGTCGGCGGCAGCGTCGGCGGTCCGGTGGGCGGCCGCGTGGTGGGCGGCGTCGTGGTCGGCGGCGTCGTGGTCGGCGGCTCGCTGGTGGGCGGCTCGCTGGTGGGCGGGGTCGTCGTCGGTGGCGTCGAGGTCGGCGGCGTGGTCGGCCGCTCGCCACCCAGCGCCCAACAGCCGCCGGCGGGCTCGAGCGCCGTCTGCTTCGCGCCGTCGCCGCCGTGGTGGTCGGCGCTCAGCGCGACCAGCGTCCACGCGTTCGGCACGATCGCCGCGGCCTGCGCGGGCCGGGTGCCGACCACGTGCGCGGCGGGCCCCTGGGGCCACGGCTGCCCCCAGATCGGCCCGGCGGCGGTGGCCACCTCGTGCCGGGCGCCGGCCTCGTCGGCGAACGTGAACACCGCCGAGGTGATCGCCGGTGCGCGCACCCCTCCGTCGCCCAGCGCGGCCGTGAACACGGCGCGGTCGGCGGGCACTCGCCACTGGGCGGCGGTGACGCACGACTCGGGCAGGTCGCCCACCTTGACCGCCGGTCCCCGCCAGGAGGCGTGCCGTACCGGGCCCTGGTCGGTCGGGCTCGGCGGCACCCCGGTCGTGGGGATGGTGGGTCCGGAACTGCCGCCGCCGGGGGCGGGGAAGCTCCCGGCCCGGCCCTCGCCGTGGTCGCCGACCACGAGTACACCCTTGACGGGCGTCGCGCCCGACGGCACGGCGAAGGTGAGCGAGGCGCCGTCGGCGGCCACGTGCAACGCATCACCGGTGACCCGCTCGGGCGAGCCGTCGACGTACACGCCGAGCCCGCCCGCGTCGAGGCCGGTCCCGGTCACCGTGACCGTGGCGCCCGGGCCGGCACCGGGCGGGCCGAACCCGGTGACCGTGGTCGTGGGCAGCGCCGGGCGCCGGAACACCGCGGCCGGGTCGCCCGCGGTCACCTCGGCGATCCGCGTGTCCAGGTAGCGTTCGTTGCCGTCGATGCGCAGTCGCAGCGTGTCCCGGGCGTCGATGCCCACCCGCCACCGCATGTCGATGGTCACGCCCAGACCCGCCCGCGCGGAGTCGGAGGTGGTCGAGGCGAGGTCGGCGACCAGCACGGTCCAGGTCGCGTCCAGGAAGCCGGTGCCGTCGCCGAGCATGGCCCGGTACATCGCCGGATCGCCCTTGTACAGGCTCTTCATGACGAGGCCGTCGTCGTCGGTGCGAAAGTGCAGGGTACGGGTGAGCAGCCCGCCCGGGATGCGCCCGTCGGGCAGGTCGACGCGCTCCTCGCGCGGCGAGCCGGGGAAGAAGGTCAGGCCGGTGACCGCGGTCGTGGCGCGCGGGACGTCGGCGGCGGCCTCCCCCGGGGTGCTCGGGGCGCTCGCCGTGGCCGCGGTGCTCGGGGCGCCCACCTCGGCGTGCACCCTGTCGATGTGCACCAGGGACGACACGCCGACCACCTGGTCGAGTTCGCGGAACTGGTTGAGGGGGTGGTCGAATCCGGCCACGTCGGACCCGGCGTGCAGGGTCTGCCCGGTGCGCGAGACGTTCATCGTCGCCGACGCGATGGTGGCGGTGCGCTTGCCCAGCGGCGTACCGGCGGGCACGGATCGATCGGCCGAGGCGGTGCCGTCCGCCCCGGCGGCGGGCACGGTCAGCCAGTCCGCCGCACGCGAGCGGGTGTCGCCGAAGCTTTCGTCGGGCCCGGAGGCCAGTTCGCTGTAGCTCCCGGATCGGGTGACCAGTCCGGGGGTCATGGCGCGTTGTTCACCGGTGAGGTAATCGGCTCGCGCGGTGCGTGTGGGCGGCGATTCCGCCGCCGAGGAGATCATCGGAAACAGCAGGACCAGCAGTCCCAGCACGATCAGGCCGGCGGCGGCCCGTCGTAGCCGGAGAGTGCCGAGCAAAGGACGACTACGCGTTGTGCCCATGTGGAGGTGATGACCCGTCACTCATCCCGGCGCCTGCGGCTGCCCGTGGTGGAGACCGTCGGGAGCGTGCTTGGGATCGGGAAGCCAAAGGAACCGAAGTCGACGAATTCCAGCCGGCGATCGTCGACAACGATCGTGAGTATGCAAGACGGACGAGTCAAAATCCGGCCCGGCACAAACCTTCGACGGGAATTGCGCCGGCGTTCCCGCCACATCGCTCCGGGGTTCACCGACCTCCGGAGATACTCGCCTGCCGCCGCCCGGGTGATTACGCGGCGTAGCGATCGGCGGATCGGGTCGGCATGAACCGCCCGAGCCCGGCCCCGACGGCCGGCCCCGCCCAGCCCTGCCCCGCCCCACCTCCGGATGTGACCCACGTCATACAACGCGGGGAAATGGTCGCCGTGTCACAGGGTTGTGAAGCGAACTCCTGCCGGGACCGAGCTGTCGGTCGTGATACCCGTGTTCAACGAGTCGCGGCGGCTGCCGGCGACCCTGACGGCCGTACTCGACCACCTCCGCGGCACCGGGATCGACTGGGAACTGATCGTCTCCGACGACGGGTCCACCGACGATACGTACGCCGTCGCCGCGGCCGCGGCCGGGCACGACCCGCGGGTGCGCGTGGTGCGGCATCCGGTCAATCGGGGCAAGGGGCACGCCGTCCGCCTGGGTGTGGCCGGCTCGCGGGGCCGGCGGGTGCTGGTGTGCGACGCCGATCTGGCCACCCCCATCGCCGAGTTGGACCGGCTCCAGGCGGCCCTGGACGACGGCTTCGATGCCGCGATCGGCTCGCGCGGCGGGCCCTTCACGGTGGATCGGCCGCCCGTGCGGCGGATGTTGTCGGACGTGGGGGGCCGGCTGATCCGGGCCGTCGCGCTGCCCGGCACGGTGGACACCCAGTGCGGGTTCAAGCTGTTCGACGGCGCCAAGGCACGCGCCGCGTTCGCGCGCGCGTGCGTGGACGGCTGGGCCTTCGACATCGAGGTGCTCCGGCTCTTCCTCGCCTCCGGCTGGAGCTTCGTCGAGGTACCGGTGGCCTGGACCCACCAGAGCGGCTCCAAGTTGCGCCCCGGCCACTGCCTGGAGGTGCTCACCGACCTGGCCCGGGTACGGCTGCGGCACGGTCCCCCGCAGCGACCCGGGACGAGGTCGGCGCGCCCGGACGGGGGTTCGGACGCCTCCCGGGACCCTTTCGCGATCCCACTGCCGCCGGGCCGGGCCGCGTGAGCGCGGTACGCGAGGCCGTCGCCGCGCCGCGCACGATGGTTCTCCCGCGCACCGCACGGGCCGCGGACGCACTGGCCTGCGCCGCCTACCTGGTGGCCGCGCTGCTGCTGTACCGCGGACTGTGGGCCGGCGGCCCGGCCGGGCGATACCTCGTGGACAGCGGTCAGGACCAGCGCCAGTGGGAGTGGTTCTTCGCGGTGACCGCGCGCGCGGTGTCGCACGGCGAGAATCCGCTGACCACGACGCTGCAGAACCACCCCGCCGGGGTGAACCTGATGGCGAACACCTCGATGCCGGGGTTGTCCATCCCGCTCGCGCCGATCACCTGGCTGTTCGGCCCGGCCGCGACCTGGGCGATCGTGCTCACCGGCGGGCTCGCCGCGACCGCCGCCGCCTGGTACCACCTGATCTCCCGGCACCTGGTCGCCTCGCGGCCCGCCGCCGCCCTCGGCGGCGGCTTCTGCGCGTTCGCCCCGCCGATGGTCTCGCACGCCAACGCACACCCCAACCTGGCCGTGCTGTTCGTGCTGCCGCTGATCATCGACCGGCTGATCCGGCTCGCCGCCGGCCGCCGGCCGATCCGCGACGGCATCCTGCTCGGCCTGTTGACGGCCTATCAGATCTTCCTCGGCGAGGAGGCGCTGCTGCTCGCCTCGACCGGCATCGCGCTGTTCGCCCTCACCTACGCGTGCGTCGCGCCGGCCGCGGCCCGCGCCGCACTGCGCCCGCTGGCCCGCGGCCTCCCGATCGGCGTGGCGCTGTGCGGTGTCCTGATCGCCTATGCGCTGTGGTGGCAGTTCACCGGCCCGCAGAGCTACACCAACCTGCTGCACGGCCCGGCCGGCAACGACCTCGCGGCGCTGACCGCCTACGCCGACCGCTCGCTCGCCGGCGACATCGACGTCTCCGCGCGCCTGTCGATGAACCGCACCGAGGAGAACGCGTTCTTCGGCTGGCCGCTGCCGATCCTGGCCCTCGCGATCACCGCGGCGCTGTGGCGCACGGCCCTGACCAGGGCCCTGGCCGGCGTGCTGGTCGGCGCCGCGCTGTTCTCGCTCGGCCCGGAGATCATCCTCGACGGCGAGCCCACCGGAATCTCCGGACCATGGCGGTGGTTCGGCCGACTCCCGCTGTACGAATCGGTGTTGGAGAGCCGCTTCACCATGGTGTGCGTGCCCGTGCTGGGCATTCTGCTCGCGCTGGGTGCCCAGGCGGTGCGCGACGCGGGCGATCGGCGGTTGTGGCTGCTGTGGTGCGTCGCGCTGCTCCAGGCGCTGGTGCCGCTGCTGCCGCAGCCGCTGGCCACCGCGCCGCGCGAACCGACCCCCGCGTTCTTCGCCGACGGCACGTGGCGCCGCTTCACCGGGCCCGGCCGGGCCATCGTGACCGTGCCGCTGCCCGACCCCTCCGACGCCCGCGCGCTGGGCTGGCAGGTCGACGCGGGGCTGGGCTTCCCGCTCGCCGAGGGCTACTTCGTCGGCCCCTTCGGGCCGGACCGGCTCGGCGGCTACGGCGCGGTGACCCGACCCACCTCGCAACTCCTGCGCGAGGTGCGCGACAGCGGGACCGTGCCGGAGGTCACCGACACCGAACGCGCGCAGGCCCGCGCCGACCTGGACTACTGGCGCGCGGACGCGGTGGTGCTGGGCCCGCACGACCGGCGGGAGGCACTGCGCGCGACGCTCGACCGGTTGCTCGGTCCCGGTGTGCCGATCGGCGGGGTGTGGCTGTGGGACGTACGGGCGGGGGGTGCGGCCCGTGCCGGCTGAGCAGGCGGCCCCGTACCGTACCGGGGAGTTCGCAACCGGTACGGACACGGGGCGGGAAGGCACTCCGGCCGGCGCCGGAGTACCCGGGGAGGGTGGTCGGGTGCGGCGCGGCGACGAGCACGCGTACACCGAGTACGTGAGCGCCCGCCTGCCCGCCCTGCGCCGGGTCGCCCGACTGCTGTGCGGTGATCCGCACCACGCCGACGACATCGTGCAGAACACCATCACCCGGCTGTACGTGCACTGGCGGCGCGCGGTCGCGGCGAACGACCTCGACCGGTACGTACACCGGATGCTGGTGCGCGCCTTCCTCAACGAGCGCCGGCTCGCCTGGGCCCGGGTGCGGCTGATCGGCGCGCCGCAGGACACCCCGGTGCCGCCGGCGCCGCCCGGGCCCGACGTGGAGACTCGGGACGCGGTCCGGATCGCGTTGTCGCGGGTGCCGCCCAGACAGCGGGTGGTTCTGGTCCTGCGCTTTTTGTGCGACCTGCCGGTCGCCGAGGTGGCCGAGATCCTCGGCTGCTCGCAGGGCACGGTCAAGAGCCAGACCGCGCAGGGACTCGCGCGACTGCGCACACTGCTGGACGGGCCGGTCGTGGCCCGCTGGGAAGGGGAGTAGACCGGCCATGGACACCGACGAGCACGAGGGCGCCCGACTACTGGCCGCGCTGCGCGAGACGCCGCGGATCGCGCCCGACGAACCCGGCGTCGACATGGCCCGCGCGATCCGGGAGGGCCGGCGCACGGTCCGGGTCCGGCGCGCGCTCGCGGTGACGGGCGGCGCCCTGGCGGTGGCACTGGTGGTGCTGGTGACGGTGCTGATCGCCGCGCCGTTGCACAACGGTGCGACCGGTCCCGCGGCGGGCGGCACGTTCGACGTGCGGCAGCGCGCCTTCCAGGTGGGTTCGGCCGGCGGCTTCACACCGGTGCTCTACGAGACCGGGAAGTACCGCCAGCGGGTGATCCTGGGCCCGGAGAAGCGCAGCGGCGCGCCGGACGACGTGGCGGCCACACGGGCGACGGTGACGATGTACGCGCCGGACCGGCTGCCCGGCGGGGAGGCCGGCCTGGGCGCGCCCGCTCCGCTCGTGAACGGGCATCCGGCCGCGTGGTTGACCGGGCCGGACCCGGTCGACGGTCGGATCCAGTTGGCCTGGCAGTGGACGTCCGGCGCCTGGGCGGTCGCCTCGTTGGCCGGCCCCGCCGCCGACTCCGCCCGGGTGCATCGGGTGGCCGAGAGCGTGGCCCGGGGCAGCCGCCGGCCGACCGGGGTGCCGGTCGGGCTGGATCGGGATCTGCTGGCCGCCGGCGAACACCTGACCTCGCTGGTGTCCTCGATCGGCAAGACGACCGACCCTCCGGTGTACGCACTGCGCTTCGGCACCGACGACCCGCCGAACCTGGACGGCACCGACCCGCCCTGGTTCGCGGTCGGGTTCGGCAAGCCGCCGGTCGGTTTCGACGACCGCCGGCCCGACCGGGTCTTCCGCACCGACGGCGCCTACGTCGAATCCGACCCGCCCCTGGACCGGAACCGGCTGTCCGCGATCCTGGCCGGCATCCGCATGGACGCGTACCCGTCGGCCGGCCCCACCGCGCCGACGGACCTGCCGAGTGCGGACGACTCGCAGTCGCCGCCGCCCGCCTCCGCCCCGGAGACCGGCGAGGCGTCCACGGAGCCGGCGACCAAGAGCACGGACACCGGCCCGAACGGCACCCCGAGCACGAGCGGCAGCACGAATCCTTCGACGTCGCCGCCGACGTCGACGTCGACGTCGACGTCGACGTCGACGTCGGGTGCGACACCCGCCGGCGGCTGACGACGCGTCCGTGAGCGCGGACCGGCAACCGGGAGGGCGCTCCGGACCCGTCACCCGGCGGCGGTCGGGAACTCCGGTTGCCGGAAGCCGCCTCTTCCCGGAAGCCTCGCGCGTCGACGACGAAGCCTCCCGGTACCGTTCGCCACCGCCCGCCGGACACCCGCCTAAACTGTCTCGGATGCACGCCATCACCATCAAGCGGGCGGGTGCCGGGGATGCGGAGCGCCTCACCGCGCTGATCCGCTCGTCCGGCGCCTACACGGGCATGTACGCCTCGATCGTCTCCGACTACGTCGTGACCGTCGAGTACATCGCCCGACATCACGTGTTCGTGGCCGTCGATGCCACCGATCGGCTGCTGGGCTGCTACGCGCTGGTGTCGGAACCGCCGGAGCTGGACCTGGCGTTCGTGGCGGACGACGCGCAGGGCCTGGGCGTCGGGCGGCTGCTCGTCGAGCACATGCTCCATCGGGCCCGGGCCACCGGACTCGCCGAGGTGCGCGTGGTCTCGCATCCGCCCGCCGAGGAGTTCTACCGCCGCATGGGTGCGGAACGGATCGGCACGGTGGCCCCCACACCGCCGAAGGTCACCTGGCAACGTCCCGAACTGCGCTTCACCCTGGACCCGGCCGAGCACTGACCCGACCGGCCGGGTGCCGGTACGGGCGCGGGCCGGGTGCGGCCCGTCGTGCGCCCGCGGTCGTGGCGTCGAGTGCCGATGCGGGTCACCCCGCGCCGTCGCGGCGTCACCCCCGGACGTGGTCGGGCCGGGTGGTCACCGGCGTTCCCGGTCGCCGAGGTCGCCGTCGGCGGAGGTCGTTCCGCCCAGGTCGTGGAAGTCCTCCTCCCAGCGGTTGCGCGCGTAGCGGTGACCGACCGGGGTCTCCCACCACAGCAGGTCCTTGGCCAGTCGCACGTGGTCGAGCGCGATGCGCCTCGCCCGGAGTTCGGGCATCAGGCCGCGCAGTCGAGCGGCGAGCTCCTCCATCGTGGCCGCGTCGACGGCGGCATCGAAGCGTGTGCGTTGTCGCCGCTGCACCAGGGTGCCCTCGGGCACGAGTCGCAGCGACAGGTCACGGCAGGCGGCGCCGATCGAGGTGCCGTCCGGGCGATGCAGCGACGCGGCGGTGCGTCCCTGGTGGATCACGTACAGCGTGACCACCTGCGCAACGGCCCGGGTCGCGCGCCGGCGGTCGAGCGTGTGCGGCAGGTGCGCGGTGATCGCCTCCAGGGCCGACGCGCAGGGCCCCGCGTCGACGCCGGCCGGAAAGCGCGCCGCCAGGGTCCGATCGCCGTGCACGCGGACGAGGAACGTGTGCAACGCGTGCTCCCAGGGCGCCCAGTAGGCGGAGACGCGCGGGATCGACGGCGCCGTCATCGTGCGCACTCGGTCGGGAACGGCATGACGTGGTCCTTACTGCCGGCGTTCAACGGACGGATCCGTGTCGGCATCGCCCCGGGCCGGTTCCCCGCCGGCCCGGGCCGATGCCGCTACGTCATGCATATGACGACGGACGCCCGCTTTTTGTGACGACGGGCGCTTGCGTCGCCGTCGCTGCGCCGGCGGGTGATCCGCCGGGGGGCCGCGCTGCTCCCGACTCCGCGCAGCGCTTCGTGCCCGTTGTCGCCCCGCCTCGACTCGGGGGCACCACTACCGCGCGCGCCACGGGCCACCCCGCACCGCAGTAGCCCGCAAACACACAGTTGGCAACCTAAAATGCAGAATATGACCGATTATGGGCGCCCGTTGGAGTTCGGTGTCTTTCCTACACCCGAAAGCTCACGGGTCGACGAGATCCTCGCGCTGGTGGGCATGGCCGAGCGTGAGGGTCTGGATCTCGTCGGGGTGCAGGACCATCCCTACCAGAGCCGCTTCCTGGACACCTGGGCGCTGATGGCGGTGATCCTGGCGAACACGCGGCGGGTGCGCGTCTTCCCGGACGTGGCGAACCTGCCGCTGCGTCCCCCGGCAATGCTGGCCAAGACGGCGGCCAGCCTGGATGTGCTCTCCGGCGGGCGATTCGAACTCGGCCTGGGAGCGGGTGCGTTCTGGGAGGCCATCGGGGCGATGGGCGGTCCGGCGCGTACCCCCGGCGAAGCTGCGGGCGCGCTGGAGGAGGCGGTCGACATCGTGCGCCTGATGTGGTCCGCGGAGCGCTCGGTGCGCTACACCGGCCGGCACTACCAACTCGCGGGCGTGCATCCCGGCCCCCGGCCCGTGCACCCGATGGGCATCTGGTTGGGCGTGCTGGGCCCGCGCATGCTGAACATGCTCGGCCGCAAGGCGGACGGCTGGTGCCCCTCGAACAGCTACGCGACCCCCGAGAAGCTGCCCGACATGCAGCGCCGCATCGACGACGGCGCAGCCGAGGCCGGACGCGATCCCGCCACCATCCGACGCGTCTACAACGTCTTCGGGGCCATCACGCACGGCCCTTCCAACGGCTACCTGGTCGGCCCGCCCCGCCAGTGGGTCGAGGAACTCACCGCGCTGGTGGTCCAGTTCGGCATGGACACCTTCATCTTCGGCGCCGAGTCCGACGACCCGACCCAACATCAGCGCTGGGCCACCGAAATCGCCCCCGCCGTCCGGGAGTCCGTCACCCGCCACCGAGGCCACCCCGGACGCACTCCCACCGGCTGACCGCAAACGACCCGGACACACCTCAAATGTGCGCCCGAACCTGGCGCACGGGACACTCGAGAGCATCCGCGAGCATCGCCATCTCCTCGTCGTCGAACCACATGCGCTCCGGATTCCACACCGCTATCTCGAAACGCGCGAAGCCGCACGTCCGGTCGAAGTCCAACCTGGCCGGCGAGGTCGTCGCGCCGCAGCACGGAACCCGCACGACAACCGACCCGAACTCGCCGTCGGCGTGCTCCTCCAGGAGGTCCGCCCACCAGTCGGCGTCGATCGACCCGGCGCAGTGCGGGCAGCCGATCCGCTCCGGATTCGCGTCACAGGCAACGACGGTGACGACGTCGTACCACTCGACGTCGATCTCGACCTCGACGCCATCGGGAAGGCCCGGCGCCAGGTCCGCCACAATCGCGGCGGCTCGTTCGGCCGCGACCCGATCGGGCTGCCGATTGGGGTCGGTCGGGATGACGGAGAGTACGTCGTCGCTCAAAGTCCGCTCGATTCGTAGTGGGCGGGGAGGTCGCGTCAGGTCGTCGGCGGGGAAGGAGGCGCGACGTGCGGGCTGCGGAGCCAGGTGGCGACGGTGGTGAAGTCGGCTTCGGTGAGACCTCGGCGGGGGTCGACGTGGTGGAGCAGGGCGGAACTCCTGTGGTGTGCGGCGACCCAGGCTCGGTCGGTGTCGGTGAGTTCGTCGTCGACCCAGACGAACGGGCGGCCGGCCGCCCGGACCACCAGGGTGCGGGTCTTCCAATGCAGCCCGGCCCGCTCGTCCCGATCGTCGACCTCGGTCTGTTCCGGCCAGATCACCACGGCGAGCTCCGGCAGGCCGAGACGAGGGGCGATGTACGTGTTCGCCTCCTCCATCCAGGCCGTGGCCCAGACCAGATCACACGGCAGCCGCAACAACCGGGGCCCGTGCCCGGGATCGAGCCTGGCCAACAGCGGGTTCGCATCGGCGTCGCACGCCCGGGGATCCGTGCCGTGGTTCGGATACTCGGCCGCCCCGAACGGGAGAAGCGGTCCGTCGACGTCGAGGAAGAGCAGCGCGCGCTGCGGCGGACCGGTCACGCCCGCACGATAGCGGCCAGGCCGGACAAGGCACGGGTATGGGTACGGGGCGACCGGGGCGACCGGGGCGACCGGGTCATGCTCGCGCGATCGCGTTCCCGCGCGGCCGCGTCCCGTGTGGCCGCGCCATCGCGTCGCGCTGCCTCCGCAGCCGGTGCCGGTGCCGGTGGGGTGCGCCGTCGCATCGGAGTGCTGCCGCGCGATCGTGCCCTGTGCCAAACGTCCC
Organism: Embleya sp. NPDC050493; assembly: GCF_044458105.1. Taxonomy (NCBI): domain Bacteria; kingdom Bacillati; phylum Actinomycetota; class Actinomycetes; order Kitasatosporales; family Streptomycetaceae; genus Embleya; species Embleya sp. NPDC050493. Next base: position 14,317 of record NZ_JBITHP010000049.1, read on the forward strand.
GCCCCCCGGGACCCTGCGTGCCTCGTTCCCCGTGCCCCACTCCCACTCTCGCTCCCCGCCTCAGCGGTCCAAATACGCCAAGACCGCCAACACCCGCCGGTTGTCGTTGTCCGACGGTTGCAGGCCGAGCTTGGTGAAGATGCTGCCGATGTGCTTCGCCACCGCTTTCTCGGAGATGAACAGGCCCTCGGCGATACCCGCGTTGGAGCGACCTTGGGCGAGCCATTCCAATACCTCGCGTTCGCGCGAGGTCAGGCTGCCCAGGTGGGTGTCGCGGTCCTTGCCGGTCAGAAGTTGCGAGACCACCTGCGGGTCCATCGCCGTTCCGCCCCGGGCCACCTGTCGAATGGTGTCGACGAACTGCCCGCCGTCGAAGACCCGATCCTTGAGGACGTAGCCGACCGCGCCCGCTCCGTCGGCCAGCAACTCGTGGGCGTACAACGGCTCGACGTACTGGGACAGCAGCAGCACGGGCAGGCCCGGCACCCGACGCCTGGCCTCCAGGGCCGCACGCAGGCCGTCGTCGGTGAAGGTCGGCGGCAGGCGGATGTCCACGATCGCGACGTCGGGCCGCAGTTCGGTGAGCGCGGCGAGCAGGTCGGGCCCGCTCTCCACCGCGGCCACGACCTCGTTGCCGTACGCCTCCAGCAGTCGGATCACCCCGTCCCGGAGGAGGAAGTGGTCTTCGGCGAGGACAATGCGCACGGGATCTCCATCGTCACCCGGGTCGGGCCGTTCGGCGGGCTGGTCACGGCCAGGGCACCGTCGAACGTGGCGAGCCGGCGCTCGATGCCGCGCAGGCCGCTCCCCCGGCGGGGATCCGCCCCGCCCAGCCCGTCGTCGGTGATCCCGATGCGCAGCCGCCCGAGAGCGTAGCCGATGTCGATCCGGACCCGGTCGGCGCCCGAGTGCTTGGCGGCGTTGGTGAGAACCTCCGAGACGGCGAAGTACGCGGCCGATTCCACCGGCGCGTCCGGACGCCCCGGCAGGTCGATGTCGACCTGCACGTCGAGGGGGCAGATCATGGCGAGCGAACGTACGGCGTCGCCGAGGCCCCGGTCGGCCAGGATCGGCGGATGGATACCGCGGACCAAATCGCGCAGTTCCTCCAGCGCCATGGACGAGGATTCGCGGACCTGGACCAACAGCGCGCGCACGGCGGCGGGATCGCTGTCCAGGAGGTGCTCGGCCGCGCCGAGCGTCATGCCCATCGCGACCAGCCGTGCCTGCGCGCCGTCGTGCAGGTCGCGTTCGATCCGCCGGATCTCGGCCGACTGCGTGTCGGCCGCCTCGGCGCGGGTCGCGGTGAGCTGTTCGATCCGGTACGCCATCTGCGCCTTCTCGCTCGGCGCGAGCACGGCCCGGGTGTACCGGGCGTGCAGACGTACCGCACGCGGCGCCAGCCACAACGCGAGGGGCAGCTGGAGCAGACCGAGCACGCCCGCGAGGGTCGCGGTGGTCTGATCCCGGACCGGGACGAACAGGTACCAGAGGCCGTCCCATTCGTGCGACAACGGGACTCCGTAGAACGCCAGCCCGATCGCCCAGAAACCACCGAGGAACAGCACACTCGGCCCGGCCGCGAGGGTGGCGCCGACGATCGGGTCGAGCACCAACCAGAGCCAGTCGCGCCAGGTCTGCGGATCCCGGGCGATCCACCGCAGCCGAGCAAGGAAGCCGCGCCCACCGGGAATCGGCTCGGGCGCGGGCAGGTAGCAGGCCGGGATCCGCACGTTCGACCACCGATCCGCCAGCGCACGCTGCCGATTGGCAAGCCGCCGCACCGCGCATACGACCGGCGCCAGCAGGAGCAGACCCAGACCGGTACCGAGCAACGACACGACCACCGAGACCGCCAACGACAACAGCGCCGCCCGGAACGACAGCCACCACAGCACCAGCGATCGCCGCAGGGCAACGAACCCCTCCGCAAGGGAGAAACCACCGCCCATACCAGGCAACCGGGCTTCGGCTCCCGAATCCGCATGAATCATCCGCCTTGCGCCCTTCTCCACGGCTTCGGTACATCGGCCGCATGGCCGCGTCGCCAGTATGCGGGGAGGCGGCGGGCATGTCGGTGGAGGTAAGTCCCCTCTTCACACGCGAATCGAGCCAGGTCTTGACGGGCTGTCAGGGCGCGGCGATACCCGGTGTGACCGCCGGCCGAGGACCACGGTCGGAGGAAGGGGTGAACGGGTGAAGGTGAACAGGGAACGGGTGAACGGGTGAACGGGCCGCCGGGCGGGGCCGCCACTCGTTCCCGGACCCCCGTTACGCCGAAGACGCCGGTGTCGCCGCGTCGATGACGGCCTCGATCGCCTGCTCGTAGACGTACCCGTGTCCGTTCACGAACACCTCCGCGCGCGAACCCGGGCCCACCTCCCGGTCCGGGACGTGGAGCCGGACCACCCCGGCGGGCGTACGCAGCTTGAACGCCTCGTAGCCGCCACCGCACGCGTCCACGTCGACGTTCACCTCTTCGTCCCGCAACACCAGGCCGCGCCGCGCGAGTTCGGATCGGAACAGCGCGAGGTTCCGGGCGAAGGCGACCACCCCGATCGCCTCCTCGGCGAGTTCCTCCACCAGGTCGGCCCACGCGTAGGAGTCGGTGTCGCATTCGATCGACCAGGGGCCGTTCGGCTCGGCCGCACGGACCACCGCGAGTTCCACGCCGGGCATGGCGATCCAGTGCTCCATGTCCGCATGCGGCCGAACGGCGAACAGGCGGTATTCGGGCCGCCCTTCGTCGTCCTCCTCGGCCGCGTCCGGATCGACCAGCCCCTCGGCCGCGCAGCCACGCGCAACGAGCTCGGCCGCGAACGCGACCATGTTCGCGCGCGCCAACGCCTCGATGCGGGCCGGCTCCGGCTCGGGGCTCGGCATGACCGAATCGGACTCCTCGGGCATCGACTCGCCCCTCCTCGCAACGTCGCCGTGGCCGTCGTCCGCGTCCTGCGCGTCGTGCGCATGCGCGTCGTCCTCGTACACGAGGCCATCCTCGCGGGCCCGAAGCGCGAGTGGCGACGGGGACATCCATCACCATGGGCACGAGGCCGGATGGTGCTTCGGACGCACGATCACTTCGGCGGCTTCGAGCCGAGCTGCCGAGCCAGTCGGACCCTCGACGCAGCGGCACCCGCCCCACGCCCAGCCCGCTCGCCCGGGCCAGGCTGCCGGGCCGGGCTTCCGGGTCGGGCTTCCGGGTCGGGCTTCCGGGCGGGCGTCCGGCCGGGCTTCCGGGCCGGGTCTCGGCAAATGCCCCGCATCACCGGGACTTCGACGGCACCCGGGCACGAGGTTGGCGAGACGGGACATCGCGCACCGGGCAACGAGTTCGAGCCAGAGGGCCTATTCTCGAACACATGTCCGAACGATTGCCCGACAGCCCGCCCGATCGCCCGTCCGACAGCCCGGCCGGTCGCCTGCCCGAGCGTCTGCTGCCGTTGCTCGACGTCCAGCTCGGGTTCGAGCGTGCCCACCTTGCCTGCCTGCGCGCGGCCGAAGCCGGCGACGAGGACGCGCTGCACCGCGGCCGGGCCGCTCGCTTGTCCGCCATGCGGGCGCTGATCACCGCGCGTGCCGCCGCGGGCGCGGACAGCGCGCCCGACCGGGACCTGCTCAGGCTGGCCGCGCTGGCCGCCCTCGAACAGGAGTCCGCCGACCCCGCCTGACGGCCCGCCACGCCGACGGCCCACCCCGCGGCAGCGCGTTCAGCCCGTCTTCCTGCCCGGCCGCGTGGTCGTGCTCTTCTTCGCCGAGGCGCGGCCGCTCGCGGTCTTCGCCGTCGTCCGGCCCTTCGTCGTCGTGCGTGTCTTGGTGTCCGTCTGCTTCGCCGGCTTGGGGTGGTCCTTCTCGGCGGCCTTGACGCTCGCGGTGAGCACGGACATCAGGTCGACCACGTTGCTCTCACTCGCCTCCTTGACGACCGCCTCGTCGGGGTGCGTGCCGGTGGCCTTGGCCTCGACCAGGGCGTCCATGGCCCGCTGGTAGTCGTCGTGCACCTCGCCCAGGTCGAAGTCCTCGCTGAGGGTGTCCATCAACGAGGCGGCCATCTTCATCTCCTGCGGGCGGATGGTGACGTTCTCGGTGGGCGCGATGCCCTCGGGCGCGCGGAGTTCATCGGGCCACAACATGGTCTGCAGGGTCAGGATCTCGCCCTGGGCGCGAACCAGCGCCAGGCTCTCGCGCGTGGAGAGGGTGATCTTCGTGACCGCCGCCCGGGACTGCCCGGCAAGCGCCTCGCGGATCAGCACGTACGGCTTGGCCGCCGCCGGTGTCGCGGGCCCCAGGTAGTAGGGCTTGGACAACATCAGCGGGTCGATCTCGGCCTCGTCCACGAAGGCGAGCACGTCGACGACCTTCTTGCTCGGCAGCGGCAGCTCGGACAGGTCCTCGTCGCTCAGGACGACCTGTCGACCGTCCGCGGCCTCGTACGCCTTGGCGATGTCCGCGTAGACGACCTCCTCGCCGTCCAGCTCGCACACCCGCTTGTAGCGGATCCGGCCGCCGTCCTCGCGATGCACCTGATGCCCCGGCGAGCGGTGCTCGGACGTCGCCGGATACAGCTGGACCGGGATGCTCACCAGTCCGAACGAGATTGCGCCCTTCCACGTCGCCCGCATACCAACCCCTGACCGATTTGATATGAAATAACCACCTTCAACGGTAGGCCACCACGGCACGGCCCGCCTCGGCCGCAGGGGGGCCGCGGCTTCGGTGCGGGCAACGGACGCGGCACGGAGGCGGCCGAGGGGCCGCAAACGACGGACTGGCTCATTCGACCTTCCTCCCCCGGCCGGACCGAAGGTCCGGGTCGGCGGCGGCAAGCTGCTCGGCGACCCGACCGACCCGACCGACCCCGATCGGCCCGCCCGGCAGCGCAGGCCGGCGCGACCCGCCGGGTGGGGGGCGAGCGGTGGGCGCGGGCGTACTCCGGGCGTGGGTCGACGCGCTCGGCCGAAGATCGGTCGGGTGTGCCGCGATGAGTTTCGGGGCGGCGGCGGGTCCAATCATGTGAACGCGGTCCCACACCTCCCGAGGAGAGCACGATGACGTCCAGCGCCCCCACCGTCGGATACGCCCCGGTGAACGGCATCGAGCTGTACTACGAGCTGCACGGCAACGACGGGCCGCCGCTGGTCCTGCTGCACGGCGGCGCGCTGACCATCGACCTGAGCTTCGCCGCACTGCTGCCCGCGCTCGCCGCGAACCATCGCGTGATCGCGGTCGAACTCCAGGGCCACGGCCACACCGCGGACAGCGACCGCACGATGTCGCTGGAGGTCTTCTCCGACGACATCGTCGCGTTGCTGGACCATCTGGGCATCGAACGCGCCGACTTCCTCGGCTTCAGCCTCGGCGGTCTGGTCGCACTGCGCACCGCGGTACGCCACCCGCAGCGCATCGACCACCTCGTCCTGCTCGCGACGCACTACCGGCACGACGGCTACCACGCGGAGATCACCGCGCCCGAGCAGAACTCCCCGCGCCTGCCGACCGCCGCCGACTTCGCCGCGATGGTCGACGCCTACGCCCGGGTCGCCCCCGACCCCGCCCACTTCGAGACCACCCTGACCAAGCTCCAGCCGCTGGCCCACGGCTTCGTCGAGTGGACGGAGGACGAACTGCGTTCGATCGCCGCCCCCACCCTCCTGGTCATCGGCGACACCGACTTCATCCGGATCGAGCACGCCGCGCGCATGCACGACCTCATCCCCGACGCCCACCTGGCGATCCTCCCGAACACGACCCACATGCAGGTGCCGAGCCGCACGGACCTCCTCGTCCCGATGCTGGCTTCGTTCTTGCCCACGAAGGTGTGAGGGAGCACCGGGGGCCGGGTGGGGTGGTGCGGGGGCCGCGATCGCAAGGGTCGCCGGCCCGCCCGCGCCCGGCAACGGCAGGCACCGAAGCCTGTTCAGGCCCCATCCCGCAGTCGCGGGCGCCCGGGGATGAGCAGGCGGATCCGGCGACGGCGCAAGCCCGCAGGGCCGTGCATACCGGTCCGCCCTCGCGCACACGCGGCAGGAGCGCTCCACCCTCGCTCACATGCGGCAGGAACCGGGCGTCACGCCGGTGGCCGGGCGAGTTTGGCGGCCACGGCGTCGAGGACCCAGTCCAGGCCGGTCGCGAAGGACACCTCGGCGTCCACGTCCGTGCCGTCGTACACCGCCTTGGCCAGTGCCGGGAAGCGGCCCGTGGCCAGCATCCTCGTCAGATACGGGCCGGAGGCGCGCTGCCAGTCGCGCTTGGACAGACCCGTGGCGCGCTCGGCTCGCAGGTTCGCGATCTCGCGCCTGATCGCGCCGGTGAAGTAGGCGCCGACGGTCTCCACAGCGCGCATGACGGTGTCGACGTCGGCGAGGCCGTCGAGGGCGGCCAGCGTGGTCTCGGTCACGGCGAGGGCGTTGGGGCCCAGGGTCGGGCGGCCGCCGAGCAGGTCGGCCAGCCATTCGTGACGGAGGGCGGCCAGTCTGGTGCGGTGGGCGAGAGTGCGCAGCGCCTCCCGCCAGTCGCCGGGCTGCCGCTCGGGGAGGATCTCGGCGTAGACCTCGTCCACCATGAGGTCGAGCAACTCCTCCTTGGTGGAGATGTATCCGTACAGCCGCATCGGGCCGGCGTCCAGTCGGGCGGCCACCTTGCGCAACGACACCGCCTCGAGCCCGCCCTCGTCGGCCAGCGCGATGGCGGCGGCGACGATCCGCTCCCGGTCGAGCGGCGCGGGGCGGGTCGGCGGCTCCGGTCGGTCCCACACAGTCATGGTCACACCGTACTGTTGCGATACAGCGTAGTGGTGCAATACGGTGTATCGACATGAGACATCGTATCGCCGTGGTCGGGAGCGGCCCTGCCGGTCTTACCTTCGCCCGCGTCCTGAATCGCCACGATTGCCCCGTCACCATCCTCGAACGCGATCCCGCCCCCGACGCCCGCCCCCCGGGCGGCGCGCTGGACCTGCACGAAGGCCTGGGCCAGCTCGCGCTGGACAAGGCGGGGCTGCTGGCGGAGTTCCAGGCGCTGTCTCGTCCCGAGGGGCAGGCCATGCGCATCCTGGACACGGACGGGACCGTCCTGCGCGACTGGCAACCGCACCCGGACGACCGGGCCAATCCCGAGATCGACCGCGGGCAACTCCGGGACCTGCTGCTCGGCCCTCTCGACGTCCGGTGGGGGCAGGGCGTGACGCAGGTGGTACCGGGGACCGGGGACGGCGTGGCGGTCCATTTCGCGGACGGGCACCAGGAGACGTTCGACCTCGTGGTCGGCGCCGACGGCGCCTGGTCCCGGGTCCGCCCGGCAGTCTCCTCGGTGACGCCGCACTACACCGGCATCACCGCGGTCGAGACGTCCCTGGACGACGTCGACACCCGCCACCCCGACCTCGCCCGGATGATCGGCGACGGTTCCTTGGCCGTGTACGGCGTGAACCGAGCTCTCGTCGCCCAGCGCAACAGCGGCGGCCACGTCAAGGTGTACGCCCAGTTCCGCGCCCCACTGGACTGGCACACGGACCTGGATCCGGCCGACGTCGAGGCCCTGCGATCGAGCCTGTTGGCTCTGTTCGACGGCTGGTCCGCTCCCGTGCTCGACCTCCTCCGCCACGGCACCGATTTCGCCCACCGCCCCCTCCACGTCCTGCCCGTCTCCCACACCTGGACGCACGTCCTCGGGGTGACGCTCCTGGGCGACGCCGCCCATCTGATGCCCCCCTTGGGAGTGGGCGCGAACCTCGCGATGCTGGAAGGCGCCGAACTCGCCGAGGCCCTCGCCGCCGACCCCGCGGATCCGGACGAGGCCGTCCGCGCCTTCGAGGAACGGATGTGGGCACGGGCCGGCAGGTGGGCGGAGTTCACCATGGCCGGTCTGGAACGCCTCGTCAGCCCGGACCCCGCCCAAGCCCTCGCCCTCTTCGACCGGCTCCAGCCGTCCTGACCGCCGGGACGAACCGTGCGATGTGGGTGAGCGGCCGGCAACCGGCATGATTCGGGCCTGCGTTCGCCGGTGTGGCGTGAACGACGACGTGCGAGGCCGGAATCGGGGTAGCAGGCAATACTCGGGGCGACGGGTCGAGTTCGACCTTGCCCGGCTCGGATCGTGTCGGCCCGACCCGGGTCGTGTCGGCCCGGGGCGACCCGACCCGGGTCGGCCCGAGCCGTGACACGTCACGTCGTCCCGGGTCGACGTTCGGAAAGGATGGGTGCGGGTGTCACACGGACAGGTCGGAATCCGGAGTTCGCCGGATCCCGCTGTCCCGGGGGCGAGTGGACCCGCCGTCGAAGCCCCTCGACGGGGCAGGTTGCGGGTCTATCTCGGTGCGGCGCCCGGGGTGGGCAAGACGTACGCGATGCTCGACGAGGCGCATCGCAGACTCGCGCGCGGGACCGATGTGGTGGTCGGGGTGGTGGAGTGCCACGGCCGGCCCCGCACCGAGGAGATGCTCGACGGGTTGGAGGTCGTGCCGAGGAGGCAACTGTCCCATCAGGGTGCTTCGTTCGCCGAGATGGACGTGGACGCGGTGATCACCCGTCGGCCCCGGGTGGCGTTGGTGGACGAACTCGCGCACACCAACGTGCCGGGTTCGCGCAACGCGAAGCGGTGGCGTGACGTCGAGGAGATCCTCGACGCGGGAATCGACGTGATCACGACGGTGAACGTGCAACACCTCGAATCGCTCGACGACATGATCGAGACGATCACCGGCGTGGCGCAGCACGAAACGGTGCCCGATGGCGTGGTACGGCGTGCCGACCAGGTCGAGCTCGTGGATCTGACGCCGGAGGCGTTACAGCGGCGGCTCGCGCACGGGAACGTGTACCCGCCCGAGACCGTAGGCGCCGCACCGGCGGACTACTTCCGGCCCGGAAACCTGACGGCGTTGCGGAAGTTGGCGCTGTTGTGGCTCGCGGACCGGGTGGGCGAGCAACTACACGATCACCGCCACGAGCACCTGGACGATCAGCTACCCGATCCCCTGCCCGACCACTGCCACGACCACGGGACCGACCACCCCCGCGGCCCCGGAACGGGCCACCCCCACTCCCCCGGGCCCGACCACCGCCGCGGCCGCGGAATCGACCCCCGCCACGAACACGGGATCGACGCGACGTCGCCGGCCCGGGAGCGGGTCGTGGTGGCGCTGACCGGCGGCCCCGAAGGCGACACGCTGATCCGCCGCGCGGCGCGGATCGCCCGGCGGGCGGCCCCGGTTGCGGAACTGCTCGCGATACACGTCGCCCGCAGCAACTCACCGTCCGGGGGCTCGCCGGCCAACCTGGCCCGTCAGCGCAGATTGGTGGACTCGCTGGGCGGCACGTTCCACTCCGTGGTCGGCGACGATGTACCCGGCGCCCTGCTCGACTTCGCCCGCGGGGTGGACGCCACGCACATCATCCTGGGCGGCAGTCGGCGCAAATCCTGGCAATCCCTCCTCGGCCCGGACATCGGCGCCACCGTCGCCGCCCACTCCGGCGACATCGACACCCACATCGTCGCCCACGAACACATCGGCCGCGGCCGGGACACCACGCCCAAACGCTCGACCACCGCCCCGTGGCGAGCCATCGCAAGCTGGGCGGTCGCCCTGCTCGGCCCACTGATACCGGCCGCCGCGCTCGTGCCGATGCGGGGCGGTGTGGCGCTGCCCGGAGACATGCTCCTGTTCCTGGCACTCACCGTCGGGGTCGCCCTGTTCGGCGGCCTGTGGCAGGCGGTGGTCACGGCCGTGGTCGGATCCCTGCTGCTGGACTACTACTTGACCGCGCCGACGCACACCCTGAAGATCGCCGCCCCGGGCAACATCCTGTCCCTCGTGATCTTCGTCGTCATCGCCCTGGCGGTGGCGTCGGTCGTCGACCTGGCCGCGCGCTGCGCCCAACAGGCCGCGCGCAGTCAGGCCGAGGCGGACACGCTCAGCTTCCTGGCCGGCAGCGTACTGCGCAGCGAAGGAGCGTTGCCCGCGCTGCTCGAACGGGTCCGGAAGACGTTCGACGTGGAGTCGGTCGCCGTGCTCCAACGCGACGGGCCCTGCCAATCCTGGGAAAGCGTCGGCTCGATCGGCCCCAATCCGCCGACCCGGCCCGAAAAGGCGGACGTCGAGGTCCCCGTGGACGAGTCGCTCGCGCTGGTGTTGTCCGGCAGCGCGTTGCCCGCCGACACGCGTCGTGTCCTGGGCGCGTTCGCCGCGCAGGCCGCACTGGTACTGGAACGACGCACCCTGGTCGCCGAGGCGGCGGAGGCGCGCCGACTCGGCGAGGGCCACAGCGTCGACACCGCCCTGTTCGCGATCGTCGCCCGCGACCTGCGCGCGCCACTGGCCGCGATCAAGACCGGCGTATCCGGGCTGCGTTCGCGCGAGGTGCACTGGACACGCACCGAGCGGGCCGAGTTGCTCGCCACCATCGAGACGGGCGCCGATCGGCTCGACCAACTGATCGGCAACCTGCTCGACATGAGCCGACTGCGAATGGGCACGATCGAACCGCTGCCGAGCGACATCGCGTTGGACGAGGTGGTCCCGGGTGCGGTGGCCAGGGCCGCGCGGACGGCCGTACGGGTGTCCGTACCCGACACCCTGCCGACCGTGCGCGCCGACGGCGAACTGTTGGACCGGGTGGTGGCGAACCTGGTCGAGAACGCCGTCCTGCACACCCCACCCGACACACCCGTGGTCGTCGCCGCGAAGGCGGTCCGCGACCGCATCGAACTGCGCGTGGTCGACCGCGGTCCCGGCCTGCCCGACGACGCCAAGGACCGCGTCTTCGAAGCCTTCGCCCGCCACGGCGACGCCCCACGAAGCCGCGGCGTCGGCCTGGGACTCGCCGTGGCCCGCGGATTCGCCGAAGCCATGAACGGCTCCCTCACCGCCGAGGACACCCCCGGCGGCGGCCTCACCATGATCCTCACCCTCCCCGCCTCCACCACCCCACAACCGAACAACCCCCCACCCGAACCAACCTCCTGACCAAGCCGCCCAATCCCCCAAGCCCCACCCCGACCGGCAGCCCAACAATCCCCGCGACCCCCGCGTCACGAACTCGCCCCGACACCGCCCGTCCGGCCTCGCCCGCCGCCGGCGAAGCCGCGGATATCCGGTGTGTGCGATCTCCAGGAAAACAACCGAACAGCCCTTGGGATCAAGCCGTGCCCGAACGCACCGCCGCCGCGGCCCGTACCTCGGCAACCTCCATCGGGTCGTCACGCAGCTCCACGATTCGCACCCGCGTCATGGCGTTGTCCGGCGCCTGGGCGACACCGAGAAGTCGGGCCTGCTCCTGACAGTCCCAGAGCGACTCCGTACGGGCGCAGCCAGCATCTCCCGGAACCCTGCCCGAGGCCGGCTCCCGCCGCCACGCGATTTCCTCCCGTGCCGCGGGGGGCCTCCTTGAGAGCCGGCCCCTGTCCTGGCACCGGGGGAACGGCCGCACGGTGCGGAACCGGGTGATCGGCTGCGCTCGCGACGCCATGTCACGCCACGCCGCGTCCGCGTCCGGCGGTTGTCGGTCGAGCGTGCTTTTGTGATGTGACGCCGGTTACAACGACGGGACCGCCGATGAGTTTTGTCGGCGCGGCTGGTCTACCCCTCGACACCACGAGAGCACGAGAGAACACCGGCCGCACAAAATGTGCGTGGCACAGCCGGGTTCACCACCGAAGGAGCACAACATGGGCATGATCAAGGTGCACGAGTTCACCACCGTCGACGGCATCATCGGCGCGCCGATGTGGACCATGGACTACGCGTTCACACCGGCCCTCGGCGAGGCGATCGGCGGCTTCATGGCCTCGTGCACGGCGATCCTGCTCGGCCGCACCACGTACGAGGAGTTCGCCCCGGCCTGGTCCACGCGCACCGCCGAGGACGACCCGGGCGCGCCGTTCTTCAACGACACCCCCAAGTACGTCGTCTCCTCGACGCTGAAGCAGGCGGACTGGAACAACTCGACCGTGCTGGGCGCGTACGACGCGGAAGCCATCCGGCGGTTCAAGGAAAGCATCGACGGAGACATCTACGTCAGCGGCAGCGCCACCCTCGTCCGCGCACTCCTCGCCGACGGCCTGGTCGACGAACTGCACCTGCTGGTCTACCCGATCGCTCTCGGCACCGGCCCGCGGCTGTTCCCGGAGGGCGCCCCGCAGACCAAGCTCGAACTCGCGGGCAGTCAGGCCATCGACAACGGTGTGCTGCACGTGACCTACACGCCGGCGACGACGGACTGAGCCGAGCCGGCAGGCTGGTACCGGCCTGCCGCCGAACCGGGGTGGGCGACCGGGATCGTTCCCCGTCCGGCAGCGCTCTCGGCGGTCATGCTGCTCTGGAGGGCGCACCCGAACCACCGCCCACCACGGAGGAAAAGCAGTGAAGCGCATCGGCATCATCGGAGTGGGCGAGATCGGCCGGGCCATCGTGGCGGGCCTGTGCGACGGGGTCGACCGGTCGCCGGACGTGTTCCTGTCTCCCCGGGGAGCCCGCGCGGCCGCGGAGTTGTCCTCGCGCTACGAGGGCGTACGGGTCTGCGCCGACAACCAGGAGGTGGTGGACCGCTCGGACGTGGTGATCGTCGCCGTACGCCGCCAGGACCGGTACGAAGCCCTCGCCGACGTGCGGGTAAACGACGACAAGACCGTGGTGAACGTGATGGCCGGCGTCGCCAACGACGACCTGCGCCGGACCCTGGCCACCGACGCGCCGCTGGTACGGGCGATCCCCCTGCCCTCCATACGCGAACGTCGCTGCGTCACGGTGACGTACCCCTCGCACCCGGTGGTGGATCGTCTCTTCGAGCACCTGGGCGGAGCCCTCCCGGTCGCGGACGAGGCGGCCTTCGACGTCTTTTCCGCGCTCACCGGGACACTGACCACCCACTACGCGTATCTCGCCACGCTCACATCCTGGGCCGTCGGCCACGGCATCGCCTCCGCCGACGCCGACCGCTACGTCCGCGGACTCTTCCAGGGCGTCGGCCGCACCCTCGGCGACGAAACTCGCTCGTTGCAGCGACTCGCCGCCGACCACGAGACCCCGAACGGAAGCAACGAACGCATCCGCACCACGTGGTTCGACCCGGCGAACTCCGCAGCACTCACCAAAGCCCTCGACGGCCTCCTCACCGATCTGCGGTAACCCTGGGCGTCTCCCGAACCAAGACCCTCCACCCGTAGCCGTCCCGTGAAACGAACTCGGCCTGCCGGCTACGACTTTGGGACATCGGTGCGGTCGTCAACGCCCAGCCGATGATCTCGAGTGTCCGAAACGGTCGACCGACCCCGCCACGAGGACGAGATGAGCACGCCCGCGCCCGGCGGAGGCCGTTCCGGCTCCGACCCTTCATGGCGCGAAGTCCCCCATCAACTCGGGCGGGTTGGCGGCCTTGGTCGCCTCCTCCTCCCAGCCCGGGCAGTCCATGTCGAACACGACGACGGGCAGCGGGCGGCCGAAGATCCTCTCGATGGTACGGCTCGCGTGCAGGTGACGGGCGAGGTCGATGACGGCGTCGTGGAAGTGCAGTTGGAGGAGGCCGGACTTGGCGCCGAGTTCGTCGTCGTCCAGCATCCGATCGAGATCGAACTCGCCGTCGTACCAGATGCCGATGCGCCTGGCCTCCTCCTCGTAGAGCGGGCCGCCGACCGGGTCCTCGGGGACGTTACCGAGTTTGTCGAAGCCCTCCAGGATCCAGAAGGCATAGTTCCAGCGCACCTCCCGGGGATCGGAGTTGCCCCGGCGTATCTCCTCCTCGTACCGGCTCTCCGTGTTGTAGCCGATGTCCACGTACGGGTGGCGGTCGTCGGCATCGATGCGCCAGATGTTGAAGGCCAGGACGTATATCTCGCGCTTCAGCTGCTCGGGGACGCGCTCCAGGATGTCGGCGGCCGCCTGTCGCAGATGCGCCGGGAAAGTCTTCGGTTCCGTCACAACGACACCCTCTCACCCATCCACCCGAGGTCGGCCGGATCCGCGCCGGGCGGGTCGACCCGCTTCCGCAACGCCGTCACGATGGGAAATTCACCTGGATCCGGTGGGTCGATCGGCCACGGTCACCTCGAAGTCGGCCGCCGCCGTCACCTGGTACGCCCTTCCACCGGCGCGAACCGCCGCGGACTTGTCGAGTGCGCGTGTCCGTATGCGGGTCGGCTTATCATCGCCAGGGCCTGTTAATAGGATTATCGTTTACCGAGCCGCACGTGGTCGTGCATATCGACGGGGCGAAGCTCGAACCTCCTCGAAAGGTCACCCGCGTCGCGTTTCCGTACGCGACAACAAACCAGGAGCCGGCCGGCGCCTGTACCGTTCGACACCCGGGAACCGCGACGGGCCGCCGAGCGGCTTCGAGCACCGCGGCGGGCACGGCGGGGTGGGGCAGGTATCGGGAACGCACCGGTTGACCCGGCCTGCGCTGCGCCTTGCAACTCCAAGTGGCGGCGATCACCATGAGCGGATGGGGAACTTCGCGGTGGTCGACCGGGATCGGATCCTCGTGCCCGATCCGGATCCGCTGGTCGCCGGACTGGTCGAGGAGGGGCTGCTCCCCGTGGCGGCGATCCGGGACGCCGATCCTGACGCGGCGCCGCCGGAGATCCGCACGGTCTCGGGGCTCACGGTGTTCGTATCGGCCGTTCAGCGCGAGATGTTGGCGCAGTTCTGTGCCGCAACCGGCGTCCCTCGACGGCGACGCCGGGACGTGTGGGCCGATCTTCTCGAACCCTTCGTCGACACCGAATTCGGCGACCGACTCCAGGAGGCCACGGCCCTGCGGCTCGGTGAGGTCGGCCTTGGGCCCGCCGAAGTCGCCGCCATCCGAGCGCAGGTAGCGCCGGCCATGTCGGCATACAACGCTTTCCATGCGGACTGGTGCCATCTGGGCCTGTGCGACCTGATCGATGCGACCGACGCCGACAACTACCGCCGCGTGGCTACGTTCTCGGGTATCGACCCGCATGCGACACCGGCCGACCTGCCGGCGAACTTCCCGAACCACACCGCGTTCCTGACCTGGGCCATGCACATCGCCGATCTCGGCCACTACGAAGGCCACGCCGCCTAGTCCGTGTCGGTGGATCTTGGTGCGGCCCCGGTGGGGATGGTGGCGAGGAGCGGGCGCGTCGTGGCGTTCGTGTCGACGCACGATCGTTGCCGTGGAAGCTTGGCTGCGAAATTGGGCTGTTACGGGTTGCGGGTGGGGGGTTCCGGTGTGGTTCGGTCGTCTCGGTAGGGGGCCAGGAACTCGGTCAGCGCGGACAGCGTCGCCTCCGGGGCTTCCTCGGCGGGGTAGTGGCCGCATTCGGGGATGACCACACTCTGCACGTCGTCGGCGGCGAGCCTCATCGTTGCGCCGACCCCTTCGCCCGCGTTCTCCGCTCCCCCGATCGCCAGGACGGGGATGTTGAGCCGTCGAGTCCTGCGCTCCTGGTTCTGTTCGATGGTCGTATCGAGTGCCCGGTAGAACTCGAAGCTGCCTCGCAGGGCTTCCGGGTCGGCGGCGAGGATGTCGACGTAGTGTCGGACGGCGTACTCGGGCAGCGCCTTCGCGGCCTTCGAGGCGAACTGGTGGCCGAAGTACAGGTGTTCCCGTCCGCGGACCAACTGCTCGTTGACGTCGGCGAGTCGGTTGAAGCCGAAGTGCCAGAGACGGTTGTTGGCCTCCCGGCTGCCGAAGAGCGGTGGCGACGGGGACAGTCCCGGGATCGCGGCCTCGGCGACGGCCAGGCGGTCCAGCCGGTCGGGGTGATCCGCAGCCAGGGCGTAGCCGGTCCACATCCCGATGTCGTGGCCGACCATGGCGAAGCGGCCGTGCCCGAGTGTGTCCATCAGCGCGACCAGGTCGCGGGCGAGCGTGCCGGTGTCGTACCCGTCCGCGGGCTTGTCGGACAGTCCGACGCCACGCGGATCGACCGCGACGACGTGGAAATCCCGGGCCAGCGCGGGCATCAGGAGGCGCCATGCGTACCAGGTCTGGGGCCAGCCGGCGACCAGCAACAGTGCGGGGCCTTCGCCGCCGGTGACGGCGTGCAGGCGCAGTTCGCCGGTGTCCACGTACCGGCTGGTGAAGGTGTCGGTGAATCCGGTCGGGAGGTCGGGGACTCGGGAGACGGAACCGAGGCCTTCCGGCATGGGCAGTCGGGTCACTGTGTGGACGTCTGGTGCAAGGTCGTCGGTCATCGGGTGGCCTTTCGGATGAGCACGGGTGCGGGAACGGGTGAGGAGGCACCGGTCGTCGCCACGCTAGCCATCCTGGATCGATCGGTCAAAGATAATTTGACCGATCGATCCAAGATGGGGATAGGCTCGTCACTGGAACCCGAAACGGGAGGTGCCCGCTGTCCGGCCGGAAGCAGTTCGATGTCGGCGCGGCCCTGGACCAGGCCATGCGCGTGTTCTGGGAGCGCGGGTACACGGATGCCTCACTCGATGCCCTCACCTCCGCCACCGGTCTGGGCCGCGGCTCGCTGTACGGCACCTTCGGCAACAAGGACGCCCTGTTCGGCCGGTGCCTCGACCTCTACGCGTCGATCCACGGCACGCGGTACGAGCAGGCGCTTGCGGCTCACCCCGATGATCCGGTGCGCGCGGTCGGGGCGTTCTTCGACGTGGTCCTGAGCCGTATCGCCGACCCGTCGGTCCCCGCGGGGTGCCTCATCGTCCAGTCCGCCGCTCAGTCACCGATGTTGAGTGAGGAGATCGGCATTCGGGTGCGCGGCCTGCTCGACGTCCAGCGCCGGCGGGTACGCGCGGCCCTGGCGCGCTCGTCGGCGTCGCCGGGCTCGTTGAACGCCTCGGATGCCTCGGACGCCTCGGACGCCTCGGCTTCGTCGGATGCCTCGGCTGCGTCGGACTCCCCGGACTCGTCCGGCTCCTCGGACTCGTCGGGGTCCCGGATCGACGCCCGAACGCTCGACGAGCTCGCCATGTTCGTCGTCGCCGTCAACCAGTCGTTGGCCGTGCTGAGCCGTGCCGGGGCTTCCGACGCCGAGCTGCGCTCCGTGGCCCGCCTCGCCTGCGCGACGGTGGCCAACACTCTCGCCGCGGATCGGCCGGCGGGGCCGGAGGACGGGTAGCCGTGGGGCGCGGCGGTGTGTCCCGCGAAGCCGCGGCGTCGCGGACGCCGGGGCTCACCGGCGTAGGTTGTTCGCACAGCTCTCGGGGTCGGGGCTGCACAGCCAGCCGTTGACGGCGAAGCGGCTGTCCGCGTGCCGCCGGCTCGGGCAGTCGACCGGCCGTACCTCGTGCCAGGCGGTGGGGCGGAAGAACACGATGCTGTCGTGCTCGGGCTGCCAGTCCCGCCAACTGCGCTCCTGCCACTCGCCGGCCGTGTCGGTGTGCAGCGGCAGCACCGCGTCGAACACGCGCAGTTCGCCGCCGCCGAAGGGCCGGGGTGTGCGATGCAGGTAATACACGAACGTGAGCAGACGCCGGGGCTCGAACTCGGTGCTGCTGTCCTGGTGCGGCCGGTAGAAGTCGCCGTCGTTGTGCACGTTGAGGCTGTAGCTGGGGTCGGTGTGTCGGCAGGAGACTCCCAGGGTGTGCTCGACCGCCTCCAACACCTCATCGATGGCCGACATCAACTCCGGCGCGGCGAAGTCCTGGCACGAGCGGGACCGGCGAATGTCGGGAACCACCTCCCGATCTCCCACCATGGAGGGCCGCAACGTGTCGCCGACGGAGGCGATGGCGCGCTCCAGCAGGGCGCCGGCCGTACGCTCACCCAGGAATCGGGTGATGCGGCAGACCGTCACCGGAAGCCGCCAGATCGCGTCCGTACACACCGCCGACGGCCGATCCGTCCCCTCGATTCGATCCGTCACCGTTCCCTCGGACCGATCCGTCACCGTTCCCTCGGATGATCCCGTCACGGTGTCGTTTCCCGCCAAGGTGTCCTGCCCCGTCATGGTGTTCCGCCTTCGGATGCGTTCACGCTCGCGGCTTCGCGTAGCCGATCCACCTCGGCCGCGAGTTCTTCCACGCGGCGGTGCAGTGCCTGGACGCACACCAGGGCAACGCCGAGGCCGTCGACCACGGGGATCCTGGTGTCGTCCCGGTTGAAGCCGAAGGCGGCGTGCCAGTCCTGGGCCATCGGGCCGAGATGGCGCACGTCTTCGGCCTCCCACAGGTAGCGCCAGGTGCTGACGGGCAGCGCGGCCACGGTCGCCAGGACCTCGTAGCCGTTGACCGCGCCAACCGGGGCCACGACGCCACTCTCCGGAACGCCCGCCGTACGAGGGGCTGGGAGACCGTGGTCGGCGGAACAAGGCGCCGGGGCACCGTCGTCGGCCGAACGAGGGGTCGACGACCCTGGGTCGGCTGCCGCCCGGGAGCGCCGGTGGAAGATCCGCATCCCTATCGACTCCAGTCGACCGGGACCACGTCCTGCTTGAGCGCACGATCGCTGCAGACGGCGCACGGGCCGCTCGGGAGACCGGGACCCTGATCGGTGCCGACGGTGATCGCTCCGTGCGCTCCGACCGGGGCGTGGATGCCGTCGCCGACCAGCGCGGCCTCGTACCCGCCCAGCAACTCCTGGAGGGTTCCGGGGCCCAGATTCTCCGGAGCGGAGATCGCGGCGATGCCCGAGTCGTCCGTGTAGGCCATCCCCAACGTACGGCCACCCATGGTGGCGAACACGATCTTCGCACCGCGGATGGGCTCCCCGGTCACCGCGTCGGTCGCCATCGCGTTGATGTTCTCCAGTTGCATCTGGGTGACATTGAGACTGGCTTGACTCGCGGTGAGCCTGGTCGGTTTCAGGCCGGGGCATTCCGCTCCGGTGCACGGGGTGCCCGACGGGGTGGTCGCGGACGCGCCGACACCGCTTCCCGCGCCCAGCGATGCCAAGGCCGCCGCCATCACCGCGACAGTCCTACGACCTGCAAAACTCATGTCCACTCCCCTGGGAACGCCGAGCATGATTCGCGCCGGCACGTGACGCGGCCGGGGCGCCGCCCCCCTTCGGACGACGCTACGGAGCGTATTCACACCCATCCGGCCCAATCCAGCCGACAAACGAGAGTTCCCACTATCTGATGAATCGCTGGTAGGAACAGCACGGTGGCTACGACAGCGGCGACGGCGATTACGGGAAGTCGCGTGCCACGGTCGCGACGTGGATCGTGGTCGCGACGTGGATCGCGGTCGCGGCAACTCAGGACAGCCGTGACGGCGATTGCGGCTGCCGCGTCCTACTCGCCGTCCCGACGGCCGACGGCGGGGCCGGTCGTCTGATGTCCACGTTTGCCGGTCGGTGCGGCTGCCTCCCGGCCCCCTTCGGCCTGCTTGCCCCCAAGGCCCGTCCCCCGTACCGCCGTTCACGGCCGCCCAGCGGCCGTGTCCCCGAAACGGCCCGCCCGTTCCGGGGACACGGCCTTCACGGCATCACGTCGCCACGCCGGTACGACGACCGAGCGGGCGCGGGTCGCGCGCCGCGATGAAGTCCTCACAAACCCTCCGGTCCCGGAAGCCCACATGCCCGGCAGGCCGGTTGTCCACCTGGCCTGCGGTGCCCGGGCCTGCGGTCCCCGGGCGTGCGGTCCCGGGCCGGCGATGAGGATGCCGACCTCCTCGATCTCGCCGTCGAGGCGGATCGGCAATCGTGGCTGTCGGGAAACCGGCACACGCTCGCCTCCGTGGGTGCGAGCGCTCGGGCCGGTTTCACCGATGGCGGGGCGTGGTCGCGTCGGCGGAGCGGAGGGCGGGATTGGGCCGCGGGTGGCGGGCGGCGGCCGGGGAGTCCGATGAGCCGTACTGGTGACTCGGATCGGCTTCGGCTCCGTGCTGCCGCGCCCGCCGTGCTCCGTGGCGGTGTCGCGTGGCCGTGTCGCGTGGCGGTATTGCGTGGTGGTGTTGCGTGGCAGTGGTCCGTGCGGGTGCTCAGGCGGCCTTTGCTCGGCCTCCGGAAACCTGGCGCAGGGCGTCGTCGAGGTCGGACTGGGCGCGTTGCAGCCAGGCTGTGGTGATGTCCACGGCGTCGCCGATTTCGCCGCTGCGTCGGTGCAGGTGCGGCTGCTCGCCCTCCTCGGCGGCGCGGGCGTGCTTGATCGCGTGGTGGATGCGTCCTGCGGCGGCGAGTTCGCCGCCTGCCACCTGGAGCCAGGCCCGGGTCGTCTCGTCGGCGACCTTGCCGGTGTTCGCGGAGTCGGTCAGCGCCCGCGCGATCGCCTCGATGCTCTTGCCCGCCAGCTTGCGCGTCACCAATGCCGGCGGCAGACCGGGAAGTTGGTCGAGCTCGGCCAGGACCACACTTTCCAGCAGGGCCAGGCTGTACGTCACTCGACCCAGTTTCAGCAGATACTCGTCATCCGGAATCATCGAGCCATTGTGCGATATGGGTCGGACACGATCGTGACGCCACACGGCGTGTCGCACCCAATGCAGCCGGACGCGCCAAGTTCGGCGCGCACGGCACGCGGCGCAGGTGCGTCCTCGCCCTACCGCGTCGGCGCATCCGGCCCGCCGGCAGTCACCCTCCCCGGCCGCGAGCGCGCCCACGGCCGCGATCCGTACGGCTCGACGACGGCGCGCTGCGGAGTGCGCGGCCCGGAGCGGCTCGGGTTTCGCGGCGGCTGCGGGTCCGCGCGGCGGGCGCGGGCGAGCAGGCGCAGGCACTCGGCCGGGTTGTCGCGGACCGGGCGGCGGGTGATGGCGGAGCCCATGGCGCAGACGTTGTCCAGCCGGTGGTGGGTAAGCGCAAGCACGCTGCGTACCAGCGGCCGGTACTCCGGCGGTACGTCGCCGACCAGGCGATCACCGGCGTCGAGCGCGGCGCGCGCGGTGGTCGCGGTCGCGGCCAGCAAAGCCCGTACGCCGGGCGTGTCCCGGCCCGATCCCAGATCGGCGCGCGTGACGCCGTACCGTTCCAGGTCGGATTGCGGCAGCCGCATCCGGCCCGCACCCAGGTCGTCCGCCAAGTCGCTGAGCAGATCGGTGCGTTGGAACCCATCGGTGAACAGGCGCACCGATGCGGCGAATTCCTCGTCCGGGACGAGATGCGGGGTGAGCCCGGTGCTGAGCATCGCGCCCGGCCAGGTCAGCGCGTCGACGTAGCGCTGGTAGGCGTCCTCGTCCGCGAACTCGGGAAAGTCCAGCTCGGCGCGGGTGCCCTCCAGGTAGGCGTCGGCCCACGTGCGGGGCAGGTCGTGCACCCGGGCGGCGTGCAGGTACGCCCGCAACAGCGGATGCGTCGCGGTGTCGGTGTCCAGCGCCGCCCGCACCCGGGTGGCCCACGCCTCGAATCGCCGCCGACGTCCGGCCTCGTCACCGCGGTCGCAGACGTCGTCCGTGAAGTACCCCATCGCGGCGCCGACGAGCGCGTGCGGCGCGAACTGCGGCGGTGCCAGCAGCCGCAACGCGGCCCATCCGGCCGTCTCCCGGCGTCGCATGAACCGCTCGGCGGCCGTGTAGTCGGCGCGCAGTGTGCTGTCACGCACGCCCGCCGCATCCAGACAACGCCGCCACGAGCGCATGAAACCCCCGAAGGTTGGTCACCACAGGCTGATTTGCCGCACGGAGAGTATCAGCACGGACCGGGGCAAACCCACGTCCGCAGCGCGGCGGCGGCGGTGGCGGTGGCGGTGGCGGTGGCGAACGGCGCCGGTCCCGAGGCGCAACCACGGGTCCCACACTCGATACCCCGTCACCCCGTGGCCCCGTCACCCCGTGACCCGGTCACCCGGTCACCCGGTCACCCGGTCACCCGGTCACCCGGTCGCCGGAGCACGAGCGCCCGAGTCGTCGGGAAGGAGCCGCCCGACGATTGGGGGTGAGATCGCCGGGCGGTCCGGGCACCGACCACGGGGGTTGTCGGCGCATCCGCAACGATCCGCCGTACAACCGCCCGTGCGCAAGACCCGATGCGCCACCCGCACGACCTGCAAGCCTCCCGCAGGACCCCGGAAAGCCGGGTTCCGGCTCACCCGACTCCGGCGGCGGCGTGGCGCGCAAGGTCCGGTCCGGGAATCAGCTGAAGACCACCGAGCGGAGCTTCAGGCGCTCGGAGGCGGAACCGCCGTTGGGGCGAAGGGTGTAGTAGTCGCCATCGCAGTCGACGCCGGTGAAGACGGTGGCGGTGGCGTCGGTGTCGTTCCTCGGCGAATGGACCGGATTCGACGAATCGGGGTCGGCGACTTCGGGCAGCGTGATGCATTCCCGGCCGGGCGGGTCGCTCAATCGGGCTTCCTGCGCCTGGCCGTTGAGGCCGGTGTACTTGTAGGAGAACTCGCCGGTGGCGGCGCCGGCGGAGGTCGGCAGGGTCACGACGAGCACGAGCGCGCCGAGTGCGGCGACCGTGGTGTTGCGGAGACGCATGGGAGGGTTTCCTTTCCCAACGGGACGGTTCGGCCCCACCCTTTCGCGGCCGACAGTCGGATCCGTCGCGTGGCACGCTGCATCACTCCCACGAGCAGGCTGAATCGATTCCCACCCGGCCGAGTGGGCGACCCCGTACGCGCATTCGGAGCAATCGGCGCCCCGCCGAAACCGCGAAGCCGACGCACCTCGTCGGCCACCGGCCGAGCGAGGACCACACCGGCCAACCAGCCCCGCGTGGCCCCCGCCCCGACACCGGAGCAGACGCCGTGCCGCCCAAGCGATCGAACCGCCGACCCGGCCGCCGCAGGCCCTGCCGATGCGCCCGAGCCGGGACCGGCGTCCGTGCCGACGGGCCGGCCCGCACCGGACTGTCCCGGGTAGCGGCGCGCGGTGTGGGCGGGCATGCCGACCCGCTCCGGCATCTCCGCGACCCGTTCCTCGGCCGGTACCCGCTGCGACCGTCCGTGGACCAGGAGCGGTTCGGCCAGGGTCTGCCCGATCGTGCGGGCGGGGTTCAGCGACGAGGACGGGTCCTGGAAGACGACCTGGAGGCGGTCCGCAAGCCCGCGGCGGGTGTTGCGCGTGGCGTGCGTGATGTCCACGCCCTCGAACCGGATGCGGCTTCCGAGTGCACCGGGTTCAAGCCGAGCACGGCCCGACCGATGGTGGACTTCCCCGAACCGGACTCCCCCACCAGACCCACCGTTTCGCCCGCTCCGATGCCCGGCGAGGCACCGTCCACCGCACGCAGCGGTGCGATGCCCCGCCCCTGGCGGAACTCGACTGCCGGATCGGTGATGTCCAGGAGGTCGGTCATCGGTGGGTTCCCTCCGCGAGCAGGTGTCCGGCATGGATGCAGCGTCTCCACCGGGCGGGTTCCGGTTCGGCGAGCGCGACCGGGGCACGCGTACACGCGTCGGTCACGCGTGGACAGCGCGGGGCGAATCCGCACCCGTGCGGCCGGTCCCCGGGAGGGGGCACCGTGCCCGCGATGGTGAAGAGCGTGCCTCCGGCGCCGGCGTGGTGCGGGTCGGCCGCCATCGGACCGGCGGTGTACGGATGCAGCGGAAGATCGAACATCGGCTCCACCAGGGCCTGTTCGACGACCCACCCGGCGTACATCACCACCGCGCGCCGGCATAGGTCGGCAACGACGCCCCAGTAGTGGGTGACGATCAGCACGGCCATGCCGGTCCGGTCCTGGAGGGCGCGGAGCAGGTCGAGGATCTCGGCCTGGACGGTGACGTCCAGGGCGGTGGTCGGCTCGTCCGCGATCAGCAGCCGGGGCTCGCCGGCCAGGGCCGGCGCGATGGCCACGCGTTGCGCCATGCCGCCGGAGAGCTGATGCGGATAGCGTCGGGCCACCGCGTCGGGGGTGGGCAGGTTGACCAGTTCGAGCAGTTCGCGCACCCGGCGCCGGGCGGCGGGCCGGTCGCAGCGGCGATGACGGCGTACGGCCTCGCCGAGTTGCCGGCCCACCGGGAAGGTGGGGTCCAGGGCGACCATCGGCTCCTGCGAAACATAGGCGATGCCCGTACCGCGTACGCACGCCAACTCGGCGGGCCGCCGGACGAGTTCGACGCCGTCGAAGACGACGCTGCCGGCCCGGACCCGGCCGCCGCCCGGAACCATGCCCAGAATGCCCAGCGACGTCACGGAGTTGCCGCAGCCGGATTCGCCGACCAGACCCACCGTCTCGCCCAGCATCACGTCGAGGCCGAGGTCGTGCACGACCGGGAGGCCGCCGATCTCGATCGACAGGTTGCGCACCGAGGGCATGCGGCGGGGTCGGCGGATTCGGCTGCGGTCGACTCCGCTGTGACCTCCGGCGGTTCGGTCGCGGTGCGCCGACCGGCGGGGCCGGAGCCCTTGGGGACCGCCCAGTTCTCCACCGCCGCATCGCGCACCGCGTCGCCGAGCAGCGTGAGCGCGATCACCGTGATCACCATCGGGACTCCGGCCGGGACCAGCATCCACGCGTCGCGATCGATGGCCTCGGAGGCGTCCGCGACCAGGCCGCCCCAGGAGGGATCCGGTGGTTGCGCGCCGAGGCCGAGGAAGCCGAGTCCGGCCTGGATGGTGACCACGATCGCGGCGAACAGCGCGGCTTGGACGATGACGATGTGCGCCATCCGGGGCAGGATGTGCCGACTCAGGATGCGGGTCTGGGACAGGCCCGCGACCCTGGCCGCGTCGACGTACGACTCACCCCCGCGTCGTCGCCCGTCCGGTTGTCGGGCGTCGCGCCGCGTCGGGCTGCGACCCGGCTCCGTTCACCGGCGCCACCCCCGGACGCCTCGCCACCGATCGCCTCCGGGCCCACCGAACGCGACCGATCGATAGGGCCCGTACGCCACATCGTCGACGACGGCCTGTGCGCCGACCGTACGTGGCCGCGTACACCGCGAAGTCGTCGCCCATGACCGGCGAATGCCCGTTGTGGAGCAAGTCTCCGACGAGTCGCGCGACGAACGTCCGCAGTGGGCGGCGCGGCGTTCGCGGGCTCCGGACCGGCGGTGTCGCCGGCCGGAGTGGGCCGGCGGGGGCGGCGTGCCGGCAGGGGTGCGGCCGGGGAGGTTCCTTGGATAGAGTGCCGCGGCTGATCGGCCACGCGTACCACGGAGGCGACTTGACCAACCATCCGGGATATCCAGGCTCGCAGAGCCCCCCTCCTCCTCCGCATCATGGCCAACCCAAGTGGGCGTGGTGGGTGGTGGGCATCGCCATTCCGCTGATCGGCATCATCGTCACCATTACCGTCAGTCGGTCCGATTCGGATTCGGATTCGAAGACGCCGTCGGCGAATTCGGCTCCCGTGCCCGGCGTGCAGAGCCCGCAGGCTCCGCAGGTCTCGCAGAAACCGCCGACCACCACCGGCGGCGGCGGGCAGTCGACCTCGAACGCACCGGCACCCGGCGGTCAGCCGGCCCGGGTCCTGTTCGGGCCGGGTCCGGTCACCGTCGACCCGAACAAGCAGTACGTCGAGTTCGACACCAGCCCGCCGCTGGTCTCCCAGTCGAACAAGGCGGTGGACCTGTTCTTCGCGTACACGCTGGGCGACCCCGATCTCATGACGGTGGGCTCCACCAATACCCTGGCCGCCCTTCCCCAGGGCAGCCCCGAGCCGACGGCGGAGGTGTGTGCCGAAGCGGTCGCCAAGCGCGGCACCTATGTGGGCGGCAAACTCGCCCAGGGCGCCCGCTACTGCATGATCACCAACGAGGGACGCACCGGGTACATCAAGGTGACCGGACCGGCCGCCGCCGGAGTTCCGCTGCGTCTGGAAGCGACCGTCTGGGATCTTCCCGGCTGAGGCCGGGCATTCGCCGCCGGCCACCCCGTGTATACGGGCACGTCCGTACGTCGTTCCCGGGTTCGCGCGCGAGACGAGCAACCGTGTCGGGGGCCCGCGCCCGACGCCCGCGCCCGGCGCGCGTGCCCGGCGCGCGTGCCCGGGCGGCGTAGCGCGACCCACGCGCGACCCGTACGCCCGATACCCGCGTCCGACATGCGCGCCCGCGCCGCGCGCCGCGCCGGTGCCAACCGCGGTACGCCGCGCGCGCCGCGGCGCTCGCACGCGCCGTCGCGTTTGCCGAACCGGCAAAGAAGCTTGCCGAAACCTCAGCCCGGTCGCATGGTCGTCGTGGAGGTGGTCACGATGACCGATCGGCCGATGAATGACGGCTACGACGTGGTGATCGTCGGCGGTGGAGCCGCGGGACTGAGCGGGGCGTTGACGTTGGCGCGCGCTCGGCGCTCGGTGTTGGTGATCGACGCGGGTGCCCCGCGCAACACCCCGGCCGAGGGCGTACGCGGGCTGCCGGCCCTGGACGGGATCGCGCCGACGGAGTACCTGGCACGTGTCCGGGCCGAGGTCCGCGGCTACGGCGCGCACGTGGTCGACGGCGAGGTCGAGGCGGTCGGCCGTACGGGGGACGGGTTCGCGGTGACGTCGGCCGACGGCCGTACCGTCCGCGCCCGTCGGCTGCTGGTGACCAGCGGGCTGGTCGACGAGTTGCCGAACGTACCGGGGTTGCGCGACCGGTGGGGCCGGGACGTGCTGCACTGCCCGTACTGCCACGGTTGGGAGATCCGCGACCGCGCCGTCGGGGTGCTGGGCTGCGGGCCGCTGTCGGTGCACCAGGCGCTGCTGTTGCGCCAGTGGAGCGCGGATGTCACGTTCTTCGCGCACACCGTGCCGCCGACCGACGAGGAGGCGGAGCAACTGGCCGCCCGCGGCATCCGCGTGGTCGCGGGCACGGTGGCCTCCCTGGAGGTCGCCGGGGATCGCCTCGTGGGCGTGCGGTCGGCCGACGGCACCGTGGTCGAGCGTGCGGTGTTGGTGGTGGCACCGCGCATGGTGGCCCGCGCCGGATTCCTGACCGGGCTCGGATTGTGGCCGGTGGAGCATCCGTCGGGGGCCGGCGAGCACATCCCGTGCGATCCGGGCGGCGCGACCGACGTGGCCGGCGTGTGGGTCGCGGGCAACGTCGCCGATCCCTCCGCCCAGGTCGGCGCCGCGGCGGCAGCGGGTGCCGCCGCGGCGATCCGGATCAACGCCGACCTGGTCGCCGAGGAGACCCGACGCGCGGTCGCCGCCCGCCGGGACCCGTTCTCGGCCGAACACGAGGCGCGTGTGTGTGCAAGCGTGCTGGGCGACCGCCGGCACGGTCTGTGAACCGGGCGCCGGCGCCGGCGCGGCCGGTGGTCGCTTCCGCTGATCGGCGGCGGGCGGGTCAACTCGCCGAGGTCACCGCGACGGCTGCCCGGTCGCGACGCCACGCGTAGCCGCCGAGCAGAATGGCGACGACGGTGGTGGCGGCGGCGAACAGGTAGATCGAGCGCAGCCCGGGACCGTCGTTGACCACCCGGCCGCCGAGCCAGGCCCCCAGGGCGGCGGCGAGTTGGTACGCGGACGCGTTCACCGCCATGGCCAGGGTGGGCGCCTCGGCGGCGGTGGTCAGCACCCGGGCCTGCATCCCGGGAATGACCGAGAAGCCCAGCGCGCCCACCACGAACACCATGATCGCGGTGAGCACCCGGTTGCCGCTGACCGTCCAGATCAGCACCAGGGCCGCCGCGAGAGCGGCGAGCAGGCCCGATTGGGCCGCCATCGGCGCGCGGTCGGACAGTCGGCCGCCGATCACGTTGCCGACCGCCGCGCCGACGCCGTAGGTCAGCAACAACAGGGGGATGGCCCCGTCCGCGAAGCCGGTCACGTCTGTCGACAGGGGCGCGAGGAAGGTGAACACGGCCAACAGGCCCGCGTTGCCGACCGCGGTGAGTGCGATCGCCAGTTGCACGTCCCGCCTGCGGAACACCCGCAGTTCGGCCACGGCGGAGGTCGCGGGCGCGGCCTCACGGACGTCCGGTACCAGACGCCGGACCAGCATCCACCCCAGGGCGCAGCACGCGGCGATGGCGACGAAGGTGGATCGCCAGCCGAAGCCGTTGCCGATCAGGGTTCCGATCGGCGCGCCGAGGATCATCGACAGGTTCATCCCGAACACGAGCGTGGAGACGGTGGATGCCTGCTTGCCGGGCGGTGCGGACGAGGCCGCGATGACGATCGCGTTGGCGAAGAAGGTGGCGGTGACCAGTGAGGTGACGATCCGCGCCGCGAACAGCACCGGGTAGTTCGGCGCGAGGGCGGAGGCGAGGTTGCCGGCGACGACGATCGCGAGCAGGCCGGTGATCAGCGGCTTGCGCGCGGTGCGGGACGTGAGGGCGGTCAGCACCGGGCCGCCGACGATCATCCCGATCGCGTACGCCGTCACCAGCAGTCCGGCGGCCGAGATCGACACGTCCAGGTCGCCGGCGACATCGGGCAGAATGCCGGCGATCACGAACTCGCCGGTGGTGACCCCGAATACGCACACCATGAGGGCAAGCACCCCGGCCGGGACATCGGGTCGTATCGAACGCATGTCTTCTCTTCCCCGTGATCGATCGATGCGCCGCAGGTGAGCGGCGCTTGCTTGTTCGGCGTCCGGTCCGCCGTGGGCGCCCGGCTCTTCGGTGCCTGCTTCTCTTCGGCTTTCGGCTTTCGGCTTTCGGCTTTCGGCTTTGGGCGTTCGGCTTTCGGCGTTCGGCGCTTCGACGCCCTGTTCTTTACTGATCAGTACAGAAAGTGGGCATGCCTGATCGCCCCGGCGGCACACCGGCGCCCTCGGGATCGCCTACAGAGCGGCGAGCGCCCCTTCGACCACGTCCAGCAGGGCATCGCGGTCGTCGGTCACCTTCGCGAGCACCCGCAGGCCGTAGTACGCGCTCTGGAACGCCCTCGCCACCTGGAGCGGCGGCCTACCGGCGGTGAGTTCGCCGGTGGCCTGGCCCACCGCCACCAGTCGGCACAACGCCTGTTCCAGATCCACGAACTGGCGGTGCACCAGTGCCGCGACGGCCTCGTTGCGCCCGCCGGGTTCGGTGGCGGCATTCAAGGCCAGGCAGCCGCGCCGCCCGGGGTCGGCCATGTCGACCTCGATCATGCCGAGCATCAGATCCCGCAACCGCTCCCGCACCGACCAGGATTCGGACGCGGACGCGGAATCGGATTCGGCCAGCAGGTCGAGCTGCGCCCGGGCGGGCACCTCGGCGTAGCGCCGGAGTGCCTCCTCGTACAGGCGGTGCTTGCTGCCGAAGGCGTTGTACAGGCTCCCGCGACCCAGCCCGGTGCGCTCGCACAGGTCCTGGGTGCTGGTGCCCTCGTAGCCCTTCTCCCAGAACACCGCCATCGCGGCGTCCACCACGGCCTGGTCGTCGAACTCGCGAGGACGGCTCATGATCCGAACGCTAACCAGTTCTGTACACATCAGTCAAGAACCTGATCGAGCCGTCGCCCTCACCCCCGGGCCGAAGGACACGCCGGGCCGCCGTCGCACGCTCGGGTGGATCCGGCGGGGGTCGCTCCGGGGTGAATCCGTACGCGACGGGCGCGCGACGTGCGGCCGGCCGGGGGCGAGTCGCGGCGACGCGGCGGCGTGGGCGCTCCGCCATAGACTCCGAGCGTGGCCGGACAAACGAGTACGACGCCGCTGGCGGATGTGCGCTTCGTGGGGTTGCGTTTTCGGCTGGAGACGCGGGGGTTGCAGCGCCCGGTCCCGGTCGAGGTCGCCGCACTCACCCATCACGGTCCGGGCGATCACGTCGCCTGGCGCGCGTATGCCCCGATCGAACCTCCCGCGCCCGGAAGCCCGCCACCCGCGCCGATCACCGTCCCGGTACCGCCCGCCGCACCCGGTTCCCTCGCCGCAGCGCTCGCGGACATCGAACGCCACGTGGTCCGCGACCTCCCGCACGCGGTGATCGGGCTGCCGCCGTTCGCCGAGAAGACGCTCGTTCGGGAACAGCGCGCCTATTGCCCGCTGCTCGCCTCGTGCGTCGTCCTGGACGTGATGACCCTGGCCGCGGTCGTCCGTCCGACCGCCACACCACAGTCCTTCGACTCCAGGCTCCGGCACATCGGCCTGCGCCCTCCCCACGAACGCGCGGTCACCTGGGACGCGTACGCGCTGGCCCACCTGTTCCACACCACCGTCGCCCAAGGCATCGCCGCGGGCCGCTGGTCCACCCTGGAGGACCTCATCCGGGTCGCCGGGTCCTCCGTGCCCGCCGTCGAACCCGAATTCATGCCCGCACTCGACGTGCAGGAGTCCCTCTTCGACTGACCCCGCCCCTGGGGGACCGCGGGGCCGCGCTGCCGTTCGCCGAAGCGGGTCAGCGGGGTGGGGCCGAGAGCGGGCCGCTGCCCGCCGTGCGCAGGAGGGGTTTGGTCATCGCCCGGGTGATCGTCGGGTCGCGGCCGTCGACGTAGGGGTCGCGCAGGGTGTAGCCGGCTCCCGCGAACAGCGCCAGGGCCCGCATGTTGCGGCTGCCGGTCTCCACCACCAGTCGCCGGGCGCCGGCCTGGGCGGCGGTGTGCTCCAGTGTGCCGAGCAGACGGCGGCCGTGGCCGTGGCCGCGCTGCTCGGGGCTGACGTACAGGCGTTTGATCTCCGCCGCCCGACCGGGCATCGTGCGCCATCCGCCGCAGCCGACCGGGGCGTGTCCGCTGTAGGCGAGTACGAACAGGCCCTCGGGGGGCTCCAGATCGCGAGGCTCGGTGGTGTCGGGATGATCGGCGAAGCCGTACAGGCCGACCTGCTCCGAATACAGGGCGTACAGGAGGATCTGCGTGTCCGGATGGGTGTAGGGACGCGGCACGAGACGAACGTCGGCAAGGGCGTTGGGGCCATCGGCGCCGAACGGCCCGTGGTGGCCCGGCGCCGCGCCCAGCACGGCCCCGCCCTTGGCGCGGTGCGCGAAACGGATCAACGACCTGCTCCCTTCCCGCCGACCCCGCACATCGGGGCTCCACCACGATTCTCCGTGAAGCCCCCACACCCCGAACAGTGGCCCCGGCCAACAGACCCCAAACAAGTCCCGCCAAGTCCCCACCCCCATCCGGCCGCTCACCCCCTCGGCCCCGCTCCCGCCACCCCGGGCCGACCCTCGACCTCTACGCCGAGCGCCGGATACCGAACGTCGGCGTCGAAGACCGCTCCGGCGCGGGCCCGGGCCCGCAACCCGCCCCCGACGAGGTCGACGAAGCCCGCGTACTCGTCGGGATCGGCGCCGTCGGGGCAACGACTCGCCCCGCACACCGGGCCCGCGAGCGGGTTGCCCGGGTCGGCGGGGCGGAGCAGGATGCGGGGATGCGTTTCTCTGTCAACATCCCGAACTTCGGTGACTTTGCCGATCCCAGGACGGTGGCCGCGGTCGCGGTCGCAGCCGAACAGGCCGGCTGGGACGGCCTGTTCGTCTGGGATCACGTGGTGCACGACAAACAGGCGCGGCGGGGTCAACCCTTCGGGGATCCGTGGATGTTGCTGACCGCGGCGGCGTTGGCCACCTCGCGGATCCGACTGGGCACCCTGGTCACCCCGGTCCCGCGCCGGCGTCCCCAGCAACTGGCCCGTCAGGTGGCGACGTTGGATGCGCTCAGCGGTGGGCGGGTGATCTTCGGGGCCGGGCTGGGCGGGCCGGTCGAGGACGAGTACGGCGACTTCGGCGAGCCGACCGACCCGGTCGTCCTCGCCGAGCGCCTGGACGAGGGCCTGGGCCTGTTGGACCGCTACTGGTCGGGCGAACCGGTGGACCACGACGGACCGCACTACCGGGTTCGGGACGTGACGCTGCTGCCCGCCTCGACGCAGCGTCCGCGACCGCCGGTGTGGATCGGCGGGTTCTGGCCCAATCGGCCGCCGATGCGCCGCGCCGCGCGCTGGGACGGCGCCGTCCCGTTGTTCGCCTCGGCCCGGCACGGTCACGCCCCGCCGGTCGAGCAGGTCCGCGACCTGGTCGCGTACGTGCGTAAGCACCGCGACGACCGATCCGAGGCCCCCTTCGAGTTCGTCCTCGGCGGCGTCAGTCCCACCGATCCGGCCCGGGCCCACGACCTGCTCGGGCCGCTGATCGACGCCGGCGCCACGTGGTGGGACGAACGCCAACGCATGGACAACGCCGACCTGTACCTGTCCGCCCCGATCCTGCGCCGGATCGAAGCGGGGCCACCCGTCTTCTAGTTCGCGCCGCCCGTCGCGGGCTCGACCGTGCCCGCCGCGCTCTCGCGCACTCCGTTGCGGCGCCGACGGCCGATGACAGCGGCACATCCCGACCGTAACCCGATCGGAGCACCACTCGATGAACGACACCTCTCTCACGAACGCCCTGCACCTGCCGGACGGCACCGCGATCCGCGGGCGCGGTTTGCGCCGGCCGTTGCCGGACGGGCCGGTCCCCGCATTCGGCCTCTACCTCGGCTCCGACCGACTGCGCCGCCGGCACGAGGAGGGGCTGTCGTGGCCGCACACGTGGATCGACTGGCCCGACTTCCTCCTGCCGCGCGATCGGGACGCGGCCGTACACGAGATCCGCGCCCTGTACGAACGGGCCCGTACCGGCGCCTCGGTCGAAGTCGCCTGCGCCGGCGGCGTCGGCCGCACCGGTACGGTCATCGCCTGCCTCGCCGTCCTGACCGGGCTCGACCCCACCGACGCCATCGCCTGGACCCGACGACACCACCACCCCCGCGCCGTCGAAACCCCGTGGCAGCGCCGCTGGGTGACCCGCTTTCCGGCCGGGTGACCCCGCGCCTTCGACGCACAGGACGGCGCCCACCCGATCGCGCACACCGGCCATCGTCTCCGCCGGAGCCGATGGGCCGCGCCGGGCACCGCCATTCGTGCGCCGCTCGGCACGCCCGCCGTGGCCTGGGCAGGTCACCACGGCGAGGGCGCGGCGCGGCATACGGGCCGTCCGCGCCGCACCGGACGGCGGACATCGCGCGACCCGCGCCCTGCTTGCCAAGCGCACATCGTGCGCGACCCGCACACCGCCCGACGAGCCGCGCCGGCGCCTACGCGCCCAGGTCGGCCAGGCACTTCAGGGTTGCGTCGATCGACGGGCGCCGAGCGGGCAGCAGGGGCAGTCGTACGTCCGGGGTCGGAATCCGGCCCTGCGCGTGCAGGACGCCCTTGATCACGGTCGGGTTGGGTTCGCCGAACGCCGCGGCCGACAGCCTCGCCAGCGCGTGGCCCAGGTCCCGGGCCCGGGCCGGGTCGCCGTCCCGCCAGGCGTCGGCCAGCTCCACGAACCGGCCGGTGGCCAGGTGCGCCGAGGCCAGGATGCCGCCCGCCGCCCCCAGGGCCAGCAGCGGTGACAGGAACAGGTCGTCGCCGGCCAGCACCGTGAAGTCCGGCGGGAGGTCGCCGAGCAGGTCCACCGCCTCCTGATCGATGCCGCCCGTCGCGAGCTTGACCCCCACGACACCGGGAATCCGGGCGAGTTCGCGCAGTCCGGCCGCGTCGAGCGCCTGCCCGGTGCGGTACGGGATGTGGTAGACGATCAGCGGCAGCGGGCTTGCGCTCGCCAGCCGGGCGAAGTGTGCCCGAACGCCTGCCTGCCCGGGACGCGTGAAGTACGGGACGGGCACCAGCGCGGCGGCGGCCGTCGGCCACCGCGCGAGGTCCGCGAGGGCACGCGCACCGGCCCGGGTGTCGTTGCCGCCGGCGCCGATCGTCAGGGCCGCGCCGCGGGCCGCGCACACCCGCGCGCACACGTCCACCACCGCGCGCTTCTCGTCGGCGTCCAGCGTGGCGGCCTCACCGGTCGTCCCCAGCGCGACGATCCCCGCGGCGCCCGTGTCCAGGACGCCGTGGGCGAGGCCCTCCAGCGCCTCCTCGGCGACGTCCCCATCGGCGGCGAACGGCGTGACGAGCGGTACGTGAACCCCGTGCAGGGGTGGGCATCGGTTCATACCCACCAGGGTGGCCCGCGCATTTCGTTCAGGTCCAGTTCACATTTGTGAATCCGAGCGTAAGCTGAGCCGATGCTCGATGTGCGCCGCCTGCGCCTGCTGCGCGAACTCTCGCTGCGCGGCACGATCGCCGCGGTCGCCGAGGCGCTCGCCTTCACCCCGTCCGCGGTCTCCCAGCAACTCGCCACCCTCGAACGCGAGGCGGGCGTCCCCCTGCTGGAGCGCACCGGCCGGCGGGTCGCGCTCACCCCTGCCGGCCGAAACCTGGTCCGGCACGCGGAGGCCGTCCTGGACCACCTGGAACAGGCCGCGGCGGAACTGGCCGACACGCGCCGCGGCCTGGCGGGCCCGCTGCGGATCGGCACCTTCCCCACCGCGACCCGAACGATCGTCCCGGCCGCCCTGGCCCATCTCGGCGACCGGCACCCGGGGCTGGAGCCGATGGTGCTGGAGATCGACCCGGCCGGCGTCGCGGGCGCGTTGCGCGCGGGTGATCTGGACGTGGCGTTGATCCACGAGTACGACTTCGTCCCGCCGGCAGACGAACCGGGCCTGGCCGACCGGCCGTTGTGCACCGAGGCGATGTACCTGGCGGCGCCGACCTCCACGCCGGCCGCCTCCTCGGTGCTCGCGCACTGGCGCAACTCGCCCTGGATCACCGCGACTTCGGGCACGATGTGCCACGCGATGACGATCCGGGCCTGTCAGGCCGCCGGGTTCACCCCGCATGTGCGCCACCAGGTGGACGACTTCGCCACCGTACTGGCACTGGTCGCGGCCGGTCAGGGCGTCGCCGTCGTACCGCGGCTCGGCATCGCGGATCCGCCGCCCGCGGTACACCTGACCCGGCTGGCGATCCATCGCCGCACCAGGGTCGCCTTCCGCAGCGGCGCCGCCGCGCACCCCGCGGTGGCCGCGGCCGTCGAAGCCCTGCGCGCAGCCGTACCGAGCGGGCTGACCGAGACACCACCGCCGCCGTCACCACCGGCCGCCCCGCACACCCCACGGCGAGGCCGACGACCGCGCCCCTGATCCCACCCACCCGGCCGCACGAGCCTGCCGACACCCGCCCCGGGCGCACCTCGGCGGGCCGGCTCGTCGTGTACACATCGGTCGGCGTCGCGGGACAGGACGCGGTGGTGGCACTGGTGGTCGCCGCCGCCCGGGAGCGATCGATCGGCACGGAGATCGCGTGGCTTGGCGGCCGGGCGGTGGCGGGTCCGCAAAACCGATCGGCCGGGTCGACCCGCGAGCCCCGCCGGGTGGCTCCGGTGTGCGCGGCCCGGCAGGGCGTATGGCACGCTCCATCCGAGCACGTCGCGCCGTTCGCCGAACCCTCGGTGGTCGCGCGGGATCGAGACCGAGTCGTGGAGCACGCCGATGAACGACGGTACGCGGACCATCCGATGGGGGATCCTGGCCACCGGCGGCATCGCCGCCGAGTTCACCGGGGCGCTGCAGAGCCTGCCGAACACGGAGGTCGTCGCGGTCGGCTCGCGCAGCGCGGAGGCCGCGAAGGCGTTCGCCGAACGATTCGGCATCCCCCGCGCCCACGGCAGCTGGGCCGAACTGGCCGCGGACGACGACGTCGACGTCGTCTACGTGGCCACGCCGCACTCGGCGCACCGGTTCGCGGCCGGGCTGTGCCTGGAGGCGGGTCGGGCCGTGTTGTGCGAGAAGGCGTTCACCCTCGATGCCCGGGAGGCCCGCGAACTCGTGGAACTGGCGCGCGCTCGCGGGCTGTTCCTGATGGAGGCGATGTGGACGTACTGCCACCCGCTGATCCGCCGACTGCGCGAGGTGATCGCCGCCGGCGAGATCGGCGAGATACGCAGCGTCTCGGCGGCGTTCGGCTTCGCCGGAGAGTTCCCGCCCGGGCACCGGCTGCGTGATCCCGCGCAGGGCGGCGGCGCGCTGCTCGATCTCGGCGTGTACCCGGTGTCGTTCGCCCAGTTGTTGCTCGGTGAACCCGACGCGATCCGCGCCTGGGCGCACCTGACCCCCGAGGGCGTGGACGACAACACCGGAATCGTGCTGGGCTGGAACAACGGCGCCGTGGCCACCCTCGGCTGCACGTTCACCGCGGACACCGACGCACCCGCGACGATCACCGGCACCAAGGGCCGGATCGAATTCGCCGAGGGCTTCTTCTATCCGGACCGCTTCGTGATCCACCGGCCGGGCCGGCAGCCGCAGACCGTCCTGCTCGCCGAGGCCACCGCCGACCCCGAACGCGGCACGATGCGCCACGAGGCCGCCGAGGTGAACCGCTGCCTGCGCGCCGGCGAGACCGAATCGCCCCTGGTGCCACTGGCGGGCACCCTCGCGGTGATGCGCACCCTGGACACCGTCCGCAAGCAGATCGGCGTCACCTACCCGGGAGTGGACTGACCCGTCCCTGATGCCCCAGTCGACCGGCTCGTCCCGCCAACCGGCGTGTCCTTCACGGGATTTCCGTAGCACAGGTCACCGAGGTCGCCTCGGTCGGCTCCGGAACGCAGCCGGCCCCGCGCCCTTCCCACGCCGTTTGCGGCAAGTTCAGGAATCCGTCGCCGATATGCCGGAACCTTTTCGACAGGAGGGTGTGCGCTGCCCGACCCCCTGAGACAAAAGGACTGGTCACCTTGCTTACGCATTGGCGTGGAAGAGTCCGACTCGTCGCCGTCGCCCTGTCCGTCATGGCCCTCGGGTTGTCCGGCTCACCGGCGTCCGCACTGACCCCGCCCCGAACGCAGGCCCAGGCAGCAGCCGGAGCCCAGGCCCAATCCGCGGTGCGGATCAACGAGGTCGAGTCGAACGGCGGTTCACCCGGCGACTGGGTCGAGTTGGTCAACACCGGCTCCACGGCCGCCGACGTGTCCGGCTGGGTCGTCAAGGACAACGACAACTCGCACTCGTACACCATCGCCGCCGGCACCTCGCTGCCTGCCGGCGGGCATCGGGCTCTGGACGTCGACTCCTCGTTCGGGCTGGGCGGTTCCGACTCGGCACGCCTGTTCCGACCCGGCGGCTCCACCCTGGTGGACTCCTACTCCTGGACCGCGCACGCCGGCACCACCTACGGCCGCTGCGCCGACGGCACCGGGGCGTTCACCACGACCACCGCACCCACCAAGGGCGCGGCGAACGCGTGCGGGCAGCCCTCCGGGACCGCCTGGCCGGGCGGCGCGAGCGTCACCGTGGCCGACGCCTCGAACGTGTTCGGCACGAACCTCAGCGGTCTCTCGTTCCAGAGCGCCGGCGTGTTGTGGGCGGTGCGCAACGGCCCGAGCAGGCTCTACCGGCTGGTGCCCGACGGTGCGAAGTGGCGCCCGGATCCGTCCGGCGGCTGGGCGTCCGGCAAGCCGCTGAACTACGCCGACGGCGGCGGCGATCCGGACGCGGAGGGCGTGAGCGTCACTCCCGACGGGATGTTCGTCGCCACCGAACGCGACAACGACGACGACGGCGTCAGCATGCCGAAGATCCTTCGCTATGACGTCTCCGGCACGGCCGGCGCGCTGAACGCGACCGCCGAATGGAACCTCACCGCCGATCTGCCCGCGGTGGCCGCCAACAGCGGTCTCGAGGGCATCTCCTGGATCCCGGACACGTTCCTCACCGCCCACGGTTTCCGCGACGAACACACCGGCGCGACCTACGACCCGGCCGCCTACCCGGGCCACGGCAGCGGCCTGGTCTTCGCCGGTTTGGAGGCCAACGGCACGGTGTACGCCTACGCGTTGAACCAGAGCGGCGGCGGGTACACCCGGATCGCCACGATCGCGAGCGGATTCCCCGCGCTGATGGACCTCGAATTCGAGCCCGCGACCGGCCACTTGTGGGCCGCCTGCGACGACACCTGCCAGGGCCGGGCCGCCGTGCTCGACATCGACACGCAGGGTCGGTTCACCGCAACCGCCCGGTACGACCGCCCGACCGGGCTGCCGAACCACAACAACGAGGGCTTCGCCATCGCACCGCAGGCCGCCTGCGTCGCGGGCGTCAAGCCGGTGGTGTGGGCGGACGACGGCAACGACGACGGCCACGCCCTCCGCTCCGGCACCCTCGCCTGCACCCCGTAGGCAACCGCACAACCGAACGATCCACGCGGGACGGGCGATGCCATCCGGCCATCACCCGTCCCGCCGTCCGAGCACCGACCCGTCGCCCGTGGGCAACCGGTCCACGGCGCGCCGGGCATCAGATCCGAGCAATCAGCACATACCGCTCGTCATCGACCGGCCCACTCCCCGCACGCAGCGTCAACGCCCCCGTCCCACACCCGACATCGAGCACGTCGACCACTCCGGCCGGCATCCGGGACCGAAGCAGGCGGGCCCATGCGAGCCGCGTGACCTCGGTCGCCAGATCCGTAACCGGGACGGCGGCCGTCTCGCCGACCGGCCTCGACACCGCGGGCCCGCACCCGTGGCGGGGCCCCCCCCCCCGGGGGGGCCCCCCCCGCCCCCGGCCGGCGGGGGCCCCCCCGGGGGTGGGGGTCGGCGCGGCTGCCAACATGGGGGTGTGGGGGGGGGGGGGGGGTGGGACG
>NZ_JBITHP010000050.1:0-38066 GCF_044458105.1 Embleya sp. NPDC050493
TGCTGGACCGGAACCTGCACCACCTGCCACAGGCCACTTCCAACCAACACCCGAAGACACCCAGAACCCATCCCGACCTAACGAAGTCCTACTAGAAGGTCGATGAAAATCTTGGGACCGGTTCCGCCGCGTCAGCGGCGGAACCGGTCGCGTTTCGGGTGCTGTGCCCCGCTCAGGCGGTGGTGGGCAGGCACCAGGTGGTGCCGTCGTGGGTGAGGCCGAGGCCGACGAGGGTCCGCAGGTTGATCGCGGCGGCGCGGACGTGGAGCCAACGATCGTTCGCGAGGGCGCCGCGGTGGCGGAGTCTGCGGTTGCCGCGGGCGACGATCCAGGCGACCGCGCGTTCCACCGGTGGGCGCCAACGCCGGTACTCAACCTGCCAGTTCGGGTCGGTGCCGGCTTGTCGGCGCGCGGCGGCGAGGTGGTCGTGGTGCGGGCGGATCGTGAGGGTCCGCCCGGCTTCGGCCTTGGTGCACCGGCCTCGGAGCGGGCAGTCGGTGCAGTGGTCGCCGAAGAACGCCTTGCGTTGACGATGGCGTCCGGCGGGGGCGGCCAGGGCTGCGGTGTGGCCGGCCGGGCAGGTCGCGGTGTGGGCGGTGATGTCGACGGCGAAGTCGTCGAGGGTGAACCCGCCGGGCACCGCGCTGCGCAACGGGGCGGGTTCGATGAACAACCGGTGCCCGGCGGCCTCCAGGACCGCGCGGGCGTCGCCGGTGGAGTACGCGCTGTCGCCCAGGACGTCGACCGGGTCCGGCTCGTCGGCGAGAAGGTCGAGGGCGACGTTCGCCTCGTGGTGTTCGGCGCCCGAACCCGGGGTGAGTGCCACCGCGGTGAACAGGAGCGTCTCGGGTTCCACGACCAGGTGGGCCTTGTAACCGTCCTGGTGGCGGCTGCGGGTCTTGTGGATGTGCCGGGACTGCGGGTCGACGACCGAGACGACGCGGTCGGGGGCGGTGCCCCGGGTGATCCGCCACCTGCCGTCGCGGCCGTCGGAGCCGTCGGCGGGCTCCACGTCCTGCCCCGCGACGAGCGCGAGCAGGCCGATCGCGTTCGCCGCGCGTTCGCCGTGCTCGCGGTCGGGCAGGTTCCCCAACAGCAGGAACGCATCGCGGACCAGGGCGTCCACCAGATCGGCTCGGGCGGCCGGGTCGTTCCAGGCGATCCGGGGTTTCCCCGGGTCGGTGTAGTCGTGGGCGCGGCAGTGTTCGGTCGCGACGGCCGCGGCGTCGGGGACCTCGCGGATCACCGCGCGCACCCCGGCGACGAGTTGGGTGACGGTGTCCTGGGTGGCGACCGCGTCGTCCAGGACGGTGGAGTCCACCGCCCGACGCTGCCTGCCCCTCAACACGCCGGTGGCCCGCACGACCTCGCGAACCGCGTCGAAGACCCGGTCCGGACGCGCCGACCGGGCCAGACGGCGACGGAAGTACGCCAACAGCGACGGGTCCAACGCGATGTCGTGCAGGCCGAGCCCGCAGGCGGCCTTCCACCGCAGGTCGCACCGCAGTTCCTGCACGGTGTCGAAGTCCGAGAGCCCGTTCAGGGCCTGCAACGTGATCGCCACCGCCAGGACCTGCGGCGGCATCGACGGACGCCCGTTCGCCGACGGATACATGTCCGCGAACATCACCGCCGGAAACAACGCCTCGCGATGCTCGGCCAGGAACGCGAACACACTCCCCGCCGGGATCAGCTCCCGACACGTCGCCCACACGTCCGGCCCGATCAACGCACCCGACCACTCCCCCTGCACCATGAAAACGAGTCTGGTCCCGCCACTGACGCGGCGGGACCAGAACGCAACATCTTCATGAGTCTTCTAGGCGCCGTACCCGCAGCGTCGGATCCGGCTCGGGGCGGCCGGCGTCAAGGCCCGCGACGTAGTCGAGGATCGCCGACTCGGCCGCGCTCGGTCGATCGCCACGTCTCCGCGACCGCCACCAGTTCCCACGTCTGGCGCTGGTTGATGTTCTCCGTGGTTTCCATGGGAACCAACCGTTCGACTCCTGTTCGAACAGCGCTTCGGAGATTCGCCAAGTGCGGATGAGCTTGTTCGCGTAGTTGCGCTGCATGTTCCAGCGGGTGAGCACGTAGTCCTCGAACACCTCGTGCGTGGTCCGGGTACAGGCGCCTGTCGCGGATGATCTGCAGCGCCTTCCCTGCCGCCAAGAACGCCTACTTGAGGTTCTCGACAACGGCCTCGCACTTGGCGAAGGCCCGCCGACTCTCCCGGTCGGTGGGCCGACACCTCCCGAGTTCAGAGGGAGGTTGGCGCCAGCCCGCCGCGAGACGGAGAAATCACCGCCCGGACTTCGCTGCTGCCCGGCGCCCCACGCCCCGTGCCTGTCCGTCGTTCCGGATGCAGCGGCCCCGACGGATTGTCGGGGCCGCTGAGCCTGAACACCAAGGAGGCTTCGGTTTCCGAGGGTTTCAAAGCAGGTTGACGGAATCCCGTTTCGACTCTGGTCGTACGGCCATCAGGCGTCTGCCTGGGTATCCCTATCCGTATATCTGGACGGTGATTGTTCCGGAGGAATCAGGTGCGATCTTGATCGTATATATTCCGGTCGTGGGTAGAATTATCGGATTGACGATCGTGCGCATGGTCGGGAAGACCCCGGATATGGAGTATCCGAGCGATACATCGGCAGTGTCGTAGAGCGTTGTGGAAATGCGCCATTTTGGATCGCTGCCGATGTATTTTCCGGATGCGCGGATTGTTTGTCCTGCCTGTCCGACGAAGGTAATGTAGGCCAATTCGCCGCGCAGGGTCGGGGGGACAGTCAACGAAACGGGTGGCCCGTTGACTATCGCCGAGGTCGACAGAATGGATTGGAGGACCTGCAGTGAGGTTGTCCCAGACAGGGTGGGCGACGGTGTGATCATGACCGTGTAGGTTCCGGTGGACGTCAATTTAACGGGAAGCAGCAACTGCCCCCAATTGAGTGTTGCCGCTTCGC
Source organism: Embleya sp. NPDC050493 (assembly GCF_044458105.1). Classification (NCBI taxonomy): domain Bacteria; kingdom Bacillati; phylum Actinomycetota; class Actinomycetes; order Kitasatosporales; family Streptomycetaceae; genus Embleya; species Embleya sp. NPDC050493. The sequence continues at coordinate 2,961 of NZ_JBITHP010000050.1, forward strand.
CTGATGCGACCCTATTCCCGGCCGGATCGTACAGTTCGAATTCGCATCCGTAGAGGTTATTCGGGGTGCTGCCGTTTATGTAGACCGTTTGTCCGGCCTGTCCGGGGAACGTGACCGTGGCCCGCTGTCCGGGTTGATCTGCCGGGGCGGTCACTGACACAGGCGGGCCGTCGAGGATAGTTGATCCCTTTGCGATCGTTCCCAGGACCCGTACGGTGATCTTTCCGGAGTCTGCGGCCGGTGTCGCGATGTGGAGCGTATACGTCCCGCTTTTCGACAAGGTGGTTGGAGGGGTCAGGTGCTGCGGACCTTCCAGGCTGAGGAAGCCAGCCTTCCACACCACGTCGCCGGAGGGATCCAGAAGCGAGATGTGGTTTGTGCCCCAGTTGGAATTGCGAATGAGGGTGCCATTGACATAGATCGTTTGCCCGGCTTGTGCTCTGAAGGAGAAGTTCGCATCCATTCCCGCTTGAGTGGTGGTGACCGAGACATCCGGACCGTCAACTGTTGCGTTCGTGCTTTGCATCGGAGAACCGGTGCTCGTGAGGCTCCCCCCCTCGCTGTCGTCGTCCACCGATTGGATGTAGACCGTCTCGGGGAGAACTGCGGTGAGGAGTTTCACCGAGCCGGAGCTGCCTGCAATCTCGGCGAGCGGGATGCCGTCCGAGGTGAAGACCTCGTACCCCTTGACGGGTGGGCCGGACGTGGGTGGTTGCCAGGCGAGGGTGACGCTTTCGCCGTCGGCCGACGGTGTCTTCGTCAGTGATACGGGGGCCTCGGGTGCACCGGGGCCGGGATCGGCGACGACGGTGATGACCGTACTGGTGATGTTGGACAGGATCGCCTGGTTCGTCACCCGTAGTTGGACGGTGTACGTGCCGGGAGTGTCGAAGACGGCGGACCGTGAAGGGGCGGCCGACGGTGCGGGAAAAATGCCCGAGTTGTCGAGGTCCCAGGCGTAGCCCAGAGCAAGGCCGGTGGGGTCGAAGGACGCTGCCCCCGACAGTAGGAAGGGTCGTCCGGCGTAGACGGGCGGCACCGGGGTGATTGCTGCTGTGGGCCATCCCGGCGTGACGGAACTGCCGGCGCGATTCGCGAAGTACTGGGCAGCTCGTGCGGCGTATGGCGTTGGATCCGCCGCGTCACCTTGTGTGTGGTAGGTGCTGTGTGCGGTGACACCGCTTACCTTGAACGGACGGAAGCTGACGAAGCCTTGGCAGACCCCGTCGTTCAAGTGGCAGTAGGAGAGCACTTTTCCGTTGGCGGCGTCGGGGAACTCGGCTCGGATCCTGCTTGCGGGATGCGCGAGGACGCCCACGCGTTCGGGGTCGAAGTCTCCGGCGGCGCGCTGTGACAGGGGATTGAACAAGGGGTCGCCGAACAGGACCACGCCGAAGATGTCGCTCAACTGGCTGGCGTCGAGGCTCTGGTAGACGTTTCCGGAGGCCTGGCCGCCCTGGCTGAAGCCCGCCAGGATGATCTTGGTGACTCCAGCGCATTCATCGCGGATCGCCTTGATCTTGCTGCGCAGATAGGACTCGCCACGCTGTACTGAGTCGACGTAGGGTCCTCGTCCAAGACTTGCACTGGCGGCGTTGACCGCGCTGCCCACCCCGTCCACCGACACGGCGTCGTACGGGTTTGCCCATGTAGTCGTGGCGTTCGCCACACTGGCCGGCAGTTTGCTCTTGAAGGATTGGATGAACGAGTAGACGGGCTGACCGAATCCGTTCTGGTCGGTGAGGAGCTGCCCGGATCCGCGGCTGCCTAGGATGGCGAACGGCGCGCAGTCCGTGGTGGCCGCCCGGGCCATGGGCATCTGTAACGACGTCAGGCCCGATAGGAGCAGGATCAAGGCTCCGGTGAGCAGGATGCGTACCGAGCGTGCGGCTCTGGTGGTCAACTTTCCCCCTGCGTTAGGTTGCACCAATGGTTGGTGACAAGCGAATTCCGCGATTACGTCGTCGGCGTCAGCCGGTGGTTCTGGGACGGCCCCTGAGGGCGATTTGGCCCCCGGGCCCTCGACTCTTGGCCGCCCAGGCATTGTTGTCCGCAGTGGCCGATGCCCTCGGGGCCCGTGAGGGGACGGTTCTCACCGACAGGTTGACCGGGGGCGGTATCACGGGACCGTTCATGGTGACGATCGCGACCATCCGCGAAGGGCCCCCCGACGAGGTGGTGCACGGGCTCCGGAGTTGCGCGGCCCGGCTCGGATACCGGCGGGACCTCCACACCCATATCGCGTCGGTGGCGGGCGAGGACGATGCGTGGGATCGCTATGACGTCCTCGGAACGCTTCCGAACCTCCTCGTCAAGGTCGTTCCGTCTGGTGGGGCGTTCGAGGACGTGCGTGTTCCCCCAGGATCGACAGGCGTCCTCGTGAGCCTCGAACTCGGCCTCACCATGACCCAGGACGGTCGGACGGGAAAAGTGCCGAGTACGGCAACTCGTTCCTATATGAAGGAGATCGGGATCGACATCTTGCCTCCACCACGGTGGCAGCGTTTTTGGTGGTGGTGGTGGAATCGCACCTTGACGCACATTCGGTTGGCTTGGACCGCCCGACGCCTGGGCGCATATCGTGGGCGTCCCACGCTGGTGTGGTTCGTGGGTGGGGACCCAGGGGGGCCGTACACCCTTGGAGTGTTGGCCATTCGGCGGGGCACCTGCCAGGACACGGCTGCCACAATCACAGAGCGTGTGCAGGGCGGGAGTCCTCGGTCGAGCGTTCTCGCCCCGTCCAATCGTGGGAGCCGGCGACCTAACGGAATATCTCGAATCGCCGTGAATCTGACGACCTACGGTCCGGGGGACAAGATCGATCAGAATGGTACAACGGTTCCCCCTGAATTCATGGGGCTGATCACGACCTTGACTAGCAGGACACCCCGTCGTGGGACATGAATCCGACGGAGTTAATCGTACGCAGGGGGAGTTTATTTGATTGAGCGTGTGCCAACGATCAACCATTCGGAGGGCTCCGCTCCGGGCCGTCGATTGCGTGGGATAGTGCCGTGCAGCGACCACCCATGTCTACAAGCAGCTCCGGAACAAAACAAGACTTGACGGTTGCTCGGATAAACGATCTTCATGCTGTCCACTCGTTGATCTGTTGGCAGCATGAATATCACAATTGGCCTGATGCATCTTATTTGCACGACATATGTTGCTTTGATTGCCCAACCTTCGGGAGTTGTGGTATGCCAAGCTCGGCCTCTGATGAAGATCGTGAGAATTTCTGGCGCATCACACTAGTATGATGCGCCGGATTTTCCGGCTTTGATTTGCTAGCGTCTTTGTCATGTCGCGTTCGGTGGAGTTCGTGTTGACGGAGGACGAGCGTGGTGAGTTGGAGCGCTGGTCGCGGGGTTCGTCGAGGTTGGCGGTGCGTGCGCGGATCGTGTTGCGGTGCGCCGAGCCCGACGTCGTGTACCCGCGGGTCGCCGCCGACTTGGACGTGTCGGAGATGACGGTCGGCAAGTGCCGGAAGCGGTTCGCGCAGTCGCGGCTGGAGGGTTTGGAGGACGCGGACCGATCCGGTCGGCCGAAAGCCGTCCTGGTGTTGACGGACGTCGAGCGTGCGCAGTTGACGCGGTGGGCTCGTCGGGCGAAGACCTCGCAGGCGTTGGCGCTCAGGGCCAGGATCGTCCTGGCCTGTGCGGACGAGGCGTCGAACAAGGAAGTGGCCGTTCGTCTGGGCACCACGGCGTCGATGGTGACGCGATGGCGACGACGGTTCGTGGAGTCCCGACTGGATGGCCTGGCCGACGAGTTGCGGCCGGGCCGACCGGCCCCGAGGTGCCGGCTGGCCCGAACTCGGCCACCCCACACCGAGAGCCGACGCGCAGCCTGCGCAATCCGGGCCGCCACCGCCGGCTTCACGCCCTCAGCGCATCCCATCCACACGTGCACACCACCACCTGGACCCGAATGCGCCGCCGCGGCGGCGATGCCCTCCGCCCGCGCGACCGAGACGAACACCTCCGCCCACGCCAGGAGTTGGGCACGCGACCACAGGCCGCGCACGGTGTCCAAATCGAGAACCAGCAGGGCTGAAGCGCCAGGACTTGGGGCCGACCTGGCGGGCGAGATGCATCGCCACCGGACGCACGGAATCCACCGCCTCGACCGGTACTTGGTCCTCGGGCGGATATACATTCCCCCACCCGCCCGACTCCCGCTGGGCAGCTCCACGCACCAACTCACGAGGAGATAACAAGAGGAAAGCAGTCAGGATCAATTCGGGCTATTCAGGACAAGAAGCATGACCGGCAACGGCGAGTTGGCTCGGCCCACGTGTCGAAGACGACACGCCGGCACGAGGCACGGGGGGTACCGCCACAAGCCGCAGTTGTCCATGGACAACCCGGGCCACCGTGTTGTTGGCGACGGCCGCGAGCGACCAGGCTCTCTGCTCATCACCTCGCACCCTGGGCCCATGCGGGAGCCTGACTCGGGGAAGCCCGGTTTTGTCGTCGCCGACGCGCGTCGTCCGTGTGTGGTGTTCAGTAGCGCGCTATAAGTTCAACGTCGGAGCGGGCCCTTGAGGAGGCGAGGCGGCATGACCGACAGAACTCGGGGTACCGTCTTCACGGAATACGGGACCTTCTACCTTGTGCCCGGCTTTGAGTTGCCCCAAGGGGACTGGCCGAAGTCGTTGACGACGGGGTTGGTCTCGGCACGTGGGGACGAGGTGCGCATCAGAACGGGTACTCGCACGGGGGAAGTGCCGCTGGCCACGGAGACTTACGACCGGGAACCGCCCCTGGAGCCCGGTTGGAAGGACATCGCGGAGGTCTCCGTCGCGGTGCCCTCGGGAGCACTGCGTGTGCTCGAGTCCCGGCATCCGTTCCTCTTCGACGACCTTGCCACGTTCGGCCCCGGGGACTACCGGGTGCGGGTGTACGCGAACAACCGGGGCGACGAACGCGCCGGCCGCGGAAGCAGGGACTCCTATCTCCTCCAGCTCTGGCCGGCCCCCTGGGCCGAGGAGAAACTCGTCCGCCTGTGCGAGGACTCACGACACAAACTCGAATCCGCGAGGCGGCACGCGGACGACCCCCTCCCCGACCCTCCGCGACCACCCCGAAGCGATCCCCGACCCGAACCCCGACCCATGTCCGCACCCGGCGGTTCCCGCGCCCACCTCCAAGGCGCGCTGCCGCACCCCACTACTTCCCCGGCCGAGGACGACTGACCACGACTCACACCGCCGGTGAACGTCACCGACACCAGGCGGGCCCGGCCAGGAGGCCGGGCCCGCCTTCGAACCACCCGCCCGGGGATCGAAAACCCTCGCCGGCGCGTCACCGCAGGTCACGGGCCCTGTGCGCACCCTCGGAGGCCCGTACCGGATATTGCTGTCGGAATCGCGATCCCGCACCGCGGTCAGCGGTGGGTCCGGGCGAACGCCTAGTCCACGCATCGCACGGCCCGCGTCAACTCGGCTGCGTCGGCCGGTCGCGAGTCCTTGCAGGCGACGAGCAAGGTTCGCCCGGTGAAACACGGACATCGGAGTTCGGAGACCCGAATTGTCGGCCTCTATTCCCGGAGAATCGACAGGGACGTCGAGCGGGGCGGACGGGCGCGGAAGGCCGGGGTGTCCGTGGGACGGTCACCGGTGCGCGTACCGGTACAGGCACGCGGTGGTCTCCTTCTCCGACAGGCCCAGGGCGCGGCCGATCGTGGCGAGGTCGTGTTCGTGGCGTGCGTAGGTGGCCGCGTTGGCGCCGGCGTCCTCGGTGGCGGTGTGCAGCAGCCGCAAGGCGCGCAGGGCGACCAGCGGGGTGTCGTCGGCCAGGGCCTCCAGTCGGTGGCCGAGTTGCCGGAGCAGGTCGGTGACGTCCTCGGGCAGGGGGACGGCCGCGTGCTCGACCCGGTCGACGTGCGCGGCCCAGTCCCGCTCGCAGATCCTCGGATCCTCCAGCGCCCTCCACGGATGCCGGACCTCGTCAGCTTCGGGGTCGACCTCGGCACCGTCGGGCGCGGCCGCCAGCTCCGGCATGTCGGCCACCGGGTGGACGTCGCCCTGCCAACCGCAGGAGCACACCGCGCGCAGTGCGTGCGCCCTGGGCGCCCTGACCAGGCTCTCCCAAGACCCGTCGTAATACCGCCAGTCGGTGCTCTCTTGGAAGTTGGTGCCGCTGCCGACGTCGAAGAGCACCCGACGCGGCGTCGTGCCGTCGGCGAGCACCACACCGACCCGGCCCTCGTGCGCGGCCCCGAACTCCGGTGCCTGCCAACCCTGCTCCCTCACACGCACCTCCGCTCTGTCACGGCCGCCCGCGCCTTCCACGGCCGGTCGTGTTCCCGAGCCTGCCTCACAGGCGCCCGTGTCGAGGGTCGTTCGCTGTGATTGACGCCGAGGACGCGCCTTTTCGGCGGCCGACGGGACGGCACCGCCCGGTGCACGGCCCTGACCGAGTTCGCCGCACACACCGCACGCGCCTCCTTCGCGAGGCCGGCCGCGCCGCTTACGGACGTCGACCGCCGCAGCGATGGGGAGTCGCCGGCCCGACGTGTTCGATTCGCGTCGTCGACGCGGTTACCCGGGCCAGACCTCGAGTGCCCAGGTCGGCAGGCATCGGTGGGGAATCATCAGGTCCAAGGAGCCGGGCCGAGCGGCCCGCCGAACAGGGGAATCGATGGACCACGGGCTCGCGCCGCGCGACACCGACCACGCCGACGTCGTCGACGCACCCGGCTCCGCGGCCAGCAGGCCCGGGCCACGCATCTCGGCGGCCCGCCGGCGCCTGTGTCGGGCCCATGCCTCGGCCACGATTCACCCGCGCTTTCGAGACGATCGGGGAATGATCGCCACGCGCGGCCGCAACCTGGCTGGGAATCGTTCGATCGTCCGCGACGCTCCGCAGCCCCGTGCGGGCACAAGCGGCCACCGCGAGAGCGTACGCGTCGTATCCCGCCGCCTGGCGCACCCCTCGAACCCACACTTCGCGAACGAATCCCGCACGTGGGCACGGCGGTCGCCCGGCGGCGTTCCTGGCCGGAACCGCCGTCGTCTCCAGGGTGGAGGAAGTGATCTTTCCCCGTTGGAAGCCTTCTTCCGAGGGCGTCGCGAAACAGGGGCGCCCGGTCGGAGAACCGCAGAGAGACAGGGAAAAGACATGACAGTCACCAAGGGCCGCGCGGTCGTCGCGGCAGCGGGCGGGTTGCTCATGGTCCTCACGAGCATGGGTGGGGCCGAGGCCGCACCGGCGGCGTCGGCGGCCTCGCGCTTCGCTCCGCAGGCCGCGTCCGCGCACCTGACCGCCGCGCAGACCTCCGCGTTACAGACGGAGGTGGACGGCTATCTGAAGACGATGGGCGGCACCCAGGTCGCGCTCAACAAGATCGACCTGGACGGCAAGGGCGAGGTCCTCGTCGCCCTGCCCGGCGAGGCCCACCCGCACGACTTCGCCTCGGGCGACGGGAACCGCGTCGCGGCCGACCCGTGCACGACGGGTACCGGAGCGTCCGGGAACTTCTGTGCCTACCAGCGCGACAGCTACCAGGGAACCAGGATCGACATGTGGCAGTGCGACACGAGGTACTACGTGTCCACCTGGGGCAGCGGCGGTTCCTGGATCAACGACCAGACCCGCAACCAGGAGAGCCGCCGGGCCCGCATGTACAACCCGAGCGGCACCCTGATCTACACGACGCCGGTGGCGTACAGCAGTGATCCCCACGGCGACTGGAATCCCGTCCGCTACGTGATCCCCTGCCACTAGGCCCGTGTGATGGAGTGATCCGGATCGACGACCTCCCGAAGGTCGTCGATCCGGATCCTCGCTGCCCGGCCGACGAGCGTGGGGCCACGGCGTCCGGGGCTTGCCCCGATACGGGATCCGTGGCCCGGGAGGGGTGCAGCCGGCTTCGTGCTTCCTCCGTTGACAGGAGGGCCGAAAGGTCAGTCTGCAGGAGCTGGTTCAGACGAGGTCGGCGGAGCTGTCGTCGCCCCAGCCGTCCTCGATCTGCATGCAGCCGTGCAGGGAGCGGGAGTGGCGATCGGCACGAGGCGCAGGCGGCGCGCCACGCGCCTAGAACAAGGCTTTGAAGGCGTTCACGAGGCGGTCGATCGCATTCTTGAAGCAGTAGGCGCCTGCCGGAGGACGACGCCCTGCGCCATCGGGCGAGACGGGCGCACGCCACAGGATCGTCGGCGACAGGCAAGGTCGGGTTCGGGGTCCCGTACGGTACCTCCCGGTACACGCGGAGACCCCACGACGAATCGTCGTGGGGTCTCCGGCGCTGCCACCGATGGGTTCCCGGTCAGCTGACGGCGGACAACTTGGCCTTGCCCTCCCGTGGGGGCATGACCTGATAGTTGGGGATCAGCAGCGGCGGTACCAGGGGCGATTGGGCCGCGCGCTGTATTTCCTCGTTCATCTCCTCGATCGACGTGTATCCGGCGATCGCGGGGTGCAGCCAGTTGCGGCGGTTCGGCCGCAGCACCAGGCCCTTGTCGCACAACTCGCGGATCCCACGGCTCACGGCGGATTCCGGGATCCCCAACATGATCCCCATCGCGCGCTGCGAGTGTTCGACGAAACCACCGGGCTGCTGCAACCGGATCATCGTCGACAGGACCTTCGCGGCCGTCGGCGTCAACTCGAAGAACGGCAGCTGCCCGATGACGTGGGTGTTCATGATGAGGTTCGTCTCTTCGTCATCGGTGTGCCCGACCATCAGCTGCCTCCTCGACGGCGCTTGGTGCCTTCAGTATCCGCTTCTACCCGCCGATCTCCCCCGCTCAAGTGTGCCGGGCCGATCTGGTAGGGGAAACCTCCGGGGAAACTCTCCGCGACCAGCGATTCGATGAGCGCGCCTTGACTCTCCCCGTTGCCCTTGAACGCAAGCCGCGGATTGACCAGATACTCCCCGTTCCTCGTCTTGTGCACGTAGTTCAGCTCGGACAGCAACTTGATCGCCGTACTCACACTGGATCGAGGGATGCCGACCGTGTCGGCGATCGCCTGCTGGGTCCGCTTGATCACGGCCTGGTCCTGGCGACCCATCAGCCAGACGAGCACCCCCATCTGCTGCCGCGTCAACACGACCGTCCCCAGCTCGGGATGCTCGCCCTCGAACACGAGATTGTGTCCCAGCAGCAGGGGAGCCACGATCGAGGCGAGGAAGTCGTTGCTGATCAGCGAGAACCCGCTGTCGCCGTACATGCGGTACGGGGACTGCCGGGTGAGCTGGACGGAAACCCGCGCGATCGGCCGCCGATTGCCCCGCTCACGCTCCGCCTGATCCGCGATCCCCTGCGCGAGCTCGGCCAGCAGGTCCCTGCGCGGTGACGCCTGCCCGGGGCCTGTCCTGCCCGGACGTCGACGAGACGCGGGTGGCCTCGCCGGTTCCGCTTCGTGCGCGTGCTCTGCCACCAGTTCGGCCGCCCTTTCTCTAGCGCCCCAGACGCTAGCGAAACTTGCGGATACCTAGAAGCACCTTGCGGGTAGCCGCAAGTTCGTGTCGCGGAATGTCGACCCCAGACTCGACATTTCCGTGCCCGGGCCTCTTCCCCCGTGCGGTCGGGTGCCGGGCCCGGAACCCGGTGGGTGGACCGATCCCGAGGGATGCGACGGGTCCAGGGGCGACACGCGACCTTCGGCCGCGTACGGGCCGGCCCGTACCCGCCGGGGATCGCCCCGGACGCGACCAGCGCCAAGGGCGCGCTGGACCGCCCCTACCGCGGGCCCTTCCGGTCCTCGCGGGCCGTGGCCGGCCCGCTCCGGTCCGGGTGGCCCTTGCTACGTGGAAACCTCCCCGGCCGGGGAGGGACCACAGGGGACCAGGCGATCCCCTGTCGCCGGCGGCACACGCCGAGACCGATGTCGGTCGGGTGGGGTGGGACGACGTGAACAGGTCGCGTGCCGTGTCGGGAACCCGTGCTCCCGCTCGGGTTTTCGGGATTGCCCCGGACGGACGGCGCGTGCGTGAGCCCCTCGGTCGGGTTCGTGTAAAGAGGCGACTCGCCGAAATATGCCTCTGACCAGCAACAATGAGAATCACGATGTCGACCCGCGCTCGACATTCCGCCCGAGAGATGTCGAGCCTGCCTTACATTTCGACCCGAGAACTTCTAGGTACCCGCAAGTTCCGGGACGCCGTCCACGGGCGGCCCGACCGCATCCTCAAGAGCGCGCCGCGGGCACACCGCAGCCGTTCCTCCACGGGCCGCCGCCCGCATCGAAGTGACCGTGGCGCCGACCGCACGGCCCGGCCCGGGGTACCCGCCCACGTCGTTCGCAAGCACACGGCGACGCACGGCCGCACTCGCCTCCGAGCCTCGCCGCGCCGGCGGTCAACCGAGTAGCAGCGCCAGGACTTCGGAGGTGTCGGACAGGTCGGCGACAACGTGCGCGGCGCCCGACAACTCCCGTGCGTCGCTGCTTCCGGTGGTGACCGCTACGACCGTCGCGCCGCCCCGCAGGCCCGCGTCCACGTCGGCGGGCGTGTCGCCCACGATGAACGTGTTGCCGCGATCGAACGCGACGCCGTGGCGCAGGCCCGCGAGACGTCGCGCCGTGCGGACCAGTTCGGGGCGTTCGGTGTGATCGTCGCCGTACGCCCCGAGGGAGAAGTCGATCGGGGCGTCGAGACCGAACACCGCCAGTTTCACCAGACTCACGGCACGGGGATTGCCACTGACCACGGTCTGCACGACACCCTCGGCCGCGTCCAGCGCGGCCAGGATCGCCGCGGCCCCCGGCAGGGCGTGCCCGCGTTCACGCATTTCGCCCGCCCGCTCGCGGTACCCCTCGGCCAAGGCCTGTGCGAAATCCGCGAAGTCGCAACCGCGGGGGTCCAGTCCGTGGAGCTCGGCGGTCTCGGCGAAGATGACCCGCTCGGTGCGGCCATGCACGCTCGCCATCTCCCGCAGCGGCGTGCCCGTGACCCTTCGGAACGCGGCGGCGAAGACTTCGCGGCCCACGCCGCCGGTGTCGATCAGGGTGTGGTCGATGTCCCACAGCACGAGACGAGGTCGGGGCATGGTCACACTCCGGGGCGTTGTCGAGGGCGTTCACCGGCGTGGCAGGGTCTGCCCGCCTACGGTGAATACAAGTACCGCGCGCCACAAAGAGGTTGGGACATGACGAAGCCGGACCCCGACGAACCTCCGATCGGCGAACGCGTCCGGTCCCACCGCCTCCGCCAGGGCCGCACCCAGGCCGCCGTCGCGGGACTCGCGGGCATCGCCGAGGACTACCTGTCCCAGATCGAACGCGGCCACCGCACCCCCACCGTCGCGGTCCTGCGAGCCCTCGCCCGCGAACTCGGTGTTCCCGTCTCCGCCCTCCTGGGCGAACGCCACCCCACCGCCCCGGACCGCATCCGCGCCGGACTCGGCGCCGTCGAACACGCCCTCGTCGGCATCACCCCACCCGCCCCACCGGCCGAGACCCCGGACCTGCCCGGACTGCGCGATCGCGTCGAACACGCATGGCGCACCTACCAGACCTCACCCACCAGATTCACCGACACCGCCACCCTCCTACCCCCGCTCATCACGGACACCGAACAGGCACTGCGCACCCTGCTCGCCCCCGGCGAACAGGACCACCGACGCGAGGCACACCGGATCGCCGCCGACCTCTACACACTCCTGCGCACCTGGTGCAAACGCACCGGCCGCCCCGACCTCTCCCTCCTCGCCGCCGACCGCGCCCGCCGATCCGCACACGACGCCGACGACCCCCTGCGCATCGCCGCGGCCGACTGGAACCTGGGCCACGTCCTCCTGAACGACGGCGAACCCGAGGCCGCCGAGACCGTCGCCCGCCACGCGGCAGCCACCCTGGGGCCCTGGCGCGAGCACCGGGAGCGCGCCGCCATGTACGGAGCCCTGCACCTGGTCGTCGCCGTCGCCCTGGCCCGCCGCCGCATGTGGTGGCACGCCCGCGAGGTGATCCGCGACCACGCACACCCGGCCGCAGGCGTCAGCGGCGAAGGCAACATCCACCACACGGTGTTCGGCCCGTCCAACGTCCAACTCCACCGCGTGTCCATCGAGATGGAGTCCGGCGAGGCCGCCACCGCGCTGCGCCTGGCCCGGGACGTGGACCCGTACGCCCTGCCGTCCGTCGAACGCCGGGCGACCCACCTGCTGGAGTTGACCCGCTGCCACGAGCAACGCCGCGAGGACCCCGCAGTCCTGCTGCACCTGCGGCAGGCGGAGGAGACCGCACCCGAGGACGTCCACAACAGCCTCCTCGCCCAGGACATGGTGCGGGACCTGCGCCGACGGGCACGACCGTCGTACTCGCGGGAGGTGGCCGCGCTGGCCGCGCGCATGGGGATCCTCGCGAACTGACCCGCGCTCCGGGACGGACCCGAGCGCAGAGTCGACCCGAGCGCACAGCACGGGTCGACCGGCCCTTTCGCCCCTACGGTTCCTGCGACGGAACCGAGCGGGAGGGGCGGCGATGGAGGACGAGCGGGTAAGCGCATGGTTCGCGCGGGTCGCGACCACACCCGGCCTCGGCATCCCCGGCCGGCTGCACGCCCCCGCAGTCCGCGTCGTGCGCGTCGGCCTGCTGTTCGACGTCGCCGTCATCGATCGCGCCACAGGACATCAGGCGTGTTCGCTCCTGAGGGCGGCCGGCGACCTCGGCCCCGTCGTCGAGAGCCACCTCGGTCGGTGTTCCTTCCTGGTCGAACCCGGACACGGCGCCGGTTGGAACGAACTGGTGGCACAGGCCGAACCGGGGGCCGTCGCGGCCCGGTTCGTGTCCACCGGCGCCTACCTGTGGATTCCCACCGCATGCCCACCCCGCCCGGGGGAGCAGCCCGCGGCGTGGTGGGTCCAGGCCCCGCGCACGGTCGGCGCCGGCGTCGCCCTGACCGACCCGGCACGACTGTGCGCGGCCCTCGGACTCGCCGCCCATTTCCCGACCGCCGCCGGCTGACAACGGTGCCACCGCCACACGGCGGCATCCATGCCCCGGTCCGGGACCGCGCTGCCCGTGAGCACGTCCCGGACCGGGCCCCGACCGCCCCCGCCGGGCGACCCCGACACCGACCTGGAGCATGTGATGACCTCGGGCAACCTGCCCGTCCTCCCGCCGGGGCGGCGCCGCCCGAGCGCCCCGGCCCCCGCGCCGCCCGCGCCCGTGCATGCCGGGACACCGGTACTTCCCCCGGACTCCCCGTACGCGCACAACGGCCGCCTCGACCACGCCATGCACACGACCTCACCGCTGCCCTGGTCGGGCAGCGCCTGGGACACCTGGTGCGATCCGCAGCACCGGCCGCACACGCTCGCCGCGTTCGCCGACGCCGCCCTGACCGCCGCCGACGGGGCGGCCCGCGTCGACGACGTCCACCTCGAACACTGGCCGCTGATCCAACGCCTGGCCGACACCACCGAGGCACTCACCCTGGTCCGGAACACGCTCGGCCCGGACCTGGGCGTCGAATCGAGCAGGCTCCTCGTCCATCGGGGCCCCGCCGCGATGCCCGTGCACCAGGACGGCACCGGCCCCGGCCTGCTGCTCGACCCGCGCCACACTCTCACCTCGGTGTACGTCCTCGCCCACGACGGCGACGCCCCCTTTGCCCGCGTGGTGCCCACATCCCTCGCCGACGGATACCTGCCCCACGGGACACTCGACTGCGGCGAGTTCGGGACGCTGCCCCGCCTGCTTCCCGAGCCGGGCAAGCGCTGGCGCAGCACCGACGTCGACCTACCGCCCGGACACGCCCTCCACTGCGATCCCCGGACGCTGCGCCAGTACGGCAGCAGCGCGTTCTGGGTGGCCCTGATCCTGCGATGGGTGACTCCTCTGGGGGTCGTGCGCCGGCCCGCCGGGGCACCGCCGATCCGACGCGTCAGCGGCGAGTTCGTTCACTGGCACGAGCCCGCAGCGCTCGAACGCGCCCGCAGCAAGAGGTTCGGGCCCCAGCACGACGCGGGCGCCGACGAGAGCCTCGTCGCCCTCGGGGCCGGCCCCGGCACTCCGTCCCTGCCGATTCGGGGAACCTGAAAGAGCGTTTTGTCCTGCAAATCGTGTTTGGTTCCGGGTTCAGGGGTCGCGCCAGTTCGGGGTGTTTTCGTGGGTGAGTCGTCGGGTCATGAGGTCGATCATGGCGAGGTGGATCATTGCTTCGGAGCGGTGTGGGTGGGTTTCGTAGTCGCGGGCGAGGCGGCGGTGCTGCATGAGCCATCCCAGGGTGCGTTCCACGATCCAACGTCTGGGGAGGATCCTGAATCCCTTGACGGTGGGGTCGCGTTGGACCACTTCGACGTCGATGCCGAGGGTCGCGCCGTGTTCGATGGCCTTGGTGCGGTAGCCGCTGTCGGCCCAGGCCTTGGTGATGGTGGGGTGGGCGGCGGCGATGGCGGAGAGCAGGTGGATGCCGCCGGCGTTGTCGGAGACGCTCGCCGCGGTGACCCACACGGCGAGCAGGAGGCCGACGGTGTCGACCCCGACGTGGCGTTTCCGTCCCACGATTCTCTTGCCCGCGTCGATGCCCTGACCTGCGGTGGGGACGTTGGCGGAGGTCTTGACGCTCTGTGCGTCCAACACGCACGCGCTGGGCTCCGCGTCGCGGCCCTCCCGATCGCGGATCAGGCGCCGCAGGACTCCGTTGAGCTTCTCGAGGATGCCGTCCTTCTGCCAGTGGGCGAAGTAGCCGTAGGTGGTTTCCCAGGGTGGGAAGTCGTGGGGAAGGTAGCGCCAGGGGATCCCGGTGCGGTCGACGTAGAGGATGGCTTCCATGATGCGACGCAGATCGTGCTCGGGTGGGCGGCCGAAGTCCAGTCCGTTGCCCCGGCGTTCGGCCCGCCAGGCCGACAGGGTTGGTTCGAGCAACTTCCAACGAGCGTCGGACAGATCACTGGGATAGCGCCGATGTCCGGTCATGCCTCGTTGGTAGCGCCCGGCGGCCGACCTGCCCAAGGCGTGAACGGGGGCGGACCGGGGCGTCACGGGATCAGACAGGAGCGAAGGTAGTGAACCGGACAGATTCGGAGCGTCTTGAGCCGCTTCCGTCACGGGAGACGCCTACGGTCCCAACCATGCGGATCAATCCAACGCTGCGAATGCCATATCGCACTCATACAGGGATAAAACGCTCTTTCACTGGGGCTGACCCGCAGCACCTATGCGCGGTGTTCAACATCACTCCGGAGACCGGACTGCGCTACACCCGCTTCTTCCACCCTGACCCCACGGACAGCGACGACGCGTCCGGCCGCAACATGGAGACATCGTGGCCGACAGCGCCGCCGTGACCGTGCGCCCTGTGCTGTATGAGGTGAGCTCCCTCCCGCCCGCGAGCCTCAAACCGCGATACGACGACGTGCCCAGCTGTGCGTGCCGGTCGAACGGGGCTCACCGACGGTTCCATGGGGTGTCGGCGTACCGTCCGAATCCAAGCCGTACGGCCACAGCCTGTTGACGATTTCCCGCAGCTTGGCCGGGCGGGACAGGGCCTCCGTGTCGCCGTGGTCGACGGCCTGCCGGAAGAGGGCTTCGGCGCTCTCCCGGTCCGGCCGCATGGAAGATTTCGGTGGGCGGGGCTGTGACCTGGGCACTGAAATCTTCCGTGCGGCGGCTCACGGTGGTCCGGGCGCACGTGTTGCTTCAGTGTCCGGTGTCTGCGGCGTTCTGCCGGGCCTGGCCGTGGGAGCGCTCAGCGTTTGACGCGGTTACGGATGGCCAGGAGCGCCAAGCCCAAAAGGACGGGTTCGGTTACGCGGGACGCCATCTCGATGTAGGTACCGGCGGTAGTCAGGTCCTGGTCAGAGGAGCGGAACACCACCGAGTTGAGCGTGACGTTCACGGCCATTTCAAGGCGCTCGCCGGTGAACCTGTCCCCGGTGGGATTTCGGGGAGCAGCCTTGTCGATCTCGAAAGTGACCGTGCCGCCGCCGGGCGGCACGGTGCCGGTGGCTTCCTGCTTCGGGGAGTCCTTGGGGAGCCCGAACCCCATCAGCAGCACGATGGTGACGAGCATGGCGGCAGCGAGCCAGCCCAGGGCCCGGGAGGCGCGCAGGCCATAGCCGGACAGCAGCCAGTAGCCGTGCAGCAGTCCGCGTTCGGTGCGCGTGGTGCCGGTGGTGTCGTGGCGGCGCATCTCCATCTCGCCGTAGTAGAAATCGGCCGCCCCCGGCTCGTTCTTGCCGTCCTCGAACGCCTTGCGCAGCGCCCGGTACACCGGCGCCAACTGCGCCGGCCCGACGCGTCCGGCACTGAACACCGCCACATTCCAGCCTCGGACCGCCGTCGGCTGGCCCGCGCGCCAGAGGTGCTCCTCCGCCAGGGTGCGGCGCTGAGTGAAGCGCACCGGGCGCCCGCGCCGCCAGTGGGTGCCGGGCGGGACCCGGTCGAAGGAGCAAGTGCCCTCCAGCCGCACCTGGTCCAAATGCACGGTCCCGGTGAACAGACACCCCGACAGGTCGACATCAGCGATAAGCAGATGGCTCGCGTCCACCCCACGCAGCGAGGCCAACCGCACTGTGGCGTCGGGCGCGTCGGCGAGAGCCTGTTCTGATACCGACCGGCCGTCGGAGAGCACGAAGGGCTCGGCTTCCGCGGCGATCGTCATAGGGTATTCGAAGACCGCATGGCCGAAATCCACCGTTGCATAGCGCAGACGCAACTCAGCCGTTGACGACCAGCGGGTCCGCCGACAGTTCAGGCGCCGCGCGGCGAACGAGAGGGTCACTGGACCGTTGAACACCGCCCCGGACAGCACCACCCGCCCAGCGCACACGAACGGCCCGAGGGTGCTCAACCGCTCGAAAGTCGTCTGTGCAAACGTGAGGTCGCTCTGACAGGTAGCCGACTTGAAATTGGCGGCGCTCTCGAAGGTCGCCAACGCGAACCAGGCGGCGTCCTCGAAGGTCGCCGACTCGAACTGGGCCTCGCGCTTGAAGGTCGTAAACGGGAATCGGGCGGTGTCCGCGAAAGTTGCCCGCCAGAACCAGGCGATGTTCTGGAAGGTCGCCCCTTCGAACCGGGCAACGCCCTCGAACCGGGCGGCACGTTCGAGCGGGGCGGGGTTCAGGAAGGTTCCCGCCCCGAAGAGGGCGAGTTTTTTGAAGGTCGCGGACATGAACCAGGCGTCGCCTTTGAAGGTCGTTGACACGAACCAGGCGTCGCCCTCGAAGGTCGCCGACACGAACCAGGCGGCACCCTCGAAGGTCGCCGAACGAAACGAGGCGTCGCCCTCGAAGGTCGCCGACACGAACCAGGCGGCACCCTCGAAGGTCGCCGAACGAAACGAGGCGTCGCCCTCGAAGCTCGCCTCTTGAAACTGCGCAGCGCCGAGGCGGGGGTGTCCGGTGGCGGGGTCGCGGAGGGCGGCAAGGAGAGCATCGAGAAGCGGTTCGGTGAATGGGGTGCCGCGGTGGTCGATGGTGTTACCGGGGGTCAGCCCCTCCAGGTAGGCGTCGCGCTGGGCGTCGGCTAGGTGCGTGAGGCATGCCGTGTGGCCGGGAACGTGGATACCGCGACAGCCGAGGGGGTCCTCCGGGCCCGTGCCGTGACCACAGTGCGGCCAGTTAGGCGGAGTGGGGGGCAGGGCGGGGCTCGGGTTCTCCATACCCGAAGGATGATCTAGCACGGCCGTCGCCTCCGAGGCCGCCACGCTGGTGCCCTCGGCGCGGCACTGAAGGGCGTACTGAAATGAATCGTGCGCTACTGAAATCTTCAGAGCCATCCGACACCCAGGTTCGGGACGCCGAGTGCTCAGTATTCGCGAACTCAGGCGCTTTCCCCGACGACTACATCGGCGAATCCACTCGTGCGGAGATCGCCTACGCCACGGGGCTGGGCAAGCGGATCACCTACCGCGCGGACCGGTCCGCCGGGGCGCGGGTGTTCGTGGAGGGGTTCGCCGCGCAGCTGCGGGACGTTCGTGCCCACATCAGCGATGAGCCGGGCCTGACGATGCTGCACGGCGTCCACCTGGAGGCCGGCGGCGGGCGGTTGTACGTGGTGGCCACGAACCGGTTCACTCTCGCCGCCACCTGCCGCGACACCCCCGGGATCGGCACCTGGGACGTTTTGATGCCCCGCGCCGAGGTGGACACGGTGCTGAACCTGGCGCGCGTGGCCGGCACCGACGACGCGCACCTCGCGCGCACGCCCACCGGCCTGGTTGTCCACATCGGCGAATACACCGTCGCCGTCGACCGCGCCGACGAACACGGCGAGTTCCCGCGCCGTATGTGGCGGACGAAGGTCACCACCGCCCTGGCTGCGGGCCCCGCTCTCGACACCGAGATCGTCGTCGACCGGCGCCGCCTCGCCGCGTTCGCCCCGACCCACGACACCGAGACCGGCGCCGTTCAGCTCTGGGGCAGCGGCGGCCCCCACGACCCCCTCGTGATCACGCGCGGGACCGACTACATCGGCCTGCTGATGCCCATGCGACGCGGCACCGACGGACCCACCCTCGACGAGGTCCGCGCCGCCTGGCGCCTCGACGACGTTCGCCCGGCCGACTGAACCGCGCCCACCTGCATCGCAACCCGCAGATTCCCCGGGCGGCCGTACCGCGACCAAACGAGGCCGCCCGGGGCCCGACCCGCCTCCTGTCCGGGGGCAGATGGAGAGAACACCGTGTCCGTCACCACCATCCACCGTCCACTTGCCCCCGCGCCGACGGAGACCGTGCCCTCGGCCGTCGACGCCGTCACCGAGGCCACAGACCCGGCCGAACAGCCCGTCGACGTCCTGGACGTCGACGCGCTGCTGACCTGGGCCGCCGAACAGCCCGTCGCGACCATCCGGCGCCTCGGCGAACGCACCGCCGAAGGCCTGGCCCGACTCGCCGAACACCACGACCGGGCCGTGGCCGTCGACGTCGCCACCACCCGGCTGATCGAGGCGCAGCTGATGCTCGCGCGCGCCGAGGCGCAGCTGCGCGCCGCCAAGGCCGGCACCCCCGCGCCCGCCGCCGAGGCGCCGGGCGTGCCGCAGGCCGACCCCGGCCCGGCCCGGCGCCGGGAGGCCGGGCGCAGGGCACGCGCGTGGGCCGTGCGGAACGGCGTCGACTGCCCGGACCGGGGCCTTGTCCCGAAGCACGTGCTGGCCGCCTACCGGCGCGCCCACCCCGAGGACGTCGACGCCCGATGACCACCACCGACACCACCCCGGACCCCGGGCACGGACTCGACCACGCGGTCCTGGTCGCCGCGCTGCACCGCCGGATCGACACCGCCGTGGCCGGCCACCGCGCCGCCGACCAGAAGGCCGGCCTGCTCCTGGCCGTGCTCGGCGTGAGCGTGCCCGCCCTGGCGAGGCTGCCGACCGGCGCCGCCGTCGCGGCCGGGGCGGGCATGGCCGTGACCGGCGTGCTCCTGGTCCTGGTCGTGCTCCCCCGCACCGGTGGATCGGCCCGGCCGGTCCACGACCCCGACACCGCGCTGCGGCTGATCGCCGAGCGCGAGGCACCCCGCGCACTCGCCGCCGAACACGAACGCCTCGGCCGCATCACCACCGGCAAATACCGGCTCATCCGGGCCGCGCTGCTCGTACTCGCCCTCACCACCGCAGTCGCCGTCATCGCCGCGGCGACCGGCTGAGCCGGCCACCCCACACGTTCACCCCGGACGGCCGACACCGCTACCAACGAAGCGGCCGTCCGGGGCCGACCACCGCGCCGAGGCGCGGAGGAGGAGATCAATCGTGTCCGCCACCACCCACCACCGTCCACCCACCGCCACCCCCGGCCGGGTTATCCGGCGTGAACTCGCCGAACTTGTTGCCGACATGGCCGCGCGCTGGCCGGCCGTCCTCGTGCTCGACCCGCCCGACGAGGCGACCGTTCACGTCGACACCCCCGCCGGGACGATGCACTGGCCGATCGAGACCGCCGACCTGGACCTGATGGCCCACGTACGCCGAGGCCGCCCCGACCACCCCCTCACGCAGACCACCGGCCTCGGGATGTGGAACCGGGTGTGGGCGCTGCGCAGCGACCGCAGCGCCGTACCCCGCCCCGTGGTCGGTGCCCGCACCCTCTACCGCGACGGCCGCGGCGACGTGTGGATCACCTCGGCCACCGACCCCGACCGCATCCGCGCGCTCACTCCCGAGCACGCCCCGCCGCGCCACGACACCCCGGCCGGCGTCCTGCACGCCACCGGATCCCTGACCGCCCTCGGCAGCGCCCGATGACCTACACCCTCCCCAGCACTTGGGAGCGCGGATCGATGCGCATCACCCCACCCCGGGATCGACTCGGCACCGGGATGGTCTCGTGGTTCTGCAACGAGTGCGGGCGCCGCAGCGTCGACTCGGCGCGCACCCCGGACGACGTCCGGGCCGCTGCCGAGGCGTGGCGCGCCCACACCTGCCCGCCGCTGCCGGACGGGTGGTTGATCGCCCCGTCGACATGCCGTGCGACGCCTGCCACGCCCACACCCGGGCCCGGTCGCCCCTCGGCCGACCACTCCACCCGGCATGCGCACCCGACCCCACCACCCCGCCGTCGACCCGCCGACCCGCACCGCGGACATCGACACGCGGGCCCGGCGCGGCCCGACCGGCCGGAGCACTACCCCCGCCCGCCGGACTCGGCCGCGCCGACCGCACCCCCACCCGCGACCGGACCGCACCACCGCCCTGGACCACCCGACAGGAGACCCGATGACCACCCACCCCGACCACCCCGACCGAGCGCTGCGCCGGGCGGCGCGGCTCGACCGGATCGCGCTCGACGCCCCCACCGACCCGCACGCGGCACGGGCCGCCGACACCGCGGCCGAGGCGTACGCCCGGCATCGGGAGCGGGCGTGGCACCGAGCCAACCTCGGCGGCGACCCCTGGGCCTTCACCACCGACGACCCCACCACCGGAGCGCGGCGCACCGGGCGCGAGTACGTCCGCGCCGAGTGCACCCGAACCGAAGGGCAGACCATGACCGAGACCATCCGCTATACCGCCGACGTCGTCGCGACGACCCCGGACGGCCACGTGCTGCTGATCGAGCGCGGGTGGGACCCCCACGCGGGATGCTGGGCGCTTCCCGGCGGCCACGTCGACCCGGGGGAGACCGGCCGGGCCGCGGCGGCCCGTGAACTCGCCGAGGAGACCGGCGTCGCCGTCGCCCCGGCCGACCTGGTGCAGATCGGGGTGTGGGACGCGCCGGGCCGCGACCCGCGCGGCCGGTACGTCACCGTGGCGTACCGCGCGATCGTCCCCACCGGCACCCCGGCCGTGGCCGGCGACGACGCCCGGACCGCCCGGTGGTGGCCGCTGTCCGGCCTGCCCGAGTCGCTCGCGTTCGACCACGCCGACATCCTCCGCGCCGTCATCCTCGGCACGGTCGCGAGCTAGTCCCACCCGTTCGACCGGCCGGCCCCCTCGGGGGCCGGCCCTTTTTGCGTTGTGCTCCCAATGCGCCCTCCCCGCGCACCGCGGCCTCGGAGGAGACTGGGCGGGCACGCCGCCGCCCACCTCTCGGCGACGCGAATCCGGAGACAGGAGAGGCCCAAATGAGCGCCCAGCCCGAACACCCCACACCCCCCGGCGCGCACCTGCCGCGCACCATCGGCGCGGTCCGCGCCGCGCTCGACGCCGAGCAGCGCGTCGAGTTCGACGCGGAGTTGGCCGCGACGCCGATCGGCGACGGCCGCTTGGACGACTTGGTGTTCCTGTGGTGGGGGATCGCGGCGCTCGGCCACGACCCGCAGGTGATTGCCGACCTGCACGCGGCGGCGGCCGGGACCCTGCGCACGCACCCCGTCGACCTGGACGCGGGACCCGGATGGTCCGGGGAGATCGACCCCCGATGAGCAGCTACCGCGTCCAGCTCACCGACTCCGTCCAGGCCGAGGTCAACGGAATGTCGGCCGGCACGCGGCGGGCATTCGAGAGCGGGCTCGGCGACCTGTCCCGCGACCCCTACGGCTGCGACTCGCGCCCGTACCCGGGCGGCGGCAGCGACGACCACCGCATGACCCACATCCGAGGCGTCGCCATCATCACCTACCAAGTCAGCCGCGGACTGCTCCTGATCACAGTCGTCCAAGCAGTGGCGCGCTGAACCGCGTCGGTGTTCGACACCGGCCACGCCGAGTCGGACACGGTGCATGGACAGGTGACCCGAACCCGACACGCGGCTTCGTGTTTTTCGGCCGAAAAACCGGCCGGGCCGTGCGGTACGCGCGAGGAGCCGGCGCGTACGCGCCGGCTCCTCGGTTCGACCGGGGTCAGCCCTCGGCGATCAGCTTTCCGACGGCGACGTAGTCCTCCGGGGCCATGTGCTCACGCAGGATTCGCGCGATGGCCCGAGGACTGTTCCACGGCAGTGCGGGGACGGTGGTCGCGTCCTGTCCGCTGCCCGCGCCCGGCTCCGGTTTTTCGGCCGAAAAACTCGGCTGCGGTTTTTCGGCCGAAAAACCCGTGAGTTCGAGACCTGCTCTCGACGACACGGCCTCGGGGACTCCCGACCCCGAGGCGACGAACGGTGCCGCGTTCTCCTGTCGCCGCGCCGCCGGTACGGCGCCATCACTCACCGCGGCCGGTGCCGGAATCCGGGCGCGCCGTTGGGCCTTGCGTTCCTGCGTGGCCTCGGCACGTCGAACCTGCTCCTGCTCCCACCAGGCGAACTGGGCGTCGGCGGACCAGGCGTTGTCCTTGGCGAGCTTGGCGAGCGCCCGCGCGGGCTCGACCGGGAGCTCCCGATCACGCACGAGCTCCTGGATCTCGGGCGCGAGATGCAGGAGAAGACGCCGGTGGGACACCCACGTGTCCGACTTCCCGTAACGCTCGGCCACGGCCCGCCCGCTGCCGAACGCGACGGCCAAAGCCTCGATGGCGAAGGCCTCTTCGATCGGGTCGAAGTTCTCGCGTTCGACGTTCTCCGAGACGACCAGATCGATGAAGCCCTCGGGGGAAGACGCCATGTCGTCGTCGATGACGACCTGGAGCGCGGGCAGACCCACGGCACGCGCGGCCCGCAGACGGCGTTCGCCGCCGACCAGGACGACGTCCACGTTCCCGATCCCGGCGGCGCGCTCCGGCCACAGCCTCAGATACGCGGCCCGGGTCACGACCGGCAACGCCTGGATCTGACGCTGACGCAGGCTCTCGCCGAGGGCTCGGAGTTCGTCGTCGCTGCCGAACCGCGTCCGGGGGTTCACCAGATTCGGCGCGATGCGACCCAACGGCACCTTCAGCAGCCGACCGTCCGGGTGCGTGTCGACGACCTTCTCCGCAGGCTCGTCGTCCAGGGCGTCGCTCAGACTGATGCGCTTGCTCATCGCGTTCCCCCGTTCTTGCGACGGCGGATCTGATGCTCCAACGCGAGGGCGAAGAAGTCCTGCTTCGCCTTAGTCGCGGTGTGGTTCGACAGGTACTGCGTGCACACCAGACCCTCGGCGGACGCGCGGGCATGCAGCCGGAAGTGCCGGATCGTGCTGTTGTACAGCGGCCAGCCCTGCTTGTTCACGAGCTCCTGGGTGTCCTTGAGGTCGACCTGCCCGTCCCGCGGTTCCCAGTTGCTGATCACCACCCCGTACGGCAATCCGCGTGGTTTGATGACCCGTTCGATGGTGGTCTGGGTCGGCTTGAAGCCGAGCGGGTCGGTCTCCAACGGCACGATGACGTCGTCGGCGACGTCCAACACCGCCCGCAGCGCGTCTGCGGTCGGGCCCTCGCCGAGAGGGTCGATGCTCTCGCCGTCGTGGCCGAGGGGAAGCCAACCAGGGGTGTCGACGATGACGATGTCGGCCTTGATCCGGCGGAGCTTCTTGAGCCCCCCGATGTCGCTGCTGCCGTCTATGAAGTGGAACGGCAGGACGCGCCCGGCCCTTTCGACCCGCTCCGACCACCACACGGCGGACCCCTGCGGGTCGATGGAGATGGCCGCGACGGCGGTGTCCTCGTCGCCGCCGCCGTTCTTGAGGATGTCCGCGTATACGGCGGCGAGGTTGACCGTGATGGTCGACTTGCCGATGCCGCCCTTCTGATTCAGGACGACCGTGATCTCAGGCATGTTGTGCTCTTCTCCGAGTGCTTCCCGTGGTTATCCGGTACTTCGGATGGAAGGCATCGTTCCAGATACGAAATGCGCATACACCACGACCCGCCATGTCGAACGCTGAAGCCTCGCAGCCCGCTTGGTCCGCAAACGCCCGTGTGGCGGCGGTTATCGGGGTCCGAAGCCGGCCCGACGCCTCTTGATCATCGGATCGATGCTTCGGACACCCGGTGGTGTCACTGGGGATGACCCGACTTGCCCGACGCTCGGTGGGGGGCTGCGTAGACGGGGACGTTTGTCCCGGGTGAGTGAGTGAGGTAGCCCAGGTATTGCCGTGTGAACCGCACGAGTTCGTCCGGCGGGTCCAGGTGCAGCTTCTTTTCGAAGACGTTCGCGATCCAGGCGCTCTTGTCCTTGGTCTTGATCCCGAGGTGCCAGCATTCGAGTTCTCCCACCGGGACCAGGAACGCCCCGAGCTCGCCGAGATAGACGAGGAGGCGAATGAGGGCGTTGTGCTCGTCGCCGCCCACGGCCCGGGTGCCCGATTCCTTGAGAGCGTTCCAATAGGAGGACCTCTTCGCCAGCTTGGCGATGGCGACGGTCTGGTCACTCGTGAGCGCGTCGCTGTCACGCGAGTTCTTCAAGATCTCGTTCATCCGTCTTCTGACCTCGGAGACGGGCAGACTGTGGCGGCCGGCAGCGCCCGCGGCCCGATGCAACGTCTCCAGGTCCGGTGCGACACGATCCCACTCTCCGCCCAAGGCGGTGACCAACTGCCGGACACGCTGCTTGGTGTCGAGCATGTCTATGTCGGCGATCACGGCCGAGGGGATGCCCACGCTGCGGAGTTTCGTCAGCGCCATGGCCAACCTGGATTTTCCGCCGACGTGGAGAAACGTGAGGTTCGGGTCCGGTGTCGAGGGTGTGTTCGCGACGACTTCCTCGAGGGTTGCCGAGTAGAACCGGCAGTCACCCTCCGCCTCGCACAGCACGACCCCATCGTGGAAGAAGCCCGATGCGATGTTCGCGTAGCGGGTGAAGGGGTCGGTCAGGAGTTCTCGGACGCTCGCGGGAGCAAGTGTTTGGGCGGTTCGATGTCCGGCGGTTTTCGACAGGCGGATGATGCGGGTGTTGCCGGGCTTGGACTCCAGGACTCCGTGCAGGAAGTCGACGCTGTGGGTGGCGACGATCACCTGACAGCGCGAGTTGGTCTCCTCGGCGAGGAGTTTCCCCAGAAGGCGCGCCTGGGGCGGGTGCAGGAAGGCTTCGGGTTCGTCGATGACCACCACCGCCGGGGGCTGCACCAGGGCATGAAGGAGGATGCCCACGAAGCTTCGGACGCCGTCGCCTTGTTCCCCGAGGATCGGTTGCCTCCGGTACCACCGGTGGTACTCGTCGGTCGCGGGCGGCGGCGTTTCCTCCGGTTCCGCCTCCGTACTCAGTTGCAGGCGAATCTGCATGCTGTGTCGATTGATGACGATCTTCTCGCCGAAGGCTCTCTCGACCCACGCGGAGAGCCTGTCGTGCAGTTTCCGGTCCCGCCACATGAGTTGAGTCGGGTGACTGGGGTGAGTTCCGTGTTCCCACTGCGTCGCGTTCGTGTTGTCGGCCAGTCGCGTATCCGTCCACAGCCCGGTGATCAGGAATCGAGCGATGAGGCTGCTCTCCCTGCGGTCCCACATTTGGGCGATTTGACCGGCGGGAGTTGGACGTTCATGTCCCGGCAACAACGGGAAGCTGGGGACACCGTTGAACAGAACGCTTCGCAATCCTCGTTGTGCCAACCAGTCGAAAAATGCGCCGGAGTCCCCATCTCTCGTCTCCTCGACCTTGGTGATCCATCGTGTGCGGCCGGCCTCGTTGTGGGGCGATTCAACGTTCATCACGAGGTCCCGGAGAAAGAGACTCTTGCCGGAGTTGTTGCTGCCCGTGACGACGGTCAGGCCCGCGCGAGGCAGTTCGATCTTTTGGCCGTCCTTCAGGACGACCGAGGCAACACTGAACCCGAACTGCGACGACTCGCTCATGCGACTCCTGTCGTTCCATTGACCAACACGGCCTCGCAGTGCCGGGCTCGCTACGGCCGCCGGATACCGGGCGAGATCCCGAAACGCATCGTCCTGGACCAGGCACGCTTGCATGCGTCGCCGAACCTCCCGATCGCGTACCGACGATGCCCACGAGGAATCCGCCCACGATGACAGCCTTCGCAGCGAACGGAGCGGAGTTCATCGGAAAGAGACGTCCGGTGAGTTACCACTGCTCCTGTGCGGGCCGGGTGCGTCATGCGTGGGCGGTGGTGCCGGCCACGATGGTCTCCACCGCAGTGGCCACGTCGCGCAGCACTGCGAGGGTGACATCCGGGTCGTCACCGTCGACCAGCGCGATACCGGCGAGATGGTCCAGGATCCGGGAGGCATGCGCGGCCACCACCGCGTCCGGGTCTGGCGCCGCCGAGTTCCCGGCCGGCCCGGCCGGGGTCGCCGAGGCCGGTTCCGGATCGGGCGCCTCGGCCAGGAGGATCGGCGTCTCGTACGGGTCGGTCCGGCGCGGCAGCCACCCCCGATGCCCACCGGCCGTGCCGCGCCGCGAACCCCGCTGCGCCGCGACGGCCCGGTCCTCGGCCGGGGTGGGCGGCAGCATCGGCATCACGTCCCGGGGCCGCCACGTCGCCTCGGCGCCCCACTCGTACCGGCACCGGTAGCAGTGCACGTCGGCCTCGAAGGGACGTCGGCCCCTACCACGGGGCCGCGCCACCTCCATGCCCCTCCGCGCCACCCGGGCATCACCGCAGGCCAGAGCCCATGTATGCCACCTCGGATGGCGCAGAGTGGTATGGGAGATGCCACATCTCTCCCGTTCCACCCGGCCGCCCGGTCGCGCCGGGCGTCGCCATCGGCCGCCGAGCCGGACCGGAGCAGGCGATTCCGGTTGGCCCCATAATCTCGAATGTATGTACGAGAGCAGCGATCCGGACGGCGCTCCGGCATGGGAGCCGCCGAGCCGGTTCGCGCGTGTGCTGGCCGAGGCGGCCGGCCCCAAGCCTCGGGGCCGAGACGGGACGGCGCCGCCCGGGTGGCCGCAAAGTGTCCGCCCGCCCGGCGCGCCCGGCTGGGAGGACACCGCCGTGACGTGGCTGCTCGACCTCTGCCCGCCCGGCTACCGGGGCCACGACGTCCCACGCCCGGCGCGCTCTACCCGTTGTCGGGTAACAGGTTGCCGTCTGCGTCGAGACCACGACGCCACCACGTACGCAAGCGTTCGGCGCCCTCGTGATCCCCCATGTCATTCCGCAGCACGGCCAGTAACGGCAAAACCAGTGTGTTTCCGGCGTCGGCGGCATGGCGGGCCAGGCGTTCGGTGTCCTCGCGGTCTCTTATCTGCTCTCGCAGCGTGCCCAACTCCTCCAGGAGCAGTCTGTTCCCGGCGGCGGCGGATTGGCGATACAGGCGCTCCACGCCGTCGTGATCCCCCGCGTCATTCCGCATCAGGGCCAGGAAACTCAAAGCCGGCGTGTTTCCGGTGTGGGCGGTCTGATGGGCCAGACGTTCGGCGCCTTCGTGGTCGCCCGCCTGCTCCCGCACCGCGACCAGGAATTGCAGGGTGGTTTCGCAGTCGGTGGCTTCGTGGGCCAAGCGTTCGGCGCCTTCGTGGTCGCCCGTCCGCTCCCGGATCGTGATCAGGAGGTTCAGTGGTTCGGTGTTCCCGGCGTCGGCGGCTTCGCGGGCCAAGCATTCGGCACCTTCGTGGTCGCCCGCCTCCTCCCGCAGCGCGACCAGCCGGTCCAGGGTGTTCCCGGCCTCGGTGGTTTCCCGGGCCAGGCGTTCGGCGCCGTCCTGGTCACCCGCGCGTACCCGCATCGTGATCAGGAGGTCCCGTGGTTCGGTGTTCCCGGCGTCGGCGGCTTCGCGGGCCAGGCGTTCGGCGCCGTCCTGGTCACCCGCGCGTACCCGCATCGTGATCAGGAACTCCAGTGGTTCGGTGTTCCCGGCGTCGGCGGCTTCGCGGGCCAGGCGTTCGGCGCCGTCCTGGTCACCCGCCTGCTCCCGCATCAGGATCAGGAGGAGCAGTGGTTTGGTGTTCCCGGCGTCGGTGGCTTCGCGGGCCAGGCGTTCGGCGCCGTCCTGGTCACCCGCCTGTACCCGCAACGCGATCGGTCGCATCAAGGCCAAGATTTCGGTGATGGAAGCGGCTTCATGGACCCAGTTTCCGGCGCGCTCACGGTTTTCGGTCCGCTCTCCCAAGCCGGCCGGCTGCTTCAGTGAGTGGGTGTTTCCGGCGTCGGTGGCTTCGCGGGCCAGGCGTTCGGCGCCTTCGTGGTCGCCCGCCCGCTCCCGCAGCCCGGCCAACCGTGCCAGGGCGCGCGAGTCCTGGGTGTTCGCCGCTTTGCCATATAGGTGTTCGGCGTGGCGTAGTCGCAGTCTGCGGTGTGCGGCGTCGGCGAGGTTGAGCAGGCCATCGGGGGTGTGGGCGTGGTCGTGTGCGGCGTTCCAGAACGAGGCGCCCGGGCAGTGCGCGTGACGGGCATGGTGGGCGTGTTGTTCGAGGTAGTCGGCGAGCCGGTAGGTCGGGCCCTCGCCGGGATCGCCGTGGTGGCGTCGTCGGGGTCGGATGCGGGTCAGGGGAGCGGTGGTGCCCTGGACACGGCCAGTGGCGTAGGCGAGGGCCTGCTCGAACCAGTCGTCGGTGAGGGCGTCGGATTCGTCGTCGGTGAGGTAGGCGTCGGCGGCGTCCTCCAGGAATGCCTGCTTCAGGACGGGCCCGTGGCCGAGGCGGCGGGCGTCCATGGCCGCCTCGAGTACCGACCGTCCGCCGGCCGGGGCGAGTTCGTAGCGCTTGAGCAGCGCGAGGGCGCCCGCCAGGAACTGGGTGACGCGCCCGTCGTCCCCACTCGCCAGGGCGTTCGCCAGTCGCGGGTCCTCACCGGCCCGGGCGCGCACCGCCTCCAGGTCCGGGCCCGCAAACGCATCGGGCACGCGCAGGTCGGTGCCGGTGAGCAAGGACCGCGCGTGCGCGTGCGGGTCCGGGGCGCTGGCGGGGGGCCGGGTGGTGAGGGTGCTCCAGAAGGGGTCCGGCCACAGCGTTGCCAGGACCAGGACCGGCCCGCGCCGCGGATCGTCGAGCAGCTCGCGCAGGCCGGTGGCGATCCGCTGCCCGACGTCGGCGGATTCGAGGTAGGTCTGGGCCTCGTTGAGCCAGACCACCGTGCGTGGCCCCACCCGCGACAGACCGGCCGCCGCGGCCTCGGCCGGGCTCGGGTACAGCGGATGCCACAACCGCCACCCGTCCGGCACGCCTTGGAGTGCTTCCCAGCAGGCGCGGGTCTTGCCGGTGGAGGACCCGGCCACCAACGTGACCATCACGCTCTCCCCACCCGCCGCGCGTTCCACAGCGTCGCGCAGCACCTGGTCGTGGTCGCGGGGTACGTAGACCGGCAACACCGGCAGCCGGTTCCGCGTGTGTTCGGGTGCGTCGATCGCGCGGTGCACCTCCAACGCGAACGGATCCGTGAACTCCCGGACCGGCCGGCCCACGAAACCCTCGCCCTCGACCGAGCGTTCACCGGTGCGCGTCGCGTGGGGTCGTCCGGCGGGGCGGCGTTCGCGCACTGCCTCGCCGCGCAGGCGCTCCCAGGCTGCGACCGGTGTCGGAACGTAGGCGTTGTCGAGCCGATGCGCCTCGTGTTCGAGCCAGGTCACCAGGAACGCGAACCGGCCCGGGTCGGCCGGCACGACGCTTCCTTTGAACCAGTCGCCGAGCGAGGTGGTGCTCAACGCCACCGAGGGCTCCTGGCTGGCCCCTTGGTTGACGATTCTCGCGTACGTGGGTGATCCGGCTTGCTCCCACAACCGCCGTAGTGACCGGGCCAGTTTCGCTGTTTTGTCCTCGGTGTCGCCTGCCACGTACCCGACCCTCCCGCTGTCCGGATCCGGATCCGGACCGGACGCCCACCGGAAATCCCGCGTCCCCGGACCCAGCAGCCTAGAGATGCAGGGCCGGGCTGCGAGTGGTCGCCGGAAAAACGTCCGTGAGCGCTCGATGGGACGACGCGAACCCGCCCAGGGGATCGCACCCACTCGGGGAGACCACCGTGAACGACGACCAGCCGGCCAACGACCCGACCACCACGAACCGAGGCCGCCTCG
The DNA here is from genome assembly GCF_044458105.1 of Embleya sp. NPDC050493. Taxonomy (NCBI): domain Bacteria; kingdom Bacillati; phylum Actinomycetota; class Actinomycetes; order Kitasatosporales; family Streptomycetaceae; genus Embleya; species Embleya sp. NPDC050493. The sequence goes on from NZ_JBITHP010000050.1 coordinate 33,050, forward strand.
TGCGCGTCGCCCGATCCCTCGCCGCAAGCACCGCGCGTGGCCTGGCCACCGGTGCCGGCACCGCAGCTGGCACCTGGATCGTGTGGTGGATCACCCGCCACTGACCCCAGCCGCCGCAACGACCCGGAGCGAGTGATTCCGGTTGGCCCCATAATCGAATGTGTGTACGAGAGCGAGGCGGACCGCCCGGCATGGGAGCCGCCGAGCCGGTTCGCGCGCGTGCTGGCCGAGGGTGCCGGCCCCCGGCCCCGGGGTCGGGACGGGATCGCGCCGTCGGGGTGGCCTCGGGGTGTCCGCCCGCCCGGTGTCGAGGGGTGGGAGGAGTCGGCCGTGGCATGGCTGTTCGACCTCTGCCCGCCCGGCTACCGGGGCCACGACGTGCTGCGCAAACACCCGTTGATCCTGGCCCGGATGGCACGACAGCACGTGTCGGCCGCGCTGGCCGCGGCGCGGCACGGGTACGGCACCGCGCGGGCCGAGATCGGCCCGACGCTCCCGGCCGCCGAGGTCGACGCGATGTTGCACGTCTACGAGTACGAGGGATCGCGCGCCGCCGCGACCGACCGCGCGGTGCGCCTGGTCGAGGACGCCCTCGGCGGGGAGCGGTGGGAACCGCGGCTGTGATCGCGTCGGTTGCCTACCGTGTTGCCGTTCGTATTGCCTACCGTGTTGCGATTCCTGTTGCCCACCGTGTTGCGTTTCGTGTTGCCCACGCATCCGGCCGCACGGTGCCGTTTCCCCTGGTCGGAGCCGCCGGCCGCCCGGTGATCGGACGCTGACTTCTTCCCTGGGGCACCCCTCGGCCGTGGGTCGTCCCGCTCGAACACCGCCCGCGCCCGGCGCTCCGGGCCGCCGCGGGCCGCGCCGCGGCCGGTGGGCGGCCCGCCCGGCCGGTCGGGCACCGATGGTCGGCACGACCGGTACCGCACCGGACGCGGCGCGGTCTGCGCCGGCCCGGCCGGCTCGATTGCGAGCCGACCCGTTGGGGTGAACCGCCCGCGCGGGCGGGTGGGTTGCCGGCATGGTGGGCGGGCGCCCGTCGTGGGGTCCACACATTCGTCTCGGCGTGCTGTGCGGGCTGTGCCCCACGACGGATGACGCGCAACAGCCCCGACCCGCCTGGGCGGGTCGGGGCTGTTCGGTCGACGCGAGTCGGCCGGTTCAGCGGGCGGGTTCCCCGCTCGCCGCGCGCACCGCGCGCACCGCTCGCGCCAGTTCGTCCGGGCCGGCCGGCCTCGGTACTCCGTCGTCCGGGTCGGTGCCCACGATCCACCGGCCCTCGGCCACCTCGGCCGCGACCCGCTCGGCCGCCCGCGCCACCGTCACGGTGTCGTCGCTCGACCCGTGCGACCCGATGCCGTGCCACTCCCCCGGATCCCACACCACCAACACCTCACCCAGATGCACCGCGCACCCGAGCGCGGAGTCCTCGGCACCGCCACACGCGGCCACCCACCCCAGGAGCAGCGCGCCCGTGTCGTCGGTCGGCCCGTCGCAGGCGTGCACCGACCGCGCACCCAACGGACACCGCTCCCCACCACTACCGCCGGTCGGTTCGTCGTGCTCCTGGCCCTCGATGCGCTCGGCGGCCACGCCGGCCCCTCTCGCAGTAGACGGAGCCCACATCCTGACCCGACCACCGGCGGCACCGCGGCCGTTCGAGCAAACCGCCACCCGACCGCGAGCGGCGCCGACGTCGTTGCCGGCCGGCGCCGCCGGCGATTCGAACCCCGGCGGCCTCGGGGGATGGGCCGATCCGGTCCGGCCTGCCCGGCGACGGGGAACGCGCCGGCCGACCTACCGACCCAACGACCGAGACCGGCCCGAGGTGACGCGTCGAGCACTGCCCTGCCCGGCCGTCCGGTCGATTCGGTCAGGTCCACGAAGGCACGCGCATGTTGGGCAGATTCGCGTCGGGCAGATTCGTGTCGGTCAAGTCCGCGCCGGTTAAATCCGTGTTGTGCAGGTTCACGCTGCGCAGGTCAGCGCCCCGCAGTTTCGCCCCGGTCAGGTCCGAGTGGGCCAGGTTCGCACACAACAGCTTCGCGTTGGTCAGGTCCGCGCCGCGCAGGTCCACGCGGATCAAGGCCGCGATGCTCAGGTTCGCGTCCCTCAGTTTCGCCATGCACAGGACCGCGCCGAGCAGGAACGCGGCCTCCAAGCGCGCGCCGCACAGGTCCGCGCCGGACAAGCCTGTGTCGCGCAGGCCCGTGCCGCATAGGTTCGTCCCGCGCAGGTCCGCGCGGGACAGGTCCGCGCGGGCCAGGTCCGCGTTGGTCAGGTCCGCGCCGGACAGGTGCGCGCCGGCCAGCTTTGCGCTGATCAGCTTTGCGCTGATCAGCTTTGCGCCGGTCAGGTCCGTGCCGTGCAGGTGCGCGTCGGTCAGGCGTGCGTAGGCCAGGTCCACGCCGCGCAGATTCGCATCACGCAGGGCCGGGCCGGCCAGGTTCGCGCCCCGCAGATGGAGGCCGGACAGATCCACCAGGGAACCGGTGGGCCTGAGGAGCGCGAGGGTGGTCAGAGCCGTCTGCACGTCCGGATCGGGGTGATCGGGTGCGCCGGGGGTTCCGGCGGCGGGGGTGCGGTCGCGCAGGAACGCGACGAGGATACGCACGATGTGATCGACCTGTTCCGGGGCATCTTGGACGATCTGTTCCAGCGCGAACACCCCGCCCGACCGCACATACGGCAGATCGGACCCCAACCGCTCCAACGCCTTGGTGAACCGCTCGGTCACCTGACCGCGACGATTGAGCCGGAAGTTCCGGGCCGTGTACAACAACGCGAACCCCGCACCCAACGCGGCCAACCCCTGGATCGCCGCCAACCGGAACTGCCCCTCCGCCTGCGCACGCGTCCCCGCGTCCAATTCATCCCACCCCGGACGCGACATCGGCACCACCGCGTGCAACACCGCCGCCCCCCACACCACGGCCACCACCGCAACCGCCGCCATCCCGCCGGCCACGCCGATCCACACACGCCGATCCCACCCACGAAGCTTCATCTCCACATGGAACAGCGCGACCGAACCGCCCGGCATGCAGAACAAGGGGATCGACCCGATTCCGAGGGGACTCCCCAGCAACCAGCCCGGGACCGGGCGCCCCCTCACACCCACCCGACCCGCACCGAGGCCCGCGTCCGGCCCGATCCCGGCGGACCGATTACCCGTCGCCTGCCCCGTCGCCTGGGGTGTCGCCTGCCCCGTCGTCCTGAGAAACGACGGGGCCCACACCCGCGTTCAGGCCGGTCGGGGGCGGATGTGCACCCCCGTGGATGCGCAGGCTGTATATGGGGTTCATTGTGAGTAACCCCAATCCACCCCCGGCCGGCCCGGCCCGGCTCACGTCCAGCGCATCCCCAACGCGTCCAACGCCGCGATCCTCTCGGCCGGGAGTTTCGGCCGCCTGGACCTGGTCGTGGTCACCCACACCCCGAGTCGTACGTCCTCGGGCCACCCGTCGAACGCCACCACGGTCTCGACGTGCCCGCGCGGCACCTCCAGGTGCCCGACCCGGGCCCGGTACGCCGCCGCCGCGCTCAGCGCGATCGTGAACGCCTGCTCCCGAGTGCGCTTCGGCCGGGGCCCGTCCGGCACGGGCACCGCCGCCGGCGCCTCGGCCGCCGCCGCGTCGACCGTCGCGGGCGGAGTCAGGCCGAGCGCGAGCAGCTGCTCGCGCTGCGGCTCGTTGAGCCCGTCCCACCCGGACCGCTGCCGAGCCACCCACCGCCCGATCGCGGTACCGCGGTGCACCACGTCCAGGCCGACGTCGTCCAACCGCGCCTCGCCGCCGACTTCGTCCAGGTACTCGGCCGCGTACGTGACGTGCCGCTGCCACGCCACCGGCCAATGCGGCGGATGCCACGGCTCGCCCTCGACCAGAGCCTCCAGGGCCGCGCTGCGCCCGGCGGACAGCTCGCCCCGCCGGTCCTGCGCCCGTCTGTTCGCGAGCCACGTCCCGATGGGGTAGCCGTCGACCACAGCATCGCTCGGCGCGGCCAGTGTGCCGTGGCGGCGGGCGTATTCCCGCGCTATGGCCACCCCGTCCTCCCACGCCTGATCGTGGACGGACCACACCATCCCGAGCGCGTCCAGCTCTTGAATCTGCTTTCGGTCGAGATGGCCTTTCGCGTATTCGGCGCGCATTTCGGAAATCCATCGACCCACCGGGAATTTGATTCCGTGGTGATCGACGTCAACAGCGTCGATCGGAACTACAAGGTCCCCGTGGTCTCGCCGGTAGCGTTGAGCGGCGACGTATCCGCGCAGCCAATTCCGTGATTGCGGGTCGACGACCCGCAGGTTCACGAATTCCGCGATCTGCGCCGGGTCGCGCAGGGTGGAGAAGCGCAGGATCGGCCGCCATTCCGGCCGTTCCTCGCCGTCCTGCCCCTGCTCCCGGTCGTCGCCGTCGCCGTCCTCGGGCTCCTCACCCCACCCGCCGCCCTGGGGCGCGCCGTTCACCTGCGGCACGGCCAGCACGTCGCAGATGGACGCGTCGTGCGCACGCAACGCCTGGAGCACCCGCTGGAGCGGTCGCCACGACGGGGAGACGAGCATGTCGTCCCGGTGTTCACCGGGCTGCAAAAAGATCGGGATGACGATGCTGGCGAGCTTGTCGCCGCGTGCCGACGGCCGGATGGCGCGCCCCACCGCCTGCACGATCTCCACGATGCTGCCCTTGGGGTCCAGGATCGCCACGGTGTCGATTTCCGGGACGTCCACACCCTCCCCCAACACCCTGTGAGGTTCGGTGGGGGTTGTGAGTGTGTGGGTTGGTGTCAGCGGGTTGGGTGTCAGCGGTGCCGGTTTCGGGTTCTTCTTGTTGAGCTGGGCTTTGTCCGGTTGATCGCGGGGTTCATAGCTGTCACGGGGTGACCGATCTGCTGTCGTGGCCTGCCCAAGGGCGCTAGCACACGCGTGGTCTGGCTGTCGTGGGGATGCGCATTCCTGTGTCGGCCGGCTCACCGGCGGGGTGTGCTTGCGCCCATGAGCGTGAAGTCGTCTCCGCCG
>NZ_JBITHP010000051.1:0-36842 GCF_044458105.1 Embleya sp. NPDC050493
CCCAGCATGCCTGCGGGGGGGGCGTGGTCGGGCGCCCCCCCCCCCCCCCGCGGGCGCGGCGCCCCCCCCCCCCCCCCCCCCGCCCCGCCCCCCCCGCCCGGCCCGGCGGGGGTGGAAGAACCGCGGTATGCGCAGCGGGAGTTCGGTGGCGTCGGTGCGGACTCGCCCGATCCGTCTACGGACGCAGCCCCCGTACCCCCAGGTCCAGCAGTGCGCACACGAACAGGGCGATGCCGATGAAGCCGTTCGTGGTGAAGAAGGCGCGGTTGAGTTTGGACAGGTCGTCCGGGGCCAGCAGCGAGTGTTCGTAGACGAATGCCGCGGCGACGATCAGCAGGCCCAGCCACCAGAAGAAGCCCGCGCCGGTGAGCGCGCCGAACCAAATGAACAGCAGCGTGGTCACCACGTGGGTGATCTTGGAGGCGTTCAGCGCGGCGGCGATGCCCCACTTGGCCGGCACGCTCTTGACCCCGTGCGCGCGGTCGGCCGCGACGTCCTGGCAGCCGAAGATCAGGTCGAAGCCGCCGATCCAGGTGCCCACCGCCAGGCCCAGCACGACCGCCGGCCACGACCACGAGCCCGTGATCGCCAGCCAGGCGCCGATCGGCCCGATCGCCTGCGCGACGCCCAGGATCGCGTGCGGGATGTCGGTGAACCGCTTCCCGTACGGATAGACCACCATCGGGATCACCGCGACCGGCGCGAGCATCAGGCACAGCGGGTTGAGCAGCGCGGCGGCGACCAGGTAGAAGAACAGCGCGACCAGCGCGCCGATCCACGCGGTGCGCACCGACACCGCACCGGTGACCAATTCGCGCGTTGCGGTGCGCGGGTTGCGTGCGTCGATCTCGCGGTCGATGATCCGGTTGCAGGCCATCGCGAAGGTGCGCAGGCCCACCATCGCCACCGTGACCAGGAACAGCTCCCGGTAGTGCAGGCGTTCGTTGGTCTCGTACATCGCGGTGAAGGCCGCGATGTAGGCGAACGGCAACGCGAACACCGAGTGCTCGATCAGCACCAGGCGCAGGAACGCCTTGACCCGGCCCACCTCCGACGGTGCTCCGGGAGCGGGTAGCGCGGCGGACGTCACAGTCCGTATTCCTTCCATCGGCGGGTCACCTTGGCGGCGGTCTCGGGGTCCGACACGACCATCTCCGGCCAGCCGCCGTCGCGCGTGTAGCCCTCCTCGGGCAGCTTGCGGGTCGCGTCGATGCCCGCCTTGCCGCCCCAGAACTGCTGGTACGACGCGTGATCGAGGTGGTCCACGGGCCCCTCGGTCAGCAGCAGGTCGCGCGCGTAGTCGGTGTTGCCGAACGCCCGCCACGCCACCTCGTGGTAGTCGTGCACGTTGCAGTCGGCGTCCACCACCACGATCAGCTTGGTCAACGACATCATGTGCGCGCCCCAGATCGCGCTCATCACCTTCTGCGCGTGCTTGGGGTACTTCTTGTCGATCGAGACGATCGCGCAGTTGTGGAAGCCGCCCGCCTCGGGCAGGTCGTAGTCCACGATGTCCGGCACGATGATCTTGAGCAGCGGCAGGAAGAACCGCTCGGTCGCCTTGCCCAGCGGCCCGTCCTCGGTGGGCGGTCGGCCGACCACGATCGACTGGAGCAGCGGCTTCTCGCGCATCGTCACGCAGTCGATGGTCAGCGCCGGGAACGGCTCCTGCGGCGTGTAGAAGCCGGTGTGGTCGCCGAACGGGCCCTCGGGCAACATCTCGCCCGGGGTCAACCAGCCTTCGAGCACCACCTCGGCCTCGGCCGGGACCTGGAGCGGCACGCTCACGCAGTCGACCATCTCGATCCGCCGGCCCCCGATGAAGCCGGCGAAGAGGTATTCGTCGATGTCCCCGGGCAGCGGCGCGGTGGACGCGTACGTCACCGCCGGCGGACACCCGAACGCGATCGCCACCGGCAGCCGCTCACCGCGCTTGGCGGCCACCTGGTAGTGGTTGCGGCTGTCCTTGTGGATCTGCCAGTGCATCCCGATCGTGCGCTTGTCGTGCCGCTGGAGCCGGTACAGGCCCAGGTTGCGCACGCCCGTGTCGGGGTCCTTGGTGTGGGTCAGGCCCAGGTTGTAGAACGAGCCGCCGTCCTCGGGCCAGGTGAACAGCGCCGGGATGGTGTCCAGGTCGACGTCGTCGCCCTTGAGCACGACCTGCTGACAGGGCGCGTCCTTGATCTTCTTCGGCGGGATGTGCGCGACCGAACCGAGCTTGCCGAACGCCTCGCGGATCCCGGTGAAGCCCTGCGGCAGTTCCGGCTTGAGCAGGCCGCCGATCTTCTCCGACAACTCGTCGTAGCTGCTCAGCCCGAGCGCCATCAACATGCGCTCGTCGGTGCCGTAGACGTTCATCGCCAGCGGCATCGAGCTGCCTTTGACGTTCTCGAACAGCAGCGCCGGGCCCTTGGCCTTGTTCACCCGATCGGTGATCTCGCCGACCTCCAGATGCGGATCGACCTCGGCGCGGACGCGCCGCAGTTCACCGCGCTTCTCCAGTGCCTTCAGGAAAGCGCGCAAGGTCCCGTATGCCATGCGTGCCAGTATCCGACACGGACTCGCCCGAGCCGCACGCGCACCCGGCCGGGCGGGCTACGTTGGACCCTCGTGCCGAGCAGGGAGGGGTACATGCTCACGGTCGCTTCGGAATTGCGTTCGGTGGTCGTTCATGCCGTGGGGGCGGTGTGTGTGCGGAATTGCGAGGTGGAACTGCCGGCGGGCTCCCCGGGGCCGGTGCGGGTGCGGGTGAGCGGATTCCCGTTGACCGCGTACGGCGACTGGCTGCGCGCCCGGGTCGTCACCGGCGGGACCGGTGTGCGGGTCACCGACGTCCGGCCCGTGGTCGACGTCGAGGTGGTCCGGGACGCGGACCTGCCGAGCGTGCTGCTCGACCTGGAGGCGGCCGAGTCCCGGGTGCGGGCCCTGCACGAGCGCAGTGCGCGCCTGGCCGCCGAACTGGAGGAGATCGCCGCAACGACGGCGATCATGCCCACCGTGCGCCGCGGCGACCCGCCGCGCACCGCACCGGTGTCCGCGCTCCTGGATCTGGCCGCGTTCGTCGACGAGCGGGCCGAGGCGCTGTACGAGCGGATCGGCGCGTGCGACGACGAACTGCGCGAGGCGGTCCGGGACACCGAGCTGTACCGGGCCCGGCTCAATGCGGCGTCCGGCGCGGTTCGCACCGAGCGGGCCCAGGTGTCCGGCACCGTGGTGATCACCCTGGAGCACACCGGCGACGCGGGCTCGATCGGGCTGGACGTGGAGTACCACGTGCCCGGCGCGCGCTGGGCACCGATGTACCAGCTGCGCCTGGACGAGGCGATGACCGGCGGCACGCTGGTCATGCGCGCCTGCGTCGCACAGCGCACCGGCGAGGACTGGACCGGTGTGCGGCTCGGCCTGTCCACCGCGGACCTGGCCCGCGGCACCGACCTGCCCGAACTCAAGTCGTTGCGCCTGGGCCGCCGGCAGAGCGCGCCCGCGCACGCGGGCTGGCGGGAGCCACCGGCCGGGCTGACCGAGTTGTTCGCGGGCTACGACGCGGGGGTGGCCAAGCGTCCGCTGTCGCGACCGGCGTACGCGGGGGCCGCGGCCGGCGGGCCCGACGAGCGGCGGGCGGCCTACCCGCCGGCTGCGCCCGGCGGCATGAACGACCTGATCGAGGCCGATGAGCCGGCCTTCATGCAGGGGCCGGCCGCGCCGGTGACCGCCGCTCCGCCGATGCAGGTCGCCGGCGGCTTCGGCGCGCCGCCGCCCGCGCCGCGCCCGGCCGCCCCGATGATGCGCCGGACCCGGAGCGCCCCGGCCGCGTTGGCCGAGCCCGGCGCCGCGATGGAGTTCGCCGGCTACGGCGCGCCGGCCGACGAGGACGCCATCACGCCCGGCGCGAAACCCGCGCCGCCGGAGCAGCCCGAGCCGGGCGCCGACCTGCTGGACTACGCGGCGCTGGAGCTGCGCGGCGCGGACGACGCCGAGGCCCGGGGCCGGTTGCGCCCCGCGCCGCACGGCCCGGGCGGCAATGCGCTGGAATACCGCCGGCGCGCCGACGAGGTGACCCGGCTGGCGCTGCCCGAGCACGCGCTCGCGCCGCGGGATGCGGCCGGGTCCTACGACTACCGCTTCGACACCGCGGCGCCGGCCGAGGTGGCCGCGGACGGCGTGTGGCACACCATCCCGGTGTGCGAGATCGAGGTCGGCCTCGACCCGGAGTTCGTCTGCGTACCGGCGCTGGACGACGCGGTGTTCGGCACGGTCGTGCTCGCCAACGCGTCGCCGCACGCACTGCTCGCCGGCCCGGCGGACGTCTCGGTGGCCGGCGAGTTCCTGATGACCGTGCCGCTGCCGACGCTGGCGCCGGGCGCCCGCGAGCGGGTGGGCGTGGGCGTCGTGGAGAGCGTGCAGGTCTCGCGGAACGCGCACATGCGCGAGTCGACGGCGGGGCTGCGCGGCGGCACCGCGGTGCTCGACCACCGGATCGAGATCGAGGCGGTCAACCACCTCGCCCGGCCGATCCGCCTGGACATCCTGGAGCGCGTCCCGGTCACCGACGACAAGGACGTGAGGATCGAGGAGCACGCCGGCGCGCCGCGCTGGGTGGAGGACACCGAACTGCGCGACGGACGACACGTCCCGGGTGCACGGGTGTGGCATGTCGAACTCGCCCCCGGCGAGCGCAGGAACCTGACCGGTGGCTACGAGATCCGGATCCCGGCAGCGAAGGCCGTGGTCGGCGGCAACAGGAGGGTCTGACGGTGACTCAGCCGACGCTGGAACAGAGCACTCCGACCGAACCCGAGCCGGAGCCGCTGCCGATCACGGCGGTCACGTGTCTGGAGGACCGGGCCCAGGTGACCCGGTCCGGCCGGATCGCATTGAGCCGGGGCGTACAGCGGGTGCTGGTCGGCCCGGTGACCCCGCTCGCGGTGGATCGGTCGTTGCGCGCCGAGGTGGTCGCCGACGACGGCACCGCGACCGCGATCGACGCGCGGGTGGTGCGGGTGTACACGCCCAGGCCCGCGAACGGGCCCGGGCCGGACGCGTCCGAGCTGCGTCGGCTCGTGTACGAGCTGGACGAGCGCGGCACCGCGCTGTCCCGGCGCGAGCGGCGCCTGCGCACCGGATTGGCCCTGGTCGATCAGGCCCGGGCCGATGTGCGCCGCGACATCGCCGAGCAGACCGGCTTCGGCACGACCGAGCCCGAGCGCTGGGCCGCCGAGTCGGATCGACTCTCCGCCGAGGCCGAACGGCGCCACACCGAACTGCACGCGCTGGCCGACGAGCAGGCCGCGCTCCGGACCCGGTTGCGCAGCGCACAGGCCGCGCTGCAGGCGGCCGAGCAGGAGCCGACCGAGCTGACCGCCGCCGTCGAGGTGGTGATCGAGGCCGAGCGGGCCGGTTCGGCCGAGCTGCGGGTGGTGCACCTGGTGCCGTGCGCGCTGTGGCGGCCGGCCTACCGGGCCGTGCTCGCCCCGGATCGCCGGTCGATCGAGCTCGAATGCGACGCGGTGGTGTGGCAGCGCACCGGCGAGGACTGGTCCGGCGTGGCGCTGTCCCTGTCCACCGCGCGCCCGACCCTGGCGGCGCGTCCGCCGAGCCTGGTCGAGGACCGACTCACCCTGCGCGAGCGCACCCAGGTGGAGAAGAAGCAGGTCGAGGTGGATCTGCGCGAGGAGGAGATCGCCACGGTCGGCCGGGTCGCGGGCGGCTCCGCCGAGCTGCCCGGCGTGGACGACGGCGGCGAGGTCCGGGTGCTGGCCGCGCCCACACCGGTCGAGGTGCCCTCCGACGGCCGGCCGCATCGGGTCCGGTTGACCACGTTCACCGCGAAGTGCGAGCCGGAGGCGGCCTGTTCACCCGAGCTGTCGCAGTACGTGAGCCAGGTCGTGCGGTTCGCCAACGACGCCGGACACGCGCTGCTCGCAGGCCCGGTGGAACTGGTCCGCGGCAGCGGGTACGTCGGGCGCGGGCAGCTCGACTTCGCCGCGCCGGGCGAGGAGGTGCGGTTGCCGTTCGGCAGCGAGGACGACTTCCGGGTGGTGCGCGAGGTGACCGAGTCGCGCAGCACGGCCTCGCTCACCGGGCGCACGGTGGTCACCCGCACGGTGACCGTCTTCCTCTCGCACGTGGCCGCGCCGGGTGCCGAGCCGCCCGGGACGGTGGTGCTGCGCGAGCGGGTGCCGGTGTCCGAGGTGTCGGCGGTCGAGGTCAAGGTCCGCCGCGACCTGTCCGAACCGGCGCCGGACGCGGTCGACGACCAGGGAATCGTGCGGTACGACCTGCGCTTGGCCGCGGGTGAACGGCGGCGGATCACGCTGGTGTACGAACTGCACGCATCGGGCAAGGTCACCGGACTGTGAGCGATCCGGTGTTCATGGAGGCGACCGTTTACGCTGGATGGGAGACGCATCCGAGTATCGAGCGCCGAATAACCGTCTGGGAGACCGCCACATGATCAGGGCCCTGCTGTTCCTGCTGCCCCTGGCCGTCGGGATCTACGCGTTCATCGACTGCCTGACCACCGATGAGCAGAAGGTCCGCAGCCTGCCCAAGATCGCCTGGGTCTTCATCATCCTGCTCTTCTTCCCCGTCTTCCTCGGCCCGATCGGCTGGTTCGTCGCCGGGCGCCCCCAGCGCGAGTACGCCCCCGGCGGGGCCGGCGGCTTCGGGTTCGGCGGGCGTTCCCAGGGCCGGCAGATGGCCCCGGACGACGACCCCGAGTTCCTCGCCTCGCTGAACAAGGACAACCGCCGGCCGAGCGAACCGAGCGCCGCCGAGGACCAGGCGGAGATGCTCGAGCGCTGGGAAGAGGACCTCAAACACCGCGAGGACGACCTGCGCAGCCCCGACCGGGACAACCCGGACGGACGGGCACAGGACAAGGACGCGAAGGACAAGGACTGAGCCGGGTTCTCCGGCCGAGCCTCGGTCGCGCAGCCGGCCGGGTCGCATCCGCGACCCGGCCGGCTTTCGTTTGTGCGGACCGGGGTGTTCGGCGGACCGTTTCCCCCTCGCTTGCGTACCGGCCTTCGTCTGCTCGGCGTCCGGTCGCCGGGCGTCGGCCGCTCAGGTCGCCGCCGCCACCTCCGCCGCAGCGTCGGCGAGCAGCCGGCCGGTCTTGTCCAGCGTCCGTCCGTCGGTCCGCGGCGCGAAGCCGCGCAGGCTCAGGATCAGCACCAGGTCGCCGTCGCGATCGTGCACGGGAGCGCTGATCGCGCCCACCCGATAATCCCGGTCCGGTTCCAGCTCGTCGATCTGGCCGCCGTCGGACCCGCCGATCTCGGCCGCGATCTCCTCCAGGAGCGTGCGCAGTCGAGCCGCCGACGCGCCCGCGCCCAGGGTGTCCAGCCCCTCCAGGTGCTCGTCCAACTCGCCGAGCGTCTCGCCCAGGCGCGTCTCCACGTCGGTGACCAGCTCGATCGCGAAGCCCCGGCGCCGCGCGTGGTCGATCGCGCGCGCCATCCGGCCGCGGGCGGCAAGATCGTGCGCCTCGTCGAGCCAGCGGCGCACCGTCTGCTCGTCCGCCCAGGGCACGTAGCCGATGCCCAGCGGCGGGGTGATCGGCGCCTGCGCGCCGACCCGTAGCCGGTGCAGCTCGGGCCCCGGCGCGCGGACCACCTCGGCGATCGCCACGCGATGCTCGCCGGGGGTCATCGCGAAGCAGGACAGCCCGGTGTCGTCGCGCAGCCGGGCCATGATCGGGCGCGCGACGTCGAGCACGCCGAGACCGCGAGCGGCCGCTCGGCCGACCGCCACCAGCGCCGGTCCGAGCCGGTAGGTGCGCCGGGTGGGGTGGCGGATCAACCAGCCCAGCGAGGTCAGGCTCGCCAGCATCGGATGGCACGTGGCGGGCGTCACCGCGAGGTGCCGGGCGATCTCGGACAGGGTCAGCCCCTCGGCCGGCCGTTCGGCGATCGCATCGATCAGGGAGACGAGTCGGTCGGTCTGCGGTGACGGTCGTGGGGCCATGGTCGGCACCCTACTGGATCTTTTCGCATAGTGCGCATATTGACTCGCACAATGCGCAGCCGTACGGTCTGCCCACGCTACCGGGGAGGCTCATATGTACGACCTCAAGATCATCAACGCCACGATCGTGGACGGCACCGGCGCGGATCGTTTCGTCGGCGACATCGCGATCCGGGACGGCCTGATCGTCGCGGTGCGCCGGCACGACGGCCCGGACCCGGAGTTGCCGGGCGACGCGACCGAGACGATCGACGCGAGCGGTCGCCTGGTCACGCCGGGCTTCGTGGACATCCACACCCACTACGACGGCCAGGCCACCTGGGACGAGGTGCTCGACCCGTCCACGTCGCACGGCGTGACCACGGTGGTCTCCGGGAACTGCGGGGTCGGCTTCGCGCCGGTCCGGCCCGGCCGCGAGGACTGGCTGATCCGGTTGATGGAGGGCGTCGAGGACATCCCCGGAACGGCCCTGGCCGAGGGCATGACCTGGGGCTGGGAGACCTTCCCGGAGTACCTGGACGTGCTGGAGCGCCGCACCTTCGCCGCCGACATCGGCGTCCAGGTCGCACACGGCGCGGTCCGGGCCTACGCGATGGGCGACCGCGGCGCGAACAACGAACCCGCCACGGCCGAGGACATCGAGGCGATGGCGGTGATCGTCAAGGAGGCGATCGAGGCCGGCGCCCTGGGCTTCTCCACGTCGCGCACCGTCGCGCACAAGGCGATGGGCGGCGAGCCGGTGCCCGGCACGTTCGCCACGGAGGACGAACTCTTCGGCCTGGGCCGGGCGATGGCCGCGGGCGGGCGGGCCGTGTTCGAGCTGGCCCCGACCGGATCGTCGGGCGAGGACATCGTCAAGCCCGCCTCCGAGGTGGCCTGGATGCGCCGACTGGCCGCCGAGATCGGCATGCCGGTGTCGTTCGCGCTGCTCCAGGTGAACGCGGCGCCGGAGTTGTGGCGCGAGCTGATGGCCGAGTCGCAGGCGGCGAACGAGGCGGGCGCGCGGCTGCATCCGCAGATCGCGGGGCGTCCGTTCGGCATGCTGACCGGCTTCGGCACCCGCAACGCGTTCAGCAAACGACCGACCTTCCGGGCGATCGACGACCGGCGCGTGGCGGGCGAGTTGGACGACGCGGCGTTCGCGGCCGAATTGGCCCGGCCCGAGGTCAAGGCGGCGATCCTGGCCGAGGCGGACCTGCCCAGCGACCCGAACGTCCCGGGCGACTCGGTCAACCTGGCGATGCAGGCCATGCTGGACCGGATGTACCCGATGGACGCGGTCCCGGACTACGAGCCGCTGCCGGACCGCACGGTGACCGCCATCGCCCGGGCGCGCGGCGAGGAGCCGCTGTCGACGCTGTACGACCTGCAACTGGCGGACGACGCGCGGACCACGCTGATGGTGCCGATGTTCAACTACTCGGACGGCGACCACGAGGCGATCCGGGAGATGCTCACCCACCCGGCGAGCGTGTTCGGCCTGGCCGACGGCGGCGCGCACTGCTCGATGATCTGCGACGCGTCGCAGCCGACGTTCCTGCTCACCCACTGGGCCCGGGACCGCACCCGCGGCGAGCGCCTGCCGCTGGAGTTCCTGATCCGCAAGCAGACGATGGACACCGCCACGCTCTACGGCCTGTCCGACCGCGGCGTCGTGGCCGAGGGCAAGCGCGCCGACCTCAACGTGATCGACCTGGACGCCCTCACGCTGCACCGCCCGCGCATGGTCCACGACCTCCCGGCCGGCGGCGGCCGCATGCTCCAGGCGGCAACGGGCTACGTGGCCACGATCGTGGCGGGCGAGGTCACCCGACGGAACGGCGTCGACACGGGCGCACGGCCGGGGCGGTTGGTGCGGGGGGCGCGCTGAGGGTCGCCGAGCCGGGGCCTCTCGACCCGGGCGGGTCGAGGGGCCCGGCACCTTGTGGGCCCTCGACCCGCCCGACACGTCTTCCGGCCGCAGGGTGAAGCCCCACCACACCGCACGAACCGGGTGCCGCGGCCGGATCGGCTCAGGGACCCGGCGATCGCCCGGGAGAAGGCCGAACACCGTGCCGATTCGCGCCGGCAGGGGGTGCACGGCGAATCGCCGCATAGGATCTCGGCGGGGCCGTGTCGACTCTGGGGGGGTTGGTCATCGATGTCGCATGTCGTGTTGACGACGGGCGCGAACGCGCCGCTCGGCGACGAGGTCGTCGAGATCGTCGTGTCGTGGGAGGGTCACGCGGGCGTCGATGTCTCGGCGTTGCTCCTCACCGCCGATCATCTGGTGCGCGGTGACGCGGACTTCGTCTTCTGGAACAACCCCGCGACCCCCGACGGTGCGGTTCGACTCGCCGACGGTGGGCGGATGACCGTGGTCACCAGCGCGGTCGCCGCCGACGTGGCGAGCCTGGTCGTGGTGGTCGCGGCCGACGGCCGGACGGGCGCGGACACCCTCGCGGACGTCCGCGGGCTACAGGCCGTCGTGGGCGAAATGCTCTACCGGCCCGACGACTTGACGCGGGGCCAGACCGCCGCCGTGCTGGTCGAGGTGTACCGGCGCGCGGACGCGTGGAAGGTGCGTGCGGTCGGTCAGGGCTACGCGAGCGGTCTCGCGGGCATCGCCACGGACTTCGGGATCGAGGTCGCCGAAGAGCCCGAGGACACACCGACGGCACCGGAACCCGCGGTGGGCTTCGCGATCCCCGACGGGACGGCAGCACCCTCGGACGTCACCGCCCCCGCCGCACAGCCGGCGCCCGTCGCCTTCGCTCCGCCCGCCGCACCGGCGCAGCAGCAGGTGCCGGGACCCGAGTTCGCCGCACCCCCGGCGGCCGCCGTTCCGGAGCACACCACCGGCTTCGCGGCACCCGCGCCCGCACCGGCCCCCGTCGGGTTCACCCCGCCGCCGGCCATCACACCGCCCACGGCCCCGACACCCGCCCCGAAACCCGCCTCCCCGGTCTCACGGGCACTGGCTCGGCTCCGCCGCCGCCCGGACGTCCCCACGCCGCCGGCCCCCGCGCAGCCGGCCCCCGCGCCGACCACCACGTACGCACCCACCACGTCGTATCCGGCGGCGACTTCGTACGCCCCCGCCCCGGATGTCGCCACTGTCGGCACGCCGTCGAACATGACCAAGCCGCCGCTCGGTGCGATCCGATTGACCAAGAGCCAGAGCGTGGCACTGCCGTGGGACGGCGACCCCGGCATGGTGATCACGGCGACGCTCGAATGGGACGGGGGCACCGCGTACGACGCCTTCGGCGAGGCGGACCTCGACCTGTACGCGCTGTTCGTGCCGCGCGTCGAGGCGGTTCCGCCGAGCGACAAGCGAATACCGACCAGGGGCGCGGTCTACTACCGCAACTTCGGCTCGACGACCGCCGAG
This sequence comes from Embleya sp. NPDC050493, assembly GCF_044458105.1. Lineage (NCBI taxonomy): Bacteria > Bacillati > Actinomycetota > Actinomycetes > Kitasatosporales > Streptomycetaceae > Embleya > Embleya sp. NPDC050493. Next base: position 11,342 of record NZ_JBITHP010000051.1, read on the forward strand.
CCGTACGTCCACCTGGACGGCGACGCCCGCAGCCCGGGCCGCGAGGTCGTCCGGATCACCCGCCCCGACCTCCAGGGCCACGTGCTGATCTGCGCGTACAGCGCGCTCGGCAACGGCAGCGGCAGCTTCAAGTCCTACGGCGCCAAGGCCGTCGTCGACGACGGCCGGGGCTCGATCGTGACGGTCCCGCTCCTCGACGACAACGATAGCGGCTACTGGGTCGCGATCACGTTGATCGACTTCACCCGGCCGGAGGGCCCGACGGTCCGGCACGTCGAGCGATACTCCGAGTCGGGCGAGGAACGCCCGATGCTCTACGCCGACGGGCGCTTCGCGATGGGCATGGGACCCATGGAGTTCAAGGACGGCACCCCCACCGAAGAGTGGGAATGGGAATTGCTCATGGACCCGGACGTCCACCATGACATCCGCGAGGGCCACGAGCTCTACCCCTGACCGGGTCGGCCGCCGGGCGGGGGCCGACCCGTGAACTCGTGGTGGGGCACGCCGTCGCGCACGACGAAACGGGTCTGCCCCGTCAGCCCCTCACGAGGGCGACGGGGCAGACCCGTACGAACCGACCGCGGCTCAGACACCCGCGTACGAGTGGAGCCCGTTCACGAAGATGTTGACGCCGTAGTAGTTGAACAGGAAGCACGAGAAGGCGACCAGGGAGACCGCTGCGGCCTTGGTGCCCTTCCAGCCGGCCGTGGCGCGGGCGTGCAGGTAGGCCGCGTAGGCGACCCACGTGATGAAGGACCAGACCTCCTTGGGGTCCCAGCCCCAGTAACGCCCCCACGCGTTCTCGGCCCAGATCGCGCCGCACACGATGGCGAAGGTCCACAGCGGGAAGATGATCGCGTTGACCCGGTAGGCGGTCTTGTCCAGCGACGCCGAGCTGGGCAACCGGGCCAGCTTGTCGTCGAAGCGGCCCGGCTTGGTCCTGGTCGGGTCGGCCTGCCGACGCTCGTAGCCCTGGCGGAACAGGAACAGGATCGAGGCGAGCGCGCCGATGTGGAACGCGCCGAAGGAGACGATCGCGGACGCGACGTGGATCCACAACCAGTACGAGTCGAGCGCCGGGACCAGTTGCTCGGAGTCGGTGTACAACACCGTGACCGCGACGCCGAGCGTGGTGAGCACCGGCAGCGTGACGAACAGGCCCAGCCAGCGCACCGGGTACTTCCACAGCAGCGCCAGGAAGGCCAGGACGACCATCAGCGCCACGGAGGTGGAGAACTCGTACATGTTGCCCCACGGCGCCCGCTCCACCGAGATGCCGCGGGTGAGCACGGAACCGGCGTGGAGCAGGAAGGCCAGCACGGTCAGCGAGACCGCGATCCGGCCGATCCGGTCGGCGCGTTCGTTGCCGCCCGCCACGTCGCCCCGGTCGTCCGCGCTGTCGCCGTCGTGCCCGCCCTCGCGCAGCACCACCACCGGCCGCTCGGCCAGGGCGACCCCGCCGGCCGCACCCGCGGCCGCCGGTTCCAGGACCTCGACCGACAGGTCGGCCGAGCGTTTGGCCACGGCACCACTGCTGCCGAAGGTCCATTCCATGCAGTAGGCGAAGAACGCCATCAGGTAGACGGCGATCGCCGAATACATCAGCACATTGCTGAATTGGGCGAGGTTCTCGTTGACGCCCACGCTCACTCCTTGACCTTGGTGCCGGATGAGTTCGCCGGCGCGGCCTCGCGCAACGCGTCCACGAACTCCTGTACCTCATCGCCGAGGCCCCCGCCCTCGGTGCGGGCGAGCCCGCCGACCTCGACGACCGTGTGACCGTCGGGTCCCTCCACCGCGCGCACCCACATGCGGCGGCGGCGAACGAACAGTGACAGCACGAGGCCGACGATGGCGGCCACCACGCTGAAGAGCGCGAGCCCCTTGCCGGGCTCGCTGGCCACCTGGAAGTTGGCCCAGGTCTTGACGCCGTCGAAGGTGATGCTGCCGGCGCCGTTGGGCAGCTCCACGGTGTCGCCGACCTTGAGGGCCTTGCGCCACACGTCGGAGCCGTCCATGAACTTGGACATCTTGTCGGCCTTGAGCGCGTAGATGTTCTGCGGGATGCCCGAGTCCATGCCCAGGTCGCCCTCGTAACCGCTGATCATCAGCCGCGGGTTGAGCAGCGAGGGGAACACCGAGATCGGACCTCGCCTGGGGTCCACGAGCAGATTGCCCTGCTGGTCCATCGGCGCGCTCGGCAGGAACTGCGCGTCGAAGCCCAACTGCTTGAGTCCGGCGCTGACGTCGGGAACCTTGATCACGCCGGTCGAGGTCCGGTTGCCGTCCTGGGGCAGGAAGATGGTCGGGCCCTTGTAGGCGATCTTGCCCTTGGCGTCGCGTACGGTCACCTCCGGCGCGTAGCCGGTGGCGATCATGAACACCTTGGTGTCGCCCACCTCCAGCGGGTGGTTGACCTTGATCGTCCCCGACTTGTCCTTGCCGTCGTGCCCGTACCAGGACTCGATGTGCGCGGTGAACGACCTCGGCTCACCGCGCTTGGCGCCGGTCGGCTGGAAGGTCTGCTCGACCGATTTCAGCCGGAATCCGAACGGCTCCAGGTTGTCCGCGTCCACGAGCGCGCCGAACTGACGGTCGTCGTACTGGGTGAGCACGTTCGCGAAGCTGCCGCCCTCGACCACGATCTTGCCGCCCTTGACGCTGTACAGACTGCCCAGCGCGAAGGCCACCAGGATGCCGAACAGGGCTATGTGGAACAGCAGGTTGCCGGTCTCCCGGGCGTAGCCCTTCTCCGCCGCGATCGAGTCGGTGGTCGGGTTCAGCCGGAAGCGGCGCTTCCCGAGTGCGCCGCGCGCGGCTTGCAGCACCGCGTCCGGGTCCGCCGAGGTCTCCCAGCGCGCGTACGCGGGCAGCCGGGTGAAGTTGCGCGGTGCCTCCGGCGGCTTGGCCCGGAGCGTCTTGGCGTGTGCCCAACAGCGCGGCACGATGCAACCCGCGAGCGAGACGAACAGCAGGATGTAGATGGAGGCGAACCACCACGACGAGAACACGTCGAAGAGCTGGAACTTGTCCATGATCTTCGCGCGGTCGGGGTGATCGCGGAAGTATTGGCTGACCTTGATCGGGCTGACCGGACGCTGCGGGATCAGCGTCGGCGGCGTGGCCGCGACCGACAGCAGGAACAGCAGGATCAGCGCGACCCGCATCGAGGTCAGTTGCCGCCAGAGCCAGCGCGACCAGCCGAGCACGCCCAGTTGCGGCTGGCGGATCTCCTCGTCGCCGTCGTCCTGCGCGGGAGCGGTGGACATCCCGGCATCGGCCCTGGCCTCGGACTTCGCGATCCGGCCGAGGTCGTCGTCCCGGGCGAGATCGTCGTCCCGTTCGAGGTCTTCGTCGCTTCGGGTCTCGAGACTCATCAGAATCCGATCGTGTATTGCCGGGTCCAGGACTGCATCTCGCGCATCAACTGGTCCCACGCCCCGCTGAGCATGAGCACCCCGAGCAGCACGAGCATGCCGCCGCCCAGGCGCATCACCCAGACGTAGTGCTTCTTGACCCACCCGAAAGCGCCCAGCGCCTTGCGAAACGCGACCGCGGTGAGCAGGAACGGAACGCCCAGCCCGACGCAGTACGCGACCGTGAGCAGCGCCCCCCGGTTGGCGCTGGCCTCGCTGGTGGACAGGGTCAGTACGGCCGACAGGGTCGGGCCGATGCACGGCGTCCAGCCCAGGCCGAACACCATGCCCAGGAGCGGCGCCCCGACCAGCCCGATGGCCGGCCGCTTGTGCACCCGGAACTCGCGCTGCAGACCGGGCAGGACGCCCATGAAGGACAGCCCGAGCACGATGGTGATCGCGCCGAAGACCCGGGTGATCGTCGACTGGTGTTCGGCCAGGGTCTGGCCGAAGTAGCCGAACGCGGCGCCGGTGGACACGAAGACCACCGTGAAGCCGAGCACGAACAGCAGCGCGCCGAGGAAGAGCCGACCGCGCCGGGCGTCCTTGAGATCCGCGCCGGAGATGCCGGTGACGTAGCTGAGGTAGCCGGGCACCAGCGGCAGCACACACGGGGAGAAGAACGAGATCAGCCCGGCGAGCAGGGCGATCGGCAGGGCCGCGACGAGCGACCCGCTGTAGACCGTGTCGTTGATGCCTGCGGCTGCGACCAGCACCTCGATCAGGCCTTCTCGTTCGGCACGGGCTCGTTCAACACGGGGTCGATCATCGAGCGCAGTTCCTCGATGGTGACCGCACGCAGCACCCGGGCCGCGATCCGACCCTGGCGGTCGATGATCAGCGTGCTGGGGATGGCGTTCGGGTTCAGGCTGCCGGTGAACTTGAGGATCTCGCGCGCGTCCGGGTCCCACAGGCTCGGGTAGGTGATGCCCTTGCTGTTGGTGAACGCGAGCGCGTTGTCCTCGGTGGCGTCGCGGGTGTTGATGCCCAGGAACTGCACACCCTTGTCCGCGGTCTCGGTGTGTGCCTGCTGGAAGTCGGCGGCCTCGGCCCGACACGGCGGGCACCACGAGCCCCAGACGTTGAGGACCACGACCTTGCCCTTGAAGTCGGCGAGGCTGATGTCCTTGCCCTCCAGCGTCTTGCCGGAGACCTTCGGGGCGGTGGTCCGGTCGCCCGTCTTGGCGCGCACGATGCCGCTCTTGTCGCTGTCGACGTAGCCCTTGCCGTCGCCGTTGCTCTTGCCACCGGCGCTCATCCCACCGCAGCCGGAGAGTACGAGCAGAGCCGCGGCGGTGAGCAGCGCGGCACGACGAGGCAGGCGGCGTGTGAGCATGTGAAAAGTTTCGCATGCCTCCACGACCGCTCCACGCGGGGTCCGTCGTGCCGCTGACACTGCTTCAGTTCATCCCGATTCATCCCAAATAAATGGGGCATGATGCCCCGAATTCTCAGCTTTGCGCTCTGCCCCGAAACGCACGCCGTGTCCGGTCCCGAGGCGCCGGTCGGGCCTCACACGCCGACGTGGTCGCCCCGGGTCACGCCCCGAAGCTCTTGCCCTGCGCCTTGCCCGCGAGCTTCGCCGGCAGCAGGTCGCGAGCCGGTTCGCTGTAGCCGACGGAGACGATCTTGTCCCCCTCGTAGGTGAACGTGGTGAGCGACGCGAGCGAGCACTGCCGGTTGCGCGGGTCGTGCCACAGCCGCCGCCGCTCGACGAAGGAGCGGGTCACCCAGATCGGCAGCTGGTGGCTCACGCACACCGCCTCGTGCCCGCGCGCGGCGTCCCGGGCGGCGCCCAGCGCGCCCATCATCCGCACCACCTGCTCGATGTACGGCTCGCCCCACGAGGGCTTGAACGGGTTGGTGAGGTGCTTCCAGTGCGTCGGGTTCTTCAACGAACCGTCGCCGACCCCGAAGGTCTTGCCCTGGAAGATGTTCTCCGCCTCGATCAGCCGATCGTCGGTGGCGATCTCCAGCCCGTGCCGGTCCGCGATCGGCGCGGCGGTCTCCTGGGCGCGCTCCAGCGGCGAGGACACCACATGCGTGATGTCCCGCCCGGCGAGGTGGTCGGCGACCCGCTCGGCCATCTTCAGGCCCAGGTCCGACAGGTGGTAATCGGGCAGGCGGCCGTACAGGATGCCGTGCGGATTGTGCACCTCGCCGTGGCGCATCAGGTGCACGATCGTCACATCGCGATTGGTCTGCGGCTTCTGAGCCATCGTCAGTTCTCCTGGGCACTCGCTGCGGCGCGGGCTGCGGCCGGCAGCGCGTCGAGGATACGGTTCACGGCCGTGTCGTCGTGGGCCGCGGACAGGAACCACGCCTCGAACGCGCTCGGCGGCAGGTACACGCCCGCGTCCAGCATCGCGTGGAAGAACGCGGAGAAGCGGAACGCCTCCTGCGTGCGTGCCTGGTCGTAGTCGTGCACCGCACCGTCGGTGAAGAAGATCGAGAACATGTTCCCGGCGGTGGACACGGTGTGCGCCACGCCCTCCTTGGCCAGAGCGGCCGAGACCTCGGTACGCAGCGCGAGCGAGACCCGGTCCAGGTGCTTGTACACCGCCTCGGTGCAGTACCGCAGCGTGGTGACGCCGGCGGCGGTGGCGATCGGGTTCCCGGACAGCGTGCCGGCCTGGTAGACCGGGCCGACCGGGGCCAGTCGGGACATCACGTCCGAGCGCCCGCCGAAGGCCGCGGCGGGGAAACCGCCGCCCATCACCTTGCCGAAGGTCATCAGGTCGGGCACCACGCCCTTCAGACCGAACCAGCCCGCCTTGGACACCCGGAAGCCGGTCATCACCTCGTCGGAGACGAACAACGCGCCGTGCCGCTCGCACAGCGCCTTGAGCCCCGCGTTGAAGCCCGGACGCGGGGTGACCACGCCCATGTTGCCGGGCGCGGCCTCGGTGATCACGCAGGCGATGTCGTCGCCGTTCACGGCGAACGCCGACTCGACGGCGGCCAGGTCGTTGTACGGGAGCACGATCGTGTCGGCGGCCGAGGCGCCGGTCACCCCGGGCGTGTCGGGCAGCGCGAAGGTGGCCAGGCCGGAGCCGGCGGAGGCCAGCAGCGCGTCCACGTGACCGTGGTAACACCCGGCGAACTTGATCACCTTGGCCCGGCCGGTGAAGCCGCGGGCGAGGCGGATCGCGGACATGGTGGCCTCGGTGCCGGAGCTGACCAGGCGGACCTGCTCGACCGGGGCGACCCGGGAGACGATCTCCTCGGCGAGTTCGACCTCGCCGGCGCCGGGTGTGCCGAAGGACGTGCCGCGCGCGACCGCCTCGCGGACGGCCTCCTGCACGGCGGGGTGCGCGTGGCCGAGGATCATCGGGCCCCACGAACACACCAGGTCCACGTATTCGCGGCCGTCCGCGTCGGTCAGGTACGGACCTCGGCCCGAGACCATGAAGCGGGGCGTGCCGCCGACCGCGCGAAAGGCGCGCACCGGCGAGTTGACGCCGCCGGGGGTGACGGCCTGCGCACGCGCGAACAGGGCGGCGGAGGCGGGTGCGGGGTTCTCGTTGACAGAGCTCACCCGGTCATGCTCTCAAACAAATCGGGCACGTTCGTCGTCGCCGGCGGCGCGGCGTCGAAGGCTCCGGACGCCGGGCACCGGGGTGCCCGGGTGGACCAACCGCATGGGCGCCGGGGAGGGTGTGCACGGATTCGCGTTGGTTCCCGGGGATCCGGCAACCGAAACCGGGGGCCGGGAGCAGTATGATCGGGCCACCCGGACCCGTGCCCACGGGTGAGGCATGTCCGGCGGGGTGCAGCACGACGATCGGGGTGCGCGCGTGGCGGCGAGAACACGTCGGGGTGGGCGGTCCGGGCGACACCACCGGATAGCCGGCGGTCTCGGACCGGTGCTGGCGACGCTGCTGTTGCTGGCCGGGACGGCCGCATGCAGCGACGGAGACTCGGACGACGGCGGTACGACGGGGCTGCGCGGCGCCCTGGACGCGGTGCGGGACGACGCGTCCACCCGAGGCTGGTTCGAGTACGGCGACACGGCCGCGCTCACCAAGGCCAACGGCGGCGCCACCCCCACCGGGCCCTACGGCACGCTGATCGGGATCGGTTCGCCCGATCTGGGCGGACTGCGCGAACAGGTGGCGCCGGCCCTGGGTTTCGACCCGACCAAGGCGCGCGAGGCCTGGTCGGCCGGCCGACCGCCTTTCCAGGGCGGGGTGTTCGTCGGCGGCTTCGACAAGAAGACCGTGCTCGGCAAGCTGCAAGCCCTGGGCGCCAAGCCGGATCCGGCCGCGCCGAGTGCACAACGGCTGCGCGGCGACAACGAGTTGGGCTTGGACGACGCGCTGGCCCAGAAACTGCCGCTGGGCAGCAACCACTTCAACGTGATCCGGGTCGCCGACCGGCAGATCGGCTACGGCTCGACGCTCCAGGGCGCCGACCTCACCCGCGGCGGCGGCCGACTCGGCGCGGACCCGACCGTGCGCGCCCTGGCGGACTGCCTGGACAAGCCGCTGGTCGCGGTGCTCACCGATCGGGCCGCCGGCGGCGAGAGTGCGAACGGGCCCAGGATCGCGATCGGGGTGACCGGCAAGGCCGGCGCGCCGGGAACCGACGTGCTGTGTGTGGCGACCGGGTCGGAACCGGCCGCCCGGGCCGAGGCCGATCGACTGCGCACCCTGTTCTCCGGCGGCGGCACCACCGCGGCGGGTGTGCCGTGGAACGCGGTCCTGACCGACGTACGCTCGACGGTGGTCGGCACGAACGTGGTGAAGATCACCGCGCGTTCGGCCGGTTCGGTGCGAACGGGCGTATTCGTCAAGGCGTTGAACGACATGTCGCTCGGCCAAACCTTCTCGGGCGGGCCGCCTGGCCGGGAGTCCTGACGCATGCCGGGGCGGGACCGGTTCCGAGTGGTGCACACCTGTTACCCAACCGCGGTACGGAATGCCCGGATGACCTGCGACGATCTTCAACGAGTCCCCTCGATCACCGACCAGACCGAGACAAGCGAGCAGGGAGCGATGGCGTCGGGCGCCACGGGTGTGCGCACGTGTCACGGAGCCGACCTTGGTCGGGAGGTGCACACGTGGGCGTGACATATGAGTACTTCGGCGCACCCGATCGCGCGACCGCGGCGCGGGTGCCTCCGCTGATCGATCCGACCGACACGGTGGAACGTCCCAGCAATTCCTATGTGTCGTTCGTGAAACCGGAGACGGTCAGCGCCATGGTGCTGTCGCTGCTCGGGGACACCCCGCAGGACGCGACGCCGCCGCTGGAGTTGGTCGTGCTGCATCCCGCGCACGCGGTGATGCAGTTGCCGCCGATGTTGATGGACGTGCTGCGCAACGCGACCGAGGAGGAACTGGGTGCGGCGGCCTTCATCTGGTCGACCTTCCCGGACCGGCGGGTGCCGCGCGACGCGTATCTGCTCTACCGGATGCTGCACGACTGGACCAAGTTCGCCCGCGAACTGCACCACGCCGGGCACCAGTTGTACTGCCTGATGCACTCGTGACGCGGTCGGCCCGGAGTGCCGGTGCCGACCCTTTCTCGATTAACCCACTTGAGTTATTAACCCACGCGGTTTAACGTGCGGTCCATGACAGGGACGCACGACGCTCCGGCGTCGGACCGCGGTGCCGGCGCACGCCTTCTGATGATCGAGGCCGCGGAACGGCTGTTCGCCGAACGCGGCATCAACGGGGTGTCGCTGCGCGAGATCGGTGCCCAGGCCGGGCAGCGCAACACCGCCGCGGCGCGCTACCACTTCGGGTCCAAGGAGACCCTGGTGGACGCGGTCTTCCGGCATCGCATGGAGCCGGTGAACGCACGACGCCTGGCGATGCTGGACGAACTCGACCGGGCCGGGGGCGGACACGACGCCCGAGGTCTGATCGAGGCGTTCCTCTACCCGCTCGCCGACACGCTGGGCGAGCCCGGCAAACCCAGTTGGTACCTGCGCTTTTGCCTGCACGCCGCCTTCCTGGAGGGCACCGTGGTGCGCGACCTGGCCCGCGAGGAGTGGACGCGCGGGATGCACACGGTGCGCGAGCGCATGCTCGGCCTGCTGGCCGAGTTGCCCGCCCGGATCCGGGACGAGCGCTGGGTGCTGCTGTCGTCCTACCTCACGCACGCACTCGCCGACCGCGAGATGGCGCTGCACCACCCCGGTCGGCGTACCCCGACCGATCGGGACGTCTTCCTGGCGGGCCTGACCGACACCGCCGTCGCCCTCTTCCTGGCCCCGGTCTCCGCTCGGACCGAGGCCGCGATCGAACAATCCCCCTAGGTTCCGCCCGGTGCGGGACCTCGCCTGGCTCTGGAGGTTCGGCAATGACGAGCACCATCGATCAGCCCACCTACGAGGACCCCACCCCCGCCTCGGCCGCCGCGTTGGGCCTGGAGGTCCGGCCGATGGCCGGACACATCGGCGCGGAGATCTTCGGCGTCGACCTCACCCGACCGCTTTCCGACGACGTGGTCGCCGAGATCCGCACGATCTGGCTGAAGTGGAAGGTGGTCTTCTTCCGCGACCAGCACCTGACCCAGGAGCAGCACAAGGCGTTCGGCCTTCGGTTCGGCGAACTCGCGCCGGGACACCCGACGTTGCCCGCCGCGTTCCCCGAACACCCGGAGATCCTGCTGCTCGACAACCAGCAGATGGGTACGGGCGGTGGCGGCGGCTTCGTGGAGAGCCGCTGGCACACCGACGTGACCTTCATTCCCGATCCGCCGACCGCGTCCATCCTGCGCGGAGTGATCGTGCCGCCCTACGGCGGCGACACCCAGTGGGCCAACCTGGCGCTGGCCTACGAGCGGCTGTCCGATCCGCTCAAGGACCTGCTCGACGGGCTGCACGCGGTGCACCACAACTCGCTGCCGATCAAGCGCGGCGAACTGCCGGGCAAGCTCGCGAAGCAGTTCCTCGGCGAGGGTCTGCGCGCGGTGCATCCGGTGGTGCGCGTGCACCCGGAGACCGGCGAGAAGGTGCTGTTCGTCAACCCGAACTTCACCAGCCACATCCTCGAACTGACCCGGCAGGAGGGCGCGCACATATTGGAAATGCTCTACGCGCACATCGCCGACGCGGAGTTCAGCGTGCGGTTCCGCTGGCAGCCGGGCAGCATCGCGTTCTGGGACAACCGGGCGACGGTGCATCTGGTGCCCACGGACGTCCCGCCGGGCATGCGCCGTTCGATGCAGCGGGTGACCCTGCAGGGCGCCAATTCGGTCGGCCCGGACGGCGCCGAGTCCTACGCCCTGGAGGCCTGACCACCCCCCGGAATCCCCGATCGACCCGGTCCGCCCGGATCCGACGCTCCCGCACCCGAGGGGGCGTCGGATCCGCCGGTCGGACATCGGTGCGGGGGCTTGTCGGGTCGGCCGATTCGACGGGATGCTGTTCTCCGGGTGGCGATTGTGCACCACCCGTTCTGCGTCCTCGCTGGATGCGAGATCGCTGCCGACAGCCTTTGGGGGGCGGCCGATGGGTACACGGGACCCGATGTTCCAGGGGCGCAGGCTCCGGGCACTTCTGCGTCAGACGCGTGAAGCCCGCGGCTTCATCCAACGCGACGTCGCGCAGGAAATGGACTGGTCGCTCTCCAAGTTGATCCGCATCGAGACCGGTCAGGTCAACGTCTCCACCACCGACCTGAAGGCGCTGCTCCAGCACTACGGCGTCGTCGAGCCCAGCCGGGTCGCCGAGTTCATCGACATGGCGAAGGCGTCGAAGCAACGCAGTTGGTGGTACGCGTACCGAAACATGCTCGACACCGAGGCGAAGGTGTTCCTCGGCTACGAATCCTCGGCCACCGTCATCCGCAACTTCGAACCGCTGCTGATCCCCGGCCTGTTACAGACGGAGGAGTACGCGCACGAGGTGCTCCGGATACTCAATCCTCCCGACTTCCCCGTCGACGAGATGCTCGCGCTGCGCATGGAGCGTCAGGAGCGGCTGATCCGCCCGGACGGACCCACACTGCACTTCATCGTCGACGAGAGCGTGATGCACCGCGCGGTCGCCGGCCCGGCCGTCATGCGCCACCAGATCCGCCGCATGCGCGAGTTGGTGGACTGGCCGACGATCACGCTGCGCGTGGTCCCGTTCTCGGCCGGCCTGTACTCCCGGGCCCGGATCGCCTATCAGCTCATGGAGTTCCCCGACCTGGAGGACGAGGCGGTCCTGTTCATCGAGAACCCCTCGGGCGACATCATCATTCGCGAGGGCAACCCGGAGGATCCGCCGACCGTCTCGCCGCTCTCCTACCTGGAGACGTTCTGGGGCCTGGAACAGCTCGCCTCGCGAGACGCGGCGCCGGCCGCCCTGGAGGCCGCGCTCGAACGCTTCGCACCCGGTTCGACACCATCGCTCACCACCGTCGCCGAGTGATGCGGAACGGTGCGGACACACGCGTCCGTGCCGGCAGCGGGCCGGCCGACCGACTGACTGCACGCGCGCTGCCAGGATGCGAGTTGAATACATCCCAAGAGCCACTTGGCTGATTGCCTCTCCCTGCGCATAATGGCAGGTGAGTACCCGTTGCTCGATGTCGATGAGCAGTACGGTTTCGCGGCGGCCACCGCGGGCCTTTGAGCGAGTTGTTCCGAAGTCGGATTTCACGACTTATCGGGGCAACTCGTTCTTTTTTGTCTGTTCCCTCGTGCACGGCGGAGTCGGCCGACTCTGGCGGAAGCGGACATCTCCATGCACAATCACAGTTGAGGGCATTAACGCCGTCCACCCCGCCCCTGCACGGTACACACCGTCGGCATGAAAGGACGCTTGATCAGGGAAAGGAGGTGAACTCGTGCAGGACGACTTCGAGAGGATGCTTCGCGTGATCTTTCTGCTGGTAGCCGTGGCCGCGGTCACCGCAGGAGCGCTTTACTACACGCTTCGCGCCGCCGGACTGCTCACCCTCATCGGGTAACGGATACGACTCACCCCGGGCCTTCGGCCCATTCATCAGCGGCCTGCCGTCCGGCAGGCCGCCTCGTCCGTCGGAGTGTCGTCGGGCCGGCGGCGTACCGATCCGGTCAATCCGGGATTCGGCCGGTGGCATGGAGAAACGATCCCCATGACCGGGCCCCGAAGGCCAGCCGCGGCGCAGGTGCCTTCGAGTCCCTGACCTGGACCTTGTCGTCCCGCCTGGCCTCGACACAGTTGGTGTTCGCGCTCGCGCTGCTCTTGCGCCACGCACGCCCCAGCGGATCGAACTCCGCCATGACTTGCCTCCGAATAGGGCCGATGGAAATAGGAAAGCCGCCGACCGGATGATTCCGTGCAGGGTCGACACCTCTGCGGGTTGACCGACTTCGAGGGCGTGCGCATATCCTAGCGCCCGATCTCGGCCGCACGTGAAATCCGACCGCACCCATCCGTATGAAATCGAGAGCTGTCGCCTGGCGAATTGCCAGGTGGCGGATTGCCCTGTCGCTCACTCGTTCGCAGCATTCCCGACCCGCCCGGATATGACCGATGAACGGGAGAGGCGAAAGCCGTGAATTCGGAACATCAGGGTCCGGATCCGTTCTTTCCCAGTCGATCCCGGAGGCTGTCGACCAATCGGAGGAACGGGTCCGTGGGCGGAGCCTTGGGCGGATCGATCACGGTCTCCCGAACCACCGCCACCACCGGGCCCTTGCGCACGATGCCGAAGTCCACGTACTGGTCCAGGTCGCCGTTGATCACCCCCTGGGTGCGCCACGCGTCGCCGGACCGGTCCAGCGCCTCGATCCGGGGCCGACCGTCCGCCGCGGGGTTGGGCTGGTTGGTGGGACACGAGCCGGCCATGCCGCCGGTGAAGTCGGTGGCCGCCAGTTCGGCCGTGCGCTCGTCCGGGTAGCGGACCAGGACGACCAGTCCGCCGCCCTGTCCGGCGTGGATGAACACGCGCTCCTGCGCCTCCACCGCGCCGAGCCCGGAGATGGTCTGCGTCGCACACGGACCCAGACTCTCGGTCAGCGCCTCCCGGGTCTCCGTCACGCGCCAGTTCTCGTACACCCCGGCCACCACCGGAAACTCCTGCACGCTCGGGTAGAGCGCGTCGCTCAGCACCGGGGCGAGGGTGGTGGTCACCGGGCTCACCGGCGGCTGCGACGCGGCGGCCTCCCGGCGCGGCGGGGGACCGTCGTCGGACTCGATGCCCACCAGGGTCGCCCCGCCGGCGATCAGCACGAGGGAGGCGGCGCCGATCAGGGCCCGGTTGCGCAGGCGCCGGCGGCGGACCGCCTTGTGGATGCCGGCGACGGGCGGCAGCGGGACTCGTGGGGCGAGGTGCACGACGAGTTCACGAAAACGCTCGTCGAGTCGCTCCACGTCGTGGTCGTCGTCTGCGTGCTCAGGGCTGTGCCGCATGTCCGAACTCGCCGTTCCCCACTCGACCGGGCATCTGTGGCCCGGCAGGCCGTTCCGCATTCGACAGGTGTTCAGTTTGACGTATGGGCCGCGCGCGATGGTTCCCGGCCGGTCGGGCGCTCATCCCGTCTTGCGGGTGAGCGTGCCCCGCGAGGTCGAGGTCAGCAGGCCGTCGCCCGGCGCGACGTAGGACATGGTGTTCGAGGTCGACGACTTGAGCTCGATGTCGCCGTCCGCGCAGCCCGCATTGCGGGTCAGGTGGCTGGTCAATCGCACGCCGGTGTCCGCCGAGACCGAGAGCAGTTCCAGGTCGGCCTCGCAGTCGGCCTTCTCGCCGAACTGCCCGGTGGAGGTGAGCAGGCTGATGCCGACCTTCTTGTCGCCCACCTTCCCACCCGTCAGCGTCACGGTGACCTGGGAAACACTGCCCAGATCGGAGTGCATGGTCCCGGACCAGGTGCCCCGGTATACCTGCGGCAGCGTGCCCGGGCCGCTGCTCGGTCCCCCGGAGGCCTGCGGGCTCCCATCGGCCGACGGCGACTGGTGGCCCTCGCCGGCAGCCACGCGATCCGGGTCGTGTTCGTCGCCCTCCCACGGCCGCAGCAGCGCGAGGACGACGGCGCCCGCGATCAGCACGACGGCCAGCGGATACACCCACCCGCGCCGCCACCACGGGCGCGGCGTCGGAGCCGGCGGCGGCACGTACGTCTCGGGTGCCGCGCCGGCGGGCGCTGCGGCGACGGCCGCGGGGACCGGGGGCTGCGGGGGCGCGGCGCCCGGCGGGATCTCCGAGGGGCGGGGCGGCGGGGTCGCGGGGCCGGGCGGGGCCTCCGCCGGGTGGGGCGGCGCGGTCGCCTCGGTCGAGCGGTCGTCCCACGTGGGCGCGCCGGTGCCCGCGGACACGAACGAACCCGCGTCCGGCGCGCCGTCGTCGTCGAGTTCGAGCAGTTCGATCGCGCGCCGCGACAGCGCGGTGGTCAGGTCCGGCGGCAGCCAGTTGCCCGCCACCAGGTCGCTCGTACCGTCCGGCGCCAGCGCGGCGAGCAGCTCGGCCGGGGTGGGCCGGGAGGCCGCGTGCTTGGTCATGCACGCGCCGACGATCTCGCGCAGGGTGGCCGGCAGTTCGTCCAGACGTGGCTCCTGCGCGACGATCCGATACATCAGCGCCTGTCCGCTGCCCTCGCCGAACGGTCCCGTCCCGGTCGCGGCGAACACCAGCACCGAGCCGAGCGAGAACACGTCGCTGGGCGGCCCGATGTCGCGCCCGTCGACCTGCTCGGGCGACATGAATCCGGGCGAGCCGACGGTGTGCCCGGTCCGGGTGAGCACCGAGGCGTCCATCGCGCGCGAGATGCCGAAGTCGATCACCCGCGGCCCGTCCAGGGACAGCAGCACGTTCGACGGTTTGATGTCCCGGTGCACCAGGCCGGCGTCGTGCACCGCGATCAGCGCCTCGGCCAGGCCCGCGCCGAGGGTGCGCACGGTCTCCTGGGGCAGTGGTCCGCGCCCGGCCACCGCCTCGTAGACGCTGGGTCCGGCGACGTATCCGGTGACCACCCACGGCGTGCGGGCCTCGGTGTCGGCGTCCAGCACCGACGCGGTCCAGGCACCGCCGACCCGCCGTGCGGCGTCCACCTCGCGGCGGAACCGCTCGCGGAAACCGGGGTCGTCGGCCCACTCGGCGCGGACCACCTTGATCGCGACGATCCGACCACCCCGGTTGCGCCCGAGGTAGACCCGACCCATGCCGCCCGCCCCCAGCACGCGGAGCACCCGGTAGCCGCCGATTTGCCGCGGGTCCTCGGGCTCCAGCGGTTTCACAGGACATCCCCCTCGTCATCCGGCAGTTGGCCAGAGAATACGCGGCTGTCCGCATTTGGGGGGTCCCGGACGACCGGTCCGGACCGGATCCGAGGTGCTTCCCTCGGACCGGATCCGGGCCGGCGGGCGGAGGGTGGTCGGTCGGGGGTCGCCTGGTCGGGTGGGGAGTCGAGCGGGCGGCTCAGAACTCGACGGGCAGCGCGATCAGGCCGCGGATGAAGGACGACGGGCCGTGTGCCAACTCGGCGTCGGGGGCCAGGCGCAGGTCGGGCAGCCGGCGCAGCAGTTCCTCGAAGGCGACCCGGATCTCCAGGCGGGCCAGCGAGGAGCCGAGGCAGAAGTGCGGCCCGGTACCGAACGCGATGTGCGGGTTGGGGGTGCGGAAGGCGTCGAAGCGCTCCGGCTCGGCGAACACCTCGGCGTCGCGATTGGCCGCCCCGTAGAGCATCATCACGGTCGAGTCGGCCGGGATCACGGTGCCGTGCAGCTCCACGTCACGTGTCGTGTGCCGGGCCATGTTGACCACCGGCGACACCCAGCGCAGCGATTCCTCGACGGCCGACGGGATCAGCGTCGGGTCCTCGCGCAGCCGGGCGAGTTGGTCCGGGGCGGCCAGGAGCGCGGCGATCCCGCCGGAGATCACGTTGCGCGTGGTCTCGTTGCCGCCCACGAGCAGCAGCAGGGATTCGCCGATCAGCTCGTCGAAGGACAACTTCTCACCGTCGATCTCGGCGCCGACCAGGATGCCGATCAGGTCGTCGGAGGGGGTCTTGCGGCGGTCCTCGATCACCTGCGTGGTGTAGGCGACGTATTCGGCGAACGCCTCGCCCGCCTTGTGGCTGAGCTCGCCGCCGTCGGAGAGCATCACCATCACGTCGGCCCAGTGCTGGAGCTGGTCGCGGTGCTCGGCGCCGACCCCGAGCAGTTCGCCGATCAGCGTCATCGGCAGCGGCGCGGAGAACTGCCGGACCAGGTCGGCGCTGCGGCCGCCCGCGATCATCGCGTCGATCAGCGCGGTGACGATGTCCCGGACGTGCTCCTCCATCGCGGCGATCTGCCGGGGGGTGAAGCCCTTGGAGACCAGCTTGCGGCGGCGGTAGTGGGTCGGGTCGTCGGAGTCGATCATCGAGGGCTGCGGGTAGCCGATCGGACGCGAGCCCTTGGCCGAGGAGAACAGTTCGGGGTTGCGCTCGGCCCAGGCCAGGTCGGCGTGCCGGCTCAGGCCCCAGACGCCGGCGCGCTCGCTGTAATAGACGGGCGCGTGCTCGCGCAGCCAGGCGTAGTCGGCGAAGGGGTCGCCGGCGTACCAGTCCCGGTCGAGCAGGTGGATGTCGCGGGTCGTGGGTGCCGTCATGGCAAGCCTCCGGGATGATCAGGTGTCGAGCGGGACGAAGAGTCGGACGGCGGTACGCATCAGGTCCTGCACCTCGTCGAGCGCGCGGCCCCGCGCGGTGAGGCTGACCAGGCCGGAGAGCAGGACGTGGCCGAGCACCGTCTCGATGTCGCGCCGCCGGTCCGCCTCGGCGCCCTCCCCGCCGTCGGGCGTTTCGCCGAAGGCCAGGCCGGTGATCCGGTGGATGCTCTGGTGGAACGTCTCCTGCGACTGGCCGGCGGACGGGTCCGGCGCCGTCGCGGCCTGCACCACGGCCTCGGTCAGCAGCCGGTTCTCCGCGCTGACCTCGACGATCCGGCACAACAGCGCGGCCAGTCGCCCGGCCGGGTCCGCGGGCAGCGGCCGGGCCGCGAGCTCGTCGGCGAGTTCGCCGATCCACAACGCGGACACCTCGCTCAGCAGGTGGTTCTTCGAGGTGAAGTAGCGGTACACGGTGGCCCGGGCCACCCCCGCGCGGTCCGCGACGTCGTGCATCGTCACGGCCGCATAGCCGCCCTCCAGGGCGAGGTCGCACGCGGCGCGCACCAGCCGCTCGCGCCGGGCCTGTTGGTCGCGGGTGAGCGATCTGGTGAGGGTGATCGTCGAACTCGTGCGGGGTTCGGCCACGGGAGAGAGCCTGTCCTCTGGGTCGCGCTTCGGGCTGGGTGCCGTGGGCTTGATGCGGGGCCGGTGCGGGGTCGGGTGCTCGGGACACTGCGGTCCCGGGCGGTGCGCCGACTCGTTCCGCGGTGATCTTGCCTACGGATGAGACGGAAGTCTAGTCTGACGTCTCGTCAGATCTAGTGAGAACGTGTTTCAGTAATTTCGGGGCCCGATCGATCGCCGGAGACGCCGTGACCGCCAGAAAAGGACCCCTCGCAGGCATTCGCGTGGTGGAGTTCGTCGGCCTCGGGCCGGGCCCGTTCTGCGGGATGCTGCTCGCCGACCTGGGCGCCGAGGTGCTGCGCGTGGACCGCGCGGACGAGGCCCGCAAGGGCTTCGCGAAGCCGCCGCGCAACCCGATGAACCGGGGTAAACACTCGATCGCGGTCGACCTCAAGCACCCGGACGGGGTCGAGCTCGCACTGCGCCTGCTCGCCGACGCCGACGCGCTGATCGAGCCGTTCCGGCCCGGCGTGATGGAACGCCTGGGCCTGGGTCCCGACGTGGTCGCCGCGCGCAACCCGCGGCTCGTGTACGGCCGGCTCACCGGCTGGGGCCAGACCGGGCCGCTCGCGTCGGCGGCCGGACACGACATCGACTACATCGCGCTGGCCGGGATGCTGGAGCCGATCGGCCGGGCCGGCCAACCGCCGAGCATTCCGCTCAACCTGATCGGCGACTTCGGCGGCGGCGGCCTGCTGCTCGCCTTCGGCCTGGTCGCGGCGCTGCTGGAGGCGGCCCGCTCGGGGCAGGGCCAGGTGGTGGACGCGGCGATGATCGACGGCGCCGCCACGCTGGGGGCGACCTGGTTCACCATGGGCGCCGCCGGCATGCTCGGCCCGCGCGGGACCAACATGCTCGACGGCGGGGCGCCGTTCTACGACGTGTACGAGACCGAGGACGGCAAGTACGTCGCGGTCGGCGCGATCGAGCCGAGGTTCTGGGCCGAGCTGATCCATCGGCTCGGGCTGGCCCGGGAGCCGGTGTTCGCCGACTTCGCCAAGCAGCACGACCCGGCGCACTGGCCCGCGATGAAGGCCCGACTCGCCGAGGTGTTCGCGGGCCGCACCCGGGATGCGTGGTGTGCGCTCCTGGAGGGCACCGAGACCTGCTTCGCGCCGGTGCTCTCCCCCGGCGAGGCGCCGACCCATCCGCACCACGTCGAGCGCGGCACCTTCCTGCACGCCGACGGCCTGCCCGAACCGGCCCCCGCACCGCGCTTCTCCCGTACGCCCGCCGCCGTGCCGGACCGGCCGGTGCACCCGGGCCCGGCCGCGAAGGGTGGCGACACCGACGCGGCACTGGCCGGGTGGGGCCTGGACGCGGCCGAGATCGAGGGCCTGCGGGACGCGGGCGCGATCGTCTGACCCCGCATCACCACCGGCACGAACGCCAGGCATCAGGCATCAGGCATCAGGCATCAGGCAGGGGATCGTATGGAACTTCACGAGGCGCTGTACACCACGCGCGCAATGCGCCGGGTCGGGCCGGATCCGATCCCGCCCGACGTGCAGGCCCGGATCCTGGACGCTGCGGTACGCGCGCCCAGTGGCGGCAACTCCCAGGGCTGGCGCTTCCTGTTGGTGGACGACCCGGGCGTCAAGGGCCGGGTCGGCCCGCTGTACCGGGACGCGATGGACAGCCTGTGGAAGACCGTGTACGCGTCGCGCGTGGCCGCCGCCGAGGCGGATCCGGACAGTGCGGAGAGCCGGTCCTTCGTCCGGGTGCGGCGCTCGTCGCAGTGGCTCGCGGACAACTTCGAGCAGGTGCCGCTGTTCATGTTCGGCTTCACCCGACACGATCCGACCGGCGGCTCGATCTTCCCGGCGGTGTGGAGCGCGATGCTGGCCGCGCGCGCCGAGGGAGTGGGCACCGCGTTGACCGCGGTGCTGGGCATCTCGCATCGGGACGCGGTCCTGGAGGTGCTCGGGGTGCCGGCCGGCGAAGGTTGGCACATGGCGTGCTGCGTGTCGTTCGGCTACCCGACCGGCACGTGGGGCGTGGCGCCCAGGACGCCGGTGCACGAGGTGGCGTATCGCAACACCTGGGGCGCGCCGATCGGGTTCGAGGTGCCGGCGCCGTTGTGGCCCGCCGAGGGTGCGGCGTACGTGCCCACCACGTTCGAAGGAGATGCCCGGTGACACGTGCCGACCTGCCGCTGCGGAACACGGTGGCCCTGGTGACCGGAGGAGGCAGCGGAATCGGGCTGGGTTGCGCCCGGCGGTTCGCCGCGGACGGTGCGCACGTGCTGATCGCGGGCCGCAGTGCGGACCGACTGCGCGGCGCGGTGGCCGAGTTGGAGAAGGAGGCGGCGAACGGCGCGCGCATCGCGTACGCGGTGACCGACGTGACCGACGAGGACCAGGTCCGGGCGGCGGTGGCGAGTGCGGCCGAACTCGGGCCGCTGCGTGCGGTGGTCGCCTCGGCGGGTGGCAACTCCACGATGGGGCCTTTGACTTCGATCGACACCGCCAAGTGGCGCGAGACGGTCGAGCTGAACCTGACCGGCACGATGCTCGTGCTCAAGCACACGGCCCGGCTGATGGCGGCGGCCGGCGGCGGCTCGTTCGTGGCGATCTCCTCGATCGCCTCCTCGACGACGCATCGCTGGTTCGGCGCGTACGGCGTGAGCAAGGCCGGCATCGACCACCTGGTTCGGCTCGCCGCCGACGAACTCGGCGCGAGCGGTGTCCGGGTGAACAGCATCCTGCCCGGCCTGGTGGCCACCGAGATGGTCGACGCGGTCACCCGGGGCGGCCCGGTCCTGGACGACTACCTGGAGTGCACGCCACTCGGGCGGGTCGGCCGGGCCGACGACATCGCCGCGCTCGCGGCCTTCCTGGTCGGCCCCGAGTCGACCTGGATCACCGGCCAGAACATCAACGTGGACGGCGGACACCACCTGCGCCGGGGTCCGGACTTCCGGGCCTTCCTGGAGCCGGTCTTCGGCGCCGACGGCCTGCGCGGCATCGTCGCGGAAGGGAACTGACAATGACCCAGCGGGTATTCAACCTGGCGGACCTGTTCGAGGTCGTGGTGGACGCCTGTCCGGATCGGCTCGCGCTGGTCGCGGGCGAGGTGCGACTGACCTACCGCGAACTGGACGAGCGGGCCAACCGGGTCGCGCACGCGTTCGTCTCGGCGGGGCTGGCGACCGGCGACCACGTGGGCATCTACTCGCGCAATCGGGCCGAGTGGCTGGAGGCGATGATCGGCGCGTTCAAGGCGCGGATGGTGCCGATCAACATCAACTACCGGTACGTCGAGGACGAGCTGCGCTACATCGTCGACAACGCGGACCTGGCCGGGCTGGTCGTCGAGAGCGGTTACCTGCCCAAGGTCGCGGCGGTGCGCTCCGGTGCGCCGGCGCTCGCGCACGTGTTCGTGCTCGCGGACGAGTTCGACGAGAAGCTCGACGGGAGCATCGACTACGAAGCGGCGCTCGCGGCCGAGAGCGGTGCTCGCGACTTCGAGCAGCGCTCTCCCGAGGACCGGTACATGGTCTACACCGGCGGGACCACCGGCTTCCCCAAGGGCGTCGAGTGGCGCTCGCACGACATCTTCTGCTCGGCGATGGGCGGCGGGAACTTCGGCGGCGAGCCGATCGCGGACCCCGAACTGCTCGCCGCCAAGGCCGAGGGCGCCCCGCTGGTCCAGATGTTGACCACGCCGCTGATGCACGGCAACGGCCAGTGGGTGACCTGGATCACCCTGTTCAGCGCGGGCACCGCGGTGATGTGGACCGGTCTGCGCTACGACCCGGCCGAGATCCTGCGCATCGTCGAACGTGAGGGCTGCGTGACGATGATGCTGGTCGGCGACGCGATGGCGCGCCCGATCGCGGACGCGTTGGAGAGCGGCGAGCACCGCGTGGAAACGCTCAAGGTGATCGGTTCCGGCGGCGCGCTGCTCTCCCCGTCGGTCAAGGCCCAGCTCACCCGGCTGATCCCCGGCCTCTACATCGCCGACAGCTTCGGCGCCTCGGAGTTCGGCGCGGGCAGCTCGCAGACCCCCGGCGGCCGTTTCCCGCTCAAGCCCAAGACCGCGGTGCTCGGCGAGGACCTGCGCCCGGTGGGCGTGGGCGAGAGCGGCCGGATCGCCCGAACCGGGTACATCCCGATCGGCTACTACAAGGACCCGGTCAAGACCGCGGAGACCTTCCATATCGACCCGGACGGTGTGCGCTGGGTCATCCCCGGCGACTTCGCCCGGGTCGAGGACGACGGTGACGTGACCCTGCTCGGCCGCGGCTCGGTGTGCATCAACACCGGCGGCGAGAAGGTCTTCCCGGAAGAGGTCGAGGGCGTACTCAAGGCGCACCCGGCGGTGTACGACGCGGTCGTGGTCGGCGTCCCGGACCCCCGCTTCGGCGAGCGGGTGGCCGCGGTCGTCTCGCTGCGCCCGGGCCACACGCTCAGCACGGAGGACGTGGCCGAGCATGCCCGGGAGCAATTGGCCGGATACAAGATCCCGCGCGACCTGGTCACGGTCGCCGAGGTACCCCGAACCCCGGCGGGGAAGCCCGACTACCGGTGGGCGAAGGAGACGGCGGTGGGAGCGTCGGTCGCGGGCGGGGAGTGAGGGGCGCGCCCGGGTCGAGGGCGCCGACGCGGCGGGGGTGACCGCCGGGGTGGCGCCGGGTCGGGGGTGCCGACACGGCGGGGGTGACCGCCGGGGTGGCGCCGGGTCGGGGGGCGACGTGCTCACGGGCGCTCGGGCGTGCCGACGTGCTCGGGGGCGGGCGGGGCGTGGGGGTGGGGTCGCTTATCGTGGGCGTATGACCGTGCCTCATCAGCGAATCGGGCTGCTCGCCACCGGGATCCGTTGGCATGAGGGTCGGCCGCATCTGGTGTCGATCGATGCGGCCGATGAGGAGTCGCTCCAGGTGCTCGCTCCGGGTACCACCGCGGGGTGGCGGCTGTCCGGGCCGCGTACGTGTGTCGGGATCCGACGCAAGGGCGGGCGGCGGATGCCGTGTCCCGTGCTTGCGCCGCTGCCGGCGACGGCTCCGCGGGCACAGTGCGATGCGTGTGCGCTGGCCGATCCGGGACGCAAGCTCGCGCGTGACCAGGCGATGGACGATCCGCGGCCGTTCTCGCTCTACCTCGCGTGGTTCGGGCCCGGACTGGTCAAGGTCGGCCTCACCGCCACCGAGCGCCGCGCGGCCCGACTCGCCGATCAGGGTGCGCCGATGTTCACCTGGCTCGCGCACGGCCCGCTGGTGCCCATCCGCAACACCGAGCGCGCGTGCTCGGCCACCGGCACGGTCCGGGAGCGCATACCGCACAAGGCCAAGGCGGCGGCCTGGTGGCGCACCCGCGTACCCGGGCCGCCGGCCGAACTCGCCTACGCGCACGCGCGGTTGACCCGACTTCTGCCCGACACGCTGACTCCGGCGCCGTGCGACATCCAGGACCTGACGCGGTTCTACGGCCTGACCGACCCGCCGCCGCCGACCCGGGACCAGGTCGCCGGGCTCGCCCAGGATGCGCTGCTGCACGGCGAGTTCACGTGCGTCGCGGGGCACGACGCACTGATCACCACGGACACCGGGCCGCTGTTCGTCGACCTGCGGCTGCTCACCGGCTGGCAGTTGACCCCGGCCCGGGGCAGCATCCGAGGCATCACCGTCAAGCCCTTGGAAACGGGCCGGGCGCCGGACGGATCGGTGCAGGAAGGGCTGTTCTGAGGCCGGCCGACGGATGGAAGGTGCATCCCCCGCCGGTTCGAGGCGTCAGATGCGGGATACGACCGGGCAGGTGCCCGGCGCCGCTCCCTCGTCGATGGGCCTACTGCGGTTGTACGGGTCCACCGTTGCCGGGGCGGTCGGCGCGCCGGTGGAGGGCGGGCCGGTGGATATGCGGTCCGCCGGGAACTGTGGACGCACGAAGCCGTCCATCCGGGTGCACGAACTGTTCGAGACCTCGTAGTCGAACCTCGCCATGGCGATCCGGCCGCGCGCGGTCGACCGATAGCGAGGCCCCCGGTAGACCTTGGTGTCCACTACCCGGCGAACCACCGAGCGGGTGACGCTCGCGCCGGCTCCGCTGCCGGTCTTGGCCACCGGGTAGACGAACGAGTAGTCGGTGTGCACCGTCAGCATGCCCTCGCGGTCGGTGTCGTAGCTCGTGATCCCGTTGACCTTGACCACCGAGCCGACCGGCTCGACGTCCGTGGGGTCGAACCTGGTCATCCACGCCTTCGGGTTGTCCCCGTCCGCATCCCACCGCGTCGCGGTCACCGAATTCTCGATCCGGGCGACGAGCTCGTCGGACGGATCCAGCAGGGCGAGCACGCCGGCCGGGCGGGCACCCGCGAGCACGTCGCGGTCCAGGTTGCCCGCGATCAGCAACCGGCGGGTCAGGTCCAGGGCCTCGGCGACCTCGGCGACGGAATACCCGGGCACGGCCTTGGCCTCGGGCATGGACAGGCCCGCCTCGTTGTCCGCGTAGTTGATCGCCGGCGACCCGGCGAACGGGTTTTTCCGGGTCGGCGTATCCCGGTCCACGCCCCGCTGTTCCGCCGCCACCGACGGCACGGAGGTGGCGACTCCGGCCACCGGCGGCTGCACCAGCGGGTCGTCCGCGGTGGCCGTATTCGATGCGGAGAACCAGCCGAACACCCGGTTCGGAGCGGCGGCGAAGGCCACCAGAGCGAGCACCGCGACGGTCACCACGACCGTCTTGAGTCGAGGCCGCCGGCGGCGCACCCCGGGCCCATCGGACCGCCAAGGCTGCTGCTGCGGCGGCTCGTTCGCCCACCGACGGGCCAACATCCGTGCCCGCGCGGAACCTTCCGTTCGGGTCGCGCCCCTGACGAACTCCTCGTCGAACACGTACCCGGCAAACGGGTCGTTCGCATCGGCCCCACCCGACGGACCACCCGACGGGCCACCCGACTGTTCATCCATCCGGTCGCGGCCATCGCCGGCGTCCCGGTCCCCCCGATTCTTGGACACGGGGGAAGGATATCCACCCCAACCGACAGTCCGGTCGCCACGGCGGCACATCACGTTCCCGGACGCAACCCGTCGGCCCGACGACCCGATCGTTTCCGTCCCGGACACCTCCTTCGCCGAACACGGGGGCGTTCCCCGACGGGAGGTGGGTGTCACCTGCGGGAAAGGCGTCGGCGGCGGCGATGGGTGGGTGGAGCGGGTGGGTTGGTTGGTTGGTGGGTTGGTTGGTGGTGGGTTGGTTGGTTGGTGGCGGGTGGGTGCTTTCGTCGGGTCCGCCGGTTGACCTTCCTGGATGGGCGGGGTGCTCTCGGCGTGCGGCCGCGCCTTGGTCGGGTCGGGCGCGGATGGCTCTGTGCTAACCGGTCGGCGTGGCCTGGCGGAGATCAGCCCGGTCCCAGGGTCACCGGCGGTCAGGAGCCCTGGGCTCCCCGGCGAGACGAGGGCGTCGCCTGCGGAGAAAAGCGCTGGCAACGGCGGAGCGGGTGGGCACTGCCGTCAGGTCCGCCGGGGGACCTTCCAGGGTGGGTCGGGCGTTCTCGGCCGGCGGTCGCGCCTGGGTGGGCAGCGGGTGGCCTTGTGCTCACCGGTCGACGTGGCCTGGTGGAGATCGGCCCGGTCCCACGGTCACCGGCGGTCAGGAGCCCTGGGCCTCCCGGCGAGACGAGGGCGTCGCCTGCGGAGAAAAGCGCTGGCAACGGCGGAGCGGGTGGGCACTGCCGTCAGGTCCGCCGGGGGACCTTCCAGAGTGGGTCGGGCGTTCTCGGCCGGCGGTCGCGCCTGGGTGGGCAGCGGGTGGCCTTGTGCTAACCGGTCGACGTGGACCGGCGGAGATCAGCCCGGTCCCAATGTCACCGGCGGTCAGGAGCCCTGGGCTCCCCGGCGAGACACCGGTGTTGCCTGCGGAGAAAAGCGCTGGCAACGGCGCGGAG
>NZ_JBITHP010000052.1:0-4056 GCF_044458105.1 Embleya sp. NPDC050493
TGGAGATCGGGCCGGACGGTGTGTTGACCGCGATGGGCCGCGAGAGTGTGGAGGGCGCGTCGTTCGTGGCGTTGCAGCGCCGTGACCGGCCCCAGGTCCGCACCGCCGTGACCGCGCTGGCCCACCTGCACACCGACGGCCACACCGTCGACTGGTCCCGACTGTTCACCGGAACCGTCGCCACCCTGACCGACCTGCCCACCTACCCCTTCCAACACCAGAGCTACTGGTTGGACGGCACGTCACCGGGCGGACGGAAGGCCGACGGGCACGGCCTGACCTCACCGGGACACCCGCTGCTGACGGCGGCCGTCGAGCTCGCCGACGACGACGGCGCGGTGTTCACCGGCCGGCTCTCGCTGCACACCCATCCCTGGCTCGCCGACCACCGCGTCGGCGGCATCGCGACGTTGCCCTCGGCGGCCATGGCCGAGGTGGCGGTCCGGGCCGGCGACGAGGTCGGCTGTTCCGGTGTCGCCGACCTGACCATCGACACTCCGCTGACAATTCCGGACGGCGGCGGGGTCCGGGTGCGGGTGACCATGGGCGCGGCCGACGAGAACGGGTTCCGGCGGATCACCATCGGCTCGCGGCCGGACCGGGACGACCCGGCCGTGCCGTGGCAGGTGCACGCCACCGGCCTGCTCACCGAGCCGGCCCCGGCACCGATGATCTCCCTGGACGCCTGGCCACCGCCCGGCGCCGACCCGGTCGAACTCGACGACCTCCACCGACGGCTCGACGACAAGGGTTATACCCACGGGCCGGCGTTCCGGGGCCTGCGCGCGTTGTGGCAGCGGGACGAGGAACTGTTCGCCGAGGTGCGCCTTCCCGACGACACGGACCCGGACACGTTCGGGATCCATCCCGTGCTGCTCGACGCCGCGCTGCACCCGTTGCTCGCCGCCGGGCCGGACACCGTCGACCTGTCCTGGCACGGGTTCGACCTGTATGCCGCCGGTCCGCGTGCGCTGCGGGTCCGGATCAGGCCCAGGGGTCGGGACGCGTTCCGGTTGTGGCTGGCCGACGAGACCGGCGAACCGGTCGCCGAGGTCCGCTCGCTGCGGCGTCGTCCCGCGGCCGACGCCGGTCGGGTCGACGGCGCGAGCGGCGACTCGCTGTTCCACGTGCTCTGGTCGCCGGTCGTCCTGCCCGACCCGGAGGACCTCACGACGACCGGCTGGGCCGTACTCGGGAACACCCCGCCGGCCGGCCTCGCGCGCCGCGTGGAGAGCGTCGCGGACGCCGCCGGGGACGTCCTGGTCGCCGTGATCGACGAGCCGGCCGGAGACGACCCGGTGGCCGCGGCGCACCGGGCCACCGTACGGGCGCTGGAACTGGTGCAGGACGGGCTGGCGTTCGGGACCTCCCGGCTCGTGCTGGTCACGCGCAACGCCGTCGCCACCGACGACGGTGCGGACGTCGAACTCGGGTCCGCCCCGGTGTGGGGTCTGGTCAGGTCGGCCCAGGTCGAGAATCCGGGCCGTATCACGCTGATCGACCTGGACGGCAGCCCGGCGAGCGCCGAGCAGCTCCCCACCGCGATCGCGTCCGGCCACGACCAGGTGGCCATCCGCGCCGGACGGGCGAGCACCCCCCGGCTGGCCAGGGTGCGCGCGACCGCGACGACCCGGCCGGAGCCGGCGCCGGACGGCACGGTCCTGGTGACCGGCGGAACCGGTGCGCTGGGTGCGCTGTTCGCCCGGCACCTGGTCACCGGGTACGGCGTCCGGAACCTGGTGCTCACGAGCCGACGGGGCCCGGACGCCCCCGGGGCGCACGCACTGGTCGAGGAACTCACCGCGCTCGGCGCGCAGGTGACCGTCGTCGCCGCCGACGTCACCGACCGGGCCGCGGTGGCCCGGCTGCTCGACGCGATCCCGGCGGAGCACCCGCTCACCGGCATCGTGCACACCGCCGGCGTCATCGACGACGGCATCATCACCGCACTCACCCCCGACCGGATCGCCACCGTGCTCCGCCCCAAGGTCGACGCCGCATGGCACCTGCACGAACTCACCCGCGACCGACCACTCGCGATGTTCGTGCTCTTCTCCTCGGTCGCCGGCGTCGTCGGCTCGCCGGGACAGGCGAACTACTCGGCCGCCAACCAGTTCCTCGACGCACTCGCCCAGCACCGCAGGGCGAACGGGCGGCCCGCCCACTCCCTCGCGTGGGCCGCGTGGGCGCAGGAGCACGGCATGGCATCCCGGCTGTCCGAGGTGGACCGGAGCCGGGCGACGCAGGCGGGTCTGCGACCGATCGCACCGGCCGAGGGTGCCGAGTTGTTCGACGCGGCGATCACCGCCGCCCATCCGACGACGGTGCCGATGCACCTCGACGTCGCCCTGATCGGGCGGCAACCCGGGCCGGTCCTGCCGGTGTTGCACGGTCTGGTCCGCCGGCCGGGCCGGCGGGTGATCACCGCGGCGGCGGAGCACACCGGACTGCTCACGGAGCGGCTCGCCCCACTCGACGAGTCCGGCCGCCGGGAACTCCTGCTCGACCTGGTGCGCACCGCCGTGGCGGCGGTGCTCGGCCACGGCAGGACCGACCACATCACCGCCACGACCGTCTTCACCGAGCTGGGGTTCGACTCGCTGACCGCGGTCGAGCTGCGCAACCGGCTGGAGGGCGAGACGGGTCTGCGCCTGCCGCCGACCCTGTTGTTCGACCACAACACCCCGGCGGCGCTGATCGATTACCTGCGCGTGGAGCTGTCCGGCCGAACCGAGGGCGATACGCGGTCCACCGTGGACTTCGCGGCCGAGGTGCGGCTCGCCGAGGATGTGGTCCCGGCCGTGGACGTCACCACCGTGGTCGCCGATCCCGAGCAGGTCTTCCTCACCGGAGCGACCGGGTTCGTCGGCGCGTTCCTGCTCAGGGACCTCATGCGCGCGACCGGGGCCACCGTGCACTGCCTGGTCCGCGGCGCCGACGAGCGGGCCGCGCTCGACCGGCTGCGGGCCAATCTCGCCTGGTACGGCATCTGGGACGAGATCGACGCCGACCGGCTGTCGGTCGTCACCGGCGACCTCGCCGAACCACGCTTCGGCCTCGACGCCGAGCGGTTCGACCGGTTCGCCCGCGAGATCGACGTGGTCTACCACGCCGGCGCGACGGTCAACTGGCTGCACCCGTACACGTCGCTGAAGGCGGCCAACGTGACCGGTACCGAGGAGGCGCTCCGGCTCGCCGCGCTGCACCGGACGGTTCCGCTGCACTACGTGTCGAGCACCGGCGTCTTCGCCGGGCCGGCACCGGACGGAGCCGGCCTGACCCCGGAGGATCCCACCGGGCCGCCGCAGGAGTTGACCAACGGGTACCGGCAGAGCAAGTACGTCGCCGAGAAGATCATCGAACTGGCCCGGGAACGCGGCCTGCCCGTGTCGATCTACCGTGCCGACGTCATCTCCGGCGCACAGACCAACGGCGCGTGCCAGACCCGCGACTTCGTCTGGCTGAGCCTGAAGGGCAGCCTCCAGGCACGGGCCATGCCGATCGGCGCGAACGCGCTGTTCCCGATGGTGCCGGTGGACTACGTCAGTGCGGCCGTTCTGGCGCTGTCCCGCACCACGCACGACCGGACCTTCCACCTGTTCAATCCCGTGGCGGTCGGCTATGCCGACATGGTCAAGCGGCTGCGCGAGTCCGGCTACGTCCTGGACGAGGTGCCCTGGGACGAGTTCGTCGCCACCGTCCGCGCCGATCGGGACAACGCGCTCTTCCCGACGATCGACATCTTCCGGAGCTACATGACCGCGGGCGAGGCCCTGTACATGCGGATGGACGTCGTCGCGACGGAGGCCGCACTCGCCGGCACGGGCATCGCGTGCCCGGAGATCGACGCCGAACTCTTCGGCAGGTACACGGAGTTCTTCGCCGCCGCCGGCTACTTCCCGGCACCGGCGAAGCTCGGGTAGGTGCCCGCGCGGTAGTCGGTACGACCACGGGCGTGGGGGCGGGCCCCCCCCCCCCCCCGGGGCGCCCCCCCCCCCCCCCGCCGGGGGGCCCCGCCGCAATGTCCGGCCCGCCCGCGGGCCGGTGCACGAGCGC
>NZ_JBITHP010000052.1:4066-31972 GCF_044458105.1 Embleya sp. NPDC050493
AACTCCCCCGCCCCGGCCCTGGGGGGTTGGCGCCCCGGGGGGTCGGGGCCCCCACCCGGGGCGGGCCCCCGACCCCCCCGGGGGGTGGGCCCCCACGCCCGCGAGTTCGCCGGTGGATCCCGCTCTATTTGCCGTCCAGGAACTGGAAGAGTTCCTCGTCCGTCGCGGCGGTGACGTCGAGCCTGTCCTCGGACGGGTCGGCGGAGTCCCGCAACGCACGCAGCCGCACCAGCAGGCCCTCCAGGCGATCGGCGATCCGGTCCCCGTCCGGGCCGGTCACCGACGCCATGGTCAGCGCCGAGTCGACCCGGTCCAGCTCGCTCAGCAGCGAACCCGTCGGCGCCGAGGTGCGGGCCGCCGCCAGACGGATCAACTCACGGGCCACGGCGGCCGCCGTCGGGTGGTCGAACACCAGCGTCTGCGCGAGCCTCAGGCCGGTCTCCGCGCCGAGCAGGTTGCGGAACTCCACCGCGGACACCGAGTCGACCCCCAGGTCGGAGAACGAACGGTCGGGATCGATCGACCGTCCCGGCGCATACTGCAGCACGTCGGCCATTCGGGTGCACACCAGGTCGAGCAGGATCTCGTACCGGTCCTCCTCCGCCAGACCGGCCAACCGGTCCATCAGGGCGCCCGAGCCGGCCGCCGCCGGGCGCGACGACCGCGACGAGCGCGGCACGACCTGCCGGCCCGCGAGTCGCCGCAGGATCGGCGGTACCTCCGCCTGGGCGCGCACCATGGTCAGGTCCAGTGCCACCGGAACCAGCAGCGCCTCGTCGAGGCCCAGCGCGGCGTCCAGCAGCGCGACGCCCTGCTCCGACGAGTACAGGGTCACCCCGAGTCGGGCCAGCCGGGCCAGGTCCACCTCGGACAGGTCCTCGGTCATCGTGCTGCGCTCGGCCCACATGCCCCACGCGAGCGACACCCCGGGCAGCCCCCGGGCCCGCCGGTAGTGCGCGAGTGCGTCCAGATAGGCGTTGCCCGCCGCATAGTTCGCCTGACCCGCCGGGCCGATCAGGCCGGACATCGAGGAGAACAACACGAACGCCGACAGGTCCAGGTCGCGGGTCAGCTCGTGCAGGTTCCACGCGGCGACCATCTTGGGGCTCAGCGTCACGTCGAGCCGCTGCGGGGTCAGCTCGGTCAGCACCCCGTCGTCGAGCGCCCCGGCCGCGTGCACGACCGCGGTCAGCGGGGCCTCGGCCGGGATCGCGGCGAGCAGCCGGGACAACGCGGCGCGGTCCGCCGTGTCGCAGCCGGCCAGTTCGACCTCGGCGCCCAGTGCGGTCAGCTCGGCCGCCAGTTCCACGCCTCGCGGGGAACCCGCGCCGGTGCGGCTGACCAGCAACAACCGCCGCACCCCGTGCACGTTCACCAGGTGCCGTGCCACGATCCCACCGAGGGTGCCGGTCCCGCCGGTGACGAGCACGGTGCCGGCACCGAACGCCGCCGTCGGCGCGGTGCCGCTGCCCACCTCGGCCCGGACCAGCCTGGGCACCAGGGGCCGGCCGGACCGGATCGCCAACTGCGGCTCCTGTGCGACCAGCGCCGCCACCGCGTCCCACGGCACCGGCTCGGCGTCCACGTCCACCAGGGCGAACCGGCCCGGGTTCTCGGTCTGTGCCGACCGCACGAGGCCCCACACCCCGGCCTGGGCGAGCCCGTCGACCGGCTCCTTCGGCTCGACCCCGACCGCACCCTCGGTCACCGGTACGAGCGTGCCGGCGGCGAACCGCTCGTCGGCGAGCCACTCCTGCACGACAGCGAGCATCGCACCGGTGACCTGCCGGGCGTCCGGGCCGGTCGGGCAGCGCAGGAACACCACTCCCGGGTCGGCGGGCACCTCCGCGAGCGTGTCCACGAGCGTCCACGGAACCGGCTCCGCCGACTCGGCGGGCGCGGCCGACCAGTCCACCCGGAACATCGAATCCGCGGGCGTGCCCGGTCCGCTCGTCGGCATCTGCCGGAACCGCAGGCCGTCGACCGACGCCACCGGCGCACCGGTCGCATCCGCGAGCCGGATCGACACCACGTCCGCGCCGGCGGCCGACATCCGCACCCGCAGCGTGGATGCCCCGGCCGTCGACAGGGACACGCCCGACCAGGCGAACGGCAGGACGGCACCGTCCATGCCGTCGAGGAAGGACCCGAACCACACCGCGTGCAGCGCCGCGTCCAGCAGCGCCGGGTGCAGGCCGTACCGATCCGCCTCGCCCGCGGCCTCCGGCGGCAGGGCGACCTCGGCGAACACCTCGTCCCCGCGCCGCCACAACGCCGACAACCCCCGGAACGCCGGGCCGTAGTCGTACCCGCGTGCGGCGAGGTCGGCGTACACGTCGCCGATCGCGACCTCCCGCGCCCCCTCCGGGGGCCATACGCCGGCCTCGAATCCGGCCGGCGGGGCCCAGCCGGACAACGAACCGTCGGCGTGCCGGACCCAGTCGCCGTCCTCCGGGCGGGCGTGTACCGACACCGCCCGGTGTCCCGACGCGTCGGCCTCCTCGACCACGACCTGGATCATCGCCCCGGCCCGCTCCGCGAGCACCAGCGGCGTGTGCACGGTGAGTTCGTCGAGCAGTTCGCAGCCCACCTCACGGCCGGCCCGCAGCGCCATCTCCACGAACGCCGCACCCGGTACCACCACCCGACCCAGGATCGCGTGGTCGGTCAGCCACGGCAGGCTCTGCGGGGACAGTCGGCCGGTCAGTACCGTCCCGCCGGACTCCGGCAGCGCCAGCACCGCACCGAGCAGGGGGTGTTCCCCGGCGACCAGGCCCGCCGCCCGCAGGTCGCCCGCCCGCGTCGGCACGTCCATCCAGTAGCGGTCGCGCCGGAACGGGTAGGTCGGCACCGGCACGGTGCGCGCCCCCGTCCCGGCGAACACCGCGTGCCAGTCCACCTCGATGCCGTGCACGTGCGCCGCGGCCAACGCGGCCAGCGCGGTGACCGGTTCCGGGCGGTCGGCCCGCAGCACCGGCACAGCGACCGATACCGAGTCCCCTTCCGGGAAGCAACCCTCGGCCATCGCGGTCACCGCGGCGTCCGGGCCGATGCCGACGAACCGGGTCACTCCGTCCTTGCGCAGGCGTTGCACCGCGGCGGCGAATCGCACCGGCTCGCGGACCTGGCGCACCCAGTACTGCGGTGAGCACACCGACTCCGCCGTCAGCGCCCCGCCGGTGACCGTCGACACGATCGGCAACACCGGCTCGTGGAACGTCACGGCGGCGAGCACCTCGCGGTAGGGCTCCAGCATCGGGTCCATCAGGGGTGAGTGGAACGCGTGGCTCACCCGCAGCCGCTTCGTGCGTCGGCCCAGGGACGCGAAGTGCTCGGCGACCCGCAACACCGCGCCCTCCTCGCCCGACACGACCACCGCCTCCGGCCCGTTCACGGCGGCGATGCCGACCTCGGCACCCGCCGCGATCGGGACCACCTCGGCCTCGCCGGCCCGGATCGACACCATCGCGCCGCCTTCGGGCAACCGCTCCATCAGCCGACCGCGCGCCGCCACCACGCGGCAGGCGTCCTCGAGCGTCCACAGTCCGGCCACGAACGCCGCCGACAACTCGCCGATCGAATGCCCGGCCAGCACCTCCGGCCGCACGCCCCACGAGCCGAGCAGTCGGGTCAGGGCGACCTCGACCGCGAACAGCGCGGGCTGCGCCCACCCGGTCCGGTGCAGCGGTTCCGCCTCCGGATCCGCCTCGGCCATCAGCACGTCCCGCAGCGGCCGGTCCAGCAGTCCGTCGAACCCGGCGCAGACCTCGTTCAGCGCCGCGGCGAACGCCGGGAACTCCGCGTACAGTTCGCGACCCATGCCGATCCGCTGGGTGCCCTGCCCGGCGAACACGAAGGCGGTGCGGCCGGGGTGCGCGACACCCCGCACCACCCCGGAAGCCGTGTCGCCCGCGGCGAGCGCGCGCAGGCCGGCGAGCAGACCGTCCCGGTCCCCCGCCGGCACCGCGGCCCGGTGTTCGAAGGCCGTGCGGGTGGTCGCCAGCGAGAACCCGACGTCGAGCAGGTCCGGCCCGTCCGGCGCGTCCACGGTGGCCGACAACACCTCGGCCTGGGCGGCCAACGCTTCGGGGGTCCGGCCGGAGAGCAGCAACGGCACCGGCGGCAGCGGGATCGGCTCCTTCGGCTCGGCCGCCTCGCCCGCCGGCGCCTGCTCCAGGATCACGTGCGCGTTCGTGCCGCTGATCCCGAACGACGACACCGCGGCCCGCCGCGGCGCGCCCGTCACCGGCCATTCGCGCCGCTCGGTCAGCAGCCGCACGTCGGCCGCGGACCAGTCCACATGCGACGAGGGGGTGTCCACGTGCAGGGTCTTCGGCAGTACGCCGTGGCGCAGCGCGAGCACCATCTTGATCACGCCGCCGACCCCGGCGGCGGCCTGGGTGTGCCCGATGTTGGACTTCAACGACCCGAGCCACAGCGGACGGTCGCGGTCCGGGCCGTAGGTGTCCAGCACGGCCTGCGCCTCGATCGGGTCGCCGAGTCCGGTGCCGGTGCCGTGCGCCTCGACCGCGTCCACGTCCGAGCCGGCCAGGTCGGCGTCCTGGAGCGCCTGCCGGATCACCCGCTGCTGGGACGGCCCGTTCGGCGCGGTCAGCCCGTTCGACGCGCCGTCCTGGTTGACCGCGCTGCCCCGCACCACGGCCAGCACCGGATGCCCGAGCCGCAGGGCGTCCGAGAGCCGCTCCACCAGGAGCATGCCGACGCCCTCGGCCCAGCCGGTACCGTCGGCCGCGTCGGCGAAGGACTTGCAGCGCCCGTCCGGAGCCAGCCCGCGCTGGCGGCTGAACGCGACGAGCATGCCCGGGGTGGACATCACCGTGGCGCCGCCGGCCAGCGCCAGCGCGCACTCCCCGCGGCGCAGCGACTGGACCGCCAGGTGCAGCGCGACCAGCGAGGACGAGCAGGCCGTGTCGACGGTGACGGCGGGCCCCTCGAACCCGAGGGTGTACGCGATCCGCCCGGAGGCGGCGCTGTTCGCGGTGCCGGTGAGCAGGTGCGCCTCCGCGCCGCCGACCGCCTGGTGCAACCTGGGCCCGTAGTCCGGTGCCATCGCCCCCGCGAACACCCCGACCCGGGCGCCGCGCAGCGCGGCGGGGCGGATCTCGGCCCGCTCCAGCGCCTCCCAGGAGGTCTCCAGGAGCAGCCGCTGCTGCGGGTCCATCGCGACCGCCTCGCGCGGCGAGATCCCGAAGAACTCGGGGTCGAACTCCGTTGCCCCGCGCAGGAACCCGCCGTGCCGGGTGTAGGTGCGGCCGGGTGTGTCCGGGTCCGGGTCGTACAGCGACTCCGCGTCCCAGCCGCGGTCGACGGGGAATTCGCCGATCGCGTCGCCGCCGGCGTCCAGCAGTCGCCACAGGTCCTCGGGCGAGCCGACGTCGCCGGGGAACCGGCAGGCCATGCCGATGATGGCGACCGGTTCCCGACTCGCCTGTTCGGTCTCCCGCAGCCGTTGTCTGGTCTGCTGCAACTCGGCCGTGACCCGCTTGAGGTATTCGACCAGCTTCTCTTCGTTACTCACAAGAACTCCGATCAGGGCATGCCAAGTTCGCCGTCGATGAGGTCGAAGAGTTCGTCGAGCTCCAGCCCGTCCAGCCCACCGGTCGGCGGCGCGACCGGCGCGACCGGCGCGGTTGGCTCGGCGGGTTGTTCGGCCGGTTCGGCCGGGCCCAGTACCGCGCCGAGCCGGCCGGCGAGTGCGGACGGCGTCGGGTAGTCGAACACCAGCGTGGCCCGCAGCCGCAGCCCGGTCGCCGCGCCCAGCCGGTTGCGCAGGTCCACCGCCGTCAGCGAGTCGAACCCGAGTTCCTTGAAGGTCCGGTCGGGGGCGACCGCGCCCGGCGTGCCGTGTGCCAGCACCGTGGCGGTGTGCTCGCGGACCAGGTCGAGCAGGGCCGCCTCGCGGTCCGCACCGGACATCCGGGCCAGGTCGGCGCCGAGCGACCCGGCGTCGACCGGCTGCGCCGCGGCGGCCTCCGCGCGCCTGACCCGCTCGCGGACCACGCCGCGCAGCAGCGCCGGCACCGGGCCCTGTGCCCGCACCGCGGCCGGATCGATCCGGGCCGGGACGAGCAGGGCGGCGTCGGAGCAGACCGCGGCGTCGAACAGGGCCAGCCCCTCCGCCGCGGACAACGGGCTCAGGCCGGCGCGGCGCATCCGGCTCAGGTCGGCGTCCGCGAGCCGGCCGGTCATCCCGCTCGGCGGCGCCCACAGGCCCCAGGCGAGCGACACGGCCGGCAGGCCGCGCGCCGCGCGCTGCTGGGCCAGGGTGTCCAGGTACGCGTTGGCCGCCGCGTAGTTCGCCTGCCCCGGCAGACCCAGGATGCCGGCGACCGAGGAGAACAGCACGAACATCGCCAGGTCGAGCCGCCGGGTCAGCTCGTGCAGGTTCAGCGCGGCGTCGACCTTCGGGCGCAGCACGCGCGCCAGTTGTTCCGGCCGCATCGCCTCCAGGACGCTGTCGTCGAGCAGTCCGGCGGCGTGCACGACACCGGTCAGCGGGTGCTCGGCCGGGATCGATGCGAGCAGTGCGGCCAGCGCGTCCCGGTCGGCGACGTCGCACGCGGCCACGGTGACCGTCGCACCCAGCGCGGTCAGCTCCGCGGCGAGCTCGGCGGCGCCCGGTGCGTCGGGTCCGCGCCGGCCGGCCAGCACCAGGTGCGCGACCCCGTAGTGGGTCACCAGGTGCCGGGCGAACAGGCCGCCGAGGGTTCCGGTGGCGCCGGTGATCAGCACCGTGCCCGCCGTCAGGTCGGGTCGCGCCGCGGACGGGCCGGCGACCACGGCCAGCCGGGGTACCAGCGGCCGGCCCTTGCGGATCGCCAGTTGCGGCTCGCCGCCGGCCAGGGCGACCGGCAGCGCCGCGACCGACGCCTCGTGCGCGTCCAGGTCGACGACGACGAACCGGTCCGGGTGCTCGCGTTGTGCCGAGCGGACCATGCCCCACACCCCGGCGCCCGCCGCGCCGAGCACGTCCGGCTCGGCCGGCTCGTCCGGCTCCACGACCATCGCGTCGCGGGTGAGCAACACCAGCCTCGACGCGGCGAATCGCTCGTCGGCGAGCCACTCCTGCATCAGTCGCAGCGTCCGGCCGGCCACGGCGTGCGCGCCGGCCGCGGTGGGCTCCCCGGTCGGCGCGGCGAACACCGCCTCCGGCACCGGTCCCGCGGCGGCCAGCGCGCCGAGATCGGCGTGGGAGGGTACGCCGAGCCCGAGTTCGTCGACGCCGACGAGCGCCCACGGCCGCCGGCCCCCGGAGGTCCCGGGCCCGCGGGCCTCGACCCAGTCCACCCGGAACAACGCGTCCGGCGGCCCGCCGGTCGGTGCCCCGGCCGGGAGCGGCCGCAGTGCCAGCGACTCCACCGACGCCACCGGCGCCCCGGTCGCATCGGCCAGCCTCAGCGAGACCGTGTCCGGGCCGTCCGGCGTGATCCACACCCGCAGCGCGGACGCACCGCCGGCCCGCAACGACACGCCCTGCCAGGAGAACGGCAGCCGGCAATCGGGACCATCCGCGACCGCGGCATGCAACGCGGCGTCCAGCAGTGCCGGATGCAGCCCGAACCGGCCGGCGTCCGCCGCGATCTCCGCCGGCAGCGCCACCTCGGCGAAGGTCTCCGCGCCCCGCCGCCACCACGAGCGCAGGCCGCGGAACGCCGGGCCGTAGCGGTAGCCGAGTGCGGTCCAGCGGTCGTATCCGCCGTCCCACTCCACCGCGACCGCGCCCGCCGGCGGCCAGGAGGTCAGGTCGAACTCCTCGGGCCGGCCCATCGCGAGCACCCCGCTCGCATGCCGGGTCCAGCCGGCGGAACCGTCCGCCGGGCGGGCGTGCACGGCCAGCGCCCGGCGGCCGGAGTCGTCCTGTTCGCCGACCGTGACCCGCACGTCGACCCCGCCGTGCGCGGGCAGGGTCAACGGCACCTCGCAGGTCAGCTCCGCGACCTCGTCGCAGCCCACCTCGTCGCCCGCGCGCACCGCCAGCTCGACGAACGCCGCGCCGGGCAGCAGCACCGTGTCCGCCCGCCCGGGGTCGGCCGAACCGCGATCGACCAGCCCGTGGTCGGCCAGCCAGGGCTGGGCCCGGAGGGACAGTTGTCCGGTCAGCACCAGGCCGCCGGAGTCCGGCAGTTCCACCACGGCGCCGAGCAGCGGATGCTCCGCCGCGGTCAGTCCGGCCGCCGCCACGTCCGCCGGCTCGCCGTCCGGCGTCGGTTCGAGCCAGTAGCGCCGCCGCCGGAACACCGAGGTGGGCACGTCGACCGGTCGCGCGCCGGGGAAGACGGCCCGCCAGTCCGGGCTCACGCCGCGTACGTACGCCTCGGTCAGCGAGGTCACGAACCGCTCGGGGCCGCCGTCGTCGCGGCGCAGCGAGCCGACGACGACCGCGTGCTCGACCACGTCCTCGACCGCCGCGGTCAACACCGGATGCGGACTGACCTCGACGAACACCGAGTGCCCCCGCTCGGCCAGCACACCGACCGTCTCGGCGAAGCGAACCCGGTTGCGCAGGTTGCGGTACCAGTAGCCGGCGTCCAGGCCGGTGGTGTCCAGCAGGCCGGCGGTCACCGTCGAGTAGAACGGGACCGCCGAGGGGCGGGGAGCCGTGCCGGCCAGCACCGCGGCCAGTTCGTCCTCGATCCGCTCCACGTGGGCCGAATGCGACGCGTAGTCCACCGGGAGCCGCTTGACCCGCACCCCGGCGGCCTCACATTCGGCGACCAGTTCGTCCAGCGCGTCCACGTCGCCGGCCACGACGACCGCGGCCGGGCCGTTCACCACCGCCGTGGACAGCCGGCCGTCCCATCGGCGCAGGCGTGCGGCAACCTCGTCCTCGGACAGTGCCACCGAGACCATGCCGCCGGCGCCGGACAGCGCCAGGATGGCCCGGCTGCGCAGGGCGACGATCCTCGCCGCGTCGGCCAGGTCGAGTGCGCCGGCGACGCATGCGGCGGCGATCTCCCCCTGCGAATGGCCCACCACCGCGGCGGGCTCCACACCGTACGAGCGCCACAGCGCGGCCAGCGAGACCATCACCGCGAACAGCGCGGGCTGCACCACGTCCACCCGCTCCAGCGCGGCGGCGTCGCGCAGCACCTCGAACAGGTCCCAGTCGACGTGCGGGGCCAGCGCTCCGGCGCAGTCCTGCATCGTGTCGGCGAACACCGGGGACGAGTGCAGCAGTTCCACCGCCATCCCGACCCACTGCGAACCCTGACCGGGGAAGACGAACACCACCGCGCCCGGCTCGCGGGCGGTGCCGCGCAGCACGCCCGGTGCCTCGGTACCGGCGGCGAGCGCGGTCAGGCCCCAGCGGCGGGCGGACGGGTCCGCGCCGACGACGGCGGCCCGGTGCGGCAGGCCGGAGCGGGCGGCCGCCAGGGAGAACCCGGTGTCCGCCTGGTTCAGGTCGGGATGCGAGTCCAGGAAGGCCAGCAGGGCGGCGGCCTGGTCCGCCACCGCGTCCTCGCTGCTCGCGGAGAACACCCACGGCGACACCGGATCGGCCGACGCACCGGGCGCCGACTCCGGACCCGACCCGGGCTCGGGCTCCGGATGCGGCTCCGGCGGCGCCTGCTCGATGATCACGTGGGCGTTCGTGCCGCTGATCCCGAACGAGGACACCCCGGCCCGGCGCGCCCGGCCGGTCCGCGGCCACTCCCGGGTCTCGGTGACCAGTGCCAACCCGCCGCCGGCCCAGTCCACATGCGGGGTCGGCTCGTCGGCGTGCAGCGTCCCGGGCACCGTCTCGTGCCGCAGCGCCTGCACCATCTTGATCACGCCGGCCACTCCGGCCGCGGCCTGGGCGTGGCCGATGTTGGACTTCAGCGACCCCAGCAGCAGCGGTCGGGCCGGCTCCCGATCGCGGCCGTATGTGGCCGCCAGCGCCTCCGCCTCGATCGGGTCGCCGAGCGTGGTCCCGGTGCCGTGTGCCTCGACCACGTCCACGTCCCCGGCACTCATCCCGGCGGCGGCGAGGGCCTGGCGGATCACCCGTTCCTGGGCGACCCCGTTCGGCGCGGTGAGCCCGTTCGAGGCGCCGTCCTGGTTGATCGCGCTGCCGCGCAGCACCGCCAGCACGCGGTGTCCGTGGCGCCGCGCGTCCGACAGTCGTTCGAGCACCACGATCCCCGCGCCCTCGGCCCACCCGGTGCCGTCGGCGGCGGCGGAGAACGCCTTGCACCGGCCGTCCTCGGCCAGCCCGCGCTGGCGGCTGAACTCCACGAACATCCCGGGTCCGGACATCACCGCGACGCCGCCGGCAAGTGCGAGCGTGCACTCCCCGGCCCGCAGGGACCGGGCCGCCAGATGCAGCGCCACCAGCGACGAGGAGCACGCGGTGTCCACGGTGACCGCGGGGCCCTGGAGCCCGAGCGTGTAGGCGATCCGGCCGGACGCGACGCTGATCGTGCTGCCGGTCAGCCGGTAGCCGTCGGACTCGGCGTGCGCGGCGTGCAGTCGGGGGCCGTAGTCCTGCGCCATCGCCCCGACGAAGACCCCCACGGGTGCGCCGCGCCGGCCGGCGGGATCGATTCCGGCCCGTTCCAGCGCCTCCCAGGACGTCTCCAGCAGCAGTCGCTGCTGCGGGTCCATCGCGAGCGCCTCCCGCGGCGAGATGCCGAAGAATTCGGGGTCGAACCGGTCGGCGTCGTGCAGGAAGCCGCCGTGCCGGGTGTAGGACGTGCCCGCCCGCTCCGGGTCGACGTCGTGGAGCCGGTCGAGGTCCCAGCCCCGGTTGACCGGGAATTCCGAGATCGCGTCGGTCCCGTCCACGACCAGTCGCCACAGATCCTCGGGCGACGCGACACCCCCGGGGAGCCGGCAGGCCATCCCGACGATCGCGATCGGCTCGTCGCTTGCCGTACCCGCGGCGGGCTCGACGGGCTCCTCGTCGCCTCCCGCCAATGTCCGCAGGTGGCCGGCGAGTTCGGCCGGGGTCGGGTGGCCGAACAACAACCCCGCCGGCAGTGCGAGCCCGGTCGCCGCGGTCAACCGGTCCCGCAGTTCCACGGTGGACAGCGAGTCGAACCCGAGATCCTTGAACGTCGCCCCGGGGTCGACCGCGTCGCCGCTCGCATGGCCGAGGACGACCGCGACGGTCGAGCGCACCAGTGCCGACATCTCGGGCCCGGCCGGGATCACGGCCGTGACCCCGGCCGGAGCGGGAGGCGCCGACGCGGGTTCCGCGTCGGCGGCGACGGCCGCCCGAGCGGCCGGTTCGGCGAGCCAGTGGCGCTCGCGCTGGAAGGCGTACGTGGGCAGGCCCACGGTACGGGCGCCGCGCAGGGCGAACACGCGGGACCAGTCCACCTCCACGCCGCGCACGTGCAGTTCGGCGAGCGACGCGAGGAAGCGCTCCGGGCCGCCCTCGCTCCGCCGCAGCGAGCCGGCGACCACGGCGGCGGGCCCGGACTGCTCGACCGGATCCCGCCGTTCCACCGTGTCCCGCAGCGCGGGCAGGAGCACCGGATGCGGGCTGCACTCGACGAACACCGTGTGCCCGTCGCGCAGCAGCGCCCGGGTCGCCTGCTCCAGCTCCACGGTCTGTCGCAGGTTCCGGTACCAGTACGCGGCGTCGAGTTCGGCGGTATCCAGCATGCCGCCGGTCACCGTGGAGTAGAACGGCACGGCCGAGGACCGCGGTCGGATGCCGGCCAGCACCGTGTGCAGCCGCTCCCGGATCTGCTCCACGTGGGACGAGTGGGACGCGTAGTCGACCACGATCCGCCGGGTCTCGACGCCTTCCTCGGTCCACCGCGCGACCAACTCGTCCAGCGCGTCGGGGTCGCCGGAGAGCACCACCGACGACGGACCGTTCGCCGCCGCGATCGACACCGCGCCGTTCCACGCGAGGATCCGCTCGCGCACCTCGGCGGCCGACCGCAGCACCGACACCATGCCGCCGCGACCGGACAGCGCCGTCAGGGCCCGGCTGCGCAACGTCACCACCTGCGCGGCATCCTCCAGCGACAGGGCGCCGGCCACGCAGGCTGCGGCGATCTCGCCCTGGCTGTGCCCGACCACCGCCGCCGGCTCGACCCCGCACGAGCGCCACAACCGCGCGAGCGACACCATCACCGCGAACAGCGCGGGCTGCACCACGTCCACCCGCTCCAGCGCGGTCGCGTCCCGCAGCACCTCGCTCAGCGACCAGTCGACGTGGGCTGCGAACGCCGCCTCGCACTCCCGCATCGACTCGGCGAACTCCGGTACGGACTCCAGCAGTTCGACCGCCATGCCGGCCCATTGCGAACCCTGCCCGGGGAAGACGAACACCGTCTTCCCGACCGCCGTGGCCTGCCCCTCGACCACGCCCGCGACGGCCGCACCGCCGGCGAACTCGGCGAGGCGCCGCCGCAGTTCCGCCCGGTCGCCGCCGACCACGACCGCACGGTGCCGGAACGCGGTCCGGGTGGTGGCCAGGGACAGCCCGATGTCCGCGGCGGATTCGGGCCGTTCGTCCACGAAGGACAGCAGTCGTGCGGCCTGGGCCCGAAGGGCCTCGCCGGTACGGCCGGCGATCGGCCACGCCCGCGCGCCGGCCGGCGAAGGCTCGCCGGGCATTGAGGCGGCCGAGGAAGCCGTCGCCGAGACGGTCGCCGAGGTCGCCGTCGGGGCGACCAACGTGGCGGACGTCGCCGCGGTCGCCGGGGGTTCGGCGACCACCAGGTGACAGTTCGTGCCGCCCATCCCGAACGAACTCACTCCGGCCACCAGCGGCCGGTCCGGTTCCGGCCAGGGCGTCAGCTCGGTCTGCACCCGCAGGCCGAGTTCGTCGAGGGGGATGTCCGGGTTCGGCGTGGCGAAGTTCAGGCTCGGCGGCAACAACCGGTGCCGGATGCTCAGCGCCACCTTGACCAACCCGGCGATCCCGCCCGCGCCTTCCAGGTGCCCGATGTTGGTCTTGACCGAGCCCACCGGCAACGGCGAACCCGGGCGGCGGACGCGACCCAGCGCGGCGCCGAGCGCCGCGGCCTCGATCGGGTCGCCCACCTTCGTACCGCTGCCGTGCAGTTCCACGTACTGCACACCGCGCAGCGCGACGCCGGCCC
This sequence comes from Embleya sp. NPDC050493, assembly GCF_044458105.1. Lineage (NCBI taxonomy): Bacteria > Bacillati > Actinomycetota > Actinomycetes > Kitasatosporales > Streptomycetaceae > Embleya > Embleya sp. NPDC050493. The sequence continues at coordinate 17,134 of NZ_JBITHP010000052.1, forward strand.
GCCGGTACGCCCGGCGGACGACCTCCTCCTGCGCGGAGCGGCTCGGCACGGTGAGGCCGGCGTGCTCGCCTTCGCCGGCACCGTCGTTGTTCACGGCGCCGGCGGTCAGCACGCAGTAGATGTCGTCGCCGTCGGCGAGAGCGGCGTCCAGTGGCTTGAGCACCACCGCGCCACCGCCCTCACCGCGCACGAAGCCGTTGGCGCGCGCGTCGAACGTGAAGCACCGGCCGTCCGGTGACAGGCCGCCGAACCGCACCGCGCCGAGCGTCGGTTCGGCCAGGATGTTCAGATTCACGCCCCCGGCGATGGCCACGCCGCACTCCCCGCGCCGCAGGCTCTCGCACGCCAGGTGCACCGCCACGAGCGAGGAGGACTGGGCGGTGTCCACGGCCAGGCTCGGGCCGCGCAGGCCGAGGTGGTGGGAGATCCGGTTGGCGATGATCGCGCGGCGGGTGCCGGTCATCGTGTGCCGGTCGACCCCGGCCGCGCCGAGCCGGTCCTGCAGCGCCGCGTAGTCGTCCCACATGACGCCGACGAACACCCCGGTGTCGCCGCCGAGCTCGGCGGGAAGGATTCGCGCGTCCTCGAGCGCCTCCCAGGCCAGCTCCAGCATCAGGCGCTGCTGTGGGTCCATCGCGGCCGCCGCACCCGGTGGGATTCCGAAGAATCCCGCGTCGAACCGGTCGATTCCGTCGACGAATCCGCCGAGGCGGTGCGGCAGCTCGGCGCTGCGCCACCGGTCCTGCGGGGCCTCGCGTACGGCGTCCGTCCCGTTCCGCAACAACCGCCAGAATTCGTGGCCGTCGCCGGCCCCGGGAAACCGACAAGCCAATCCGACCACGGCGATCCGTCTCATATCCAGCAGTCAACGCCCCTGACGGCGAGTTGGCTTGTCGCCGGAACCCATAATGCGGACGGAAATCTGGTGGCCGATACCAAGGGGAACCCCTGCGGGTTCGGTGGACCACCGTCCGCAAAAAGGCGCATCGGTATTGCTCGGCGGCCACCGGAAAACCCGGCCGCCGAGCAATACCGACGCATTGTTCGATCGCGACGAGGGGCCTGCCCGAAGGGCTGCCCCAGGAAAAGCCTCAGTACAGGAGGGTCACCGACGGGTGGATGTCCAGCGTCGCCCGGCTGTAGTCCTCCAGAATGATCGGCGCGTTGAGCGCGGTGTGCCGGCTCATCACCGAGATGTCCCGCCACAGGCGTTGCAGCGGGTTCGACAGGGCGAATGCGCTGCCCCCGACGACGTCGAGCAGCTTCTCCACACCCGCCCGCGCCTTTTCATGGGCGGACCTCTGGTGCATGCGAAGCCGGGCCCGCTGCTCCCACGGCATCGGCTGGGTTTCCGGTATCCCGTCGAGCGCCGCGCCGACTTCCCGCAGGTGCATCCGGGCGGTTTCGATCAGGTGCGCGGCCTCGCCGAACCACATCTGCACCGACGGCGCGTCGACGGCCGCCTCGTAGTTGACGTAGGTGATCGGCCGCTTCTTGGCGAGCGTCTGCCTGGTGACCTCCAGCGCGCCCTCCGCCGCTCCCACGATCGCGGCGAGCGACTGCGCGCTGCCCTGGAGGAGCATGCTGTCCCGCTCGTCCTCGCCCACGAGATCCGTGAGGCTGAACGCGACCGCCCGCTGTTCCGGGATGAACACGTCCTCGGCCACGACGGTGTGGGTGCCGGAGCCGGCCAGGCCCGCCACGTGCCAGGTCCGCTCGATCCTCAGGTCGCTCATCGGCACGACGCCACCGACCAGGTCCGCGGTCTGTGCGTCGCCGTCGTAGACGTGCACGACCGGGATGTAGGCCCAGTCCGCGATCTCGCAACCCGAGCTCCACGGGAACGTGCCGTTCACCCGGAAGCCGCCGTCGACCCGCCGCGCCTTCGTCGTGCTCAGGTGGGCCGTGGAGATCACGTACGCGTCGGGGTTGTCCGCGAACATCTCCGCCAACGCGGTCTCCGGCATGCCGTTCAGCGCGAACCGGGTCGACGCGGTGTCGATGGACAGGTTCCAGCCGGCCGACCCGCACGACTTGCCGACCTCGGCGATGATCGCCAGCAGATCCGACATCCGCAGGTCGTAGCCGCCGAACCGGGTCGGCGTGGTGAGCCGGAACAGCCCCGCGTCGCGCAGCCCGACCACGACCTCCTCGGCGAGCCTGCGGTCCTGCTCGGTCTTCGGTGCGTTCTCGCGGATCAGCTGAGCAAGCTCGCGGGTACGTGTCAGAAGCTCCGCCGGGTCGACCGCCGGCCCGGTCGTCGCGTCCGCCCGCTCATCGGCCACTGCTGTCACGAAGCTCTCCTTCGATTGTGGGTCGCGGGCCGACCCCGATCGGGGTGGACTCACCGCACCGCATCCGTCCTCAAGTCAATCCGCTCCGGCCGGGGAGTCCCAGCGTCCACAACCCAGAAACCGGCCGCCGGGCTGGTACTCGGAACCAAGTCACGGAACCGAGTGCCGGCCGACGACCGGTTGCCGGTCGAACGGGTGCGGAAGGAATCAGACGCCGGGTACGACGGCCGGTTCACCGACCTCCGGGTCGGTCTGCGCCGTCACGAAGCGGTCGAACAGCAGGCCGCAGACGACCGCTCCGCCGAGGAAGACCATCGCGCCCCAGAAGAACGCCGTCGTGTAGCTCTCCACCGAGGCTTCCGCGGCGAGTTGCGGAGTCGGCGTCTTGCCTTCGATGTAGGAGTCCGCGGCGGTGATCGCCAGCGTGCTCAGCAGCGCGGTACCGATCGAACCACCCACCTGTTGCACCGTGTTGACCAACGCCGACGCGGCGCCGGCGTCCTGCGGTTCGACGCCGACCGTGGCGACCGCGGCCCCCAGCGAGACGACCAGTCCGAAGCCGATGCCGGCGATCAGGGTCGGGGCCAGTACGCCAGAGGCGTACGAGCTGTCGGTGGTGAGGCGGCTGAGCCAGAACGACCCGATCGCGGCCAGCAGGAGGCCGGCCGGGATCAGAATGCGCGATCCCAGCTTGGGTTCGAGGATCGGCGGGACGGTGGTCGCGCCGATCGCGATCCCCACGATCATCGGCAGGAAGGCCAGACCGCTCTGGATCGCCGAGAAGTCCAGGATCAGTTGGAGGTAGTAGGTCAGGAACAGGAACTGCACGAACAGCCCGATCCCCAACAGGAACATCGCCAGATAGGCGCTGCCCCGGTTGCGGTGCAGCACGATCCGCATCGGCAGCAACGGGGTCCGCGAGCGAAGCTCGAACACCACGAACGCGACCAGCAGGACGCCGCTCCCGACCAGGAAGCCCCACACGTCGGTGCCGCCCCAGTGACCGTCGGCGGCGTTGGAGAGACCGTAGGCGAGGCAGAACAGGCCGACCGACGCGGTCACCGTGCCGGGCAGGTCGAGCTTCTCCGGGCGGTGTTCGGCCTGCCGGTTCTGCATGGTCAGCGACGCGCCGATGAAGACGACCGCCGTGAGGATCACGTTGACGTACAGGCACCAGCGCCAGTCCAGCCAGTCGGTCAGCGCGCCGCCGAGGATCAGGCCGAGCGCGAGCCCGCCGCTGCCGAGCGCGCCGTAGACACCGAAGGCGGTGACCCGTTCCTTCGGGTCCTTGAACACGGTCAGCAGGAACGACAGCGCCGCCGGCGCGACGAGCGCGGCGAATGCTCCCTGCAGTGCACGGGCGGTGACCAGCATGGGGAAGCCGTTGGCCGCGCCGCCCAGCACCGACATGACACCGAATCCGATGATCGAGATCATCAGCGAGCGCTTCGCGCCGATGAGGTCGACCACCCTGCCGCCGAGCAGCAGTAAGCTGCCGAAGGCGAGCGCGTACGCCGTGACGACCCACTGCCGGTCCGCGTCGCCGAACCCGAGATCCGCCTGTGCGGACGGCAGCGCGATATTGACGACGGTCGTATCCAGGAAGATCGTCATCTGCGCGATACCGATCACCGCCAGGATCAACCAGCGATTGGCATAGTGGGGGTCGGGCGCGCCCTCCGTCGCCACTTTCGACTCGGACTCTGGTGACTCTGACATTCCACTTACCTCTGTTGATCAGGCCGGACCATCGGCCGATGGTCCGGCGAACCGGTGTTCGGCAGACTTCAGCTGGAAATCGTCTCGAATCCGTGCTGCTTCGCGAGTTCGACCATGGCGTCCACCCGCTCTCGGGTAATGGCGCCGCCGCCCATCGATCCACCGCTGCCGGACAACGCGAGTGTGATTGCTTCCGCCGCCCCCGCCAGCAATTCATCAGCACCCGGTGAAACGCTGACTCCGCGTGGCAGAATACCGCCGTTCGACACGGAAAGTACACCGGCCCGCACGTAGTGTAGATCGCCGCGAGAATCCGCCGCAGCGGATTCCGAACCGGTGCCGAAAAACGACAAATCGCCGATGATCGCGCCGTCGGCGAGATACTTCTCGTCCAACACGGAAACCGGGCTCGAATGTGCTGTGAACACCACATGCGCATTTCGCACCGGCAAAAGATCATCGGCCACGACGACGAACGGGTCGGCGTCGCGATGGTCGGCGAGATACGCCGCGATGGCCGCGCCGCTGGGCTCGTCACCGGGGCGCCCGTCGGCCAGCCATCCGGCGATGAGCGGCTCGGCGGACAGCCCCGCCGCGATGCCGGTCGGCTCGCCGCCGGCCGCGATCCGCGCCCACGCCTCCTGGTAGATCCGGTGTTCCGTGGCCCGCAGCCGCTCGGCCGAACCCGGCCGGCCACTGCCCACCAGCACGATCCTGGCCACCTCGCGGGCGCCGATCGCGGCCAGGGCCGAGCCGATCCGCCCACCCGCGCCGACGACCGCCATCGTCAACCCGCCGAGTCCGCCGAACCGTTCGTCCGCCGCATGCCGCACGGCGGCCAGCGCCGAGCCGACCGCCAGCGCACTGCCCGCGGTCACGGTGATCCCGGGGACCCGCAGTGCGCGGCCGTGACCGACGACCGCGCCGAGCCCGAACCCGAGGCCGACGGTGTCGCAGCCGTCCGCCTTCGCCGCGCGCACCCGGCGGTCCAGGTCCAGGCCGATCAGGAAGGTCTGCCCGGAGACCTGGTATTCCCGCAGCTGCTGCTGGGTCACCAGCAGCGGGTAGACGGTGAGATCCACCGACGTGCCCTGCGGCGAGTCGAACCGGACCGGTGCGAGCGCCGGCAGGTCCTTGAGCAGCTCGGACCGCCGCGCATAGGCCAGCAGGCGGTCATCGTCCAGGTCGGCGAGCGAGGGGTCGAACTCCCGCAACATGTCCGGCGTCAGCGGGTAGCCGACGATCCCGACCCGGCGATCGGCCGGCTCGGTCGGCGCGGGGGCGTCGTGCGTCGCGGGCCGGAAGTCCTGGATCCGCGCGCGTGCCGGCTCGCCGGCACCGGTCAGCGGGTGGATCAGCTGCAACGCGTCCTGGTTGCGCAGGATCCGACAGACCTGGGTGAGGCCGGTCCGCAGCTGGTCGATCTCCTCGTCGCCGATGTGGATCGACGGCTCGATCCGCAACATGGTCGGCACGCTCGCGGTCGGTCCGGTGCGGATGCGGTGGGCCAACTGGAGGTAGCTGCCCAGTTGGAAGACGAGCAGACCGGCCCGCGCCTTCTCCCGGATGATCGGGGACGAGGCGTTGCTCTGGTCGGCGAAGTCCAGTCCGATGAGCAGTCCGCGCCCGCGCACGTCGGCCACCACGTCGGGGAACTCCGCGGCCAGCTCGCGCAACATGCCCAGGATTCGCCCGCCGCGTTCCGCGGCGCGATCGTAGGCCGCCCCGTCGTCGGCCTCCAGGAGTTCGAGCGTACGCAGGGCGATGGCCGTGGAGAAGCCGTCCTTGGCGAAGGTCGAGCTGTGCACCAGTTCGAACTCCGGGCGGTAGCGCGACTGGCGCACCAGCATCGCGGAGGTCTTGGCGATGCCGCCGCCGAGCGACTTGCCCAGCACGTAGTAGTCGCCCAGCAGCCCGATGTGGGAACTCGCGAAGAACTTTCCGGTCCGCCCCATCCCGGTCTGGATCTCGTCCACGACGATCGGGCACTCGACCTCGTCGCAGATCTGCCGGATCCGGGCGACGAACTCGCCGGTCAGCTCGTGGATCCCGCCCTCGCCCTGGATCGGCTCGACGATCAGTCCGGCGAGGACCGGGAAGTCGCGCTCGACCAGGGTGACCCTGCCGTCCAGCACTTCGACGTCGAGCACGGTGACCCGCTGCTCGGTCACGAGCTTCTCGAGGACCGTCGCATCGTTCGGCGGTACGAACTTCACCGTCATCCCGAGCGATGCGAACGCCGCCCGGAACAGCGGGTTGTAGGTGAACTGGGTGCTGCCGACCAGCTTTCCGTGAAACGCCCGCTCCAGCGCGAAGAACACCGGGCCGGTCCCCGCCTGCGCGACGTTGTGCGCGGCCACCGCGCCGAGCAGCGCGGCGAACTCCTCGATGCCGCTCGGCGCCGGCACGTCGCCGGGCAGCAGGGACGTATCGTCCGGCAGTGCCGCGACCCCGTCGCGCACCGCGTTCAGGGCCACGTCCGCGTGCCACTCGATCTGCTCGAACAGGCTCTTCATCCGCAACACGCGGTCGAACTCGCAGTGCTTGACCGCCGCTTCGACCGCCTCCGCACCGCTGTTGGCGAAGATGATCGGGTACGGCTCGGCGCCGGGGAACTCGCGGCCGATGATCTCGTTGAGCACCGCGCCGACCCGGTCGGCGACCGGGTGCGAGGAGTGTTGCGAGTGCACCGGCCAACCGGTGTCCAGCAGTTCCTTCGCGTACGCCACGATCTCCGGATGGTTGTGCCCGAGCATCAGCGAGCCCCAACCGCCGACCAGGTCGAGCACCGGCACCTCCGTGCCGGCGTCGTCCAGGCAGTACAGGGTGTTCTTCTCCGCCCGGACATACTCGATGTCCAGGCCGAAGGTGCCGAGCATTCCGGTCAGTAGGGCTTCGGCGTAACGGATGGGTGCGTTCACCAATATCTCCTGGTGGTCAGCGGTTCGGGTTGGCGGAGGAGCGGCCCAGCTCCCGGTCGATGAAGTCGAAGACCTCGTTCTCGGTCGCGGTCTCGATCGCGGCGGCCAGGTCGAACTCGCCACCGGCGGCGATCGCGTCGGGCCGCGCATCGGTCCGGGTCTTGTTCCAGCGGGCGAGGATGGCGCTCAGTCGGGCGGCGATCTCCGTGTGACCGGAGTCCTGCTAGTCCACCGGTTCGACCGGAACGGCCATCAGGACGGCCTCCAGCCTGTCCAGTTCGGCCAGGGCGGAGCGGCGGCCGACCCCGTCGGTGACGGCGAGCCGTTCGAGCAGGTGGTCCACCAGCACGCCGGGCGAGGCGTAGTCGAAGACCAGCGTGGTGGGCAGCGACAGGCCGGTCTGCTCGGCCAGCCGGTTGCGGAACTGCACCGCGGACAGCGAGTCGAATCCGGAGTCCCGGAAGGACACCTCCCACTGCACGTTCTCCGGCGTCGCGTGCCCGAGCACCCCCGCCGCCTCGGCGCGCACCAGGTCACGCAGGTACGTCTCGGCCTCGGTCCTGGTCATCTCCGCGAACCGGTCGGCGGGCAGCTCGGCGCTCGCCTTCCGGCGCTCGGCGCGCGGTACCAACCCGCGCAGCACGACCGGAATCTGCGCGGTGTCGCGGCGCAGCGCGGCCGGGTCGAGCGGTGCGGGTGCGACCACGGCGTGCCCGGTGGCGAGCGCCGCGTCGAACAGTTCGCACGCCTCGTCCTCGGCGATCACCCGCAGGCCGGACTGGGCGCTCTCGACCATCCGACCCCAGGCCATCGACACCGCGGGCAGTCCGGCCGCCCGGCGCTGCGTGGCCAGCGCGTCCAGGTACGCGTTCGCCGAGGCGAAGTTGGCCTGCCCCGGGCTGCCGAGCATGCCCACCACCGAGGAGAACAGCACGAACAGTGCGGGCGGCGCGTCCGCGGTCGCCTCGTGCAGGTTCCACGCCCCGTCCACCTTGGGCCGCAGCACGTGCCCGACCCGCTCGGTGGTCAGCGCGGTGAACACCCCGTCGTCCAGGACGTTTTGGGTGTGCACGGTCCCGGTCAGCGGATGCTCGGCCGGAATGTCCGCGAGCAGCGCGCGCACGGCCGTCCGGTCGGCCGGGTCGCAGGCCACCACGGTGGCCGTGGCACCGAGACCGGCCAGTTCGTCCCGCAGCCGCTCGGCGGCCGGGTCCGGCCCGTGCGGATGGGCGAGCACCAGGTGCTCGACCCCGTACGCGGTGACCAGGTGCCGGGCGAACAGCGCGCCGAGCGGCCCGTCGGCGCCGGTGACCAGCACGGTGCCGGACGTCGCGAGGGTCGGCGCCGGCCCGTCCGACGCGGTCGAGGGCACCAGCCGCGGCGCGAGCATCTGCCCGGCCCGGACGGCCAGTTGCGGTTCCCCCGCCTGGGCCGCGGCGAACAGCAGCTCGGTCGAGGCCGGGTCGTCGTCCAGGTCGACCAGCACGATCCGGTCGGGGTGCTCCGCCTGGGCCGACCGCAGCAGACCCCACACCGCGGCCCCGGCCGGGTCGCGCACCTCGTCCTGCGCCCCGACGGCCATCGCTCCCCTGGTCACCACGACCAGGCGGTTGTCCGGCAGGTTCTCCTGGGCCAGCCAGGACTGCGCCACGCCGAGCGCCCGTTCCACGGCCCGGTGCACGTCCACCGGTCGGCCGGCCGAGGCGCCCGGCTGCGACGGTTGCACCAGCAGGACGTCCCACGGGGTGTAGGACGCCGCCGCCGACTCGATGTCGGCGAACCGCAGCGGCGCCACCTCGGCGAGGTCGCCGGGGTCGCCGGGCTCGCCGGGGTCGCCGCCGAGCAGGGCGAGCAGGCTCTCCGGTTCGTCGTCGGCCCGCTGCGGGACGGGGGTCCAGCCCAGCTCGAACAGCGAGGCCCGATCGGGAGCCGCGGTCGCCGCGCCGTCCCTCGGCGTCACGCGCGCCGGGACCAGCCGCACCGACTCGGCCACCAGCACCGGCAGTCCGGCCTCGTCGACCGCCTCGAGGCGGAAGCCCCGGGATCCGGCGGGCGCCAGGCGCACGCGCAGGACCGTCGCCTCGGTGGCGTGCAGGGCGACGCCTTCCCACCGCAGCGACAGCAGGGCCGTACCGTCCGGCTCGACCTCGGCGGCGCCGATCAGCAGCGGCTGTACCGCGGCGTCCAGCAGGGCCGGGTGGATCCCGAATCTCCCGACGTCGGCGATCGCCCCTTCGGGCAACCGGACTTCGGCGAACACCTCGTCGCCCCGGCGCGACACCGACTCCAGACCCCGGAACACCGGGCCGTAGTGGTGACCCGCGTCGGTGAAGTCCTCGTACGCCCAGTCCACCGCCTTGGCCGCGGCCGCCGGCCACCCGGCCGAGTCGACCTGCGGCCGGTCGCCGGCGGGGGCGAGCAGGCCGGTGGCGTGGCAGGTCCAGTCCCGCGCCGCGCCGTCCGTGCCCGGTCCGGCGGCGGGCCGGGTGTGGATGCCCACCGTCCGCCGCCCGGCCTCGTCGGCGGCGCCGGTCACGACCTGCACCTGCACACCGCCGCGGTCGGGCAGGACGAGCGGCTCGACGACCGTGAGCTCCGCCAGCACCGGGCAGCCGCTCGCGTCGCCGGCCCGGATCGCCAGGTCCACCAGGGCCGACCCGGGCAGCACCGGCACACCTGCCACGGCATGGTCCGCCGACCAGGGATGCGTGGTGAGCGACAGGCGACTGGTGAACACCAGTTCGTCCCGGCCCGCCACCGCGATGGCCGCGCCGAGCAGGGCGTGCTCCGAGGCGTCCGGGTCGAGGCTCGCGGCGTCGGCGGATTCGGCCGGCCAGTACCTCTCGCGCTGGAACGGGTAGGTGGGCAGGCCGGTGCGGCGCGCCCCGGTTCCGGCGAAGACGGCGGCCCAGTCGACGGACGCCCCGGCGACGAACAGTTCCGCCAGGCCGTCGAGCACGGTGTGCACCTGCGGCCGGTCGTCTCGCAGCAGGAGCACCGAACCCTCGATCGTGCGCCGCGGGCCCGACTCGACGAACCGGGTCACCCGCTGCTCGTCCATCCACCGCTCGGCGGCGGCGATCCCCTCGGACCCCGAGGACCCCATCGACCCTGCCGGGTCGCCGGCGACGAGCGGCCGGCCGGTGTGCGGCGACACCACCGGGATCCGCGGTTCGGCGAACGTCACGTCGCCCCCGTCTCCGGTGGTCAGCAGCCGGGCGGCGTCGGCCGACGAGAGCGCCCCGGCGACGTAGGCGGCGGCGATCTCGCCGATCCCGGTCCCGGCGACGCAGCCGAAGGTCAGACCCCAGGATTCGACCAGCCGGAACAGCGCCACCTCCGCGGCGAACAGGCTCGCGTCCTCCCCTTTGTCGCCGAGCTCGGTCAGGATCGCGTCGAACGCCTCGGCATATACCGGCAACGTCTCGTACAGGTCGCGTTCCGGTCCGTCGGCGAACCGGTCGGTGACCGGCCGCCCGGTGAACACGAACGCGGTCCGGCCGTCCCGGGCCACGGTCGCCTCGCCCTCCACGATCGCCCGCAGCCCGGCCGCTGCCTGTGCGCCTCCCCCGGTGACGAGCACCGCGCGGTAGTCGAACACCGAGCGGGTCGCCAACGAGAAGCCGATGTCGAGCGGGTTCGGCGCGGCGTCGGAGGCCGACACGGACAGCAGCCGGTCGGCCTGCGCACGCAGTGCCTGCGGCGACTTGGCCGACAACACCCACGGCACCGCCGGCAGGGACACCGCGACCTGTGCCGGGGCCGGGGCCGGGTCGTCGGGTGCCTGTTCGAGGATGACGTGCGCGTTGGTGCCGCTCATCCCGAACGCGGACACCGCGGCCCGGCGCGGCCGGTCGAGCTCCGGCCACGGGCGGGCCTCGGTCAGCAGTTCCATCGCACCCGACGACCAGTCCACGGCGGATGTCGGTTCGTCCACGTGCAGGGTCCTGGGCATCAGGCCGTGCCGCATGGCCATGACCGCCTTGATCAGACCGCCTGCCCCGGCGGCGTGCTGGGTGTGCCCGATGTTGGACTTCACCGACCCCAGCCACAGCGGGCGGTCCGCCGGTCGATCCCGACCGTAGGTCGCCAGCAGCGCCTGCGCCTCGATCGGGTCGCCGAGCCGGGTACCGGTCCCGTGCGCCTCCAGGAGGTCCACCTCGGACGGTTCGACGCCGGCGTTGGCCAGCGCCTGCCGGATCACCCGCTGCTGCGACGGGCCGTTGGGCGCGGTCATGCCGTTGGACGCACCATCGGAGTTCACCGCGCTGCCCCGGACCAGCGCGAGCACCGGGTGTCCGTTCCGCCGGGCGTCGGACAGCCGCTCCAGCACGAACAGGCCCAGACCCTCCGACCACCCGGTGCCGTCCGCGGACTCCGCGAACGCCTTGGCCCTGCCGTCCGGCGACAGGGTGCGTTGCCGGGAGAACTCGATGAACCCGATGGGCTGCGCCATCACCGTCGCGCCGCCCGCGAGCGCCAGGGCACATTCGCCGCTGCGCACCGCGTTCGCGGCGAGGTGCAGCGAAACCAGCACCGACGAGCACGCCGTGTCGATGGACATCGTCGGGCCTTCCAGCCCCAGGACGTAGGAGATCCGGCCGGAACCGAAGGACGTCGTGGACCCGGTCAGCCGATACCCCTCGGCGCTCTCCTCGACCCCGTCGCCGCCCTCTCCGTATCCCTGCGCGGTCAACCCGGTGAAGACGCCCGTGTCGCTGCCCCGCAACGACTGCGGGTCGATGCCGCCGCTCTCCAGCGCCTCCCACGAGGTCTCCAGGAGCAAGCGCTGCTGCGGGTCCATCGCGAGCGCCTCGCGGGGCGAGATCCCGAAGAAGCCGGCGTCGAACTCGGCGGCGGCGTCGATGAATCCGCCGGCCCGCGGATAGAACGTGCCGGGCTTGTCGGGATCCGGATCCCACAGCCGCTCGATGTCCCAGCCGCGGTCGTCCGGCATGTCCGCCATCGCGTCGACCCCGTCGACCACCAACTGCCACAATTCCTCGGGGGTGTTGGCCCCGCCCGGGAAGCGGCACGCCATGCCGACGATCGCGATCGGCTCGTTCTCGCCGCCGGGACCGGGAACCGACGCGGCGACGGCCGTGGCCGAGGCCGGCAGGTCGCCGCCGAGTTCGGACAGCAGGTGTTCGGCGATCGCCGAGACCGTCGGGTAGTCGAACACCACCCCGGGCGACAACCGCAGGCCGGTGACCGCGGCCAGCCGGTTGCGCAGTTCGACCGCGGTCAGCGAGTCGAAGCCCAACTCGCGGAACGGCACACCTTCGCCGATCCGTTCGCCGGAGCCGAACCCGAGCACCGCGGCCACCTCGGTACGCACCAGATCGGCGACCTGCTCGTGCCGCTGCTGGTGCGGCAACGCGGCCAGCCGGTCGGCCAGTGCCCGCAGGCCGCCTGCGCCCTGCCGAACCACCCGGCGGGACGAACGCCCCACCAGGTTGCGCAACATCGGCGGGACCGGAGCCGATCCGGACCGCAGTGTCCGCAGGTCGAGCCGCGCCGGCAGGGCCACCGGGCGGTCCGCCGCGAGCGCCCGGTCGAAAAGCGCCGCGCCGCCCGCCACGGAGAGCGGCCGCAGTCCGGTGTGCCGCAGGTGGTCGAGGCCGCCCGCGGTGACCTCGGCCTGCATGCCGCCCGCCACGGACCACAGACCCCAGCCCAGGGAGAGCGCGGGAAGGCCGTGCGCGCGACGGTACCCGGCGAGCGCGTCGAGGAAGTGGTTGGCCGCCGCGTAGTTGGCCTGGCCCGGGTTGCCCAGCGTGCCGGCGAGGGAGGAGAAGAGCACGAACATCGCGAGCGGTCGGTCGCGGGTGAGTTCGTGTAGGTGCCATGCGGCGTCGACCTTGGGGCGGAGCACGGTGGCGATCCGGTCGGGGGTGAGTGCGGTGATGATGCCGTCGTCGATGACGCCGGCGGTGTGCACGATGCCGGTGAGCGGGTGCTCCGCCGGGATCGCGTCGAGCACGGCCGCGAGCGCGGAGCGGTCGGCCACGTCACAGGCCACCACCCCTACGGTGGCGCCCAGCGCGGTGAGTTCCTCGACCAGTGCGTGCGCCCCGGGGGCGTCCGGGCCTCGTCGGCTCGTGAGCACCAGGTTCCGGACGCCGTACCCGGTGACCAGGTGCCGGGCGAACAGCGCACCCAGCGCACCGGTTCCGCCGGTCACCAGGACCGTGCCCGCCGGCGCCAACTCCGGCCCGGCGGCGTCCACCGCGGGTTGCGGGACCAGGCGTGGCACGGTCACCGCGCCGGCGCGCACCGCGACCTGATCATGGCCCGCCGCCAGCACCGCGGGCAGGACCGCGAGCGAGGCGGGGTCGGCGTCGACGTCCGCCAACACGATCCGGTCGGGGTGTTCCGACTGTGCCGAACGCAGCAGGCCCCACACCGCGGCGCCCACCGGATCCGGCACGGCTTCGTCCCCGCCGACCACCACCGCGCCACGGGTCACCGCGACGAGCCGGCTTGCCGGGAACCGATCGTCGGCCAGCCATTCCCGCACCAGGTCCAGCGCCTCGACGACCGTCTCGTGCACCTGCGCGACGATCTCGCCGGCCGGCCGGGCGGCGTAGACGGCGACCAGGACGTCGGCCCCGGCCGCGTCCGACCACGTCTCGCGGCGGTCGACCGTCAACACCTCGTCCACCGACCGGTCGGGAGCGCCGATCAGGGCCCAGTGCCCGGCCTGTTCGGACGAGCCCACTTCGACCCCGACCCAGTCCACGCCGAACAGCGAGCCGGCCGTCTCGTCCCGCGCGGTCGGCCCGTCCGCCGACACCGGGCGCGCCTCCACCGACTGCACCTCGGCGACCGGTTGTCCCGCCTCGTCGGCCATCTGCACCCGGCAGGAGGTCCCGCCCTCGGTCTCGCCGTCGATGACCACCCGTACCCGTAGCGCGGTCGCGCCGGTGGCATGGAGGCTGATCCCGTTCCACACGAACGGCAGCAGGAGCGTGAAGTCCTCGCCCGCGTCGGCGACCGCGGCGAAGACCCGAGGGTGGATGGCCGCGTCGAACAGGGCGGGATGGATCCCGAATCGTGCCGTGTCCGTGTGTTCCGGCAGCGCCACCTCGGCGAAGAACTCGGCGCCGGCGGCGCCGTCGCGGCGCCACAACGTCCGCAGTCCACGGAAGGTCGGACCGTACACGTAGCCGTTCTCCGCGAGCCGCTCGTAGAAGCCGTCCGTCGCCAGGGGCACGGCACCGGCCGGCGGCCATTCGGTCAGCTCGAATCGCGGCTCCGGGACCGAGGAGGCCAGCAGACCGGTGGCATGGCAGGTCCACTCCTCGTCGGCCTCCTGGCAGGAATGGATCGCGAACGGCCGCTGCCCGGTGTCCTGCGACTCGTTCACCACGAGCTGGACCCGCACCCCGCCCGTTTCCGGCAGGACCAGCGGCGCGGTGACCACCATCTCGGCCACACCGGCGCAGCCGACCTCGTCGCCGGCCCACATCGCCATGTCGATCAGCGCGGTACCCGGTACCAACGCCCGTCCGCCCAGCTCGTGTTCGGCGACCCAGGCGTGCGTCCGCGCGGACAGTCGGCCGGTGAACACCACCTCGTCGGCACCCGCGATGCGCACCACCGCGTCCAGCATCGGGTGACTCGCGGCCACCTGCCCCGCCGAGACGACACCACCCGACGACGACTGCGAGAGCCAATAGTTCCGGTGTTGGAAGGGGTAGGTGGGCAGGTCGGTCAGGGTGGCGGCGGTTCCGGTGAACAGTCGGGACCAGTCGACGGTGTGGCCGTCGGTGTGCAGGTGGGCCAGCGCGGTCACGGCGGTGCGGATCTGGGGCCGGTCACGGCGCTGCAACGCCACGAACGACGCGCCCTCCACACTCTCGCGGCCCATCGCGGTCAACACACCGTCCGGCCCGATCTCCA
>NZ_JBITHP010000053.1:0-29148 GCF_044458105.1 Embleya sp. NPDC050493
AGTGGTGTCGCTGATCCCCAACTCGCGCGCGACGTGGATGATCGGGCGAGGACCGTCCAACACCATGCGAACGGCCTCTTCCTTGAACTGCTGCGCATATCTTTGCGGCACGTGCTTTCTCTTTCCGGTTCACTACAACCCTACGTGGGTCGCTGTCCGGAAGATCAAGGGCACCTCAGGCCCGTGTCGGGTGCGAAGCTCGGGGGTGTTGCGAGGCGGAGCGAACGGAGCGAACGGAGCCGACGGAGCCGACGGAGTCATCCGGGCAGGGGCGTGGGGCGAACGGAGCGACCCCGGCCGAGCCGTGGCGCGGACGGACCCGGCCGCGGGGCGTACGTGTGTTTGGCTGCGCCCCGTCGGGGCTGCCCGTGCGCTCCGCGGCCGGGGGTGTCAGACGCGGACCGGGGTGCCCGGGAGGGCGTCGAGGCACAGGATGCCGTCCTGGACGACGGGTACGCCGCCGACCAGGACGTGCGCGTATCCGGTGGACGGGCGCGTGCTGTGTTCGTAGGTGGCCTGGTCGGTGACCGTGTCGGGATCGAAGACGATCAGGTCGGCATCGCACCCCGCCTGCACGCGGCCCTTGCGGCGCATCGCGGGCACGCTCTCCTGGAGGATCTGCGCGGGCCCGAAGCTGCTGCGCGCGATCGCGTCCATGAGGGTGAGCGCGCCCTGCTCGCGTACGTAGCGGCGCAGCACCTTCGAGAAGGTGCCCGAGGTGCGCGGGTGGGTCATCGCGCTCGGCGGCAGCGGCCACGCCATCGGGTCGGCCGGCCCGTTCGTCCAGGTCAACGGCATCGCGTCGGAGCCGATCACGCTGCCCGGATTGAGTAGGGCCCGGTCCACGAACGCGCGATCGTGCGGGTCGGTCTCGTCCAGGAAGTGCACGATGGCCAGGCCGCCCGGGTCCTTCGCGCGCAACTCGCGCAGCCGCGCGGCGTCGGCCGGGCGTTCGCCGGTGGGGGCGTAGACGATGTCGCCGGGCGTGATGCCGGCCCAGCCGAGGTGCTCGGGGGCGAGGAAGGCCGCGCCGATGGCCGTCATCCCGGCGCCGTAGGGGTAGACCTCGGTGGAGACCCGCCCGCCTTCGGTGCGCACGGTGTCCATCAGCCGCATCACCCGGTCGGTGTGCCGGAGCGAGGTGGACTGGACGTGGCAGAAGTGTGCATGCACCCCGGTTTCCGCCGCCGCGCGGGCGATTTCCTCGGCGCCGTCGACGAGCGTGTTCTCGTCCTGCTCGACCAGGTTCCGGGCGTGCGTGTACGTCGGGCGGCCTGCGCCGGCGGCCAACTGCGAGACGGCGAGGTACTCCTCGGGCTTGACCCGCGGTGCGTAGCCGACCACGATCCCGATGCCGAGCGCACCGGCGGCGAGGTCCTGGCGCAGCAGTTCGAGCAACTCGTCCACCTGGCGGTCGTCCGCCTCGCGCTGCCACGCCGGTGCACCGAGCTGGCCGAGCGCGACGCCGATGCCTCCGCCGTGCGGAAACCCGCCGACGGCCGTCATCCGGGCCTGGCACCAGGACGCGGAGAAGCCGTAGTTGAGCGGTCGGCCCTCGGCGCCGGCCTGCCGGTAGCCCTCGTCGACCGGCGACAGGCCGGCTTCGAGGTCGAGCGCGGTGGTGACCCCGTCCATGGCCTGGAGGCGGTGGCCGGCCACGTCGTGCGAATGGCTGTGCATGTCGATGAAGCCCGGAGCGACCACCAGCCCGCGCGCGTCCAACGTCCGCAGGCCGGTCAGTGGCTCCCGGGAAACGGCACTGATCGCGCCGGCGGTCACCCCCACATCGGCCACCGCGTCGAACCCGGTTTCGGGGTCGAGCACGCGACCACCTCGCAACACGAGGTCGTGGGTCCCGGACGGCAGAGCGGCTGATTGCGTCATGGGACCACACAGTAGGCACTCGACGCCGGGGCGGATCCGTCCGAGCGACTGAAATCCGGCCCACGTCTTCGTACACACCGACCAGCCGGGCACGGGTTCTACCGCGATAGGGGCGTCGATGAGGGGGCGGGGTGGGGGTGGTGGCGGCGCCGGTGATGGCGGTGGCGGTGGTTGGTGTGCGGGTGCCGCAACACCTCCCCGCTCCAGCCCGTCACCACCGCCACCGCGCCACTTCCGCCGCGCCACCGCCACCGCCACCGGAACCGGCACGGGCACCACAGCCACAACCACCGCCCCACCCGACCCGCCAACATCTCCCCACCCCAGCCCGTCACACCACCGCCGCCCCCGCCGCACCACCGACACCCACACCCCATCCCACCCCAACCGTCGCCACCGCCATCTCCATCACCGGCGCCGGCACCCGCACCCGCGTTCGATGGGGGACGGTTGCGGACGCGGTGACGGTGCCGGTGGTGGCGGTGGCGGTGGTGACGGGCTGGGGTGGGGAGGTGTTGCCGCGTCGGGTGGGGCGGTAGCGGTGGTACCCGTGCCGGTTCCGGGGGCCGTGGCGCGGCGGAGGTGGCGCGGTGGCGGTGGTGGCGATGGGCTGGGTGGGCAGACGTTGGCGCGTCCGGTGGGGCGGTTGCGGCAACGGTGCCAGTTTCGGTCTCGGAGGTGGCGATGGTGACGGATCCGGCATGGATCCCCCGCAGTCGGACGGAGCCTAGGTTGCTCGGCCCGCTCGGCCCGCCCGCTCGGCCCGCTCGGCCCGCTCGGCACCGGGGAGGCGACGGGCTCGGGTGACGCGGTGTTTTCGCGCCCGATGGGCGGTGGCGGCTGTGCGGTTCCGATTCCGGTGGCGGCGATACTGCCGGTGCCGGTGCCGGTGCCGGAGATGGCGGCGGCGGTGACGGGTCCGGTCGTGGCGGCAGCGGCGGTGGCGGTGACTGGTCCGGTGGTACCGGCGATGGCGACGGGCTCGGGTGGGGAGGTGCCGTCCCGTTCGGTGGTGGTTCCGGTAGGGGCAGCAATGCCGGTTTCGGCGATGGCGGTTGCAGTGCTGACGGGCCCGTCGCCGTGCCGGTGCCGGTGCCGGTGCCGGTGGTGCCGGGGGCCGTCGGCCTAGCGGGCCGCGTCCAGTCGGGTGCGTTGGTCGCGGGTCAGGTCCAGGTCCACCGCGGCCAGGTTCTCCTCCAGTTGTTCGACCGAGGAGGCGCCGGCGAGCGGGATGATCGGGAACGACCCGCCCATCTGCCAGGCCAACACCACCTGGTTCACCGTGGCTCCGGTCTCCTGCGCGACCTCGCGCAGAACCGCCAGCCGCGCGGGCGTCCCCGGGTGGTCGTAGTCCGGCGGCAGCGGCTTGTCCGCCCGCCCGTACGCGCCGCCCAGCAGCGGCGAATAGGCGACCAGGGTCAGGTCGGGCTCGGCCCGCAGGTAACTCAGCAGATCGGGACCGGCGTGCCCCAGGCTGCCGTCCTCGAACAGCGCGTCGGGCATGTCGTAGCGCGGCCGCAAGTGGCTGTGCTGATACTGCAATACCTCGTAGCCGGGCAATTCGGCTGCCGCAGCCAGCGCCCTCGCCCGCTCCACCCGCCACATTGCGTGGTTGCTCACACCCAGCAGCCCGACCGTGCCCTCCCGTACCAACTCACCGAAGCCCTCGACGGTTTCGCGCAGCGGTACGGTCCGGTCCTCGATGTGTGCGTAGAGCAGGTCGAGCCGGTCCACCCCCAGACGTTCGCGGCTGCGCTCGGCGGCCTCGCGGATCGCCTTCGCGGACAGGCCCTCGGGGTTGTCGAGGTAGCCGGTGCCCGGCGCCAGCGGGGCTGCGCCCAACTTCGTGGCGATCACGATCTCGTCGCCGACGCCTCGACTGCGCCGCCACCGCCCGAGGAGGGCCTCGCTCTGGCCGCCCACGCCGTCGTCCTCCCAGAAGGCATAGTTGTCGGAGGTGTCGATGAAGGTGCCACCGGCCTCGACGTAGCGGTCCAGCACCGCGAAGGAGGTCTTCTCGTCCGTCCGGGTACCGAAGAGCATCGCGCCGAGAGCGAGCACGCTCACGGTGCGGCGGGTGGCCGGATCGGTGCCTATGATGCGGTACTTCATGGGTCTTCCCTTCCGTTCGGCCCCTCGTGTCGGGCCTGGAACGGGAGTCAACAACCTGGAGCGCGCTCCAGGTCAAGCGCCGAACACGGCGGGCCCCGATGAGCCCGGCCCCTCCCGCGAGGCATCCGGATACGGGCCACGGAGTTGCGCGGGGGCCAGCCGGCATCCGGGGGCCATACGTACGCGGGCCACCCCCTGGACAGGGGCAACCACCACCACCATCGCCATGGTCGCCGCGTGCTCGACGTATGCGGGGCGTCGGCGTCGGCGTCGGCCTCGGCGAGCACGGGGTCGTTGAAGGCCGGGTCGTCGAACGAGGAGTCGTCGAATGCGCGGCCACCGAGCGCCGGGTCGCTGAACGTCGGGTTGTCGAAGCCGGGAAGCGAGTCGGAGTCGAGATCGAGGCCGACCCGCGCGTTGCGTCCAAGGTGCTCGGGCAACCGAGTGCCATATCGCAAGTCCGCCTCGACCGCGTCGAACCCCGTCCACACGTCGCCGTCGACGACGTATCCGGAAGCCATGGCGCGCGATGAAGTCGCTGTGCACCAAAGCCAGTTCGCGCCTTCGACAGCGTCCCCGCCGCCTCCACTCCCACGTTGTGGCGGCAGCTGCCCTCCAGCACGAGCGCCCAACCGCCGTCGCACGCACGCATCGCGACGAGCCGATCGGGCGAGGGCCGCCGTCGTATCGCAAGCCCGGCTCCACCGCCTCGAACCCCACCACGCGTCGCCGTCGCCGTCGCCGTCGCCGTCGTCGCCAGCGCGGCCGGCCGTGGTGTGCGAGGAAGTCGGTGCACGCGGTGGCCAGTTTCGTGCCCGCCGACAGCGCCACCGCCGCATCGATCCTCACGGTTGTGGCGGCAGTCGTCCTCCAACGCCACGCGCCGACCACCGAAGGAGCACGTACCAACCGGGACGAGGTAGTCGGGCGGGGATGTCGCGTCGCAAGTCCGGCTCGACCGCGTCGAACGCCGTCCCCACGTCGCCGTCGACGACGTGACCGAAGCCATGCTGCGCGCAAGGAAGTCGGCGAGCACCGTGGCCGGTTCCGTGCCCACCGACAGCGCCGCCGCGGCGTCCACTTCGAGGCTGTGGCGGCAGTCGACTTCAACGCCACGGTCCAACCGTGAGGGCATACACGCACCGAGACGAGATGGTCGGGCGGAGGTGTCGTATCGCAAGTCCGGCTCGACCGCCTCCAACCCCGCCCCCACGTCGCGGTCGACGACGTGGGCGAAGCCGTGCCGTACGAGGAAGTCCGCGTGCACCCACTTGAGTTCTGTGCACGCCGAACAGTGCCGCCACCGCATCGAGTTCCCGTTGTGGCGGCAGTCGTCCTCCACACCACGGGCGGCCAACCGCCGAAGGCACGCACGTTCCGAGACGAGGCGACGGAGTCGGGGCGGTCGGAACGCACCTCGGGCGTCATCGACTTCGCGGCGTGCGGTCGGCGGCGCCTCGGCGCGGCACCTCGTCGGATCCAGACCTCCCACGAGCGGGATGCGGTAGTAGACCGGGAGTCAGAGCCCTGCGATCCAGTGTTAGGACTCGTGACCGAGACCCACGCGTGAGCATCCCGACCCGTGCTCGGCCCGGAACACGGTTGCGTCGGCGGCGCGTGGGTTCCACTCCCTCCGGCCGGGGCGACAGGCGGCGTGGGCCTCGGTGGGGCGATCGGAGGGTGGGTGGCGGTAGCGGTAGCGGCGGCGCCGGCGAGCGGTGGGAGGTGGGGTGGCGATCGGACCGGGTTCGGTTGTCGGAACCGGTCCGATCGCCTCAACGTTCGATCCCACACGTCTCGATCCCAGAGGGTCTGATCCCGCAGAGCCTGATTCCGTAGAGCCTGATCCCGTCGGGTTCGATCGATCCCACAGGGTTCGATGCCTCATACACACCTCGGCCCACAGGGTTCGTGCCCTCGTAGATCACTTCCGTTCGTCGGCCGTCACGGTTCGAGGGTCAGCGCACTCGGAAACCGTGTTGGTTGCCGAGGCGGGTCAGGGAGGTCTGGCCCGGTATGCCGTTGGCGTCGGTACCGGAGAAGCCCAGACGACGTTGATAGGCCGCGTACGCCCGGATCGTCGCGGTGCCGTAGGACCCGTCGACCAGCCCGGACGCGAGCAATCCCTCGGCCTGAAGCGCCTGTTCGACCAGAAGGACGTCGGTGCGGTGCGCCGCCGCCCCTTGTGCCGCAGGCGGGTCGAGCCGGGCCGAGTCGATCACGTTCACGAGGGCAACCGTGGGCCTGCCGCTGCTCGGTGCGCTGCCGCGCGGGTCGTGCGGATCCGCCGTCGGTGGGCATCCGTCGGGAAAGCGGGGTGCGAGGTAGCCGGTAACCCTCGGGTCGGTGCGGCGGAACGTGTGCGAGTACACGCCGTTGCCCTGGCCCGCGTCGCCGCCGGTCGGGATCGTATTGCCGCCCTTCGTGTACACGTGCACGTCGTCGAAGCGCACCACGATCTCGGTGTGCGCCCCATTGCCGAAGTCGACCCACGCCCCCCAACTCGGATACTCCGACCACTGGCCGCGCACCCGCGCCCAATCGGCAAACGCGGACACGTTGTCCACCTTCGGCACGATACGAGCGAGCCCGACGTCGTTGTACATGCACCAGTCGAAGATGACGCACCACGGCACGCCGTCCTCGCCGAACTCCCGACCCCACGTGGTGTGGTTGTCGTATCCGTTCCGGGCGTCCCAGCCCTCGTACACGCCCTCGGGAACAGCTTGCAGATGTGCGATCAGGTCGTCCCATGTAGCCATGGACGCCCCCCATTTCGCGCCAGGCGGAACGTACACAGGATGGCCGAGGCGAGAGGCCCCGTTCCGATGGACCCACCCGCACCTCGGGCACGCCCCGCAACCGGCACGAAGCGCACACTGACGTCGACCGGGGCATACCCAGTGACCTGCATCGTGTACCACGAGTATATGTTCGACAACTTTAAGTAATCAGATCATAATACGCATCACTCTGCCCAAGCCTCGGTGTGCGTTGGGCCGCCGCAGCTCTGCCAGATGCTCCGAACTCCTGCTCGTGGTGCGGCACTTGCCAAGCTTTCCTGGGTCGCGTCAGCCCTCCGGGTCGGCGAAATCGACATCGAGGCCACGACTCCGTCCGTCCCGGGCGAGGAGCGGCAAATCCCGCTCTGGCGCACTCGGTGCGACCCATCGATCCCGTCGCTCGTCGCTCGGACCGAAAGGGGCGCGGGCACCATCAGTCGCGAGAGCGCGGCGAAGAAGACATCGCAGGCGAAGGACGTTCGCCATCTGTCTCGGACGGAAGGCACTACCGCATAGCTCCGAGCGCGCACTCCCATGGTTTGGTTCCGCAGCGGGCGTACGTCCCGTACCTGGAAGGCTCGGAGGCCGGAGGGGCGACGCACTCGGCGTAGCCGCGGATCCAAGCCTTCGCTCGGGGCGATCGCGCCCTCGTGCGGGACCTTGGGGCGATCGCCTTCCCGAAGTGCCATGCCAAGGTCGCGCGACATCCTCATCGAGGTGGCGAGAGCAGTGCTCTCAAAGTCAGCACCGCCTTGGTGGTGAGCGTCGCACAAAAGCGAGAGCAGTGCTCCGAGTTGTGAGCACCGTATCGCTTTGTGGGCGCCGAAGGCGGCCGGGGCAGTGCTCGGGGATGTTGGGCGGGGTGTTGGTTGTGTGGGCGCGGGAGCGGTGCTCTCAAGTGTGAGCGTTGTTCTGGTGGTGAGCGCCGCATCGAAGGGAGAGCGGTGCTCCGAGTTGTGAGCGCCCGGAAGTTTCGAGAGCAGTGCTCTGGGTTGCGAGTGCGATGTTGGTTTTGTGGGCTCGGTGTGAGCGCGGGAGCGGTGCTCTCGAGTGTAGCGCTGTTCGGGTGGTGAGCGCCGCACCGAAGAGAGAGCGATGCTCCGAGTTGTGGGCGGCGCATCGAGTGGAGAGCGGTGCTCCGGGTGGTGAGTGCTGGACCGAGGGGAGAGCGGTGCTCCGAGTTGTGAGCGCCCGGAAGTTTCGAGAGCAGTGCTCTGGGTTGCGAGTGCGGTGTTGGTTTTGTGGGTTCGGTGTGGGCGCGGGAGCGGTGCTCTCGAGTGTGAGCGTTGTTCTGGTGGTGAGCGCCGCACCAAGGGTGGGCGGTGCTCCGGGTGGTGAGCGCCGCACCGAAGGGAGAGCGGTGCTCCGAGTTGTGGGCGGCGCGCCGAGTGGAGAGCGGTGCTCCGGGTGGTGAGTGCTGGACCGAGGGGAGAGCGGTGCTCCGGGTGGCGAGCGCCCGGAAGTTTCGAGAGCAGTGCCCTGGGTTGCGGGTGGGGTGTTGGATTGTGGGCTCGCTCTGGGGGGCGAGAGCGGTGCTCTCGAGCGTGAGCACTGCGTCGGTGGTGGCGCTACGCCGAAGGGAGAGCGGTGCTCCGTGAGCGCCCGGAAGTCTCGGGAGTCGCTGGTGGTCGGGGCAGTCGGGCCGCAGGCGGGTTCAGCGGTGTATGCCGAGGCCGACGATGACGATCCCCGCCGCCCGGTCGATGGCCTCACCCTCGCCGGGTGTCGCTACGTGGGCGAGGGCGCGGACCAGCATGGACACGTCCTCGACGGTGGCGTCCGGGCGGGCGGCGCCGGCGGCCTGGGCGCGTTCGAGCCCCACCCGCATGCGCCGCGGAAGCTTTGGGCCGCCGCGGTGACCGGCTCGGTCAGTCCGCGGTCGTCGGGCAACAGCTTCAGCAGAGTCGATTTGGTGGGGTCGGTCGACACCAGGATGCGTACCAACGATGCGAACGCCTGTCCGGGGTCGTCCTCGTCCTCGTCCGCGAATCGCCAGGACTCGTTCTCCAGCTTTTCGAGGTATCGCACGGCGGTAGCCTCGATCAGGGTCCTGCTTGGTGGGGAAAAGCCGGAACACGGTGGCGATGCTTACTTGGGCCTGGCGGGCGACCTCCTCCGTGGAGGCGGCCGCGCCCCCGTCCCGAACACGTTCTCGGCGTCGAGCAGGATGCGCTCCCGATTCGCCGCACCGTCTCGACGCATATACGAGCGGCGTGGTTCACGGAACTCGGGGTGGCGCGAGTGCCCGTCCCCGATATCGGCTCGCTACGAGGCGACTTGCACTCTCTCCTGACGCACATCGCCGAGGTGTACGGCTCGGCTCAGACGTACGGCCTGCCCTGCCAGGTGATAGGCGAAGCTTGCCGTGACCCGCTGTTCAGGGACGTCCTGCGAGTGCTGAACGATCGGCGGCAGGCCGTGCTGAAGGCCATTTTCGAGCGCGGCGCGGAGCGCGGCGAAGTGGCGAAGGGTGCGTCGGCCGATCTGGTCGGGAACGTGGTCATCGGCTACTTCGCCGGACTGCTCAGTGCGGACGCGATGTTCCCGGATGCAGCGGGGATCGATCAGTTGGTGCAACTGCTGCTTCAGGGAGGGAGGCGCCCTGGCGGACGCCGGGTGAATTCACCGGTGAGGCTGGTGGCGCGGCCGATGAGTGGTCGGTCGGGCAGGGCAGGGCAGCTTCGGGCAGACCTACACGGCCGACCCGGTCCTGGCGTCGCGCGCGTCGCGGACGTCGCGGAGGGTAAGTACGACGGCCGGTTCGGCGCCGGGTACCGGCAGGGTGCGCGGGGCATGCGGGTGGCGAGCAGGTCCCGATCGGCGTACAGCGTCTGCCCGTCGTCCAGTTCGACGGCCCGGCGTTCGGGGGCCAGGGCCGGCATACGGGTGGCGGGCAGCAGGGTGATTTGCTGCTCGCTGTACGGCTGCCGGGGCGGGAATGCGTTTTCGCCGCCCGCCGTCGCCTTCGACAATGGCGGTCTCTCGTAAGGGAGTTCGCCGCCCCCTCGACTACGGTGGCGCGTCCGGCGAAGCCGTGCCGGCGCGGTGCGAACGCGGCGGCGATGCCGGCCGCGCTCCCTCCGACGATGGTCCGCCAAGGTCCTCAGACGATGGCCCGCCAAAGTCCGACGATGACCACCAAGGTCCGCCGGCAACGGCCTAGCTGCCGGTTGCGCGGGCTGCGGCGCGGCCGGCGAGGCGGCCGCCGAACAGGCAGCCGCCCAGGAAGGTGCCTTCAAGAGCGTTGTAGCCGTGTACGCCGCCGCCACCGAAGCCGGCCACCTCGCCCGCCGCGTACAGGCCCTCGATGGGCCGTCCGTCGAGGCCGAGGGCGCGCGCGTCGAGGTCGGTCTGGATGCCGCCGAGCGTCTTGCGGGTGAGGATGTGCAGCTTGACACCGATCAACGGGCCGGCCGCCGGGTCCAGGATGCGGTGCGGCGCGGCGGCTCGGCCGAGCCGATCGCCCAGGTAGCGGCGGGCGTTGTGGATGCCCTGGATCTGCGCGTCCTTGCCGTACGGGTTGGCGATCTGCAGGTCGCGGGCCTCGATCTGACGGCGGATCAGCGCCGGGGCCAGGAGTGGCTCGGGGGTCGAGCGGTTCATGCCGGCGACGAGTTCGTCCAGGGTGTCGGCGACGACGAAGTCCGCGCCGTGCCGCTTGAAGGCCTCCACGGGAGCCGGTGCGCCCTTGCCGATCAGGCGGGTGCGCAGGAAGCCGACCCGGTCCTTGGCGGTGATGTCGGGGTTCTGTTCGGAACCGGAGAGCGCGAACTCCTTTTCGATGATCCGCTGGGTGAGGATGAACCAGGAGTGGTCGTGACCCGCGAGGTCCTCGGTGGTGCGCAGGTGTCGAAGCGTGGCCAGGGTGTCGTAGCCGGGCAGGCACGGTGCGGGCAGCCGGCGTCCGAGCGCGTCGAACCACATCGAGGACGGGCCGGGCAGGATCCGGATGCCGTGGCCGGGCCAGATCGGGTCCCAGTTGCGCAGGCCCTCGGTGTAGTGCCACATCCGGTCGCGGTTGACCACCCGGACACCGGCCGCGGCGCCGATGTCGAGCATGCGCCCGTCCACGTACGCGGGTACGCCGGTGACCATGTTCGCGGGCGCGGTGCCCAGCCGGGCGGGCCAGTATCGGCGGATCAGGTCGTGGTCGGCGCCGATCCCGCCGGTGGTCAGGACGAGTGCCTGCGCGGTGAGTTCGAAGTCGCGGACCTCGTCCCGGTTGCTCGGCGCGCCCCTGCGGGCGGAGTCCGGGGCCAGGACCCGGCCGCGGATACCGCGGGCGGCGCCGTCCTCGACGATCAACTCGTCCACCCGGTGCCGGTGGTGGAAGGTGAGCAGTCCGTCGGCGGCGGCCCGGCGGGCCGACCGGACGAAGGGCTCCAGCACGCCGGGGCCGGTGCCCCACGCGACGTGGAAGCGGGGTACCGAGTTGCCGTGCCCGTCGGCGCGCAGATTGCCGCGTTCGGCCCAGCCGACCGTGGGCAGGAAGCGCATGCCGTGGCCGGCCAGCCACGAGCGCTTCTCGCCGGCGGCGAACTCGACGTAGGCGCGGGCCCAGCGCACCGCCCACGAGTCCTCGTCGTCGAGCCGGTCGAACCCGGCGCTGCCGCGCCAGTCGCTCCAGGCCAGTTCGAAGGAGTCCTTCACGCCCAGCCGGCGCTGTTCGGGCGAGTCGACCAGGAACAGCCCGCCGAACGACCAGAATGCCTGCCCGCCCAGGTTCGCCGGGCTCTCCTGGTCGACCAGCGCGACCTTGCGCCCCAGCGCGGTGAGTTCGTGGGTGGCCACCAGGCCGGCGAGTCCGGCCCCGACGACGATGACGTCAGCGTCCACTGTGCGTTCTCCCTGGGTCGGGTCGGATGCGGGCGAGCAGGTCACCCGGCGCGCTCGCGCACACGCCGAGATCCACAGGAGGGTACCGGCGCGCGACACACACCGACGGCACCCCCGCGCCGCCGGCACTCGCATCGGCATTCACCCGCGGCACCCGCGCCGCCACTCGCGGCACCCACCCCACCGGCCGCGTCACCTGCGGCGCCCACCCCGCCGCCGGCGCCACTCGCGGTACCCATCCCGCCGCCGGCGCCACCTGCGGCGCCCATCCCGCCGCCGGCGCCACTCGCGGTACCCATCCCGCCGCCGGCGCCACCTGTGGTACCCATCCCGCCGCCGGCGCCACTCGCGGTACCCATCCCACCACCGGCGCCACCTGTGGTACCCATCCCACCGCCGGCGCCACTCGCGGTACCCATCCCACCACCGGCGCCACCTGTGGTACCCATCCCACCGCCGGCGCCACCTGCGGCGCCCATCCCGCCGCCGGCGCCACCTGCGGCGCCCATCCCGCCGCCGGCGTCACTCGCGGTACCCATCCCACCACCGGCGCCACCTGCGGTGCCCATCCCACCGCCGGCGTCACTCGTGGTACCCACCCCGCCGGCGGCGTCACTCGCGGTACCCATCCCACCGCCGGCGTCACCTGCGGTACCCATCCCACCGGCGGCGTCACTGGCGGCGCCCACCCCACCGCCGGCGCGCCACTCGCGGCACGCACCCCACCGGCACCGCCACCCGCGCCACCCACCCCACCGCCGGCGCGCCACCCGCGCACCCACCCCGCCGACCTGCGCGCCTTCGTCGCCGGTGCGTCGCCGTAGGATGCGGCCCGAATCCCGGATCCCGGTCGGAGGATCGGGAACGGGACGGGGGAGACCAGGAGATGACGGTTCGGATCCTGGCCGAGCGCTACGAACTGACCGCACTGCTCGGCCGCGGCGGCATGGGCGAGGTGTGGGCCGCCCGTGATCTGACGATCGACCGTCGGGTCGCGGTCAAACTGCTGCGCACCGGTGCGGACGACGGTGACACCGCACTGTTCCTGCGCGAGGCCCGCACCGCAGGTGGCGTCGACCATCCCGGCATCGTCATCGTCCACGACGTCGGACGGGACGCCGCCGACGGCACGCTCTACCTCGTCATGGAGCACGTCGAAGGCCGGGACCTGGCGCGGGTGTTGCGCGAGGACGGCCCGCCGCCGGTCCCGCTCGCCGCCGACCGGGTGGCACAGGCCGCCGTTGCGCTGCACGCCGCGCACCGGGCCGGCATCGTGCACCGCGATCTCAAGCCCGCCAACCTGATGCTCACCCCCGAAGGCACGGTCAAGGTGCTCGACTTCGGCATCGCTCGCTACGCCGCCGCGACCCGGGAATCGACCCGATTGATCGGTACGCTCGGCTACATGCCGCCCGAGCGCATGCGCGGCACCTCCGGCGACGTCCGCGGCGACCTGTACTCGCTCGGTTGGGTGCTGCACGAACTCCTCACCGGGGAAAAGCCGTTCGGTACGAGTGAGCCGGTGGCGCTGATGTACGCCCACCTGCGCACGGCGCCCGAGCCGCCGAGTCGGCGGCGCCCGGAGGTCCCGGCGGGGCTCGACGCCGTGGTGCTGCGCATGCTGGCCAAGAAACCGGCCGACCGACCGCGCGATGCCGCCGAAGTGGCGCGTCTGCTGCGGCCGTTCGCCGAGGGCACGGACACCGTCGTGCTCGACCGCGGTGCTCGGCCGCAGATCGCTCGCCGCGGCCTGCTCCTCGGCGGCCTCGGCGTCGTGGCCGCCGGGGTGGGCCTGAGCCTGTACAACCGCGGCGCCGGTGTCGGCACCGGGAGCGGGGAATCGGCCCGAGCCGGCAACTCCGGTAAACCGACCACCAATGCCCCGTCCGGACCGCCGGCGGCCACGCCCGAGCGGGTCGGATGGCGATTCGCCGCGCGGGAGGCGATCAACACCACACCCACGATCGTCGCGGGCACCGCGTACATCACGAGCGACGACCGCCACGTGTACGCGGTCGACACCGCCACCGGCAGGCAACGTTGGTCCTTCGAGGCGGACGGCCTGCTGGAGCGGCCACTGGTCGCCGGCGGCCTGGTGCACGTGATCGGTCACCTCGACAAGCTGTACACGCTCGACGCGGCGACCGGCGTCAAGCGCTGGGAGTACCCGACCGGCGAGGTGCTCGGTACCCCCATCGCCACCGGTGGCGTGCTCTATGTCGGCGGTCGCGACAGCGGGTTGGTCTACGCGTTCGACGCCGGCACCGGCAGCAAACAATGGGAGTTCGCCACGAACAACGCGGTGAACGACCCGCTCGCGACCTGGAAGGGCATCGTGGTCGCGGCCGGTTGGGACGGTCGCCTGTACGGCCTCGACGCGCAGACCGGCGCCAAGGTATGGACGTTCGATCCGGGCGGCGGGGGCCCGTGGGCTCCCGTGGTCGCCGACGGGCGGTTGTACTGCACCGGCCGCGCCGTCTCGGGCAAACCCCAGCTGTATGCGATCCACCACCTGACCGGCGAGCCGGAGTGGGCCGCCGACACGACCGGAATCCCGTGGGCCCACGTGGCGTTCGCCGACTACACCGTCTATCACGCGGGTGTCGATCCGGATGTGCCCGAGGTGCTGCGCGCCTTCGACACGTCCACGGGAAAAAGGTCCTGGGAGTATGCGCTCGGGACCAGGACCGTTACCGGACTGACCCCGAACAACCGCATGTTGTACGTCGCTTCCGTGGAGGGCACGATCATCGCGCTGGATGCCCGAACCGGGGCGGAGCGCTGGAGCACGACCCCGGGCGGCCCGGTCCGCGCGCCCCTGGCGGTGTCCGACGGCCTCGTCCACGCCGGCAGCGACGACCGCAATCTGTACGCACTGGACGCCGGCACCGGTGCCGTCCGGTGGACCCGGACCACCACCGGCGCGATCAAGACCGCGCCGGTGGTGGCCGACCGCATGGTGTACGCGGCGACGGCGGACGGCGCGTTGTACGCGCTCGACGCGAAGACGGGTGAGGGTCCGTGAGCGTGTCGACCGCCCCGCGCGGCGGCCCGGTTGTGGGCTCTGGTGGGCGGGATCGGGCCGGGGCCCGGAGTCAGCCGGTCCAGGCGGGTTCGTTCGGCGGCAGGGGCACGTCGGCGACCACGCGGAATCCGCCTTCGGGGCGGTGTCCGGCCTCCAGGGTGCCGCCGTGCAGGGTCACCCGCTCGCGCATGCCCATCAGGCCGTAGCCGCTGCCGGCGATGCCGCTGGGCGCCGCCGAGCCGCCTGCGCCGTCGTCGAGCACCTCCAGCACGACCCGATCGGGCAGATGCCGCACCCGTACGGACGCCCGCGCGGCGCCCGAGTGCTTGCGCGTGTTGGTGAGCGCCTCCTGCACGATCCGGTACAGGGTCAGCCCGGTCGCGGGCGACAACGACCGGCGCTCGCCGATCTCCTCGTACTCGATCGGCAGGCCGGCCGCGCGGGACTCGGTGATCAGCCGGTGGATCTCGGGCATCCCCGGTTGGGGTTCGGAGGGCGCGTCCTCGGGCCCTTCGGTGCTGCGCAGCACGCCCAGCAACTGGCGCATCTCGCTCAGCGCGGTGCGTCCGGACGCCTCCAGCGTGAACAGCGCCTCGCGGGCCGTCTGCGGATCGCGGTCCAGGGTTGCCCGGGCGCCTCCCGACATCAGGTACATCGTGGTGATGTGGTGCGCCACGATGTCGTGCAACTCGCGGGCGATCCGGCGGCGCTCCTCGGTCACCGCCCGATCCGCGCGCAACTGCCGGTTGATGGCCAGTTGCTGCTGCCACTTGGCGGTGCCGACGCCGACGACGATCACCAGGACGGATCCGCCGAGGCCGGAGGCGGCCGCCTCGGCGAACGACTCTCCGGCGCCGGGAACCACCCGCAGCAGCTGAGCCGCCACCGCCAGGCACCCGGCGATGCCGGTTTCCAGAGGTCGGCGGTATCGGGCCACCGTGTACAGCGCGACCATCAGCGCGCAGCCGAAGCTGCGCGTGGCCGCGTCGGTGCACAGCACGAAGGCCGCCTGGGCCAGCACCACGGCGGTCAGCACCTGCATCGGATACCGGCGACGCACGATCAGGACCGCGGCGCCCAGGACCGTCAGCAGGAACCCGAGCACCGTCGTGGTCGCGTCCGCCGAGTCGAACTCGGCGGTCGTGACGAAGGCGAGCGAGTCCATGACGATGGAGGCGAGCACGAGCAGCAGGTCGTTGCGGTACGCGGAATGGTCCACGATCGTGCGCCGCAGCCGGGTGTACGTCCCCGCGCTCGGGCGCAGGGTGATGACCTTGCCGGGTGATGCCGAGGCCGCCGGAGCGTGGTCGGACCCCATTCTCGGGTCTCCTTAGCTGGTGGTCGGTGGTGGGTGGTCGACGGGGCTTGTCGATGGTCGACGCGCGGCGCCGGCCGGCGTGCCGGGTCGGCCGCGCGTTCGGGACGAACCGTTCTCGCGGGAATGGAGTCGCCCTCCATTCCATCGCATCCGGAGAGCGCGCCGGACCACCCCACCGACGATCTCGACCCCGGACTCGAGTCCTGCTTCACGCCCCTGCCTCGGGACCGAGGTACCGGGTGTCGCCTCGTTCGCTGCCGCTGCCGGCCCCCGCCCCGCTGACGCCGCTGCCGACTCGTCCGTGCTCGGGCGCAGGTGGCGTCTCGGGTGTGGCAGGGGCCTCGGGCGGCGGCCATCCGGGGCGGGGGTGTGCATGATCGAGAGTCGGTCGGGAAGTCTGATTATCCGGTTTTGTCCTGATGGTAAGGCCGCCCACGTCCCGCTCGAACCGATCCCGCACGAGGCGTCCTCGGCGCGGACACCGGGCCCGGGGTCGAGGGTGTCGAGCCGCGGGGCATTCGTCAACCGTCGCATCCGGAGGGACACCATGGACACCCGTCGCCGGCTGACCGAGGCATTCGACACCTGGTCCGCGTGGGCCGACGCGCAGGCCGGCGACGGGGATCGCGGCGAGCCGCACCTGGCGGCCCTGGCCGCGCGGCTGCGCGGCGGGCGGCCCTCCCCGCACCCGGCCGGCGTCGAACACCCGGTCGAGCCGCCGCATCGGGCGGCGCTCGTCGGCCGGCTCGCCGCCACGCTGGTGGAGCCCGAGGGGCGGGAGGGCGACGGCGATCCGGGCTCGGACGGGTTGGCGGAGGAGGTCGTCGCCGAGCTCGCGGCGATGTTCGGGCTGCCCACCACCTACGGACACCTCACCTCGGGCGGTGCCATCGCCAACCTGGAGGCCCTGCGGGTGGCCCGTGAGGCCCACCCCGAGGGCGGCATCGCACACGGCGCCGACGGCTTCCCCGCGCACGAACGCATGTGCGACGCGCTGCGCGTGCGGGCCCACTCCGTCCGGATCGACTCGGCCGGCCGGATCGACCTCGACGCCCTCGCGACGCAACTGGCCAAGGAACGTATCGGTACGGTCGTGGTCGGCGCCGGCACCGGCACGCTCGGCGCGGTCGACCCCATCGCCGACATCCTGCCGTTGTGCCGCGAACGCGACGTGCGGGTACACGTGGACGCCACCCACGGCGGGTTCTTCACCCTGCTGGCCGACGCGGACGAACTGCGCGACACCCCCACCGCCCGGCACCTTCGCGCCATCGCCGACTGCGACTCGGTGGCCGTGGACCCGTACCGCCGTGGCCTGCACCCGCATGCGTGCGGCGTGCTGTTGTTCGGCGCCGCCGACGGCCCCGGCGAGGAAACGCGCGTCGACCAGGCCCCTCTCGGCACCACCGCGGCGGCCCTGTGGCTGACCCTGCGCGCCCTGCCGCCGACCCCCGAGGGCCTGGGCGAGGTGCTCGCCGGTCGCCTCCGCAGCACCCGCCGCTGGCGCGACCTGATCGACGGCGAGCCGGAGTTGATGCTGTACCAGGAACCCGAACTGGACATCCTCACCTACCTGGCCCTCACCGGCGAACCCCGCCCCCGCATGTCGTCCGTGGCCGGCTCCAGCCGGCACATCGTGCACGCCGATCCGCCCGGGACCGAACACCCGGTGTACCTGAGCACGCTGCACGTGCGCGTCCTGGACTTCCTGGGCCGACACCCGCGCGCGGTCGCCGACCGCAACGACACCCACATCCTGCGCAGCACCCTGCTCGGCCCGGACTGCGACGCCCACGTCGACCCGGCGCACGACCGAGTCACCGCCCTGGCCGCCGCCGCGCCACGCCGAACCCACACCGCCGCCGACCCGCACACCCGAACCGAAGCGGTCGAACCGGCGGTGTGAGGCCGGATCGGCGACCTCCGGACGCGGGACGTGCGTGAGGGCGGTGCGGCGGTGGTGCGGACGATGCGGGTGTGGCGATGGCCGACGTGTGCTTGCGGGGTGGGGGAGCGCGGTGAATTCGGTCGCTCCGGGGGCTTGCGGCGGGGCACGATACGACCATGAATGGCGATCATTTCCTTGGCCGGGCTAGGGAGTTGTGGGTCGAGGCTGCGGGGGCCGCGGTGGAGTTTCCGGGGACGGGCGAGGTGAACGTGGTGGTCTCGCCCGGTTCGCAGTTGTGTCCGCCCGCCTGGGCGGGGGTCGTGCT
Organism: Embleya sp. NPDC050493; assembly: GCF_044458105.1. Taxonomy (NCBI): domain Bacteria; kingdom Bacillati; phylum Actinomycetota; class Actinomycetes; order Kitasatosporales; family Streptomycetaceae; genus Embleya; species Embleya sp. NPDC050493. Next base: position 18,172 of record NZ_JBITHP010000053.1, read on the forward strand.
GCTCGGCGGGGCCGGGATCGCCACCGCGCCGAACGCACGAGACGCCGAGTTGTTGGCGGACGCGGTCCGAAAGGCGGCCCCGGCGAGCGGGCTCGTGGACGCGGGCGGCCTGTTGGGGGCGTTGCCCGTTGTCGACGTACTGGGGCCGGCCTCGCTCCTCTACCTGGACCGCGCGGCCTTCCTGCCCCACGATGGCGCCGCCGCCGTCGAGGAAGTGGCCCGTGACGGTGCCGAGTTGGCTGCGCTGCTGGATCGGGTCGGCGCGGCGGATGCGGACGAGAGCGGTCTGGCGGACGTCACGTCGCCGGTGTTCGTCGTGCGCGAGGGTGTCCATGTGGTTGCCGCGGCCGGCTATCAGCTCTGGCCCCGGTCCGTGGCGCAGCACGGTGTGCTGGTGGCGCCGGGGAGCCGAGGCCGGGGCCTGGCGCGGACCGTCGCCTCGGCCGCGGTGGCCCATGCCCTGGCCGCGGGCCTGCTTCCGCAGTGGCGAGCACGACCGGAGCCGTCCAAGCGGGTGGCGCTCGCGCTGGGATTTCGGGAAGTGGGCTCGCAGGTGAGTGTTCGGCTCGGTGTCGAGGGGCAGGCAGCGGGCGTTCGTTGACCGACCCTCGGTGCGCTGACGGTGGCCGCCTTCACCCGGTACGCAAGGCCATGGCGGTCCGCACCGGCCCCCGCCGGTTCGCTCGCGCTCAGGAGCGTTGTGCCCGCTCCTCCGGCGTGGTCGCGTCTGCGCCCCAACTGGCCAGCAGGCGCAGGTTTTCCGCCGTGGCCGAGCCGGGTTCGGCGTGGTACATGGTCAGGGACTGTTCGGAGTCGTCGGGTAGGCGCAGCGATTCGAAGGACAGGGTCAGGGTGCCGACCAGCGGGTGGTGTAGGTGCATGGCGCCGTGGTGTTGCTCCCTGATGTCGTGCCTGGCCCACAGGCAGCGGAACTCCGCACTCTTGACCGAGAGTTCGCCGACCAGGGCGGAAAGTCGCGGATCGTTCGGATGGCAACCCGCGTCCAGGCGCAGGGCGCCGACGATGTCGGCTGCCTTGGCCTCCCAGTCCACGAACAGGCGGCGCTGGTCCGGGTGCAGGAACACCAGCCGGGCCCAGTTGCGCTCCCGGGGCGGTAGTCGGTCCCAGCCGCCGAACAGGGCCGCCGCCATCGGGTTCCAGGCGAGGATGTCCGAGCGCTGCCCGGTCACATACGCCGGCACCCCCTCCAGCGAGGCCAGCAAGCCCCTGAGTGCGCCGCGCACTTGTTGTTGCGGAGGCGTGGTGCGCCTGCGGCGCTGACACCTGATCAGGTGATCGAGGTACTCGGCCTCGGCGTCGGTCAGCCGCAGGGCGCGGGCAACGGCGTCGAGTACCTCCTCGGACACGTTGTGGCCGCGGCCCTGTTCGAGCCGGGTGAGGTAGGCGACCGACACACCGGCCAACTGGGCCAGTTCCTCGCGGCGCAGTCCCGGCACGCGCCGGTGCCGCCCGGTCGAGCCGGCCAGGCCGACGTCCTCGGGGCGCAGCCGGGCTCGCCGGTTGCGCAGGAACTCGCTGATCTCGGCGCGCGGATCGATCGGCTCGCCGCCGAGTTCGGCCGCCTCGGTCTCCGGTGTCGCCTCCGCCGTCTGTGCTGCCTCGGGCCGGTCGTTCATATCGCCCATTATCCGCGGCGGCGGCCCGACGAGGGCGGGCGAGCCTGACCCTGGCAGTGGTAGGAACACCGGTCGTAAGCCGATCAGGGCTCTGGGTGACTCGGCCGCGGTGCGGCAGGCTCGTGGTCGCCCCGCCGGCCGAGTCGTCGGTGGCAGCGACCGATCACGACCCTGGAGATTGCGATGAGCATCGACGCCGACCAGGCAGCAGCAGCCGACGCCGACCGCCCGACCACCGACGCCGACCACATACGGGCAGACGCCGATGACGCATCGGCCGGCGCCGACCGCCCGCCGACGGGATCCGCGGGGCCCCTTCGTGGAACCGCGGCACCGGGACTACCGGGCCCAAGCGCCCGTCGCGTGGTGCGGACGACTGGGCAGTCGCCCCTTCTGGAGCCGTACCACGGCCCCGCCCTCCGGCTGCCGAACCGTGCGGCCATGGCGCCGATGACCCGTTCCCGGGCCGACGACGCCACCGGCGTTCCCACGGCGATCATGACCCGGTACTACGCCCAGCGTGCCGCCGCCGGCCTGATCGTCAGCGAGGGCATCTGGCCGCACCGTCTCGGCAAGGGCGGCCCGGGCGTCCCCGGCCTGACCGATCCCGCCCAGGTCGAGGGCTGGCGCCGGATCACCCGTGCCGTGCATGCCGCGGGTGGGCGGATCTTCGCCCAGCTGTGGCACGTGGGCCGGGTCTGCCACCCCGATCTCCTCGGCGGCGAGGAGCCCGTCGCACCCTCCGCCATCGCCGTCTCGCACGGCTTCATCCACACCGCCGCCGGTCCGAAGGAGTACGTCCGACCCCGCGCGATGTCGGCGAGCGAGATCGGCCAGGCGATCGAGGCGCACGCCGCAGCGGCCCGGAACGCCGTCGACGCCGGCTTCGACGGGGTCGAGATCAACGGGGCCTACGGCTACCTCCTGGCCCAGTTCCTCTCCGACAGTGCCAATGTGCGCACCGACGCCCACGCCGACCGGGTCCGGTTCGCGGTGGAGGTGGTCGAGGCCGTCGCCGCCGCGATCGGGGCGGACCGGACCGCGCTGCGCATCTCGCCCGACAACCGGCTCCTCGACATCGTCGAGACCGACCCGGCCCGGCGCTACCACCGGCTGGTGGACACGCTGGACGGCATGGGCCTGGCATACCTGCATGTGGTGCAGTCCGGGGAGTATCCGGCGCTGGCCGATCTGCGCCCGCGTTGGCGGGGCACGCTGGTCGGCAGCTACGACGGCCCCGAGCCCGGTGGTCGTGAGCAGGCCGAGCGGGTGCTGCGCACCGGCCTCGCCGACGTCTACGCGTTCGGCAGGTTGTTCCTGGCCAACCCGGACCTTCCGCAGCGGATCGCGGCCGATGCCGCGCTCAACGCACCGCGCGAGACCGGGATCTACGGGGGCGGCGCGGAGGGCTACGTGGACTACCCGAGCCTGGCGGCCGGATAGCCGGCGGGTGGACCGCAGTCGGTGCCGGATCGGGGCTTACCCGGGGTGGCCGTGGGGTGCCGCGTAGGCTGGTCGGTCGGGTACGGAGTGCGAGCTGGAGGGCGCGGCGTGCGGAAGTCTCGCGGGTGTCGGTGGTGGCCGGCGGCGATGGTGCTCGTCGTGGCGAGTGCCGGAGCGGTGGCGTGTGAGCCGCCGCGGACCGATTCCGCGCGGGCGTCCGGATCGGCGGCGCCCGGTGCCGCGGACACGGCGGCGCCCAAGGGCGGCGGGCAACCGGCCCGCTACGCGCCGCAGGTGGTCGCGCACGCGCGGGCGGCCGGCATCGATCCGCAACTGCTGATGGCGATTCTGCACAACGAGTCGTACAAGCCGCACGACTCGGCGTTGGAGCGGGCCTGGCAGAAGTTGAAGCCGGATTCCGCCTTCGGGATCGCGAACATGCACAAGGCCGCCTTCGACGAGGCCAAGCAGGGCCGGGACTTCGCCGATCGGGACTGGCAGGACCTGCCCGACGACCCGGACCTGGCGATCGAGGCAGCGGCCTGGCACCTGCACGACCTGGCCGCGCAACTGCCCGCGAACCGGGCCGGTGCGCTGACCGGGAACGAACTCCTCGCCCTGGGCTACAACACCGGCGCCGGCAACATGCTCGCATTCGCACGCGGCGTGAAGCCGGGCTCGCAGGCGAGTGCGTACCTGGACCGCCTGCACGACAACTGGGCCGAGTCCGGCAGAGAGGTCCGGAGTTGACGCCGCGACGCGCGGCGAGTGTCGACTCGCTACCGGGGCGTCTCGGGGCCGGCGGGATTCGGGGGTTCGTGGGTGCCGGCGTCGTGGGCTGCGGCGAGGGCGGCGACCGGGAGGGGCTTGATCGGGGGGCGTGCGGTGAAGGGGCCGAGGGCTTCTCGGGGGATGTGGGTTTCCTCGTGCAGGAGTTCGACCAGGGCGGGGCCGCACATGCGGCCCTGGCAGGGGCCCATGCCCGCTCGGCTGAGGAGTTTGACCGCGTCGGCGGTGCCCAGGCCGGGGTTGTCCCGCAGTGTGCGGCGGATCTGCCCGTAGGTCACCTCCTCGCAGCGGCACAGCAGCGTGTCGTCCTCGGCGAGTGCGTTCAGCGCGGCGCGATCGGGTGCGCAGGTGTGTTCGAGCAGCCTGGCCATTCGGGTGGTGGCGGCCAATTCGCGTTCCACGGAGGGTAGTTCGCGGGCATGGGCGGCGCCGTCGAGGAGGCCCAGGCTGCGGCAGATGTCCAGCGCGGCGCGTTTGCCGGCGGCGACCGCGTGTTCGGCGCCGGCGATGCCGGTGAGTTCGCCGGCCGCCCAGATGTGCGGGAGGGTGGTGCGCATCGCGTGGTCGTGGACCAGGACCCAGCCGCCGGCGGGCCCGTTCCAGGTTGCCTCGCATCCGGCCTGGCGGGCCAGTTCGGTGGAGGGGACGAAGCCGTAGCCGGTGCCGACGGTGTCGCAGGCGATGGTGCGTTCGGTGCCGGGTACGGGACGCCAGTTGCGGTCGACCCCGGCCAATACGGCGGTGGTGACGTGCTCCTCGCCGTCGGCGCGCAGGAGCAGGGTGTGCGTGTGGATGGGCACGCCGGCCTGCCGCAGGGTGCGCACGGCGGCGAGGCCCTCGGCGACCTTGGCCCGGTTGCCGGGCAGCGCGGCGAGTGCGCGGGTGAGTTCGGTGGGGCCGGGCAGGCCCTGCGCGAAGGCCACTTCGGCGACGTCGGCGCCGGCGCGGACGAGCTGCGCGGCGGCGATCAGCAGCAGCGGATGGGCGCCGGCCAGCACGATACGCCGGCCGGCGAGGGTGCGGTGACCCTTGAGCAGGGCCTGGATGCCGCCGACGGTGAAGAAGCCGGGGAGGGTCCAGCCGGGTACGGGCACCGGCAGGTCGTAGGCGCCGGCGGTGAGCAACAGGGCGCGGGGCAGCAGGATTTCCACCCCACCGGGGCCGTGCACCGCGACCCGGGGGCCCTCGGGCACGGGCGTGCCGGGAGGCGCGGCGAAGCCGTCGGGCGTGGTGTGTGTGCCGAAGACGCCCCATGCGGTGGTGTCGTGCGCGAAGGTGATCCCCGGGTGCGCGGCGGCCCGGGCGAGCAACGCGCGGCCGGCGTCGTAGGCGGGGCCGGCGAGCGGATCGGGTCCGCCGGCGTCGGGGTCGGGTCGGCGCCAGATCTGCCCGCCGGGACGGGCCTGTTCGTCGACGACCAGGACCTGCGCGCCGTGTCGGGCGGCGGTGACGGCGGCAGCGAGACCGGCGGGACCGGCGCCGACGATCAGCACCTGCGGTTCGGTGGCGGTCATCATCACACGTCCTCGATCTCGGTGGGCGCGTTCGTGTCGTTCCGGGTGCCGTTCCCGGTTCCGGCCTCGTTCCCCGTGCCCGTGCCCGTGCCCGTGCCCGTGCCGGTGCCCGTGCGCGTGCCAGTGCCCATGCCCGTGCCGGTGCCGGCACCGGTGTCGATCCGTACGTCCGGACCGTCCTCCGTGCCACCGTCCACACGCATGTCCGCATGGATTTCCCGGCCGGCGTCGGCCCGCACGCCCGGGCCGGCCTTCATGCCGGTGCCCACACCCGCGCCCCCGTCCGCGCCGACCTCCCGGCCGGCCTCGACACCCGCACCCGCGCCGACCCCGCCCCCCGTCTCCACGCGCATGCCCGCGCGGACCGGCTCCTGGCAGGCCCGTACCAGTGGGGTGCCGTCGACGGTGACGGCGCAGTCGAAGCACACGCCCATCCCGCAATAGGGCGCGCGCGGCCGGCCGGCCCGGTCGTACCGGGTGACGGGATGGTCGGTGGCGATCAGGGCGGCGGCCAGCGAGCGGCCGCGGGGCACGGTGTGCGGGCGGCCGTCGAGGGTGATGGACACCTGCGCCGGGTGGTCAGACAAAGTTCAGTGCTCCGAACCGTGCGGGGGAGTAGTCGTCGAGGGGCAGCCCGGTGGTGCCGGTGAGGACCTGTTCGGCGAGCAGGCGACTGTAGGTGGGGCCGAGGGTGAAGCCGGATCCGCCGGTGGCGACGAAGAAGTCGGGGCGGCGCGGGACGGCTCCGAGCAGGGGCAGTTGGTCGGGAGCCAGCGAGGTGGCGCCGGACCAGATGCGCAGCACCGGCAGGCGCTGTACGGCCGGCACCACGCGCGCCGCGTCGGCACCGGCGAACACCGAGTCCAGCCGCAGTTCGGGGCGGGCGTCCAGGTCGAGGGCGCCGGCGTGCTGGACGAATTTGGCGGCGCGGCCACCGCCGATGAGCACGTTGCCCTCCTCGGTCTGCTTGAGCGAGAGGCGGCGGCCGGCGTGCTGGACCAGGTGCGGGATCAGCGGCGGCGCCGCGGCGGTGACCGTCATGGTGAGCGCGACGGGCACCAGGGGCAGCCGGATGTCGGCCATGGCGGCCACCTCGCCGGTCCACACGCCGGCCGCGACCACGACCGCGCGCGCGGCCGTGCGGTGCCCGCCGGCGGTCTCGGCGAGCCACCGTCGGCCGTCGTGGCGCAGCGCGGTCAGCCGTACGCCGGTGTCGATCCGGGCGCCGTGTCGGCGGGCGGCGCGGGCGTAGGCGTGGGTGACCAGGCGCGGGTTGGCCTTGCCCTCGCCGGGGCACCAGGCGGCGCCGATCACGCGGTCGGAGAGATAGGGGGCGCGTTCGTGGGTGGCACGGGCGTCGAGCAGTTCGACGTGCAGTCCGTGGGTGTGTTCCAGGTGCGCCTTGTGCGCGAGCAGGGCCATGTCCTCGGGGGATTCGGCGAGCATCAGGCCGCCGGAGCGGCGCACGCCGCACGGCTCGCCGAGTTCGTCCTCCAGGCCGGCCCACGAGTGCATGGCGTCCAGGTGCAGCGGCAGTGCCTCGGCGGCGCGGGCGGCCACGGTGGGGCCGTGTTGGATCATCCGGTATTCGAGTTGGAAGTGCAGGCTGCCCGCGTTCTGCCCGGAGGCGTGCCGGTTGAGCTGGTCCTTCTCGATCAGTCGGACCGAGGCGCCCGCGCGGGCGAGGTGGTAGGCCAGCGCGCAGCCGAGCAGCCCGCCGCCGACGACCAGGACTTCGGTGGGTTCAGTCGGGCCGGGAGTCATCAGGCGAGGAGTCCGAGTTCGGCGACCGTGGCGCGGACCTGTTCGGCCTCGGCGACGGTCAGCGGCAGCAGCGGGCGGCGCGGGTGGCCGGCGGGTACGCCGCGCAGGGTGAGGGCGTGCTTGAGGATGGCCGGTGCGCTGCCGAAGCGCGGTCCGTAGTCGGCGGTGAACCAGGCCTGCATCAGCACCCGGTCGCGGGCGCCCACGGCCAGTGCGGCGGCCTCGTCGCCCGCGGCGAGGTGATGGAAGAAGTCGGGGTGGTCCCGGCCCAGCACGGCTCCGGCGCCCATCAGGCCGTCGCCGCCGATGCCGCGCATCAGCGCGACGCCGACCCGGTCGGTGGTGATGCCGAAGTAGCGCACCCGCTCGTGCAGGGCGATCAGGCCCTTGACGAAGGAGCCGAAGTCGCCGGTGGAGTTCTTGATCGCGACCACGTTGGGCAGGTCGGCGAGCGCGCTCAGGGTGTCGGTGTCCAGGTCGACGCCGGTGCCCCGGGGCCAGTTGTAGACGCAGACGGGGATGTCGACGGCGGTACAGACTTCTTCGTAGAAGGCCACGATCTCGCGCGAGTTGGGCACCACGTACGGCGGCGGGGTGAGCAGGATGCCGTCCAGGCCGGCGGCGCGCGCGGCGCGGGCGTGGCCGATCGCGGCGGAGGCGGTGTAGGCGTTGCAGCCGCCGAGCAGGGTGTACCGGCCGCGGACCCGGCGGGCGGCGCGGGTGAACAGGGCGGCGCGTTCGGTGGCGGTGAGGGTGTACCACTCGCCGGTGGTGCCGGCGATGACGACGCCGTCGAGGCGTTCGGCGGCGAACCACTCCAACTGTTCGTCCCAGGCCGCGAGATCGAGGTCGCCCTGGGAGGTGAAGGGGGTTGTCACGGCCGGTATGTAGCCGTGCCAGTCGACGGTGTTGCGGTCCATGCCCTCGGTCCTTTCGGGGCACAAACGCGGGATCCGGGTGACGCGATACCCGTGGGAGCCGGGAACGTGGTCCGTTCCGGGCCGTCGGGACCGCCGGGAACGGTGCGCCGTTCCCACCCGAGGGTGCGTGGCCGCAACCGTGACCGTTCCCGGCCGCGGGCCCTACGGCATCGGCGGCGTCACCGCGACGAGCAGCCGGGCCGGTTTGTCGGAGGAGTTGACGAACCGGTGCGGCAGGCGCGAGTCGAAGGTGATCGCGTCACCCTCTTCGAGACGGTGGACGCGGCCGTCCACCTCGACGTCGAGTCGTCCGGCGAGCACGGTGGCGCATTCCGTGGAGGGATGGCTGTACGGCTCGTCGGAGGATGCCTGGCCGGGCTCGATGTCGGCCTCCAGCACTTCGAGATCGCCCGATCCGGGGGTGAGCCTGGAGTAGGTGATGTGCTGGCGGGCCGCGCCGAGCCGCATGCGTCGGTCGCGCGTGGTCACGGCCACGCGCGGTACGTCCGGATCGTCGAACAGGGTCGAGATGGAGGTGTCGAAGACGCGAGCGAGCTTGCGCAGAGTGCTCAGGCTCGGTTCCGCGGCGCCGTTCTCCAGTTGACTGAGCATGCCCGCCGATATCCCGGCTTGGACGGCCAACTGACGCAAGGTCAGATCGTGCGCTTGCCGTAGTTCGCGCAGTCGGTCACCCAGCATGGTCCGATCCCCGTTCGCTCCGGTGCCGAGCACCCTCGACTCGCGGATCCTGGCTTGTGCTTCATGGCGTGTTCAATGTGGTTGAACGTTTCGGGGCGAACATAAGCATGAAGCTGACTCCCCGTCAAGATCACTGCGCCGCCCGGGTGATGGTCCTCGGGTTGCCGATGGGTGAAGGCCGGGTTGCGGGTGCCCGGCGCGGCGTTGTCGGCGAGTGCGGCTTTTGACGTCCATGGGGGCTCTGAGCAGTCATCAAACCGTTATCAAGGCGAAAAATCGTCGCTCCACGTTCACGAGTGATCACCGTGAATGGATCTTTGGTCCCAAATGCCGAGACGGCCGAGAAAGCCATTGACCATCACGCTCGGCGACACCTACTTTCGAGCCCACCGTTCAGCCAGATCAAACACTCGGTTCCGTCATCGGCCGATCGGGTGGCTTGAGGAAGGTGCGCCATGCAGGGCAATCACCCCACCGGGGACAGTCGCCGGGCCAAGGCCGTGCGTCGGGCCGCCGCCCCATTGGCGGTCACCGTCGCCGCCGCTTTGATGCTCGCCGCGTGCGGCGGCGCCAAGAAGCAGTCCGGCGACGCCCAGGGCGACGGCGGCACGCTCGTCGTCGACACCTCGTTCAGTCTCAAGACCGCCGACCCGGGCCGGACCTTCGAGCCCACCGGGATCCTGGTCACCCGCCCCGTCTACGACACGCTGCTGACCTTCGCGGGCGGCGACGTGACCAAGCCGGTACCGCTGCTCGCCGCGTCCTTCGAGGCCGCCCCCGACGCCAAGACGTTCACCTTCCCGCTGCGCCCGGAGGCCAAGTTCTCCGACGGCACGCCGGTGACCGCCAAGGACGTGGTGTTCTCGTTCAACCGGGTCAAGAACCTCAAGGGCAACCCGGCCTTCCTGCTCGACGGCGTCACCGCGACCGCCAAGGACGAGCACACGGTGGTGCTCACCACCGAGGCCGCCGACCCCGCGCTGCCGTTCCGCATCGCCACCCCCGCACTGGGCGTGGTCAACTCCAAGACGGTCGCCGCACACGGCGGCTCGGACGCGGCGGGTGCGGACCAGGGCGACAAGGCCGAGCAGTTCCTGAACTCCGACTCGCAGGGCAGCGGCCCGTACCGGATCACCAAGTACGACGTGAGCAGTGAGGTCATCCTCACCCGCAACGACAACTACTGGGGCGCCAAGCCCAAGTACGCCAAGGTCGTGGTGCGCAACGTGCCCGCGAACACCCAGCAGTTGAACGTGCTCAGCGGCGAGAGCCAGGTCTCCCTGGACATGTCGCCGGACCAGGCGGTCAAGGTCAAGGGCCAGGCGCAGGTGCTGCAACAGCCCACGCCCACCACTGCGTTCCTGTTCACCAACGACAACCCGGCCACCTCGCCGACCACCTCCAACAAGGACTTCCAGGAGGCGGTGCGCTACGGCCTGGACTACAAGAGCCTGCTGGACGTGGCCGGCGCCGGCTCCGCGCAGGCCGCCGGCATCGTGCCCGGCTTCTTCACCGGCGCGCTCGACCCGGCCAAGGCCGTGCAGCGCGATGTCCCGCGCGCCAAGGCCGCGTTGGCCCGCGCCGGGCTGAACAACCCCAGCGTCGACCTGTACTACGCCTCCGACGTGACCATCAACGGGATCAACTTCGGCGACCTCGGCGCCCGGGTGCAGGCCAACCTCAAGGAGGTCGGCATCAACATCAACCTCAAGCCGGCCCCGACCCAGACCGCGCTGGACTCCTACCGCAACGGCACCGAGTCGATGGGCCTGTGGTGGTGGCAGGCCGACTACCCCGACGCCAGCGACTACCTCGCGTTCACCCCGGGTGAACTGGTCGCCCTGCGCGCCGGCTGGAAGAAGGACGCCAACGCCGAGGTGAGCGACCTCGCCCAGCGGGCCAAGGTCGCCACCAGCGACGCCGAGCGCGTCGCGCTGTACAAGCAGCTCCAGGAAGCGATGAACAAGACCGGCCCGTTCATGCCGCTGCTTCAGCCCGCACAGGTGATCGCCGCGAACAACTCGGTGAAGAACCTGCACTACAACCCGATCTGGTACATCGATGTCGACAAGCTCGGCTGACCCCAGGGTCGACCGCGGCACCCCCCGGCCGGGGGCGCCCCCCCCCCCCCCGGCCCCCCCCCCCCCCGCCCCCCCCCGGGCCCCCCCCCCCCCCCCCCGCGCGGGGGGGGGGGGGGGGGGCGGGCGGCGT
>NZ_JBITHP010000054.1:0-26055 GCF_044458105.1 Embleya sp. NPDC050493
CCGCCCCCCCCCCCCCACCCCCACGCCCGCGGCCCACCACCCCCCCCCCCCCCCCCCGCCCCCCCCCCCCCCCCCCCCCCCGCGGGCCCCCCCCCCCCCCCGCCCCCCCCCCCCCCCACGGCCTCATCACCGGTCAGGGGTCGCCGGGGTCGCGTGGGGTCACCGGGCCAGAGGCACGTGCCGGCGTTGCTCCCGGCCCCGTCGCCGGAGCCGGTCGCGGTTCAGGCGCCGGGGTCCGGGGGCGTCGCCTCGGCCGGTAGGCCGCGGGCCGTGACGAGTCGGGCGCTGCCGTCGGCAAGCCGGTAGGACAGACCCAGCACCGCCGTTCGTCCCTCGGCGACCTGGTCGGCGAGCACCCGAGAGCGGTCCAGCAGGAGGTCGACACTGTGCCGTATGTGCTCGGCGAGGATGTCGTCGTCCCCGGTGAGCCCGGCCGCGCGGGCGGCCAGGAGGCTGGGCGTGACGCGTTCGATGACGTCGCGCACGTAACCGGTGGCCGCGACGCCGTCGGTCAGTGCGGCACGGGCGGCCGCGATGGCGCCGCACGAGTCGTGGCCCAGGACCACGACCAGCGGGCAGTCCAACACGCTCACGCCGTACTCGATGCTGCCGAGCACCTCCGGCCCCGCCACATGGCCCGCGGTGCGGACGACGAACAGGTCGCCCAGTCCCCGGTCGAAGATGATCTCGGCGGCCAGGCGTGAGTCGGAGCAGCCGAAGAGCACGGCGAAGGGGCGCTGGCCGGGCGCGGTCTGGGCGCGGCGCGCGGCGTTCTGGTTCGGGTGTTGTGGGGTGCCGGCGACGAAGCGTCGGTTGCCGGCCATCAGCAGTTCGGCGGCTTCGGACGGAGTCGGTGGCGAGATGTCGGGCATGACCGCAGATTAGCCAAGCCTCGTTCGCCACGGCATCGGGGCCCGCCGAAGGACGGGCGACGGCGGCAGGATTCTTCCGGCGCCCGGTCGGGCATCGGGCCCCGACCCCGACGAGCGAACCCGTCGCGGGGCGGGCAGCGCCGATGCTGCGCTCGCTCGGCGCGGGATCGGATCACCCGTCCTCCCGCAGGTCGGGTACCACCTCACGCAGGCGCGGGATGTCCACCGCCCCCGCGCGCTTCAGCACGGGAGTCGCGGCGGTCAGGTCCACGATCGAGGAGGCGACGGCGGCTTCGGTGGGCCCCGCGTCCAGGTAGACGGCGATCGAGTCGCCGAGCATGTCTTGGGCTGCGGCACAGTCCTGCGGGGACGGCCGGCCCGTCAGATTGGCGCTGGAGACCGCCATCGGGCCGGTTCGGGCCAGCAGGTCGAGGGCCACCGGATGGGCCGGCATCCGGACCGCCACCGTGCCGTGCGTCTCCCCCAGGTCCCAGTCCAGCGACGGCCTGTGCCGCAGGATCAGGGTCAGCCCACCCGGCCAGAACGCCTCCACCAGTGCCCGGCCCGACGCGGGAAAGTCGGTGACCAGGTCCCGCAGGGCGTCCGCGGATGCGACCAGCACCGGCGAGGGCATGGCCCGCCCCCGGCCCTTGGCCTCCAGCAGACCGCTCACCGCCTTTCGGTCGAACGCATCGGCCCCGACGCCGTACACGGTGTCCGTCGGCAGCACCACCAGTTCACCCCGGCCCACCGCCGCGGCGGCCTCGTCGAGCCCGACGGAACGCCCGGACGCCGTGGAGCAGTCATAACGACGGGACATCGCCGTCCTCCATTCCACCGGGCCTTCGGCCCGCACCTGCTTGCTCACTCCGGCAGGCTACCGGCCCGCGACGAGCGTTCCCGCCGTACGGTTCGCCCGCTCGCGCACGAACCCGCGGGAGGGCCGGTCATGGCCGCGCGGGCGTGTGCGCCGAGCGTGTCGCCGGCGCGGGGCTCGGCCCCACCGCGACAAAAACCCGGCAGGTCGGGGGCGGGCCCGCCCCGGGAGCCGTACCGGCACGGCCGCTGCTCAGTCGGTGGCCACGGCCTCCACGACGGACAGCACCGTGGGAGTGTCGAGGATGCGGTTCAGCCGCAGGCCGGCCTCGGCGAACAGGGCCGTGAAGTCCGCGGCGGTGCGCTCCCGGCCGGCCAGGGAGGCCATCATCATCAGGTCCAGCGCCTTGGCCTGGTGCCGGGCGTCGCCGGGCGGGACGACGGCGTCGACGACCAGGATCCGGCCGCCGGGGGCCAGCGCGCGGCGGCAGTTGCGCAGCAGGGTCACGCAGTGCTCGTCGTCCCAGTCGTGGGTGATGCGCTTCATCGTGTAGACGTCGCCTCCGTCGGGCACGGAGGCGAAGAAGTCACCCTCGGCAAGCCGCCAACGCCCCGCGATGTCCGGGGAGTCCAGGCGGTGGCCGGCCAGCACGTGCGCCCGGTCGTAGAGCACGCCGTGCAGCGCGGGACGGCCGCGCAGGACGGCCCGGAGCAGGCCGCCGTGGCCGCCGCCGACGTCGACCACCACGCCGTGCTCGGGGAAGTCGTACGCGTCGGCGATGGGCTGGTCCTCCGGGTCGGACATGGCCGCCATGCCGTCGTGGAAGACGGCGGCCGTGGCGGCGTCTCGGGCGAAGTGGTCGAAGAACGGCATTCCGAAGATCGCGTCGAAGGCCGAGCCGCCCTCGCGCAGGCAGCGGTCCATCTCGCCGGCCGGCAGCCACATGGTGCGGTCGGTGATCATCAGGACGGCGGACCGCACGGACAGCGGGGCGTCGCTGCGCAGCGCGCCGCCGGCGGCGGTGAGCCGGAAGGCCCCGGTGCCGTCCTCGGCGAACAGGCCGCGGGTGGCCAGCAGGCGCAGGACCCGGTGGAGGTAGGCCGGATCGGTGCCGGTGGGGCCGGCCAACTCGGCCGGGGTGCGCGGGCCGTCGGCCAGGTGGTCGGCCACCCCGACGACGGCGGCCGCTCGAAGCGCGGCCGGGTACAGATAGGCCAGCGCCTCGTCGATCAGATACGCCGCCGAGCCGCGGCCGTCCGGATCGGCGGCGTCGGCCGGTCCGTTGCCGTCGGCCGGTCGGGGCCGGACATCACTCACCGGATGACCTCCTCGTCGTGGGGGCGGCCGTGCTCTCGCCTCATCGTGGCAGCCGGCGCGCGACGCGGATACGCGTTCCTCGCTTTCCGTCGGGAGGTCGAGCACGAACGTCCGAAACCCACCCGCACACTCAGGACAGGTGCGCGATCTCCACCGTCAACGGACCCGCGGCCTCGGTGAGACCGGCCTCGGTCGCGCACTGTGGCTTGGGCAGGGGCGACAGGGTTCGGGTGGTGACCGTCGTGGCGCCGGCGAAGCGTCCGGAGAGGATCCTCCCCTTGAAGACCGCCGCCCGCCCCCCGCCGACCGGGCTCTCGACGCCGCCGGACTCCTCGAGGGTGCTGCTGCCGCCGTCGTCCCAGGTGATGGTCGTCTCCCGGGTGCGAGTGCCCCCGTCGCAGGTCATCACCCCCGACATCGTGGAGGTCAGGCGACCCGAAGCGGGCAGCGAGTCGCCGAAGGGCAGACAGGAGGTCAGCTCGCCGGTGCCTGCACCGGCGACCTGACGCGGCGTCGCGTTCAACCCCGGCGTGAAGGTTTCGCTCTGGAACCCGGTGCAGACCTGCACCACGGGCACCGGCAGCGCGTGCGCGGCGGGTCCGGTCGAACTCGCCGTACCCGCCGCGACGAGCACCAGCCCGGCGGCGAGGCCGGCGGGTCCCGTACCGAGGAGTCGGGTGGGGTTCATGGGTCGACCTCGCAGACGGATGTGGCCGTCGGGCGGCGGCGAAGGAGCCGTAGGGGCGCTCGCCGCACCCGCCGCGGCGGCGGGAACGAGAATGACAGGCACTGCGATCGCACAACGACGCAGGTCCGGGAGGCGTTGCGGGCGTTCCCTCGAAAGGGCGAGACGCCCTCCCGACGGCCGGGCCCCGGACGGCTCCCAGCCTCTTGACCCAGTCAATGAGTTCGTGCCACTCTGCGACCGAGGGAATCCCTTCAGTGGCATTTTGTTGGCGTATGCCCGGGTTCACCCATGCGGCGAGACATGCCGCGGCGCCGCGCATTCGCCTCGGTTCCGAGCGTCCCCACCGGTCTGCGCTCACCGAACCGGCCCGCGTGTTCGGCCCGATGGGCCCGATGGGCCCGAGCGGACGTGCCGCTTCGCCGACGATCACCTCACTCGGGGCGTCGTCTCGTAAGCCCCGCAGCCGGCGGACGGTTGCCGCCGGTCGCCTCACCGACTTGGAGAGCGTCCGGATGAACGCCCGCAACCCGCACGCAGGACTGCCGATCACCGATGACGACGCGGCGATCGCCGCGGCGCTGGAGGACGTCAGCGTCCCGGCGCTGATGTTGTCGCTGGTCCACTTGACCGGCGACCCGTCGTACATCCGGGGCGCGATCAAGCCGCGCATGCTGGTACTCAACGAGATCCAGGGCTTCATGCCCGAGGAGGAGCAGGCCGAGGTGCGCAGGCTCGCGCTGGAGGCCATCCGCGCGTACCGGGACGCGGGCTGCGTGTTGCCCGAGCAGCCCGGCCCCGAGCTGCTGCACGAGATGATGAGCTGGCTGGCCTGCGACGAGGTCCCGCGAGAGTACCTGCCGATGCTCCTGGAGGACATGGGGCTCGACGGCGTGGACGCCCGCCGCGCGAGCGAGTCGGGGGATCCGGCCGCCCGTGCGGGGTTCCCGGTCGTGGTCATCGGCTGCGGTCAATCCGGTCTGCTGGCCGGGATCCGGCTCCAGGAGGCCGGCATACCGTTCACGATCGTCGAGAAGAACGCCGGCGTGGGCGGCACGTGGTACGAGAACACCTACCCGGGCTGCCGCGTCGACGTGGGCAACCACTTCTACTGCTACAGCTTCGAACCCAGCGACCACTGGAGCGAGTTCTTCGCCCGCCAACCCGAACTCCAGGCCTACTTCGAGTCCGTGATGAACCGTCGCGGCATCACCGAGCACGTGCGCTGGGGCACCGAGGTCGTCTCCGCAGTGTGGGACGAGGGCTCCGCGACGTGGCGGGTGACCGTCGAGACCGACGGTGCCCGCTCGGTGCTGACCGCCCGAGCGGTGATCTCGGCGGTCGGCCTGCTCAATCGACCCAAGCTGCCCGACATCGAGGGCATGGACGACTTCGCCGGTCCGTCCTTCCACTCCGCGCGGTGGGACCACGGCGTCGATTACCGGGGCCGCAGGGTCGTGCAGATCGGAGCCGGGGCCAGCGGGTTCCAGATCGCCCCCACGATCGCACCGGACGTCGCGCACCTGACCGTCTTTCAGCGCACCGCGCAGTGGATGTTCCCCAACCCGAACTACCACGAGAAGGTCGGCCCCGGCGTGCGGTGGGCGCTGCGGCATCTGCCGTTCTACGGCCGCTGGTACCGCTTCATGATCTTCTGGCCGGGCAGCGACGGCGCCCTGGCCGGGGCCCGCATCGATCCCGAGTGGCCGCACCAGGACCGCGCGGTCAGCGAGCGCAACGACCTCACCCGCCGGTGGTTCACCGACTGGATCACCGCCCAGGTCGGCGACGACCCCGAACTGCTCGCCAAGGTTCTCCCGGACTACCCCGCGACCGGCAAGCGCACCCTGCAGGACAACGGGAGTTGGCTGCGCACCCTCAAGCGCGACAACGTGGACCTGGTCCGGGAGGGCGTCGCACGCATCGAGAAGGACGCGGTGATCAGCACGTCCGGCGAGCGGTACGAGGCGGACGTCATCGTGTACGCGACGGGCTTCCACGCCAACAGGTTCCTGTGGCCGATGCACATCGTCGGACGCGGCGGCGCGGTGCTCGGCGAGCAGTGGGGCGACACGCCCACCGCGTACCTGGGCATCACCGTCCCGAACTTCCCGAACTTCTTCTGCCTGTACGGGCCGGGCACCGGGCTCGCGCACGGCGGCAGTCTGATCTTCCAGTCCGAGTGCCAGATGCGGTATGTCTCGGCGTGTCTGGACACGCTGATCTCCGGGGGGCACCGCTCCATGGAGCCCACCCGCGAGGCGCACGACGAGTACACCGCGCGGCACCAGGCGGAGATCAAGCAGATGGTGTGGTCCTCCCCGGCCGTCGAGCACTCGTGGTTCAAGAACCGCAACGGCGACATCTACACCGCGAGCCCGTGGCGTTTGGTCGACTACCGGGACTGGACCAAGAGCCCGGATCCGGACTCCTACACGATCGACTGACGATGGTGGGCTTGGTCGTCACGGGGCGGTCCGGGAATTCCGCGCGGCGGTGAGGATCCCGTCCCGGGCGTCGGGCAGTCGGGCCGGCGCGCCGGCGGGCTCGACGTCCAGGCCGGCGCGGCGCCGCTGACACAGGCGTTCGAGCGCCTGCACTCCCGGTTCCGCGCCGCGGAGCAGGGAGGGTCCGGAGCCGACGAAGCGCGAGCAGACGCCCACATGGGCGTGGTGCACTTCGGTCAGGACCTCGACCAGGCGTCGGTGGGCAGGCCGCAGGGTGGCGGACTTCGTCGGTGCGGCCAGACCCCACTCGCGCAGGCACCGCACCAGGACCCGGTGATCGGCCGACCACAGGCCGGAGAACCCCGTTCGGCGGACATGCGGTGGAGCCATCGAGGGCCGGACGATGTCGTGGTAGTCGTCGACGCCGAAGGACGCGGTGATCCGCAGGGCGGACGCGCAGGCGCGCAGGAAGTGCGCGGCGCTGTCCAGCCCGTGCGCCGTCTCGGCGGGCGAGGGGGCGTGCAGGGCGTGTCGCAGGGCGATGACGGTGGCCTGGGTGAGGGCGAAGAACAGTCGGTGTCCCTGGATCCAGCGTTCGCGCACCGTGGCCTGCGTCGCGCGTTCGGAAGAGTCCGTTCGAGGAGCCAACCCCGCCGCATGCGCGGCGAGTTCGAGGTCGGGCTCGGTCGGGGTTCCGTCCGGGTTCCGGGAGAAGGCCCGCACCGTGCCGAGGATGTCGTCCAGGGCGTCGATCAGCAGGGGCTCGGGGGCACAGGTGCACCGCGCGACCACGAAGTATTCGTCGAACGCGGCTTCGCGGGGGTCGCGTTCGGGGACGCGGCGGTGGCCGGGGGGCGTGTGGTGCCGTTCGGGTCGGTGCGCCGCCGCACGCAGGCCTGCCAAGTCGTGGGGCAGGCGGTGGGGAGGAGCGAGCCACAGCACGGATTCGCTTGTCATATGGGCCGTTTCGATAGGTTTGTGCGGTACGTTACCCGGCATGTCACGAATTCCCATGGATGATTCGTTTCGCGGCGCGATCGGCGTGGTCGCGGAGATCCTCGAAAACTATTGGGAGGACCTGCGCGAGGAACGCCTGCCGGTCACGCCGGACCTGCGGCCGGGGGACGTACGCGCGATGCTGCCGGATTCGGTGCCCGTGCACGGCGAGCCGATCCGCGACGTGCTGGCCGATGTGCGGCGTGTGGTGATGCCCGGGCTCGTGCACTGGCAACACCCGTCGTTCCTGGGCTACTACCCCACCCAGACCAGCCCCGCGTCGGTGGTCGGCGAGCTCCTGGCGTCCGGTCTGGCGGTCCAGCACATGATGTGGTCGACGGGTCCGGCCGCCACCGAACTCGAAGAGGCGGTCCTGGACCATCTCGCCCGCGCGCTGGGCCTGCCGGAGCGGTTCCTCAGCGGCGGGGACGGCGGCGGGGTCCTGCAGGACTCCGCGTCCTCGGCGGTCCTGGTGGCCGTGGTCGCCGCCCTGTACCGGGCCTCGGGCGGGCGGTGGCGCGAGCACGGCACCGAGGGGCGGTATCGCCTGTACTGCACCGACCAGGCCAACTCCTGCGTCCCGAAGGCCGCACGTATCGCGGGCCTGGGGGAACCGGCCCTGATCCCCACCACGACGGGCACCTGCGAGATGGACCCGCACGCCCTGCGCGAGCGATTGACGGCCGACCGCGCCGCCGGCGTCGTTCCCGCGATCGTGGTCGCCTCCGTCGGCACCACGGGCACCTGCGCCGTCGACCCGGTCGCCGCCGTGGCCGCGGTGTGCCGGGAATTCGGGGCGTGGCTGCACGTGGACGCCGCCTACGCCGGATCGGCCGCCATCTGCCCGGAGAACCGCTGGATCAACGACGGCGTCGAACACGCCGACTCCTACGCCGTGAACTGCCACAAGTGGTTGCTGACCGGACCGCCCTGCGACGCCATGTGGGTGGCCGACCGACGCAGCCTCACCGCGGCCATGGACATCCGCCCGGACTTCCTGCGCAATCGGGCCAGCGACTCGGGCCACGTCACCGACTTCCGGGACTGGCAGGTGCCGCTCATGCACCCCTTCCGGGCCCTGAAACTGTGGTTCGTCCTGCGCACCCACGGCATCGAGGGCCTGCGCGCGCACATCCGCGAACAGCTCTCCCTCGCCGCTTTGTTCGCCGACCTGGTCCGCGACAGCCCCGGCTTCGAACTCGTCTCGCACACACTCGGACTGGTGTGCTTCCGCCTCGACGGCGACAACGCACGCACCGAACGCCTGCGCACGGACCTGGACGCCACCCGGCGAATCCTGGTCACCCCCACCACCGTCGACGGCCGCTACGTCCTGCGCGCGGCCCTGGGCTCACGCCTGGCCTCGCAGACCTCGGTACGCGACGCCTGGGCCTTGGTGCGCGAGGTCGCCGCCGCGATCCCCGACGAACGCCTCGGCTCGCCCGAAGCGCCGGCTTCGATGACGACGACCTCGGTGGGCACCCGGTGACCACGAACGCGTCGGCCCGCCGCCACCACCGGAACGCCGCGCCGCCCGCCCGGGGCACCGCGGGAGCGGTCGCCCTCCCGGAGGACGACACGGACCGTGGGCGTGACCGGAGCGGGATCCGGCCGTACCGGCACGTGGTCGATGCGGAGCCCGAAGGCATCTCGCGCACCGGGCACACACACCCACGAACCCACACCATCACCACACGGACGACATCCCACGGAGAACATCGTGCCCGGGCATGACAAGGGGGCCGCGGCAGGCGAACGCTGGTTCGACTACGCGGCGGCACACCCTCATTCCAGCATGGAGATCGGCGGGGTGGCCGTGGTCGCCGGCCCCACGCCCTCGACCCTCGAACTGCACGCGCTGATCGACCTGGCCCGCGCGGCCCATCCGCCGCTGGGCGACCGGGCCCGCCCGCCCGGCGCGAACGCGCGCGGCCCGGCCGAGGCCGCCGACCACTTCGACGAGGTGGTGCTGCCCACCCACGGCGGCGACGTCGCGCTGCACGCGGCGATCGAGCGCGTGTGCGCCCGGCCGCTCACGGACGTCACCTGGGGCGTGACCCTGCTCCACGGCCACCGCGACGACGAGTTCGCCCTGCTCCTCCGCGCTCACCACGGCCTCCTGGACGGCATGTCCCTGATCGGGATCATGCTCGCCGCGCTGGGGGAAACCGGCCTCCCGCGCCGCCGCACACGTTCCGAGTCGTCGCCCTCCTGGACGCCCGGCCGGGTGCGTGCCGTGCTGGGCGCGGCCGCCGACCTCGCGCTGCCGGCGCGCTCGATCACCCTCGGCCCCGCACGGGTCCAGGCACCGACCGGCCCACCGCGTCGGCGCTGGGCCCACACCCCGCTGCCTCGACTGAAAGCCATCGCGCGCGCGGGCCGCACCAGCCTCAACGACGTCTACCTGGCCGCCCTGGCCGGCGCCCTGCGGCCCTGGCTGCCCGACGACGCCGGCGGCACCGTACGGGCGATGGTGCCCCTCGACGCCCGGCGCCGCGACACGAGCGACGCGGTGGGCAACTTCCACCGTGGCGTCCCCGTCGTCCTGCCCTGCCTGCTTCCCACCGCCGTCGAGCGGCTGGCCGCCACCCACCTGGCCACCGCGAACATCCGAACCGGCCGCCTGGACCCGGACGCGGACGCCCTGTTCGAGACCCTGCCCACCCGTTGGCACGGTCGGGTCCTGGCCCGGGCCCTGCACCCGCGGCGCACCACCCTGGTGGCCACCCATGTCCCCGGCCCCGCGCGGCCCCTCGAACTCCACGGCCACCACATCCACACCCTGTTGCCGCTGATGTTCCTGCCCGCGGGCCACCACCTGTCCGTCTGCCTGGCCGAATACGCCGGAACCGCGCACCTGGCCGTGATCGCCGACCCGAGCCTGCCCGACGTCGACGAACTCCCGGTCCGCTGGCTCGCCGAACTCGACGCGCTCGAAGCCGCCCTCACCCCCCGCCGCCCCGACGCCGCTCCCGCGCTCACGCCCGAAGCGACCGCCGACCCGAAGCCGGCCCGCCCGATGCGCACCACGACGCCGTGACGCCGACCCGGTCCGGCCGAGGGTGTTGTCGTCGTGGTCGAGGCGACGCCCGCATTGTCCGATTCCCGGTGTCACTCGGGCGAGGACGGCGTCGACGTCGGTGGTGACGACGCGGCGCCATCGGGCACCGAGGATGCGTTCGAAGCGACGGCGGCCGCGCAGTTCGCCGGTGTGGCGAACGGCGCCGAGCTGTTCGGGACTGCGGTTCGCGTAGCGGTGCGTGACGCGGCACCCGGCGGGAGTCCGGGCAGACGTCGAGGACACGGCCCGACCAAGGCGCCCCCGTCGCCCCACCCGGTGCGAAACAACGAGGGTGGGAACTCGGGACGGGCGACCCGGCGTTGGGATCGTGAACCGGATCGTGTCCACATCGGCGTGGAAACGGCGCGGACCGAGGAGGGTGCGATGATCCGGCGACACGTCGCCGTTCGTCGTCCCCTCGGCGGCTCCGCCCCCCGGCGCGGCCGCGGCTCACCGGCCCCCGCTCGCCGGGGCATCCGGCGCGGTGGGTGGCTCGGGGTGTTGCTCGCGATCACCCTCGCGCTGCTCGGCGTGCCGGCTTCCCCCGGGTCCGCGCGCGCGGACGCCGTACCCGATCCCGACCGCGCCTCGATCTCCGCGCACACCGCCGCCGACCCGGGGCACGTGCGCGACGTCGCCGACGAGGCGACCCGCGACGCGCGGCGCGGTCCGCCGGGACCGTCGGCCGTTCGCGAGACCCCCGACGAGCGGCACCACCTCCACCACTCCCCCGACGCGGCGCTCGCGGGGCGGGACTCGGCGCTCCCGCCACCCGCGGGACACCGAGCCCTCGCGCTCGCCGTCGGCGTCGATCCCTCGCTCCGTCGTTTCGCGCTTCCGCCGGGTCGCGCGCCACCGTCTCCCCGGGCTCCAGAGCGTCCCTGAGTCCGATCGCCGCGCGCCGGCCGCCGGCCGCGGTGCATCCGTGGAGACCATCCTTGTCACGTACCTCCAAGGTGCGGGCGTTGTTCGCCCTCGCCGTCCTCGTCATGTCCACCTACATCGCCGCGACCGTGCCGCCGCGCCTCGGCCTCGACCTGCGCGGCGGCACCCAGATCGTCCTGGAGACCCGGGACTCCCCCACCGCGAAAGCAGACCGCGACGCCACCGATCGAGCCCTGGAGGTGCTGCGGCGTCGAGTCGACGCGCTCGGCGTCTCCGAACCCTCCCTGGTCCGCTCGGGCGACCGACGGATCATCGTCGAACTACCCGGCGTGCAGGAGCCGCGCCGGGCCGCCGAGGTACTCGGCCGTACCGCACAGCTCACCTTCCATCCCGTTCTCGACGTCGCCGACCCTGGCGGTGCCGCCACCCCACCCGACACCGAGGGACGACAGGTACTGCCGGACGAGTCCGGCCGGATGCTGAGGCTGGACGCCACCCGGATGACCGGAGCCGACGTCGACAAGGCCGAGGCGCTGCTGGATCCGGCGGGCGGCGCCTGGCACGTCACGCTCGACCTGCGCGGGCGGGGCGAACGGGCCTGGGCCGAACTCACCGGGAAGGCCGCGTGCGCGCCGGCGGGAACACCCGAGCGACGCGTGGCGATCGCCCTGGACGGCAAGGTCGTCTCCTCGCCCCAGGTCGACTCGTCGGTACGCTGCGACACCGGAATCCTCGGCGGTTCCACCCGCATCACCGGCGACTTCGACAAGCGCGAGGCCCGCGAGTTGGCGCTGCTGATCAACGGCGGCGCACTGCCGGTACCGGTCGAGACGGTCGAACACCGCACCGTGGGACCCACACTGGGCAAAGCGGCCATCGAAGCCGGCACCTGGGCCGCGATCGTCGGGGCGGCGGCGACCGCGCTGTTCATCGCGTGTGTGTACCGGCTGCTCGGCGTGCTCGCCGCCGTGGCCCTGGCCGGCTACACGGTGATCGCGTACGCCGCCCTGGTCGGGGTGGGCGCCACCCTCACCCTGCCCGGACTCGCCGGATTCGTGCTGGCCGTCGGCATGGCGGTCGACGCCAACGTGCTGGTGTTCGAACGAGCCCGCGAGGAATACCTCGCGCGGACCGCACCGGCCCTGCGTCCGTCGCTGACCCGAGGCTTTCGCAACGCGTTCGGTGCCGTCGCCGACTCCAACGTCACCACCCTGATCGCCGCCGGCCTGCTGTTCTTCCTGGCCACCGGCCCGGTACGCGGCTTCGGGGTGACACTGGGCATCGGCGTGCTCGCGTCGATGATCAGCGCGCTGGTGGTCACCCGGGTCCTGGCCGAGTTCGCCGTGAGCCGGGCGGTGGTGCGGCGCCGGCCCCGGATCAGCGGCATCGCGCACCCGGGCCCGGTACGCGAGTGGCTGGCCCGACGCGATCCGAACCTGATGCGGCATCGCCGGCGCATGCTCGCCGTCTCCGGCGTGCTCGCGCTGGGCCTGGCGGTGTCCGGTGTGGCGGTACGCGGCCTCGACTTCGGCGTGGAGTTCACCGGCGGACGGCTCGTGGAGTACTCGACCACCCGGTCGGTCGATCCGGACCGGGCCCGGTCGGCACTCGGCGACGCCGGATTCCCCAAGGCCGTCGTGCAGACTTCGGGCGATCGCGAACTCACCGTACGCACGGAAAAGCCGACCGAGGCCGAGGAAGCGCGGATCACCGCGACGATCGCCGAACTCGGCGGCGGAGCGGAGAAGGTGCGCGACGAGTTCATCGGACCGAGCCTGGGGGAGGAATTGCGATTCAAGGCCATGGTCGCCCTCGGGGTCGCGCTCGCCGCCCAGATGGCGTACCTCGCGGTGCGGTTCCGATGGACCTTCGGGGTGGCCGCCGTCGTTTCGATGGCGCACGACGTGCTGATCCTGGTGGGCGCCTTCGCCTGGTTGGGGCGCACCGTGGACGCGGTGTTCCTGGCCGCGCTGCTCACCGTGATCGGCTACTCGGTCAACGACTCCGTCGTCGTCTTCGACCGGATCCGCGAACTGCGCCGGGCGCCGGGGCCCGCGCGGGGCAAGCGCTCGCTTGCCCGGATCACCGACACGGCGGTGTTCCAGACCCTGCCGCGTACCGTCAACACCGGCTCCGGCGCGTTGTTCGTCCTGATCGCGCTGGCGGTGTCGGGCGGGGACACACTGGCCGACTTCGCCCTGGCGTTGCTGATCGGCGTCGTGGCCGGCACCGCCTCCACGGTAAGCGTCGCCGCCCCGCTGGCAGTCGCGCTGGAATCACGCGCGACACCCGCGCCACCACGCGCGACCCCGGCCCGAACCCCGGCCGCCCCCACCGGCCACCGCACCCACCGCCCCGGCCACACACCCCACGACAACGGCGCACGCATCTGACCCCAACCACCCACCACTCCAACCCCGGGCCCGAACATTCCGGCGTCCGCGCCGGACTCGTTCGCACCGGTGTGGACGGCGGGATGCCGGCCGGCCGCACCGTCGGGGGCGAGGCCCCCGACGGGGCGGTTATTGTCGGCGGCATGAGTGCTTCGGCAATGTCACGGGTCGAGATCGACGGCCGGTCCACCACGGTGGACCGGCTGCACGCCGTCGCCGTGGGCGGTTACGGCCACTTCACCGCCATGCAGGTGCGCGGCGGCCGGGTGCGCGGCCTCGCCGACCACCTCGATCGGCTCGACGCGGCCAACCGGGAGTTGTTCGGCAGCCCCCTGGACGGGGAGCTGATCCGGCGGTACATCCGGCACGCGCTGGCCGACGACGTTCTCGACGCGTCGGTGCGGGTCCATGTGTTCGCCGCGGACGAGGCCGGGGCGGTCGCGGTCCTGGTCACCCTGCGACCGCCCGGCGACACGCCGCCCACGCCACAGGCGTTGCGGTCCGTCCCGTATCTGCGTTCCGTCGCGCACATCAAGCGCGTCGGGGACTTCGGACAGGCGCACTACCGCCGACTGGTCGCCCGCGAGGGCTTCGACGAGGCGCTTCTGACCGGCCCGGACGGGCTCGTCGCGGAGGGCGCGATCACCAACATCGTCTTCTTCGACGGCACTTCGCTGCTCTGGCCGAACGCGCCCGTCCTGGAAGGCATCACCATGCGTCTGCTCGAACGAGCGCTCTCCGCAGGGCCGTTGCCCTCCCGACGCGGCCCGATCCACCTGTCCGACGTGGGCTCGTTCCGGGCCGCGTTCGTGACGAACTCGCGCGGGATCGCGCCGGTCCGGTCGATCGACGACGTGCCGATCCCGATCGACACCGCGTTGGCGGCGACGCTCGGCCGAGTGTACGAGTCGATCGCGTGGGACCCGATCTGACACGCATCGTGTGCGGCGGCCGTCGCCGCGGTCCGGGCGTGGTCGGCCACCCGATGCGCCCGCTGCGCCCGGTACGCCCGCTGCGCCCGGGCAAAACGAAAGGCAAGGAGCGTACCCACTCCTTGCCACTCTCAACTTATAGCGCACCGGGGGGCTTGCGGCAAGACCCCCGGCGAACCGCAGAATGATCGACCTCAGCTCGACAACCTGCGGAAATGAGCGTTTTGATGATCGACGTGATCGTGGTGGGCGGCGGACCGACCGGCTTGATGCTGGCCGGCGAGTTGCGGCTGGCCGGAGTCCGGGTGGTCGTGCTGGAGAAGTTGACCGAGCCGACCGGGGAATCCCGCGGGCAGGGCCTGCACACGCGCAGCGTCGAGATGATGGACCAGCGCGGTCTGCTGGACCGGTTCCTCGCGGTGAGCGAGAAGTTCCAGGCCGGTGGTCTCTTCGGCGGCGTCATGAAGCCGTGGCCGGAGCGGTTGGACACCGCGCACCCGTACGGCCTCGCCACGCCCCAGCCGCTGACCGAGCGCCTGCTCGACGAGCGGGCCCGCGAACTCGGTGCCGAGATCCGACGCGGCTGCGAAGTGGTCGGGCTGAGCCAGGACGACGACGGGGTGAGCGTCGAGTTGGCGGACGGTACGCACCTGCGCTCGCGCTACCTCGTCGGGTGCGACGGCGCCCGCAGTGCGGTGCGCAAGGGGATCGGCGTCGGCTTCCCCGGCGAGCCCGCCAGGGTCGAGACGATGCTGGGCGTCATGGAGGTGACCGAGGATCCGGCGACGATCACCGCCGTCGTCGCCGAAGTCCACAAGACCCAACTGCGGTTCGGCCTTCTGCCCCTCCGGGACGAGAACGAGGGGCTGTACCGCATCGTCGTTCCCGCCGACGGTGTGGCCGAGGACCGCGCGACCCCGCCGACCCTCGAGGAGTTCAAGCGGCAGTTGCGGGCCGTGGCGGGCACCGATTTCGGCGCGCACTCGCCGCGCTGGTTGTCCCGGTTCGGCGACGCCACCCGGCAGGCCGAGCGCTACCGGGTCGGCCGGGTGCTGCTGGCCGGCGACGCGGCGCACATCCACCCGCCGACCGGTGGACA
The DNA here is from genome assembly GCF_044458105.1 of Embleya sp. NPDC050493. NCBI lineage: Bacteria > Bacillati > Actinomycetota > Actinomycetes > Kitasatosporales > Streptomycetaceae > Embleya > Embleya sp. NPDC050493. The sequence continues at coordinate 15,505 of NZ_JBITHP010000054.1, forward strand.
GGGGCTCAATCTCGGCGTGCAGGACGCGTTCAACCTGGGCTGGAAGTTGGGCGCCGCGGTCAACGGTTGGGCACCGGAAGGGTTGCTGGACAGCTATCACGCCGAACGCCACCCGGTGGGCGCGGCCGTGTTGGAGAACACCCGGGCGCAGATCACCCTGCTGGGGACCGATCCGGGAGCGACCGCGCTGCGGCAGCTGTTCTCGAAGCTGATGGACTTCGAGGAGGTGAACCGGTACATCACCGAGATCATCTCCGCGGTCGGGATCCGCTACGACTTCGGCGAGGACCAGGGCCATGAACTGCTCGGTCGGCGGATGCGGGACGTGCCGCTGAAGGAGGGGCGTCTGTACGAGCGGATGCACGGCGGTCGCGGACTGCTGCTCGACCGGACCGGCCGGCTTTCGGTGACGGGTTGGGCGGACCGCGTCGACCACGTCGCCGATCTCGGCGAGGAACCGGACGCACCCGCGGTGCTGTTGCGGCCGGACGGCCACGTGGTGTGGGTGGGTGCGGACCAGTCGGAACTGGACAACCGGCTGTCCGCGTGGTTCGGCGCCGCGACCGGCTGAACAAGCGGGTGGGCGGGCGGCCGGCGAACCGACTCGCGGGCGAGCCCCGCACACCTCGTCCTCGGCAAGCCGCACACACCTCTGCATCCGCCAACCGCCATCCGCACCCAGTGCCCGTGTAACCGACCTGGACTACGGGACGGTGGCACAGGCACTGAAGTGCGAACGGTCACACGCCTTTTCGATTACCCGAAACGGCGATCATTCCCCGCGGCCCCGGAGGCGGGTAGGTCAGGGTCGGTACTCGGGCCGAAGCCTCGGGTGTCGGCCAGGGTTCGGTCGAGGAGGGGGAGCAGACGGTCCCAATGACGTTGCATCGCGGAGGGGTTGAAGGCATCGGTGTCGGACATGGTGAAGCCGTGGACGGTGTCGGGGTAGATCTCGGAGGTGTAGTCGACCCCCGCGGCGTCCAGGGCCTGGTTGAGCTCGCCGAGGGCCTCGGGCGTCATGTCGCCTTCGGCGTGGCCGAGGTGGACCCGGGCGGTGAGCTTGGCGAAGAGGTCGGGCCCGTCGGCGCCCACGGGGCCGTGGAATGCGGCGACGGCGGCCACCCGGCCGGGGTGGGCCGCAGCGGTGCGCATCGCCAGGAGACCGCCTATGCAGTAGCCGGTCACCGCAACCGGTCCGGCGCCGACCTCGGGCCGGGTGGTGAGGAACCCGAGGTACGCGTCGGCGTCGCTCAGGACACGTTCGGCGGTGTGCGCCTCGATCAAGGGCATCAGCCGGCCGAAGACCGCGGGCCGGACCTCTTCTCCGATGTACTCGGGCAGTTCGATCACCGGTGCCGGGCCGTGCCGGTAGAAGAGGTTGGGGACGAGCACGTAGTACCCGTGTTCGGCCAGTTCGTGTGCCAGCTCCCGCAGCACGGGCCGGATGCCGAAGCCGTCCGCGTACATCAGCACCCCTGGGTACCGCTCGCCGCCGTCGGGGAAGGCGGCGAACGCGTCGGCCCGGCCGTCCGCGGTGGGAATGTGCAACGTCTTGGTGGGCATGAGTTCTCCTGTCGTGGTTGACGTGTCGAGCTGTGATCAACGATCAACACGACAGGAGGCGGAGCCCGCGCAGCAGCAGCGGACCTTCTGTCCGACAACGGGCCGACACCGGCCCGTACGGCGCTCAGCGGAGCGCCGGGTCACCAATCCGTGTGTGGCGCAATGCCGTCCCGGTAGTCATCGCCGCCCAACGTAACCCATCGAACCCGATCGATGCCGGCCCACCCCGGTCCACTGCGCTCTCGCCGCGCGGAAGGCGCGCGCACACGCGGTGCGTTCCCACCGGACCCTCCTGTCCCGATTGCGCGAGCGTGCGCGCATACGCATGCACGCGTAGGACAATCTCCTCGCCCGGAGCACACCGATACCCGTCGAGCGAAAAGGCATCCACGCACCCGCATCGGTGTTCCACCGCAGGTCGAAGCACCACTCCCCCGACACGTCACTGCGACACCCGTATCGTCTGGCATGCCTGGTCCCGGTACGCCGCCCACGGAGAGAGGAAGACTCATGCGCTCCACGCGTACACGATTGACCATGGTGGCGGTGGCCCCGCTGCTGCTGTTCGCCGTCGCTTGTTCCGACGACTCCGGCAGCTCCCGCAGCTCCGGCAACAACGCGGACGGCAAGAGTGGTTCGCCGACGAACGGTGCCACGACCGGATCCCCCACCAATGCGTCCGGATCCCCGCAGACATCCGGGTCGGGTGCCCCCGCGCCGTCCGGCAGCGGCACGTCCCGACCGTCGGATGGCAAGGGCTCGGCAGCCAAAACGCTCAGCGCGGCGCAGCTCAAGGCCGCATTCGTGGTCGCCGCCGATCTCCCGTCGACCGGCTGGCGGGTGACGACGCCGGAAACCGAGGACCCGGACGCGTCGAAGGTCGACAAGCCGGCCTGCCAACCCGTCATGGACCTGATGGGCGGAGGTGGCGTGACCGGTCCCTCCGTCGCACACATCAGCGGCGAGCTGACCCCGCCGGGCGCGGCGGAGTCGCAGTACGCGTTCTCCCTCGCCTCGTATCAACCGGGCGTGGCCGAGAAGCTGTTGAAGGACGCGAAGGCGGCTCTCCCGTCGTGCGGCACCTTCCGCTATGCCACGCTGACGTACCACGTGACGCCGCTGCCGACCCCGAACTTCGGCGACGAAAGCCTCGCCTTCAAGGTCTCTTCCGACATCGGCCTCAGCGCCGCCATGACCACGACGCGCGTCGGCTCCGTCATCGTGCAGGGTGCCTCGCAGAACGCCGAAAAGGAGGTCCCACCGGCCGTCTTCAAGGCACAAACCGACAAGGTCACGGCGGCGCAGCGCGGTTGAACCCCACTCCCGACGAGGAGGGCTGCCTGCACGTATCCGGTCGGAAAGGTTCAGTGCTCGCAGAGGGAGAATTCTCGTTCGTACACCTGCTCGTTGTGTTCGTCGACGAAGAACTTGCGTTCCCGCATGAGTTGTTCGCGGTGGTTCCTGGCCTGTTCAAGCGTCATGGTCGAGGTGTCGGACCATGGTTGTTGCGGTGGCACATCGGATGTCGAGACGATCGTTTCCGACGGGTCGACCAGGAAGAACGCGAGAATTTTGCGATGCCCCGGGCGGGTGGGGTCCATGAGGCGGAACGAGCCCACGCGGTGTTGCAGGATGTTCGGGAACGCCAGGCAGCGGCCCGCCGGGGTCGATGTCGATCCCAGCATCTGGTTCAGTGCGTCTTCGTCCTCCAGCCCGTAGACCTCGCGCAGGCCGTCGTCGTCGTTCTGTTCGTAGCTCGGGTCGTCGAGTGCCGCCCGGAAACTCAGGTTGCTTTCGGTGATGTTCTCGCTGTCCCAGTAGTAGATGCCGGTCGAGACGATCCGCTCGTTCATCATCCCCTCGACATGCCAGGAACCGCCCGGGTACTCGGGCTTGTCCGGGGTGAGATGAATGGTGGCGAGCTTGACGATGACCTGGACACGGCGGCCGCGCAGGTCGACTCGGGCGGATTCGTCGGGCAACGCGGGCGGGGTGAAGGCCGGGGCGTCCGGGACGACCGGACGGCGGTTGTCCCACCAGTCTTCGTGGGCCGCTTCCCATGCCCGGTGGGCTTCCGCGTAGGCCTCATCGTCGCTGTAGGAGGCTTTGTCCGGATACTCCGGCTCGGAGTCGTACCACCCGTAGGGATCGGCCTCGATCCGCAGGGGCCGCGGATGGCGCAGATCGGTGAGCACGTTCTCCAGCAGCGGGCGCATGCGCGCGAACAAGTCCGGCAGGACGGAGGCCAGTTCGCGATGGGTCTCGGGGTGGACGTTGTTGACGTACGAGCGGAAGGCGACATCGCCGTCGTCACTGACGTCGACGTCCGTGGGTAGCCACTGGAATTTCTCCGAGACTTCGTACTTCGAATAGCGGTCCGTCGGGTTCCGCCAAGCCCGCTCGGGACCACCGCTCACCCCTCTCACCAGGCAGAACAGTGAGGGATGCACCAGATCCAACACCTGATTGTCGGATCCGGGATGCCAGTCTCGTTCCGCCTCGGGGACCTGTTCGAGAACCCGAACCGCCTCGCGCAGCCGGGATCGGAGCTTGTCGTCGATCAGTGTGTCCGACTGCCACACCCCGTCGACGGCGGACACCTCGACGCCGGTCCGTCCGTCCCGCAGCGCGGCGTAGTGCGCGAGTTCGGAAAGCACGTAACGAACCTGCGCTTCGGTGAGGCCCTGGGCGAGCGCTTCTTGCGTCCACCTGCCGACGATGTCGGCATCGTTCATCTTGTCGAACCACCCCGGCTTCGCCCGAATGTGTGCGCTGCACCGGATCATCTGAAGTTCCCGCAGCGTTCGCGGTTTCGCGAACGATATGGAACGGGAAGCTTGAAAGGGCAACGGGAAAGCAGACAGGCCGGTCAACTCGCTTGGTCCTCCCAGTCGGTGTGCGGTGGCCGGAACAATACTTCAACAGACCGACACCGCAGCCGCGCTCCCTGTCATCATCGGCGGTCCGGGAGTCGGGGCTTCCTGGAACACACGCCCGCCGTCGACCGACCACAGCGGCGGCACCGCAACCATCGCGGTGACCGTCGAGACGACCCGCGGTATCCCGACCACCGGACCGCTCCGGTGGTGGGAACGACGGCCCGGCGGCACCGCGAAATGCCCGCTCCGACCGGACCGTGACCCATGGGCGCCAGGGCTCCGCCGCACGGACCCGCCCGCACACGTCGGCCGAGCCTCCCGAACCGGACGAATCGTCACCGCGCACGATGAATCCGCCTGATCTAGCGTGGAAATATGAAGACACACACCACGCATTACACAGTTGTCAAGGGCGACACACTCTCCGCGATAGCCGCAAGGTTCGGGACCACCGTCGAACGACTCGTCGAGTGGAACCACATCGCCGATCGAGATCGCATCCCGATCGGGCTGGACCTGCTCGTCGCCGAACCGAGTCCGAGCGAGAGCTACGTACCGTTCCCCGGCGCGGGCTTTTTCACGAGTACGCAGGACGACCGGATCATCATGTCGATGGGGATCCGCCTGGTCCAGGAGGACTGCTCGGCCTGGCTTCCTCCGGAGGGACCGACGTCGCTGTGGACGAAGACCGCCCGGGAGTCCTACGCGATGTGGCAGCGCAAGCTCGGCTACCGGGGTTCGGACGCGGACGGCATTCCGGGCCTGGCGTCCTGGACGAAACTCAAGGTGCCCTACTTCAACAACGAAGGCGACTGAAGACACCCGGGTCGCCGCCATGTCCGCCCTGCCCGGCGCGGGGCTTTCCACGGCTGTCCGATCCTCGGGCCGTCGCCGCTCCACGGACGGGAAGGGCTTCCCCGCAAGCCTCGCCGATCGCAATGCCGACGTTACCCGAGACCGGTTCGCCGGCCCGGGGTCGTTGGTAGTCTCGCCCCGGACCTGAACGATGTACCTGCGGGGGAGCGTTGTGAGCGATCAGCCGAAATGGGCCTGGTGGGTCGTGGGGATCGTGATCCCCGTCGTGGGGATCGTGGTCTCGATCCAACTCGCCACGAACTCGGATTCGGACGACAAGACGCCGTCGACGAACACCGCTGCCTCGGCGCCCGCCTCCACCGGCGGCCAAAACCCGGCACCCGCGTCCGACGCCACGGCCTCGTCGGCCGCGAGCGGACCCGCGAAGGTGCTGGCCGGGCCGGTGCGCATCACGTTGAGCGAGAACGCCGACTACATCGACCTGGACAGCCCTTCGCCGACTCCCCAACCGTCGGGCAAGGGCACCGACGCGACGGTGGGGTTCAACCTCCCGGACCTGTCGCTCGGCCCGCCCCGTTCGGGCAACGTCGTAGCGATCGCGCCGCCCCAAGGCCCCGACCCGACCCGGGACGAGTGCAACCAGGCCATCACCAAGCGCGGCACCTACACGAGCGGCCCCCTGGCCCAGGGCATGCGCGTGTGCCTCCAGACCGACGAGGGCCACACCGCCTACCTGCGGGTCGTCAGCGTGCCCACCCGCAAGGCGATCACGTTCGAAACCACCGTCTGGGAGTGACCGCGAGCCCGGCGCGACCACCCCGACGGGCCGACTCGTCGCGTTCGAGGTGGATCAAGCGCCGTGAACGCGGCGTGCGCGCGAGCACCGGGCAGGTCCTTGGGCAACCCTTCCAGGACCGGAGTCCCTCTCGTCCCCCAGCCGCACCACTGCCACTACCGGCACCGCATCCGCCCGACCGAGGGAATGCTCGGATGATTACCCGCGACGTCCGTGAACTCCCGGTCACCGGAACCGACTCCGGCCCACACGCGATAATCTCGGGCCCGAACGGCCGTGGTGCACCCCCGGGCGCGCCGATCGCCGCGGACGTCAGCCGCCGCACCTCGACGCGGGAGGACAGCAGGTGACCGGCCACAACCCCGCTGTGGACGGCCAAGTCCTGGACCCCTTCGGGACTTTGCGCCGGGCATTGTGGATCGGCGGCGGCCAGTGGGCCGGGAAATCGACCGTGGCCCGACTCCTGGCCGTCCGGCACTGCGTCACCGTCTATCACTACGACCACCACGACGCGCGCGCCCACAACGATCGCCGGATCGCCCGTCGCGTCGGCCGCGGCGAGCCTCCCGCCGAGACCGACCCGGACAAGGTGTGGGTCCATCCCACCCCGGAGGAGATGGCCACCGAAACCCTGGCCGGCTTCCCGGACCGGTTCGAGTGGGTCCTGGACGACCTGCGCGCACTCGTCTCGGGCCACCCGATCATCGCCGAGGGTTGGGGGCTCCGTCCCGAACTCGTCGCCCCGCTCGTCGACTCACCGCGCCGGATGGTCGTGATGGTGCCCACGCCGGAGTTCCGCCGACACCAGGTCCGCGAACTTCCCCGAGCCGCCTCGCTCGGGCACCGCGTCAGCGATCCGGTCCGAGCCCAGGCCAACCGCCTCGCCCGGGATCGCCTCGTCGCCGAGGACGCCGTCCGCACCGCCCACCGGCTCGGCATCCGCGTGATCGAAGTCGACGGATCCCGCGATGCCGCCGCGATCGCGGACATCGTCGCCGACCACTTCGGCCCCTACCTCCCGCGTCACCGGCACGAGGTCTGATTCACGACACGACGCGAAGTCGCGCATCGCGTACGTACCTCCGCATGGTTCGCCGTACCCGTCACGTTGGTCCGGCCCGGGTACCCGGTGCGTCGGCCACCCGGGTCACCTGCCGCGTCGTCGTCGGCACGCGACGTTGCCTTCGGACACCGACTCACCCGCGACACGGCCGGGACGTACGCCCGTGCGTGGTGGGCCGGTTCATGATCGATGTCGTCTTGTCGATGCGATCGATTGTGAAATCTGACGCATCGTCATATCGTCACGCCGGTCGAACGGAATGATCGACTCCGGTGGGGACACCGGGTGTGCTCGAACGCGCACGCATACGTGCACTGGACGCACGGATCGACGGATCGCACGGAGTTCAGGGGTGAGACACGTGAGCCAGGAGCTGCCCGAACCGGCCGCGCAGGCCGGCGGGATCCGAGCCGTGGGGATCGAACGCCGGTTCGGTCGCGGCGCGAGCCGGGTGCACGCACTCGGCCCACTCGATCTGGACGTCGGCGCGGGAGAGTTCTGCTGCATCGTCGGCCCGTCCGGGTGTGGCAAGTCCACGTTCCTGCGGATCGTGGCCGGCCTGGTCAAGCCGACGGCCGGCCGGGTCGAGGTGACGGCGACGACCGCGCACCCGGCCGCGATGGTGTTCCAGAACTACGGCATCAGCCCGTGGAAGACGGTACTGGCCAACGTCCGGTTCGGCCTGGACCTGCGCCGGGTGCCACGCAAGGAGGCGGACGCACGAGCGCGCGACTGGCTGGGTCGACTCGGCCTCGCCGACTTCGCCGACCGCTATCCCGCGGCCCTGTCCGGCGGGATGCAGCAGCGCGTATCGATCGCCCGCGCGCTCGCGGTCGAGCCGGAGATCCTGCTCATGGACGAACCGTTCGCGGCCCTGGACGCGCAGTTGCGAACGATCCTGCAGGACGAGCTCCTGGAGATCTGCCAGGCGGACCGGCGCACCGTCCTGTTCGTGACGCACAGCCTGGAGGAGGCGCTGGTCCTGGGCGACCGGGTGCTGGTGATGTCCGCCCGCCCGGGACGACTGATCGCCGAGCGGGTACCGCCGTTCGCCCGCCCGCGTACCGGAGAGGTGCGCAGGTCACCGGAGTTCGCCGCGATGCAGGCCGAACTGTGGGAACTGCTGCGCGGCGAGGTCGAGCAGGCGTCCACGCAGGAGCAGGAAACGGACCGGGCGCGGGAGACGGGCCCGGAGCAGGACCCGGAGCAGGGCGACAGACGGAAGAAGGACAAGGAGGAGGTGGCGTCGTGACGGTCACCGTGAAGGACAACGCGCCGATCCGGGTGCTGGTCCGTGAGCCGGGCGCCGCCGAGCGCGACCCCGGCCGGGCGCGGACGCGACGCCGACTCGTGGAGATCGGCCTGGCCGTGGCCGTTCCCGTGCTGCTCCTGCTGTGGTGGCAACTCGCGGCGAACCAGGGGTGGGTCGACGACCGGCTCTACCCCGCACCCTCGACCATCGTCGCGGACGGCTGGACCGATGCCGCCGACGGCAAGCTGTGGCCGGACGTGTGGGCGACCCTGGCCCGGGTCCTGCCCGGCTACGCGATCGGCGCGTTCGGCGGGTTCGTCGTCGGCCTCCTGATGGGCACCAACGCGCTGATCCGGGCCGCGCTCGAACCCACCCTGGATGCCCTGTACGTGGTGCCCAAGCTCGCGCTCCTGCCGATCTTCATGACCATGTTCGGCCTCGGCGAGGCGCCGCACATCGCGCTCGTCGCGGTGACGGTGTTCTTCTTCGTCTGGATCGCCACGATGGCCGCGGTCATCGCCGTGCCCGACGGCTACCGCGAGGCCGGGGCGGTCTTCGGCGCCGGTCCCTGGCAGATGTTCCGGCACGTGCTGCTGCCCGCGTCGCTGCCGCAGGTCATGGTGGGCCTGCGGATCTCGGCGGGCGTCGCGGTCCTGGTCATCATCGCCTCCGAGGGGATCGCCTCGCCCGACAACAAGGGCCTGGGCTACGTGATCTTCAACTCGCGCCAACTCTTCGACAACCGCGCGATGTTCGTCGGGATCATCGTGGTCGCGATCGTCGGGGTGCTCTTCTCCGAGCTGATCCGCTACGTGGGTCGAGTGTGCACCCCGTGGGCACCGCGCGACCGCGGTCCCGGGCAGTCCTGACGCGACGTCACCACCTTGGCCGGGCCGCCTCGTGCGCGACCGGGCCCGATCACACCTCGGCGCACCGACTCCGAAAGGCACATCATGGCGAGACGCGGACTCCTGACGGCCACCGCATTGTTGGCGTGCACCACGCTGCTCGCCGGGTGCGGCGGCTCCGCCGACTCCGGTTCGGGCCGGGACAAGACCCCGCAGCCCAAGCGCGCGATCGAGGCGGTCGCGGGATGTGAGCACGCGTGGACCGATCCGGCCGATCTGGCCCCGACCCGCAAGCCCGCGCGTTGCGCGGCGGGTTCGCCCGCCGCGAAGCCGCTCGCGCAGAGGGTGAAGATCACCGTGACGGCGGGCTCGTTGTCGGCCGAGTATCTCGGACCGCTGCGCACCGCGATCGCCAAGGGCGAGTTCGCGAAGGAGGGCCTGGACGTCGAGCTCAAGCAGATGCCGGCCACCGATGCGATCACCCTGCTCGCCAAGGGCCAGGTGGACGTGCTGTACTCGGCACCCGAGGCCGGCATGGTCAACGCGGTCAAGCAGGGCTTCGACATCAAGTGGGTCGCGGGCAACTACTCGGTGGCTCCCGAGTCCAAGACCGGGGTCTGGGCCCGGGTCAAGAACGGCCGGACCGGGGACGCGGTCGACCTCAAGAACGCGCGCTTCGGCACGCTGGTGGGCAAGACGTCGGTGATCATGTACCCGATCGAGAGCGTGCTCGCCCAGCACAAGACCAAGCCCACCGAGGTCTCCTTCCAGCAGCTGGACGGCGCGGGTGTGCCCGAGGCGTTCAAGAACGGTGGCATCGACGCCGCCTGGCTGCTCGACCCGATCTGGAAGGACTTCGAGGGCAAGCCCGAGTACACCTTCCTGGGCGGTCAGCCGGTCGGCGAGCCGCTCGGCGGAATGCTCTACGGGGAAAACCTCCTGGCCAAGAACCGGGACGCCGGCGTCGCGTTCCTGCGCGCGTTGATCCGCACCGTGAACACGTACTTCGCGGGCGACTACAAGCAGGACCCGGCCTTCGTCCAGGAGTTGGCGACGACGCTGGGCAGCAAGCCCGAACTGCTCAAGTCCGTGCCCGCGCAGGTGGTCGACTGGGAGATCCGCGGCGGCACGACCGACCGGGTGCAGAAGATGTACATCGAGGGCAAGGTGGTCGAGGCGCCCGCGCTGCCGGAGGACAAACTCGTCGATCGGTCCTTCTACGCGGAGGCCGTGGGCCACACCGGCCCCTGAGCGCGGCGCCCCCCCGGGGGGGGGGCCGGCCCGGCGCGGGGGGGGGGGGGGGGGGGGGGGGGGGGGGGGGGGGGGGGGCGCGC
>NZ_JBITHP010000055.1:0-23893 GCF_044458105.1 Embleya sp. NPDC050493
GCCCGTTCCTTCGAAGTCAACCCACCACCCTGCGCATACCGCATATCCACGGCATACCGCAGGGATCTTCAACCGTCCACGACATCACGGCGAAATCGTCAGTAGTCGGGGTCTCGTCCCGGCCGCGTACGCACACGCGCTCCGCCGGGTACACGGCTCTCGTGGACGGCGCGTCGGGAGCGTCGAGGCCGGATGTGTCCGAGAGTTGGCTCTTGCGGGAGCTTCGCGGGGTTGCCCACCTACTCCGCAAAGTGTGGGAATGGTGACGTTCGATCCGGCGGGAGCGCGTCGCGTAGTGAACGTCGGCCGGCTCGGGCGGCGCTCAAGTCGAACGGGACTCGTCGCCACCATCCCGGGTTCCCGCGCGGACGTGCGATGAGAACCTCCCCACCAACGGCCACGTCGCCACGTCCTGGTACCGGGCCGGGCCGTCGCCGATGACGCTCCGCACCAGGTGCAGCCGGGCCGCGGTCCATTCCACCCCGTCGAATCCGGCGAGATCGGCCGCCGGGGCGGCGAGCACACCACCCCGGGGGCGCCGCCCACCGGCGCCGCGTGGTTGGGCGACGCGGGCCAGAGTCACGTGACCGTGCCACGGCCGGTCCTCGATCGGGATGTGGCATTTGTCGGCCGCGCGCCGTACGCCCACGGCCAGGGCAGCCATCGCCCGCCGGTCGCCCCGAATCCCGATCCACAGGGTGCGATCGCCGAAACGGCCGCTGCCGGTGAGCGCGAGATTTTGCGGCGGATGGCGTGCGGCGACGCGGGCGAGCCGGGCCTCCAACCCGATCCGGGTCTTCGGCTCCACCGTGCCGAGAAAGGCGAGGGTGAGGTGCCAACCTCGGGGCCCGGTCCAGCGCAGCCCCTCGTACCGAGAGCGGATCGGATCGACGGCACGACGCAATTCCGCCACCGCTTCGGGGGGCGGCACGAGCGCCACGAACAAGCGCATGGAGCCGTTTTCGCTCACCCATCCATCAGAACACGGCTGTGACACGACCGCGAACAACCCCACCCGGCCCGGTACACCCGTCCTTGTCAGTCAGTGGCGGAAGAGCCCGACCGTGCGGCCGATGGGAGGATTCGGTGGCGTCGGGGCCGTTCGTGATTCCGGTCGGGGCGGGGCTGTCGGCGCTGGTGACGCCCGGGATCTCGGCGAGGGCACGCCAGGCCTGTCGCCCTTGTCGACGCGCATGGCCCAGCAGGGCGCTCGGAAGCGTAGAAGCGTGGAGGCGCTGAGGCACGGAAGCGCGGACCACGCAGAGCGGCCGGGCGAACGGCTCAGGCCGCCCGTTCCAACCAACGCTTCCAAGACTGGCCCGGCCGGCGCATCGCCGACCTCGAAGCCCGGATCGCGGGCACCCGACAACCCGCAGGACGGCTCAGTCCGGTCCGGTGACGTCCCGTCCAGTGACGTCACTTCCGATGACGTCCCGTCCGGTGACCAGGGAAAGCCGTGGTCACCGGACCGTTCCGTATGCCAGGCTCCGGCACATGGAGCCCCACAACGAACAGGCCGCAGGCGAGGTCCTGCATCAACGCGGCTGGCGCAAAGCATTCGTCGTCCAAGAGATGGTCGACAAGTGGGCCCGGCTCGTGGGCAAAGTCGAGGACGGTTATGGCGACTTGGTCGACGAGTACACCAACGACCTCTACAGCCGGAACTGGCTGCACCAGGCCTGGCCGATCCTCACCGAGCGCGAGATCGTCACATGGACGCCGCAGATCAAAGCCCTCGACGACCGCTTCCGAGCCGCCACCGTCTTCGACGACGGCATCGCCTTGTCTCGGTTCCACCGGATCAGCGGATTCGACCCCATCGACATGTGGTGGTGGCGGCGCCACCCTCGTCTGCTTGTCGGCGATCTCGGCCGCTCGCTCCGTTCGGCGGGCGCCACCGACTGATCCTCGGCGGCTCGGCGCATGAGAGTCCGCCGAGCCACCCGCACCAAGGCAACGCGCGTCCCGTCACTTTCGGGTGGAATCTCGTGATGTGCGGCGGCGGCCCGACGCAGTTCTTCATAGTCCAAGATCGGATTTGAACAGGTCTATTACTTCGTATCGACGGCGATCGACGTCGGCAACCATCGCGTCCGTCACGCCGGCTCCGGCTCCGGCGGCAATCCTGGCGTGCGTGTCGATAACGGCGTTCACAAGATCCCGAGCCGGTCCGGACACTGCCCTTCCGGAGAGAATCTCGATCTCGGCTGTCGCTGCAAGGAGATTGGCGTCCTCCGAGCGGCTCCTTTGACCAGACAGCGCCTGGGCGTAACTTGCGCTGATCGACCTCAGGTACTCGGCGTATACATGGCGCTTCGCATCGCCAAGCGAATCCGCTCGTTGCCACTTGCGGTTGCGCGATGCCTGCGCCTGCTGGAGCGCACCGCCGATCAAGACGCCCATCAAGGTCCCAATGACACCTACTACGACGGAGCCCATCCCCCACTCTCCTGGCATCCTGTCGGCCGTCGCTGAGCTATGGGGGCAGCCTAATCCGCTGCTGACGGGGGTGTCTCGGCGTCCGCGGCGCGGACGGCGATTCGGACGAGCCGTCGGCACACCCAGCCTGAAGGCAGCGGATCGACGCGCCGCTTCGCCGTCGAGCTGAACCGGCCTGTCGTAGGCGCCGGCGAGGCCGGCGTGCGGACCGTCGACCTCGCTCGGCCATCCCTCCCCCTCCGCCTCGGCGATCCGCGCGATGAGGTTGTTGCGGAACTCGACGAGCCATGCGCGCTGTTCCGGCTCGGGCCGCGGCATCGAGCACCGGATGCAGACCGCCAAGGCGGTCGGTTGGGGCGCCGCCCGCAGTACGGGCTCGCCCACCGAACGCGGCAACGCCCGAAGCGGTCGCCCGAGCGCGGGCCTGCGGTGACCCGGTGCTGCGTACCTGCTCTTCGCGGCCAGTTACATCGCGTACATCACCTTCCTGTCCGAGGTACTCGAAGAGCACCACACGGGGACGGGGCAGGCGGCTTCGATCCGGGTGGTACCGCTCGGCCGTCGTCATCGCCCCTTGGGTCCGGAGGCAGGCGTTCAACGGCCGGCGCATAGGCTGCGCCCGGGTTCGGCCGCCTGCGCGGGGTAAGGCGACCGGTACGCCCGCCCGCGCCTTCGCCTGCCGCGCCTTCGCCTGCCGCGCCCGCACCCCGCCCACCCGACGCCGCCCGATCGCATGCTCGCCGTGCTCCTCGCCGTGCTCGCGGTCTCCCGCTGCCCGGCCCTCATCCGGCCGCCGGAGCCGGCCGGTCTCGCGGTGCTCGTGGGCTCGGCCGCGACCTACGGGCGCACTCTCCTGGACGGTCGGCATGCGGCTCGCCGAGGACGCCGGGCCCCGCGCAAGTCGGGAGCGGCCGGGAAAAGCCGGTGACCGGCGCGTCGGCCGCTCGATAACCTGACGCTCCGTCGGCGATCCGCCGACGTGCCGACCCGACGGTTCGTCGGCAGGCGCCCACGATCCGCCCGCGAAGGGAGCCAACCGATGGGAGCCGCCAGTGCACCCGGTTGACGCCCGCTTCGCGGATCCCGCGGAGCCATAGGGCCGGCCGCCGGATCCGCCGCACGTCCCTCGGGGGAACCCCATGAACGACCCGGACACACGCCCCGGCACACCATCCCTCGAGGACTGCCTCGCCGTACTCGGCGCGCTGTCCGACCTGGCGCCGGAGGCACCCGAGCGGCGGCGGATCGAGCAGGTGCTCGCCTCCTTCATCCGTTCCGGACGCCATCGCCGCCGGGCCGAGCAGCGAGCGCTGCGCGCTCGAGAGCGCACCGCGGTGACCGAGCGGACCGCGCTGGGCGCCGCCGACCGGATCGAGGATCTCCCGCTGGACGACACCGGGTTGCCCTCGTGTGTCGGCGTGGTCGAGACCGGGCTGCGCTGCTACGTCTGCAAGCAGCCCTACCGGCGAGTCGACGGCTTCTACCACCGGCTCTGCCCCTCGTGCGCGGTGGAGAACCGACAACGACGCCACGCGCGCACCGACCTGACCGGGCGGCGGGCGCTGGTCACCGGCGGTCGGGTCAAGATCGGCCACGAACTGGTGCTCAAGCTCCTGCGCGACGGCGCGGAGGTGATCGTGACGTCGCGCTTCCCGCACGACACGCACGAGCGGTTCGCCGCCGCGCCGGACCACGACGCGTGGGCGCACCGGCTGCACGTGCACGCGATCGACCTGCGCGACCTCGGCGGCCTGGTGGCGTGGTGCGATCGACTTGTGGCCGAGGGCCGGCCGCTGGACATTCTGGTCAACAACGCGGCGCAGACGATCCGGCGCCCGGCGGCGGCGTACGGGCCGTTGCTGGCGGCCGAGCGGGCCGCGCTGGGGGCCGGCGCGTTCGAGTTCGCGCCCGGGGTCGGTGCGTTCGCGCCGGACCGGTTGCCCGCCGACGAGTGGGACCCGGCCGCGCCGCTCGGTGCGCAGCCCGCCCGGGTCGAGCCGGACGCGGCGGGGCTGATTCCGGACCGGGGTTCGGCCAACTCGTGGTCCAAGCGGGTGGACGAGGTGGATCCGGTGGAGTTGCTCGAAGTGCAACTCGTCAATGTGACCGCGCCGTTCGTGCTGGTGAGCCGGTTGCTGCCGCTGCTGCGCGCAGCCGGGCGCGAGCGGCGCTACATCGTCAACGTGTCGGCGGTGGAGGGCCAGTTCGGGCGCGCGTACAAGTCGCCCGGGCATCCACACACCAACATGGCCAAGGCCGCGCTCAACATGCTGACCCGAACCAGCGCCGAGGAACTGGCCACCCGTGGTGTGTACATGACCAGCGTGGACACCGGCTGGATCACCGATGAGAAGCCGCTCCCGGCCAAGGCGCGGGTCGCGGCGGCCGGGTTCCGCACTCCGTTGGACGTCGTCGACGGTGCGGCCCGGGTGTACGACCCCATCGTGCGTGGGGAGCGGGGCGAACCGGTATTCGGGTGTTTCCTCAAGGACTATCAGGTCGCGCCCTGGTGATCGAGGGGCATCCCGACGGTCGGCTTCGGCCGGCCGGAGGGTGCCCCGGCAGGTGGAACGCAGGGACACCAGCGCGGCAGCGCGGCGTGGAAGGCGGCCGAGGACCTCGCGGATGTGGTCGAGGCCGGGGGGCCGCGAGCCGGACGATGCCGGTTTCGTGGGCGATCCGGTCCGACCTGATCAGCGCGCTCACGGGGTCTCCTCGAAATCGTCGAGCAGGCCGATGCGCCGGTGGTATTGCGTTGGTTGGACGCGGTCATCCGGCGAGGCGAGGTCGGGCCGACCGTCTCCCGGATCCTCGCCGCGAACACGCGGGCGGAAACCGGGGAGGCTCGCGCGGAAACCTGGGAGCGTCCTCGAAGCCGCACCGGGTGCGGTAGGCGGCGTGCAGGCCGGTCTGCTCGGCGCGCATGTCCGGGGCGGGGGTGCAACGTTCGTCGATGAAGCGCCCGATGCGGTCCTCCGTCCCCGCGCACGCGTGGGTGGCCCACCCGCACGCGTAACGGGTTGGTGAAGCCACGGTCGCGGTCGCCGCCAACGTAGCGGCGGGCACCTGCGACGAGCCAGGCCAGGCTGCCGGGGCCATCCTCGGAGACGAGGACCCGGGCGGTTGTCCACGCGTCGTCGGCAACGACGCGCTCGACACGCGGTGCTCGTCGGGACGACGACGCGCCCCAACGGGACCAGGCGCCTGCGGGCACCGGAACGCGGGACCGCCCGAAGTGACTTCGGCACGGTGATTGCCCAACAGCCGCAGTTTGCAAGTGGGTTCGAAGCCGAAGAAGCCTGGCATACGGCGGACCTTGAGCCGACCGCCGCCGGTCGGCAGCTCGAAGCGGGCCTCGTCGAAGCGATCGCCGGGCCCTGAGTTCGGAGCAGAAGATGACGCACCGTCCGTGGAACTCGGCCGGATCGGTGGGGCGGCCCTCGAAGGGTTCGGCCGTGAGGAATCCCGGCCGGGCGGCGTCGGAGCAATCGCCGAACAGCGTCACCAACACGTCCCCGGCCGAGCCCCGGCCCGGCAGGTGGACGTGCGCGGCGTCGGCGGCCGCATCGTCGCACCCGCACCCGCACCCGCACGCCGCACGCACCCCACCGGGGTCCACACCCTCGCGGGCACCTGCCACATACCGGCCCTGCTCCCGACATGGCCGGCCACCGAACCCTTGATGTCGGGCGATCCCGAACGCCGGCCGTCGTACCCGGGACCCGGCCGGGTTCGTACGGCTCGGAACGACCCTCACGCAAGCGGGCAGCCGAGAGCACCCTCGGAAAGAATCCGGAATTCGGGAACGAAACAAGGTCGCCCGGCCGAAGGTGCGCCGCCGTGGCGCCACCCGCGGCGACTACGTTCTGGAGAAGGTGTGTGGGCCTCGCGGCTCATGGCAGGGCGTGGTGCCAGCCCTGCAATGGTACGAACGACGCGGGTTTCAGCCCCAGTCGGTCGCGGCCCGGTGCGCCGTCGGCGCGCGCTGGTCGCGGCGCGCCGACGCAGCCCTCGTTCAGTTGTTGATCACGACGGTCGAGCAGATCTTGTCGGCGAATGTCTGCTTCTTCTCGTCCCACGCCGGCCACAGCCAGCCGAGGTAGCACGGAAGTGTGTCGAGGATGTGTGCGAAGTAGCGTCCGAGAGACAGCCAGAAGCCGGTCGGCTGCCCGTCCCGGATGCGGACCACGCGAATGCCCACGACGCTCTTGCCGATCGTCTGTCCGGTCTTGCCCTGGCGGTGGCACTGCCAGAGGCCGAACAGCAGAACCAGCGCGGCGCCGACCACGATGAGGGATATCGGCGCCGAACCGCCGTCGTACTCGGTGGTGATCGTGCCGTCGAAGTCCTCGTACTCCGTGGTCTTGTTGCCCACCCACAGAACGCCGCCGTACATGGGCGCCATGACCAGGGCGAAGATCACGCAGTCGATCGCGTAACCGCCGGCACGCCGGCCCCAGCTCGCGCAGTAGTCGCCGAGGTCCTGCGGGACACCGTAGCCGAAGTTGTAGCTGCTGTAGTCGTAGCCCCCGCCCGGCAGGTGAGCCTGGGAAATGGGAGGGCCGGGCTGGTCGTTGCCGGCGGCCGGGCCATCCGGTGCCTGCTCGTGGCTCGGCGCCGGCTCGGAGGCAGGCCGGTCGTAAGGGGATGCCGGAGACAAGTGGGACTCCCTGGAAGGTCACGTGCCGCGCACGCGAAGAGACGGATCCAGGCGAATCGACGCGCGGTGCCCGGGATGGGCGGCGACGTCTTCCCCACCCGCCCGGGATCCCGTTGACGGCGGCAACTTACCCCGAACGGTTGGCGATTGACAGAGGTTATTCGGGCTGGAGGTCCTCCCGATATCCGACGCGAAAATCTGCCGAATCGCGAGGACGCGGCCACCGGCGAAACAGGCCGCAGACCGTCTGCCACGGCCCGTACCGCTCGGGAACGTCACGCCACGGAACCCCCGGCCCGTGTCCCGCCACCGGATCCCGTCGATCAGCCGGCGTTTCGTCCGTATCGGTGGCTGTCCGAACTCGACGCCGACCGGCAACAGCGGTTCCAGGCACGCCCATTGGCCATCGGTCGGATCTCCCCTTCCGACACGATGATCGTGGCAGCTTGAGATCGACTTCCGAAACAGACCCTGGTGCAGTCCTCTTTCGGTTGCCGACCGCGATGGGTCACACTGCGTATGCTCATCCGTCGTGCGACCCCGCGCTGCCGCTGGGACGGCCGCGCCACCGGCAAGTGCCCGAAGTGACGCCTGCCGCAGGGTGTTCCGAAATCAAAACTCCGTGGGCGGCTGTGCGGCTACCCTGCGGAAATGCCGTACGAGCTCAACGCCGTCATTGGAACTTTCGACCTGCTCAGGAGTCGGACTGCCGGGACACGGGCAGCGGCTGTCGCCCCGCTCCGACAGCGCATGGGGCTGGTGCCCGTCACCGAACAGTTCCTCGAGGAGTTGGCCGGTTGGCCCACCGGTCAGGATGGCGTCGGGCCCGGTCAACCATTCAAGGCAATGCCCCCGGCTTTCGAGCAGACCTTGAGCGACTGGTCCCGGGGCGGGCCGATCGCCTACGTGGAGGCCGACTTCCACGGAGGAGACGGATATCAGACCGCCGCCGTGTGGCGAACCGGCGTGAAGGCGTGGGGTCCGGCCCATACCCGGGTCTTCACCGGTCCGCGGGAAGACTGGCCGATCAATGCCGCGCTCGCCCTACTCGATGTCGTTCCGAGCGGTTCCGAAGAGGCGAGCCACCACGACCTGTTCCTGGAGGCGGGGCTCGGTTGGGAACAGGACATGGACGGCTGGCAGTCGGCCGGCCGGGCTGCTCGATGGGCGGCAACCTATGACGAGTGGCATGCGGAGCACGCGAGAACAGCGCGTGCTGCTGCGGAGTTCGAGAAATACAGGAGGCTCCCGAACGTTCCGGTGGCTCTGGACGGTAAGGCCATCATGGAGCTGCTCGGCCTACCTCCGGGCCCACTGATCGGCGCGGCCACTCGCCATCTGCAAGATCTGCATCTCGAACGCGGCCCGCTGTCACGGGAAGAGGCCGCAACCCGGCTGCGGACCTGGGCCGTGGAGCAGGACACGAGGCGCCGAGGCCGGTGATCGGTCAAGTAATCGGACTCCGGTGCCCGCAGGTCCCCGAACGCCGGTGGCCCAGCCACCACCGATCCTCAAGGTCCCGTAGGAGGCAAAGGCGGCCCAAAGTCACCGGCATGTGGTGCGGGTGCGGGTGCGGGGGTCCGGGGCGTGGCTGCCCAGGAGGCGAGCAGGCGCAGGCTCTGTTCGGAGGGGGAGGCGGGTTCGGCGGTGTAGATGGTGAGGGTGAGGCCGGGTTCGGCGGTCATCTCCAGGCCTTCGTAGGCGAGGGTGAGTTCGCCGACGGCCGCGTGGTGGTAGTGCTTGAAGCCGGTGCCGTGGTGGCGGACGTCGTGGGCGCCCCAACGGGTGCGGAACGCGTCGCTGCGGGTGGAGAGTTCGCCGACGAGGTCGTGCAGGTCCTTGTCGTGGGGGTCGCGGCCGGCTTCGGTGCGCAGCATGGCGACGGTGATGTCGGCGGCCTGGTCCCAGTCGGGGTAGAAGCGGCGGGCGGCGGGGCTGAGGAAGGTGAAGCGGGCGAGGTTCTCCTGGTTGTGGGGGTCGGCGTAGACGTCGGCGTAGAAGGCGCGGGCGAGCTGGTTGGTGGCCAGGAGGTCCATCCGGCCGTTGCGGACGAACGCGGGGCCCTCGGTGATCGCGTCCAGGGTCCACTGCAGGCTCGGGTGCGGCTTCCACCGCCGGGTGGCGCGGCGGCGGGGCCGGGTGAGGACGTCGGAGCCGTCGGCTGTCTGGGCCAGGTGGAGCAGGTGGGCGCGCTCCGCGTCGTCGAGCCGGAGGGCGCGGGCGACGGCTTCGAGGACGGCCGGGGAGACACCGGCGAGGTTGCCGCGTTCCAGTTTGGCGTAGTACTCGACGCTCACGTCGGCCAGGGCCGCGACCTCGCTGCGGCGCAGGCCGGGGACGCGCCGCCGGGGGCCGGCGGGCAGCCCGGCCCGTTCGGGGGTGATCTTCGCTCGCCGCGAGGTCAGGAACTCGCGGACCTCTTCACGGTTGTCCACCCCTCGACAGTATGCCGCCGGGACCGCCGAAAGGGTGTACTACCGGTACGCCCTTCGCCAGTGACTCGCTGCGCGGGCGGACGGGGGGTTGGCTGGATGACGTGGCGCTCTCCGCCGCGGCCGGCACGCCGGGCCGGGAGGAGGCGCCCGGCCCTGCACTCGGCGGCGGTGCCGGTTTTCCGGTGCCGGACGCCTCGGCGACGTAAGGACCCCCATGCGCGGAGCAGTGATCCACGCCCCCGGCGACGTCCGTTTCGAGACCCTGGACGACCCGAAGATCCTTCACCCGACCGACGCGGTCATCCGCATGGATGTGACCTGCGTGTGCGGCTCGGACCTGTGGCCGTACCGCGGCGCCGAGCCGGTCGACGAACCACACCCGATGGGCCACGAGTATGTCGGCTTCGTGGAGGAGGTCGGCAGCGAGGTCACCTCGGTCCGGCCCGGACAGTTCGTCGTCGGCTCCTTCGCCACCTCGGACAACACCTGCGTGAACTGCCGGAACGGCTTCCAGTCGAACTGCCTGCACCGCGAGTTCATGTCGACGTGCCAGGCGGAGTACGTGCGCATCCCGAACGCCCAGGGCACTCTGGTCGCCACCGACGGGGTGCCGGACGCGGAGTTCCGGCCCGGTCTGCTGGCTGTCTCCGACGTCATGGGCACCGGTTGGTGGGCCGCGGACGCCGCCGAGGTGAGGCCCGGCTCCACCGTCGTGGTCGTCGGCGACGGCGCGGTCGGATTGTGCGGCGTGATCGCCGCGAAGGAGCTGGGCGCGGAGCGCATCATCGCCATGTCGCGGCACGAGCCTCGGCAGAAGCTGGCGCGTGAGTTCGGCGCCACCGACATCGTCACCGAACGCGGCGAGGAGGGCATCGCCCGTATCAAGGAGATGACGAACGGCATCGGCGCGGACTCCGTCCTGGAGTGCGTCGGCACCGCCGAGGCCATGCGGCAGGCCCTGCACACGGCCCGGCCCGGCGGGAACGTCGGCTTCGTCGGGGTCCCGCACGAGGTGGCGATCGACGGGCAGGAGCTGTTCTTCTCCCACGTCGGCCTGCGCGGCGGCCCCGCCCCCGTCCGCCGCTACCTGCCCGACCTGATCGACCGCGTCCTCACCCGCCGGATCGACCCGGGCAAGGTCTTCGACCTCACCCTCCCCCTCGCCCGGGTCGCGGAGGGCTACCAGGCCATGGACGAGCGCCGCGCCATCAAAACCCTCCTCACGCCCTGACCCCCTCCACCGGACCTCTACACCGACCCCTCACCGGACAAGGAGCAACCGTGCGGATCACCCGCACCTCGATCGACACCGTTAAGGGGCCGACCGACTGCTTCACCGGCAACGTCTACATCGACGCCGTCGCCGCCGCGCCCGCCCCGTCCCGGGTCACCGCAAACCCGGTGCACTTCATGCCCGGCGCCCGCACCCACTGGCACCGCCACCCGCCGGGCCAGACCGTCTTCGTCACCGAAGGCGTCGGCCTGTGTCGGCGTCGCGGCGGACCGGTGGAGGTCATCCGGCCCGGCGACCGTGTCCTGTTCGAGGCCGACGAGAGGAGGACGGCTCACGAGTGCTGACGGTGGTTCTCGTCGACGGGCGCCGTTGCGCCTGCCTGCCCCCGGGCCCAGGGACGCCGCCCCCGCGCAGGTCGGTCGTCAGCGAAGGTCGAGGGGGATCGCCTTGTCCACCTCCGGCTTCAGGCACGCGTTCGCACTGCACGCGCCATAGCTGACGACCACCTCGGCACGGTGGCCGCCCGTTCGGCGCACTGGCAGGGTGAAGGTGACCGGACCGTCGGGGTAGACGGGGAGTTCGGTCGTGAGACCCGTCAGCCGCAAGGGCCGGGTCGAACTCCCGGTCGCAGGCGGGCCGTCGGCGGCGAGGTCGCCTCGAACTCCGACGCGGGTCTGGACGCCCAGGCCATCGATTCCCCCCGCCGGGAGATCGACGCTGTAGATGTGGAAGCCCGGTTGGGGAGTGAACGTCACCTCGAGTTCGCGCCGGTCCTCGCGTGGCGGGCGAAGCATGGCGGTGACGGTCACGCCGCTCGCGGTGACACTTGCCGTGGGCGGGGTGGGGGTCGCGACCGGGGCCGAAGCCCGCGTCGATCCGCATCCGCACAACGGCACGACCGTCACCGCCACCCACGCCGACGCCATGGCGGACGGATGCCGGCGCGCGGGCGGGTTGTCATTCCCGCCCCGCGTTGCCGGGTGCCCAGCGGGAACGTCGGGCTCTGGTGGCCTATGGGCCGACCACCCGCCGGCCGCGTCGCCAACCGCACGGGTGAATTCGCCCGGGTCGAGTTCCTCGAAGTGTTCGGACGCGAGTGGTCCGTAGGTGGTCACCGGTATGCCGGGCTCGGTTGGGCGGCGGCGTCGCCGCTCGGGGGGTCGGTGGCCCGACGGTCGCAGGAGCGGTCGTTTCGGTCGGTGGTGCGGAACCGGTCTCGGTAGTCGGAGGGTGGGACGCCCAGGTGTCGGTGGAAGGTGCGGCGCAGCGTCTCGGCGCTGCCGAAGCCGCAGCGCCGGGCCACGGTGTCGATCGGCTCGTCGCTCTCGGCGAGGGCGCGCCGGGCGGCTTCGACGCGTACGCGTTCGACGTAGCCGGCGGGCGGGATGCCCAGGTCGGCGGTGAAGCGGCGTTGGAAGTGGCGCGGGCTGAGGCCGCAGCGGCGTGCCAGTTCGTCGATGGTGTGCCGGGCACCGGGATCGGCGTGCACCGCGTCGACCGCCGCGCGCAGCGGGCGCGAGGCGGGGCGGGCGCTCCACAGCGGCACGCTGAACTGGGACTGGCTTCCCGGGCGACGCAGGAACAGGACCAGGTCGCGCGCCACGCGGTGCGCGACCTCGTGGCCGTGGTCGTGTTCGACCAGGGCGAGCGCGAGATCCATGCCGGCGGCGACTCCGGCGGAGGTCCACAGCCGGCCGTGTCGGACGAAGATGGGGTCGGCGTCGACGATCGCGTCGGGGTGGGCACGGGCGAGTTCCTCGGCCCGCCGCCAGTGGGTGGTGACCCGGTGGCCGTCGATGAGCCCGGCGGCGGCGAGCAGGAACACGCCCGTGCACACGGACGCGATCCGCGGAGCGGATCGCGCGGTGTCGGCGATCCAGTCGACCAGGGTGGGGTCGGCGCACGCGTCGCGTACTCCGGGGCCGCCCACCACCATCAGGGTGTCGACGTCTGGCGGTTCGAGGTCGGCGAGCGAGGTGTCGGCGTGGACCGGAAGGCCGCCGGCGCCCCTGACCGGTCCGGCGCGCAGGGCGACGATGCGGCTGGTGTAGTCCGGGACGTGGGAGAAGACACTGTGTGGACCGACGAGGTCGAGCGGTTCGAAGTCGTCGAAGATCAGGAAGGCCACGCGGTGTCCGGTCATGGGTCCACTTTGGGTGCTCGGTGCTCTGGCGTCCAGGTCATGTTCCCCACGGATCGTGCCATCGGCGGGATCGGCGGTCCTGCGTCATATCGGCGGGCCCCAGTACAGCAGCGCGGTCACTGCGGGCGGCAACGAAGCGGTGTGCGCGGGGTCGGCGGAGCGGGCCTCGCGGCGGTGGCGTCGGCGGACGGCGAACCGGGCACGCGCGGTCGGGGGTGCTTCCGATTCGGGGACCGGTTCGGAGCCGGGCGCGGGCGATGCGCGCGGTTCCGGCGCCGCGCGGGTTCGGGTGGAGAGAACGGTCTCGCCCGGCGAAGTCCGGTCCGGTTCGCCTGCCGCTTCGCGGGGGTCGCGAGAGTCACGGGAGTCGCGGGCGGCAGTGAACGTCGTGGGCTCGGAGCGGCCCTGTCGAGTGGTCATGCCCCCAGCCTGGGGGCGCCTCGTTCATGGCGTCTACGACAGGCCCCCCACAGATCGCGCCACACGAGCCCCGGGCCCCCGGCCCCGGGCCCCGACCACGAGCCGGCTGCGCGATCCTTGTCGCGCGGCGGCCGCACACGCGCGTCGCACGCGCGCGTTCCGGATGCGGCGCCGGGACGGCGCGTGTCGTCAAGGGTTAACGCAGCCGGTTCCGGCCGGGCCGCGGCCGGGGGAGCGCACGCGCTGCCGCTCGACGACTTCGCCGGCGAGGTCACGCACCTGCTCTCGGAGAACCCCACCCCTGACGAGATCCTCGTGAAAGGCGTCCTCACGCACCGCTGGGTGGAGCGCGACGGCACCTACGACGACCTCGTCGCACAGCGCTCCGGGCCCTGACCACGCTCCCCGGCCCGCCGCGAAGGCTGACGCCCTCGTCCCGCCGGCGGCCTCCTCGTCCCGAAACGAGTACCGACGCGCACATCGAATCGACTACCGGGACGAGTGCCGGCCCCGATGCCGACATGCCCGGACACGGCGACCGCGAACGCCCGCCGTGTCCGGGCTCGTCCCCCTCACCTCACGCGGTCGGGCACGTACCTCCCGGCAGCGTCAGCGCCACCCGTGCGTGCGACACCACGACGCTCACGCCGGACAACAGCGTGATCCGCAGTGCGTTGACCGTGATCCCCCGACCGCCGGGGTCGACCACCTGCTCGTTCACGCGTACCGTCGCCACCAGCGGGATCGTGATGTCCACATTGACGTTCGGGTTCACCACCGGCACCCCGGCCACCCGCAGGTTCGCCAAAGTGACCGAACCGCTCGGTGTCGCCCCGCCGTTCGCGTCACCCTGCACCGTGGCGACCGCTTCCACGACATCTGCCGTGACCAGTCCGCCCAGCAGGTTCACCCCGGCCGTCTCGGCGCGCGCGTTCGCCCGCTGCAGGCCGTTCGCGTCGATCGTGCCCTCCGCGCGGGTGGTGAGCACGCCCGTGTTGCCGACGACGCCCAGCGACACCGTCGCGACGTTGTCGGTGTCGACCGCCGCGACGTTCGAGCAGGTCACGTCGGACGCGGCGATCGGGCCGATGTTCGCGAGCGGGGACTTCACTGCGGCCCCGTACGCGTGCGCGTCGAAGCGCATCGTGTCGAACACGACGCTCGCGCACCCGGGCAGGCTCACCCCGACCACGTTCGTGAAGCCGGCCGCGCAGTTCGTGTAGGTCCCTCGCACCGCCGAGGTCACCTGGACCTGCGCCGTGCAGGATTCCTGACCCGCCGTCAGGTTGCCGGCTACGTCGACCGATCCCGCACCCGCCGGCGCGACAACCGCACCGCCGTCGCACGTCGTCGTGGTCACCCCAGTCGCCTCGAGCCCGGCCGGCAGCGCGTCCGAGAACGACCAACCGGGCTTGGCGCCCAGCTCGTTCGTGTTCGTGATCGTGAAGGTCAGAGTCGAGGTGCCGCCGGTGAGCACCGGCGTGGGCGCGAAGCCGATGTCGACCTGCGGGCTCGCGTCGACGAGCTTGACGTTGTCGAAGGCCACGTCGTTGCCGGTGCCGCTCGGCTGCTCGTTCACCAGCCGGATGCCGGCCTGGCTGCCGGCGAACAGCACGGCGCCGTTGCTGGTGAAGGTGCCGACCTTGGCCCCGCCGATCGTCGTCGTGGCATCCACGCACGCCTCGATCGGGCGCGTGAACGCGGGCGTGGCCCGGTCGCCGTCGAGCAGGTAAAAGCTGAACTTGGAGTGGTTGGCGAAGCAGTTGACTTCGGCGATGTCGACCGAGAACGCGATGAAGCGCCGCCCCGCGGGCAACGGGATCGGGGCCGCCGTCTCCAACTGCACCTTTCCGGCGCCCGGGTTGCCTGCGGTGTACGCCGTCACGGCGTGGTTCGTGGTCGAGGAACCGCCCGACCACTGACCGAGCACGCCCGCGAGATGCTTGACCTGGGCCCAATCGCCCGGGACGCACCCGCTGCCGGCGGGCGGCGTGGTCGACGCGGCCGGCGACGTGACCCAGCCGTTGCACGCGGTCAACCAGGCCGGGTCGGCGGTGTACGTCTCCCCCACCGGCGGACCGCCGGTGTAGTTCGTGAGCAGGGTCGGCGTCGCACCCTGGCCGTTCTCGAAACCCTCGGCGAAGATCGCCGTAGGCGCCTGCGGCACACCCGGTGTACCGGGCGCGGCCTGCGCGCTGCCGGCGGCGAACGGTGCGGTCAGACCCGCAACGACCACCGCGATCGATATACCGACGCTCCCGAAGCGTCCGGTGAGCCGTCTTCTCATCGTGGACATGACGAAACCCCCTACGTCGCAAGGTGTCCGACCCCACGACCCGCCCCGCGAGGCCGGCCGAGGACGGCGGGGCCGAACCGATCGCGGGCACCACGACCGGTCCGGCACATCGCCCCGAGCAGCACAGCACCCACGACACCGACCAACCGCCCCTCGACGACCAAACCACCCCTACGGGTGACACCGTCGCGCGCCGGCGCACCCACCGAACCACCACGCACCACCCGCACACTCCGAGCGTCCGGCCGAACTGCCGGGAGACGAAGCGCTCGACCCCTGGCTGCTCGGGGACGCAGTGTCCGCCGGACCGATCCCGAAGAGCGGCAGTCTCGTCCTTGCCGGGGAGGACGACTACGAACTCGACGGCGCGAACGTCATCGACGAGCCCGGCCTGTACCTGGCGCTCGGCGAGGCGGTGAACGGGCCGGGCGGCTACTTCGGCGGTTGTCTCGATGCCCTCGACGACTGCCTGCGCGGCGCATTCGGTTACACCGCCCCCGCGACGCTGATCTGGCGGGACGCCGGGATCGCACGCGCGCACCTGTCCCGGCTGCTGACTCCGCACGGTCGGCCGCACGACCTGTTCGCCGCGGCTCTCCGAGTCTTGGCCGAGGGCGGCGTGGACGTCACCCTGGCGTGACCCGCATCGGGCCGGCGCATGGCGACAACGAGTCGATCGCGTCGGCAGCCACATCCGGCCCGACCCACGACCAAGCAGCGGGAACGAGTGCCGGCCGCGCGTCACGCCCCGACCGCGACACTGCTCGTCGGGCATGCCGGTGAACGCCCCCCGGTAAGCCGCCGGCCCGGGCACCGGCCCGCGCGCCCGCCACCCCATCACTCGTTCGGCGTTGGTGGCTTACAAGCCTCCGGTATGGCAGATGTGATGTTTTAGGCAATATCTGTTGCTTTGCGGAGGAGTGTCGTGCTCAATCTCATGCGGGAGAACGCCGTGCTGGCGTTGTTCGCGTGCCTCACGTTGGGCTATCTGGTCGGGAAATTACGCGTCGGGCCGATCACGCTGGGCGGCATCTGCGGCACGCTGATCGTGTCGATGCTGATCGGCGCGCAGCACGTGTCGGTCGGCGCCGACGTGAAGAACGTGGCGTTCGCGCTGTTCATCTTCTCCCTCGGATACATCGCCGGTCCCGGGTTCGTGGCCAACCTGAACGCCAAGGGACTGCGCTTCGGCGTGCTGTCCGTCATGGAAGCCGTCGTGGTCGTGATCATCGCCATCGTGATCACCAAGGCCGGCGGCCTGGATGTCGGCACCGGCGCGGGCATCCTGGCCGGCGCCGCCACCGAGTCCGCGGTCGTCGGCACCGCGCAGGAGGCGATCAGCAATCTGTCCGGCATCACCGCGGACCAGTCCAAGGAGATGCAGGCGCACGTCGCCACCGCGTATTCGGTGTGCTACCTGTTCGGTCTGATCACCATCGTGATGTTGACCAGCCAGCTCTTCCCGCGGCTGATGAAGATCGACCTGGCGGACGCCAGCCGCGAGTTGTGGCAGCGGATGCGCGGCGCGGACCCGACGCTGGAGGAGGGTCAGGAGGCGTCGATGCCGGCCCTGGTCGGCCGGACGTACCACGTGACCGACGGCAGCGGGGTCACGATCGCGGCGCTCGAGAAGGCGGTCGGGCTGCACGCCTCCGTCGAGGGCGTCAAACGCGGCACCAAGGTGCTGACCGTCGCCCCGGACCTGACGCTGGCCCGCGACGACCGGGTGCTGGTGGTCGGACAGCGCGAAGGCGTCATGGCGGCCGGCGAACGGCTCGGGCCGGAGACCGCAGGCGTCCCCGGCCTCGAAACCCCGCTGACGGTGCGGGAACTGGTGCTCACCGAAAAGAAGTTGGCCGGCAAGACGGTCACCGAGCTCAACCGGGCGTACCCGGTCGAGACCGAGGGCGTGTACCTCACCGGCCTGCAGCGGGTCGGCCAGGACCTCCCCGCGACCGGGGAGACGGAGCTGCGCCACGGCGACACGATGACCATCGTCGGCAGCGGTTCCAAGGTCGACCGGTTCCAGCGGAAGTTCGGCGCGAAGGTTCGCACCGAGAGCGCCGACTGGGTCTACATCGGCCTGGGCATCTGCCTCGGGGTACTGCTCGGCCAGATCGTCGTGCACGCCGGCGGCGCGGACCTCACGCTGGGCACCGGCGGCGGCTGCCTGATCTCCGGGCTGCTGTTCGGCTGGTTCCGCTCCACGCAGCCCACCTTCGGGGCGTACCCGCCGGTCGCCGCACAGACCATGAAGGACCTCGGCCTGGCCATGTTCATCGCCGTCACCGGCCTGGCCGCCGGACCGGACGCCGGGCCGCTGCTGAAGCAGTACCCGCTGCTGCTGCCGCTGTCCGGCATCGCGATGGTGGTGATCCCGGCGTTCCTGGGACTGTGGATCGGCCGGAGGTTCCTGAAGATCGACAAACCCATCCTCGTCGGCGCCATTGCCGGACAGCAGTGTTCGACCCCGGCGATCACCGCGGTCACCAACACCGCGAACAGCTCCGTACCGATGCTCGGCTACACGATCACCTACACCCTCTCCAACTTCCTGCTCCCGCTCACCGGGCCGATCTTCGTCGGCATCATCGGCCTGAAGACATGATCCGCCGGAGCGGACCGGAACGGCGGCGTGGGGCGCTGCGGCTGCCGCAGTGCCCCACGGCGTTCCCGGGCCGGTTGCTCAGCGACCGCTGCCACCGTCGGCGCCCGGGCTGCCCGCGTCGACCCATTCGTGGTGGTAGTCGTCGAAGATCCCGCGCACGGCGTGGCCGATCCTCAGGTAGTCGAGGTCGTCGAGGTTGGCCAGCGACGCGCGGATCGACCACTGCGGCCCGTCGAAACCGCCGCCGTTGAGAAGTACGACCGAGGTCTGTTCGGCGAGCCGGAACAGCGGGTCGATCGGCTCGTAATCGGCTTCCAGGAACTGCGCGAAGCCGTCCCCGTGCACACGCTTCGCCTCCGCCACCAGATCCAGTTCGACGTAGTAGCAGGCACGCTGTGGATCGTCCGCGATCCGCATCCCGGACCCCTCCAGGAGCAGATCGAGGCGGCGGCGCACAGTCTCCCGCAGGAGTCGCTTGTACGCCTGGCCCTCCTCCAGCAGTCCGAACAGCGAGAACAGCGCCATCTGCACCTGCTGTGGCAGGCCCAGGCCCGCGGTGTGGTTGAGCGCGACCTGCCGCGAGTCCGCGACGAGCCGGTCAATGAACTTCAGGGCACCCGGCTCGAGCGCGATGGTGCCGTACCGCTCGGCGAGCCGCTGCTTCTCGGCGTCCGGCAGGGTGGCGATCCGCGCGTCGATCACGTTGTCGTCGTGGACGCCGATGACACCCAGCCGCCAGCCGGTCGCGCCGAAGTGCTTGGAGTACGAGTAGACCAGGAGCGTGTTGCGCGGCAGTTCGGCGGCGATGGTGCGGAAGCCGTCGACGAACGTGCCGTACACGTCGTCGGTCACCACGATCAGGTTCGGGTTCTTGTCACGGACGATTGCGGCCATCTGTTGCGCGACCCGCTCCGACAGCGCGAGCGAGGGCGGATTGCTGGGGTTGACCAGGCACACCAGTTTGATCGAGGGGTCCTCCAGCTTGGCGATCTCCGATTCGGGATAACGCCACTCGCGCACTCCGTTCTCGGCGAACAGCTCGGCTTTGATGTCGACCACGTCGAAGTCGTAGGTGTCCAATTCGGGGATCTCGATGTAGGGCGTGAAGATCGGCACCATCAAGGCGATCCGGTCGCCCCGGTGCAGGATGCCGTTCTTCATCAGCGAGTCGAAGATGTAGCACATCGCCGCGGTGCCGCCCTCGGTGGCGAACAGGCTCAGGTTGTTGCCGGCGGCCGCCTTGCCGTCGAAGATCTCGTGGTGCAGGTAGGTTCGGACGACCTGCTCGGTGCAGGCCAGAATGCGGTCCGGCATCGGGTAGTTGTCCCCGATATAGCCGTCCACCAGCTCGTGGATCCACACGTCCGGATCGAAGCCGAGTTCGTCGATGCCGTGCCGTACGCACTTGTTCAGCACCTCCACACCGACGAGTCCCGGATTCGCGGCGCGGAACGCCTCGAAACGGCCCGCGACTCCGGGCTGTGTGGGCATGCCGCCCAGGTCGTCGGCGGTCCACACCCGACGGCTCTCGCCGAGCGCGAAATGCCCCAGCGCGAGGTACGCCTCGCGCGGCCCGGTCGCGATCCAGTTCGGATTGCCGCGCCCGGCGTTGAGCATCTGCCGGGCCGCCCGGTGTTTCTGCGCGTCCTCGGGACTCGCGTCCGCCGCGTGCGTCTCGGCGAGCCTGATGAACTCGGCCTTCAGCTCGAACGGGCTCAGGGCGGCGAGCCTGCGCATCTTCTCGCGACTGTAGGTGGCCTTGGGCACGGCACTACTCCTCGGGAGGCAACCGGGACGGGAATCGGAACGGGAATCGGGACGAGCCTGCGATATGGAGGGCGAGGGACGGGCCGGTCAGTGGGTGAGAAGCACGATGACCGATTCCCGGATGGTCGGCAGCACGTTCCCCACCGCGCGGGGGACCATGTAGCCGAGGTACACGCGTCGGCCCGCGTCGTGCTGCGCCGCCTCGAACCGGGCGACGGGCAGGAAGACCGGCAGCTCCGGATACGGCTTGAGGATCTCGCCCTTGAGCCGACCCATGGTCAGCTCCGGAACCGGGAAGGACGACACGCCCCGAAATCCGACGGGACCGGGCCTGCCACGCCCCCGTCCGACGGGCGAAGCCGCCTCGGGCCCGTACACGTGGTCGGCACCCGTCGGCGACAGCGCGGTTCCATGCTCTCCTCCCGGCCCGCCGCGGTCAGGGGTCGATCGTCGCGGCGCCCGCCGGGAAGAGTGAACGGATCAACCGCGCACCACACCGCGGCTGCGCCGTACGGGTCCGCGGTGCACCCGTCGGGCCCAACCCCCACCGCCCCGCGATACCGGAGGGGCAGCATCGGCGAAGCCGCCACCGGCGCCCCCACCCCGACCGAACCGGAACCGGCGGAAAACACTTCCCTGAGAGGAATTCGGCCACATATTGCGGCGATGCGGTATCCGTCATTCGAGAGATTCGGTGCCCGGCGACGATGATTCGACGCATATGCAACCGCTGCGACAACGATACGACGATACGGCACGTGTCACCTTTTCGTTCGCAGCAAAATGGTTCGACCGGAAAAACGGAACTCCTCCTCGCACCTACGCGGAATCCCTTTCCATTGCAAACGCGCCATGCCACGATGCTGGCCTTGATCATCTTCCAGGCCTTCTTTGGAGGCACTTCAGTGCGCAAAAGAGCAATATTCCTCGCCCCGTTCGCCGCGATGTTGATGCTGCTGACGGCGATCGGGCCGGCCCGGGCCACCGACTACACGCAGGCCACCGACAGTTGGGCGCTGGCACGCATCACGCAGACCGGCCCGGTCGCGGCCCCCGGCAACGGCCGGACGTACAACTACACGACGCACTCCCAGGGCGAAGGCGTCAACGCGTACATCATCGACGCCGGCATCGACATCGATCACCCGGATTTCGGCGGGCGCGCCCAGGTGAAGTACGACCCGTTCGGAAACGGTCCCAATGACTGCACCGGCCACGGCACCGGCATGGCCGAGTCCCTGGGCGGCGCCACATACGGTGTGGCCAAGAAGGTGAACCTGATCGCGGTCAACGCCGAGAATTGCCACGGCTCATGGGCCTGGCAGGATTACTACAACGCGATCATGTGGGTGAAGAACAACGCCGTCAAGCCGGCTGTGGCCGTCATCTCGCACAACTGGAACGGGGCGGGCTACTTCGGACAGCTCGGCCAACTCACCCAGGCCGTGAACGACCTTTCCAACTCCGGTGTCTCCGTCGTCGTGTCCGCCGGCAACGTGGGCGGCCCCGTCCCCTACTGCCTGTTCCCGTGGCTTTGCGTCTCCGCGGGGCCGGACGCACAGCGCTGGGCCGTGGACAACCCGCCGGCCAACGCCGGGCAGGCGATCGTGGTGATGGGCACCTCGCCCGACGACACCGTGCCCCTGAACAACCGGGTCACCCCGGACTGCGTCAGCACCAACACCGGACAGCCGGTCAACGCATGGAGCACCGTGGGTGGAGACATCTACGCACCCGGGTTCCCGGTCATGACCATCCGGGAAGTGCCCAACGCGCACAACGCCCCCTTCGGCTACGACTGCGGCACTTCCTACGCTGCGCCGATAACCGCCGGGGTCGTGGCGCTGTACAAGGCGACGTACGGCGACGCTCCCTCGCCGACCGTCAAGGCCTGGATCCTCGACCACGCCACCGTCGGGGCGATAACCAACAACCCGCCGCAGGACGGAACCAACGCCAACACCTACACCCCGAACCGACTCCTGAACACCGCGGGGCTGTAACCGCCAATACCGGGATGTCGCCGGTGGGCCCCCACCGGCGACATCCCCGACCTGCCGAACCCGCTGAAGGGGCGCCCCCTCGGGGGCGCCCTAAGTCGCACTAACCACAACCCCCTTAGGACGGGACTAGGGGCGCCGGGCGCGGTCCAGGGCGGCCATGCCGCTGCCTCGGATGTCGTCGCCGTCCAGGGCCCAGATCATGACGCCGGCCAGGTCGTGCCGGCGGACGTAGCGAGCCTTGGTGGTGAGGATTTCGGCGTTGTCATAGGTGTAGAAGGTGTTGCCGTCGTATTTCCACGAGGCGCCGTGGTTTCGGTCGACGTGGGTGGTACCGGGGCGCGCGCCGAGTTCCTTGTAGGTGAGGTCCGGTGCGGTGGCGGTGGCCTTTTGGTAGAGGCCGTTGCGGTCGCCTGCCGGAACGCCGGTCCAGCCGTGGCCGTAGAACGGGACACCCAGGACGGTCTTTCGGGCGGGCAGGCCGAGTCGGGCGTAGTGGTCGACGGCCTTGTCGGCGCTGCGTTGGCGGGCGTCGGGGTCGGTGGGGTCGGAGTACAGGTTGGCGTGGTGGTTGGTGGGGCCTTTGGTCTCCCACGCGCCGTGAAGGTCGTAGGTCATGAGGTTGATGAAGTCGACCGAGGCGGAGACCTCGGGGATCTCCAGGCGGTCGGCAACCACGGAACTGGCCGGGAGGGCGGCGGTCAGCAGGTAGTGCCGGGGCTTGGGGCGTTCGCTCCGACTCTGGGCCTTCTGCGCGGCGTACTCGTCGAGTTGCTTGCGGAACTCGGCCATCAGCAGGGTGAAGTTGCGGCCGTCCTCGGGGCGCTCGACGTTGCCTTCCGCACCGCCGCCGCCCGGGTACTCCCAGTCGATGTCGATCCCGTCGAAGACACCTTCGGCAGCGCCGGGGCCGCCCTCCGGAGCGCCGTCGAGCCGCGGCACGTCGCCCTTGATGTAGAGGTCGACGCAGGAGGAGACGAACTTCCTGCGCGACTGGTCGGTGGCGGCCGCGTCGGAGAAGTACTTGGACCAGGTCCAGCCGCCGAGCGAGATGACCACCTTGAGCTGTGGGTTCCCGGCCTTCAGTTTGCGCAGTTGGTTGAAGTGGCCCTTGAGCTTCTGGCGGGGGGCGTCGGCGACGCCGTCCACCGACTCGGCGGCGGTGAACGCGCGCTGGTAGTCGTCGTACGCGTAGCCCTGACCTTCGATGTTGGCCTCGAAGCAGGTGCCCTCCGCGGAGACGTTGCCGAAGGCGTAGTTGATCGTGGTCAGCTTCGCGGCCTGGCCGGTCTGCTGAACGCGTTTGGCGGAGCTGTCGGGGCCCCACTGGGTGAAGTACCCGATCCGCTGGCCCTTCGGCTTCGGACCGTGCGGCCCGTGGCCGGGGGTGGCGGTCGCGGTGGTGGCGGAGGTGGCGGCGAGCAGCACGGCGGCGGTGACGGCCGCGAGGAGACCGGCTGGACGAACGGTCACGAGGGCCCACTTTCCGACTGAGCGTCACGGCGCCCGGGGCCGGGCGTAGCAAAGGTCTAGTCCATTCTGTCCCGCGTGTACAAGGGGTGCGTTCGGATCGGTGCAATATGCAAAACGGTGGTGCGGCGAGCGCCGGTTCGTTGCCGGTGCCCCTCGCCCCCGCACCACCACCGGCGCCGAGACCGCCGGCCCCCGAGGCGCAACTCGCTTGATGGGCCTGCCCGGTCGACTGCGGGCGTTCCCGGCTCGACCCGGCCCGGAAAACGCGAACCGTTGGCTCTTGGCGCCGACGTCGCCCGCGCTCCACGCCGGGGGCGGGGGGGGGGGGGGGGCCGCCGCCCCCCCCCCCCCCCGGGGGGGGCGCGGGGGGGGGCGGCGGGTGTGGGGGGAAGGCGGTGGGAGGGTGGCGGCCACCTGG
>NZ_JBITHP010000056.1:0-15914 GCF_044458105.1 Embleya sp. NPDC050493
CGTCCTTGACCTCACCCTTGAGCACACCGGCCTGGAGCGCGGCGCCGACGGCCACGACCTCGTCCGGGTTGACGCCCTTGTTGGGCTCCTTGCCGTCGGTGAGCTCGCGGACGAGTTCGGTGACGGCCGGCATCCGGGTCGAGCCGCCCACCAGCACCACCTGGTCCACGTCCGAGACGGAGATGCCGGCGTCCTTGATCGCCGCGTGGAACGGCCCCCGGCAGCGCTCCAGCAGATCGACCGTCAGCTGCTGGAACTGGGCGCGGGTGAGCTTCTCGTCCAGGTGCAGCGGGCCCTCGGCCGAGGCGGTGATGTAGGGCAGGTTGATCGAGGTCTCGGTTGCGCTGGACAGCTCCACCTTGGCCTTCTCCGCCGCCTCGCGCAGCCGTTGGAGGGCCATCTTGTCCTTGGACAGATCCACGCCGTGTGCGTTCTTGAACTGCTTGACCAGGTAATCCATCACTCGCTGGTCCCAGTCGTCACCGCCCAGATGGGTGTCGCCGTGCGTCGCCTTGACCTCCACGACGCCCTCGCCGATCTCCAACAGCGACACGTCGAACGTGCCGCCGCCCAGGTCGAACACCAGGATCATCTGGTCGCGCGACTTGTCCAGGCCGTAGGCCAGCGCCGCCGCGGTGGGCTCGTTGACGATGCGCAGCACGTTCAGGCCGGCGATCTCCCCGGCCTCCTTGGTGGCCTGCCGCTGGGCGTCGTCGAAGTACGCCGGGACCGTGACCACCGCGTCGGTGACCTTCTCGCCGAGGTAGGCCTCGGCGTCGCGCTTGAGCTTCTGCAGGACCCGCGCGGCGATCTCCTGCGCGGTGTACCGCTTGCCGTCGATCTCGCCGACGTCGGGAAAGTGCCACGAGTTGTCGCCCATGTGGCGTTTCACCGATCGTGCGGTGCGCTCGACGTTGGTCACCGCCTGGCGCTTGGCCACCTCACCGACCAGCACCTCGCCGTTCTTCGCGAACGCGACCACCGACGGTGTCGTCCGCGCACCTTCCGCATTCGTGATGACGGTGGGTTCACCGGCTTCGAGAACCGCGACCACCGAATTGGTCGTGCCGAGGTCGATACCGACCGGACGTGCCATGACGACGCTCCTCGTCGAACGTCGAGCGCTCCGGTGGCCGATCCCGCTGCGCGCCCCGGCACCTCCGGCGCCGCGACCGCCCCCGACCCACGGGCCCGCCACCGGGCTCTCGTACCTAGCGGCCGTGCGGGTACTACCTCCGGAATATGACCCGCCTGCCCCCATGTCAACCGCAACCGTCCCGATCGCCACTCTCGCCCCACCAACGGTGACCGCACCCGCACGGCCGGTTGCCGAGGACGTCCCTCTTTCCCCGGCTCCGTCGCGCCGACCACCGAGGATCGGCTGCCGCCCCGGGCCGGGTCCGTCGGGACACGTGCACCCATCGGTGAGCACGCCGTCACCGTACGGAGGCGTTCTGCCTGGGGTCGGTTCGTCGAGGCGCGTGGGTGCCGCACGCGTCGAGGGGAGGTCGTGGATCGTTCATCGCATTCGGCTGGGCGGCGAGGCCGCCGAGGCGTTCCGCCGGCGGCGCCCGGATGCGGCCGGCCGCCGGTCCACGACCGCAACTCCCGTGACCACGACGGCGAATGCCCGGGAGTTCGCGCCCGGGCGCAGCCAACTCGGTGGTGGACGGCGGCGGCCCTCGACATAATGCAGGGGCAATCTATTGCACGACGGCGATCCGATGCAGGACGTGTTCTCCATGCCCGCCGGGCACCACGGCCGGGACCGAGGACACGCCCCGGGCACGGCTTTCGCGTGGGGCGAGGGCCGCAGGCCGATCGCGTGGGCCGACCCTCGGCCCCCGATCGATCGGGCATCGGCTTCATCGACCGCCGTAGGCAAGGAGCGACACCGTGGTCTTTCCCCTTCCCCGTACGCTCGCGGCCCTGCGCGTCGCCCGAGAAGCCGCCCAGACCATTCGCAGAGCCGGTCGTCCTCGGCGGATCCGGCTCAAGTCCTCCGCCGCGGACCTGGTCACCGCGACCGATCTGCGGGTGGAGAAACTGGTCCGGGCCTGGCTGGGCAGCCACTATCCGCAGGACGCGGTGGTCGGCGAAGAGGGCGGCGGGCTGGCCGAGTTGGATCTGCGTCGGCCGACCTGGTTCGTGGATCCGCTCGACGGCACCACCAACTTCGCGCACGGACTGCCGCACTACGCGTGCGCGATCGCGTTCTGGGACGGCGAAAAACTCGCGCTCGGCGTGGTCGCCGACGCGACCCGGCGCCGGACCTACTGGGCCGAGGCCGGCCGCGGCGCCTACGAGGGCCGCAAGCGCCTGCGCGTATCCGACACCCGCACGCTGGGCCGCAGTGTGATCGCCACCGGCTTCCCGCCGTCCCGGTCCACCGACCCGGACAACAACCTGGCCGAGTTCCTGTCCGTGGTCAACGACACCCGTGACGTGCGCCGGCTGGGCTGCGCGGGCATCGACCTGTCGTGGGTGGCGGCCGGGCGCCTGGACGCGTACTGGGAACAGCGCTGCGGCCCGTGGGACTGGGCACCCGGCGCGATCCTGGTCCGCGAGGCCGGCGGGCGGGCCACCACGTTCGAGGGTGCCGACTGGAAGCCCGGCGACGGCGAGTTGGTGGCCTCCAACGGCGCCATCCACGACCGGCTGCTGCGCTCGTTCGCCCAGGCCAGGGCCGGCGCCGGGTTGCCCGCCCGGCCGATCGCGGCCTGACCCGGCCGCACGTCGGGACACCGCGCGGGCCCGCGACCGGTGGTCGAGCACCGTTCGCGGGCCGCTCGCGGCCTCAGCCCTTGCGTACCCGCTCGGCCCGGGCCAGGTCCATGCGCTCGCGCGCCGCGGCCACCTCCGGCCGCGCCGACACCTCGGGCACGCCCACCTCCCACCACGCGCCGGCCTCGGTCCACCGATCCGGCCGGGTGCGCACGACCACCACGGCCGGCCGACGCGCCGCCCGCGCCGCCGCGTACGCCTTCGCCAACTCCTCCACCGTGTCTGCGGTGAACACCTCGGCGCCCAACGCCGCGGCGTGCGCGGCGAAATCGACCCGGTGGTCGGCTGCGGCACCCGGACCCCGGCAGTCGGTGATCATGTTGTTGAACGGTGCCGCGCCCTGGCCCTCCTGGAGTCGGGCGATCACCGCGTATCCGCCGTTGTCGCAGACCACCGCGACGAACCGGTGTCCGGACAGGACCGCCGAGTACAGCTCGGAGTTGAGCATCAGGTAGGAACCGTCGCCCAGCAGGGTGGTGACCACGCCCGCCGGCCGCGCCATCGCCGCGCCCCACGCGCCCGCGATCTCGTAGCCCATGCAGGAGAACCCGTACTCGACGTCCATCGTCGCCGCGCCGACCGGACCGCGGGACCGCCAGCCGCCGACCAGTTCGCCGGGCAGCCCGCCCGCGGCGGTGAGCACGTAGTCATCGGGCCCGGAGATCGTGTTGACCACGCCCACCACCTGCGCGTAGGTCGGCGGCACGGCCGGCTCGCCCGCCTCGCGCAGCCGATCGACCACGCCGTCCCAGGCCCGTCGTTCGCGCTCGGCCCGCGCGGTCCAGGCCGGATCCGCCCGCCATCCGCCCAGCAGCGGCCCGAGTTCGCGCAGCGCCTCACGGGCGTCCGCGGTCACCGGGGCGGCGCGCCGCTTGACCGCGTCGAACCGGGCCGCGTTGATCGACACCAGGCGAGCGTCGGCGGCGAACACGCTCCACGACGCGGTGGTGAAGTCCTGGAGGCGGGTGCCGACGGCCAGGATCAGGTCGGCGTCGGCGGCGAGCGCGTTGGCCGAGGCGGAGCCGGTCACCCCGAGCGGTCCGGCGTGCAGCGGGTGGTCGTGCGGGAGCAGCGTGCGTCCCGCGACCGTCTCGGCGAACGGGACACCGTGCGCCTGCGCCACCGCCGACACCTCGCGTGCCGCGTCCGAGTAGCGCACCCCGCCGCCGACCACCAGCAGCGGACGCCTCGCCTCGCGCAACAGCTCCGCCGCGTCCGCGAGTTCGCGCAGGTCGGCGCGCGGTCGCGGCGGCCGGTGCAGGCGCGGCGCGAACAGGCTCACCGGGAAGTCGTACGCCTCGGCCTGGACGTCCTGCGGCAGCGCGAGGGTGACCGGCCCGCAGTCGGCCGGGTCGGTCAGCACCCGGGCCACGTGCGGGAGGGTGGCGATCAGCTGTTCCGGCCGGGTGATCCGGTCCCAGTAGCGGCTCACCGCGCGGAAGGCGTCGTTGACGGTCGTGCTCGGGTCGTGGAAGTGCTCGACCTGTTGCAGCACCGGATCCGGGGCGCGGCTCGCGAAGGTGTCGCCGACCAGCAGCAGCAGCGGCAGCCGGTTGGCGTGCGCGACGCCCGCGGCGGTGACCATGTTCAGCGCGCCGGGCCCGATCGAGGAGGTGGCCGTGAGCACCTGCCGGCGCTGGGTGGCGCGGGCGTAGCCGATCGCGGCCAGTGCCATGCCCTGTTCGTTCTGGCCGCGCCAGACCGGCATCGCCGCGCCGGCCTCGTGCAACGCGTCGCCCAGACCGAGCACGTTGCCGTGGCCGAAGATGGCGAACACGCCGGGGAAGAGCCTGGCCCGGCTCCCGTCGAGGAGTTCGCTCTCCTGGGCCACCAGCCAGCGCACCAGGGCCTGCGCGGTGGTCAGCCGCACGGTCGCCCCGGGCGTCGGGCCGGCCGCGGGCGTCGGCGTGCTCATCGGTTTCCTCCATCCGGCGTCGGCAGCGGGGTCATCGGGCACCTGGGATCGGGCGTCTGTTCGGCCCAGCTCTCCCGAACCCAGTGGTGGGCGGGGTCGTCGCAGGCGAGCATCGCCCGCTCGTCGCCCGGGCCGGCCATCACGTTGAGGTAGTAGAGGTGGTGTCCGGGGCAGGCCACGCAGGGACCGTGGTAGCCGCGCGGGACGAGGAACACGTCGCCGTCGCGGACGGTCACCGTCTCGTCGATCGCGCCGTCGGTGGTGTAGGTGCGGTGCAGGCCGAAGCCGGTCCGGTCGGGGGTGCGTCCGTCCCGCCCGGCCACCCGGAAGAAGTAGATCTCCTCGTTGACGCTCTCGTGCGCGCTCGCCGTGTCGTGCTTGTGCGGCGGGTACGAGGACCAGTTGCCGTCCGGGGTGAGGATCTCGCAGACGATCAGTCTGTCCGCCTCGAACGCGTCGGGGGTCATCAGGTTGTTCGCCTGCCGGGTCGCGCGCCCGGCGCCGCGCACCTCGACCGGCACGCCGGTCGCCGGGCCGTACGCCGGGTCCAGCCGCCGGCGGGCCCGCGCCGAGGCGAGCGCGAGTTGGCAGCCGTGCTCGCTGGACAGCCGCAGTTCGGCGTCGCGTGGTACGTACGCGAAGTCCGGCACCGCGGTGAACACGCTCTCGCGTCCGCCGAGTTCGAACCGGCGACCCTCGGTCTGCACGGTCGCC
Source organism: Embleya sp. NPDC050493 (assembly GCF_044458105.1). NCBI lineage: Bacteria > Bacillati > Actinomycetota > Actinomycetes > Kitasatosporales > Streptomycetaceae > Embleya > Embleya sp. NPDC050493. The sequence goes on from NZ_JBITHP010000056.1 coordinate 5,414, forward strand.
GAGCCGGCCAGCGGGATCACCGCGACCTCGTGCTCGCCGGTCGCCAGGTCCCGCCGGCCGCCGGGGGGCAGGTGGATCACCCGCAGGCCGCTGTGCCGCCAGCCGGCGAGTTCGGGAGTGATCAGCAGCGGATCCTCGGCGCCGGTGGCGGTGCCCCAGGGGTGGAACAGGGTCGGGTCGTTCACACGATCACCTCGATCGCTCGCGGGTCGGCGGCGCGCAGCACCCGCGCGGCGGCGGCCACCGCGCCGCGCACGTCCCCGTCCGCCGGGTACAGCAGCGCACGGCCCACCACCAGGCCGCGCACGGCCGGTTGGGCCAGGGCGCGCCCCCACGAGGACAGGTCGGCCTGCGGGTCGGCCGAGGGCACGCCGCCCAGTACCACGGTCGGCAGGGTGGTCGCGCCGGCCACCCGGTCCGGTTCCTCGGTGGCGGGCAGCTTGAGCCACGTGTAGGCGGAGGTGGTGCCCAGCGCCGAGGCGACGGTGACCGCGCGCACGTTGGCGGCGGTGCCGCGGTCGAGGACCAGTCGTCCGCAGGCGTCGCGCCGGTAGGGCAGCGGTTCGATCATCGCCCGGATCCCGTGCTCGGCCAGTTCGCTCACCGCGCGGGCGCAGCCCTCCAGCGTGGGTATCGTGCCCGCGTCCTCGTCGACGATGCGCAGCAGCATCTTGCCGCCGTCGAGCCGGTATCGGCGGATCGCGTCCGCGTCGTAGCCGGTGAAGCGGTCGTCGATCTCCCAGGACGCGCCGGACAGGCCGCCCCGGTTCATCGAACCGATCACCACCTTGTCCTCCAGCACGCCCAGGAGCAGCAGTTCCTCGATCACGTCGGGGGTGCCCAGGACCCCGTCCACGTCCGGGTGTGCCAGGGCGTCGACCAGTCGGCCGAGCAGGTCGCGCCGGTCGGCCATGGCGAGCGGGTCGGTGCCCACCCCGAGCGAGCCGCGCCCGGGGTGGTCGGCGGCGACCAGGAAGAGGGTGCCGTGCGCGGAGAGCAGGCGCGGCCGGCGCCGGCGCTCGGCATAGGCGGTGCGTACCGCGTCGGGCCGGGTCGCCCGGGTCGCCAGCAGGTTGGTCCAGTCGCGGTCGCTGATCACGTTCGGTTCTCCAGCATCGGGTGGTTCACGAGTTCCTCGATGTCCGCGTCGGTGGGCATCGCGTCGGCGCACGCGAGTCGGGCGGCGACCAGCGCCCCGGCGGCGTTGGCGTATTCGGCGATGCGTTCCGGGTCCCAGCCGGCGAGCAGGCCGTGCACGAGGGCACCGCCGAAGGCATCGCCCGCGCCGAGCCCGCACACCGCCTCGACCCGGCGGGGGGCGATGGTGGTGCTGCCCTCGGGCGTGGCCACCAGGACACCTTCGCCGCCCTTCTTGACCAGGACCAGCCGCACGCCGCGGTCGAGCAGTCGGCGGGCCGCCTCGTCCGGGTCCGCGGTGCCGACCGCGATCGCCACCTCGGTCCGGTTGCCCACCACGACCGTGGCCTCGTCCACGAGTTCGCCGATGTGTCGGGTGGCGGCGGCCGGGTCGGACCAGAACATCGGCCGGTAGTCGAGGTCGAGCACGGTGTGCGCGCGTCGGCCCCGCGCGGCGAGCATCCGCCGATGGGTGCCGCGCGAGGGCTCGGTGCTCACGCCGGTGCCGGTCACCCACAACACCGGCACGTCGCGAATCAGGCCCCACGGCACGTCCTCGTCGGTGAGCGTGAGGTCGGGAGCCACCGGGAGCCGGTAGAACAGCAGCGGCGGGTCCTCGGGCGGGTCGAGGGCGCAGAACACCACCGGGGTGAGCAGCCGTTCGTGGGTGGCCACCCACGTGGGGTCGACGCCGAAGTCGGTCAGCGCGGTGCGCACGTAGGTGCCGAACGGGTCGGCGCCGACCTTGGTCAGCACCGCGGAGCGGCGGCCCAGCCGGGCGGCGGCGACCGCCACGTTGGTGGCGGTGCCGCCGAGCGACCTGGCGAAGGTCTCGACCCGCTCCAGCGGGACGCCGCTCTGTTGCGGGTACAGGTCCACCCCCACGCGCCCGACCGTGAGCACGTCCGGGGCCGGCCCCGAGTCCGGGCCGAGCGGGGGCCGCGCACCGTCGGCCGCCCGCTCCGGCCCGGCCGCCGTCGGGTCCGTCATGTCTTCACCTCCGCACCCAACTCGTGTGCGAGTGCCTCGAGTTCGGCGCCGCCGGCCATCTGTCGGGTGAGTTCGGCCACGGTGATCTCGGATTTGCCGAAGCAACCCTGGCTGCGGCCGCGGTTGAGCAACAGGAAGCGGTCACCCACCGGGTAGGCGTGGTGCGGATTGTGCGTGATGAACACGACGCCCAGACCCCGATCCCGGGCCCGCGCGATGTAGCGGAGCACGACGCCCGCCTGTTTGACGCCGAGCGCGGCGGTCGGCTCGTCCAGGATCAGCACCTTGGCGCCGAAGTGCACGGCCCGCGCGATCGCCACGCACTGCCGCTCGCCGCCGGAGAGTGTGCCCACGGGCTGCTCGACGTCGCGCAGGTCGATACCCATGTCCGACAGTGCCCGGCGCGCGGTCTCGCGTGCCGTGCCGATGTCCAGCCGGGAGAACGGGCCGCGGCCCTTGCGCGGTTCCGAGCCGAGGAAGAAGTTGCGCCACACGCTCATCAGCGGCACCACGGCCAGGTCCTGGTAGACCGTGGCGATACCCCGGTCGAGGGCCTGCCGGGGCGAGGAGAACCGGACGGGCGTGCCCTCCACGAGGTAGGCGCCGCTGTCGTTGGCGTGTACGCCCGCCAGGATCTTGATGAAGGTCGACTTACCCGCGCCGTTGTCGCCCAGGACGCACGTCACCTCGCCGGCGTCGACCGACGTGGAGACGTCGTCGAGGGCGATCACGCTGCCGAACCGCTTGCCGATGCCGCGCAGTTCGAGCAGATGCGCACCGGAGCCGGGACCGCTCGTCCCGGCCTTGGTCGCGCCCGCCCGCACGCCGGCGGCGCTCTCGCCGGTGGTCGGCTCCTCGGCCGGCGGCCGAGCTGGTGGATTCGTCATCGACGGGACCTCTCCGCGCGGCGCCGGAAGGAGTTGTTGACCAGGACGGCCGCCAGCAGCATCACGCCGAGGAAGAGCTGGAACCAGTCGCTGTTCCACTTCGCGTAGACGATGCCCTGGCGGGCCATGCCGAAGATCAGCGCACCCACCGCGGCGCCGATCGCCGAGCCGTAGCCGCCGGTGAGCAGGCAACCCCCGATCACCGCGGCGATGATGTACTGGAATTCCAGGCCGATGCCCTGATTGGCCTGGACCGAGGTGTAGCGCAGGATGTTGATCGAGCCGACCAGCCAGCCGGCGCCCGCGGTGGTCATGAACAACACGATCTTGGTGCGGTCCACCGGCACGCCGACGTTGCGCGCGCTGACCGGTGCGCCGCCGACGGCATAGATCCAGTTGCCGAACCGGGTCCGCGCGAGCAACCAGGTCGCCAGCGCGGCCAGTACCAGCCACCACAACACCGAGACCTGGATCTCGGTGCCGGCGACGGCCATGGTGGAGGCGAAGAACCGGCCGGCCGACTCGTAGCCGTCGGTCGAGCGCATCCCGCTGACCTGGACGCTGTTCGTCACATGTCGGGTGACCCCGAGGTTGAGGCCCTGCAGGGCCAGGAACGTGCCCAGCGTGATGATGAAGCTGGGCAGTCCGGTACGCACCACGAGCCAGCCGTTGAGCGCCCCGACCGCGAGTGCGAACACCAGCGACACCGCGAGCGCGGGCCACACCGACCAGCCCGCCCTGGTCGCCAGCATCGCCGTGATGAGCGCGGTCGAGGCGGTCATCACCCCGGCGGACAGGTCGAATTCGCCGCCGATCATCAGCAGCGCCACGGCCACCGCCATGATGCCCAGGGTGGCCGAGTCGTCCAGCCAGGTGGCGGCTCCGGAGGCGGTGAAGAAGCCGTCCGCGACGATCGCGAAGAAGCACATGACCAGCACGGCGCCGATCAGCGAGCCCAGTTCGGGCCGGATCAGCAAGCGGTGCGCGAGTCGGGCCGGCGCGAGCCGTTCGTCCGGCCCAAGATCGCCGGCGGCGGTGCCGGCCGCGGCACGCTCCGCGCCGCCGGCCGCCGCGGCGGGCGCCGAGGGGGTCGAGGGACTCGTACTCACCTGGTCCCCCGCTGCGCGTACTCGGCCACCGCGCCGACGTTGTTCTTGTCCACGAAGCCGGGGCCGGTCAGTACGGGCTTGCCGCCGCCGACCGTGTTGGCGTTGTCCCGGTAGAGCTTGATCATCATCACCGGCAGGTAGCCCTGCAGGTATTGCTGCTGGTCCACCGCGAAGACGATCCTGCCGTCCTTGATCCCGGTGACGACGTCCGGGTTGAGGTCGAAGGTGGCGATCTGCGCCTTGGAGTTCGCGTCGCCCACGGCGCCCACCGCGACCGCGGCCACCTGCGGGTTCAGCGCGAGCACGGCGTCGATCGAGGAGTCCGACTGGAGCGCGCCGCGAATGCGGGCCTGGATGTCGGTGGGGTTGCCGATGTCCACCTGGAGCGTCTGGGTCTGGCCGCCGAAGCCGGCCTTGGCGCCGTCGCAGCGCTGGTTCAGGCCGATGTTGCCCGCCTCGTGGATGACGCACAACATCTTGGTCCGGCCGGCCTGCTTGAGCTTGGCGCCGGCAGCCTCGCCGGCGATCGACTCGTCCTGGCCGACGTGTGCGATCGCACCGAACTCGGTGGACCTGCTCTGCCCCGAGTTGATGGTGATCACCGGAATACCCTTGGCGGTGGCCGCCTTGATCGAATTCGCCAGCGCGTCCGGGTTGGCCATCGAGACCACGATGCCGCCCACGCCCTGGGTGACCGCGTTGTCGATCAGCCGGGCCTGCCCGGCCGGGTCGCCGTTGCCCTGGTACTGGACGTCCACGCCCAGCTTCTTGCCCGCGTCCTGCGCGCCGTTCTGCACGACGCTCCAGAACGCGTCCCCCGCCGAGCCGTGGGTGATCACGGACACGGTGTTGTTGCCCTTGGCCGCGGCGGTGGGAGCGCCCTTGGGGGTCTTCTCGGCATCCGGGTCGTCGCCGGACGGGCTGCTGCATGCGGCGAGGACGAGCGCGGATACGCCTAGGGCGGCGGCGAATCCGAGGGAACGTCGGGGCATCGATTACTCCTCGTTCGGGACGGTCGGGACGGTCGGGACGAACGGGTCGGGTCGGGAGTCGGTCCGCGGTCGGTGCGGATCCGCGTCGATGGGCGGGCGGCGGTACGGGCGCGCGGCCCGGTACCGATGTCGTACCCGGCCGGGCGGCCGGCAAGGGCGTGCCGAACCGTCGGCCGCGCGCGAGCGTCGGTGTCAGTTGCCGCGCAGGTGCGCCAGACTGCGCGCGGTGTCGTGCCGGGGCAGGGCCGCGTCGTCCGGGTCGTCGGTCAGCCGGGTGTCCTGTTCCAGCACGTACCAGTCGCGGTATCCGGCCGCCCGCAGGGTCGCCACTATCTCGGCGACCGGGACGTCGCCCTCGCCGAGCGGGCGATAGAGGCCGTGCCCGACGGCCTCGGCGTAGGTCAGCGCGCCGGATCGCACGAGGGCGGCGGTGTCGGCGTGCACGTCCTTGAGGTGCACGTGCCCGATCCGGTCGGGGTGCCGGCGGACCAGGTCCAACGGGTCGGTCCCGCCGATCAGCAGGTGGCCGGTGTCCAGGCACAGCGGCAGGGCGCTGTCGCCGAGGAAACGCTCCACCTCCGCCGAGGTTTCCACGTGCGTGCCCACGTGCGGGTGCAGGGTGGTTCGCAGGCCGTATCCCCGCGCGATCCGCGCGACCTCGTCGGCCGTGTCGATCAGGCACCGCCACTGCTCGTCGGACAGTTCGGGTCGGGTGTCGTAGCCGTCCAGGCCGGTGGCGGCGGCCAGCACGAGCACCTCGCCACCGGCCGCGGCGATCAACGCGGCCGTGCGCTCCGCCGCGTCGGTCGCCGGTGCGACCCGATCCCGCTCGTGCAGCGCGAGCGCGGCGAACGAGCCGACCAGGGTCAGACCGTGCCCCGCCAACACGTCCTTGAGCACGGTGGGATCGTCCGGCAGGTAGCCGGGCGGACCCGCCTCGGTCGCGGTCAGGCCGAGATCGGCCATCTCGCCGAGCACCGTGTCCACCGGCAACATCGACCCCCACCCGGGCACTTCGCACACGCCCCAGGAGATCGGCGCGCCCGCGAGCCGGATGTCCGACGAGGCCGGGCCGGTCGAAGTCGAGGACGCGGCCAGGGGCGTCGCGGTGGTCGACGGACCCGCGGCGGCGGGCCCGGTCGGCGCAGTCGGGTCACCGGGCGTCGCCGGAGGGAGCGGTGTGCTCATCAGGCCACCTCCGTGGTCGGCGGCACCGACGCGCCCGCCGCGGCGAGTACGGCCGCCGGCTCGATCGGTCGGCCCTCGCGGCGCGAGCGTTCGCAGGCGTCCGCGAGCACCAGGCTGGCCAGCGAGTCGCGAACCGGGGACGGGTTGGCCATCCGGCCGGCGACCACCTCGACGAACACCCGCATCTCGTTGCCGTAGGCGAGCGCGAATCGTTCCGGGAAGCCGGGATAGGCATCGGGGCCGGCCTGCGGGCCGTCCGCCTCCAGCGAGGTCAGCGGGGTCCGGGGATCCAGGCCCACCGCGAGCGACTGGGTCGAGCCCAGCACCTCGATCCGGTGGTCGTACCCCGCCGGGTCGTGTCGCCCGCCGGTGAGCACCGCGTGCGCCCCGCTCGCGAACCGCAGCACCACGACCGCGTTGTCCACGTCGTCCGCCTTCGCGAACGCCTCGTCCACCAGCACCGATCCGCTCGCGAACACCTCGACGACCGGTTCGCCGAGCAGCCACGGCACCGCGTCCAGATCGTGGATGAGCAGGTCGCGGAAGATCCCGCCGGACGCGGGCAGGTAGCCGAGGTCCGGCGGTGCGGCGTCCTGGCCGACCGCGCGGACCAGATAGGGCGTACCCATCTCGCCCGCGTCAAGGCGGCGCTTCAACTCCACCACGGCCGGGTCGAATCGGCGTTGGAAGCCGACCAGGACCGGCACGCCGCTCGCCTCCACGTCCGCGATCAGGGCGATCATCGCGGCGATGTCCGAGGCGATCGGCTTCTCGCACAGCGTCGGTACGCCGGCGGCCACGGTCCGCCGCACCATCTGCGGGTGGGTGTCGGTGGGGGTCGCCACCACGACGCCGTCGACCGCGCCGAGCAGGGTCTCCGGGTCGCCGACGGCCTCGACGCCGAGTTCCCGCGCGAGGGCGTCCGCTCGACCCGGCAGCGGGTCGAACAGGACCAGTTCGTCGACCGTCTCCAGGATCGTGAGGTTCCGCGCGTGCATCGCGCCGATCCGCCCCACGCCTGCGACTCCGATACGCATCAGATTCATTTCTCCAGTGGACGGGTGGGCAATCGGTTGATCGGACAACCGGTGATTGGGCGACCGGCCGACCGGGCAGGTGGGCAACGGGACTTCGGCGGCCGACCGTGCGACTGCCGTGCTCGGGGCGCCGCCGAATCGGCACGCTCCACATTTTGGAGCGCTCCAATCCGGGAACGCCCCAAGACTGATACCCGCCGTCCGAGCGTGTCAAGACTCACTCGCCAGGTTCGCTCGGCGGTGCCGACACACCAGAGACGGTGGGCATTACAGCCATTCGTCGGACCGTTCGGCAGGTTGTTTCGGGTCGTTCCGGGTGGAGCGCTCCATTCTTTGGAGCGCTCCAAGCGTGTAATCTTCGTTCCACGGCCGTCGGCCGTCGGATCGCCGGGATCGTCGGCGTCGCCGGGGAGCCGATCGTGCGGGGCGGCGCTCCGGCATCGGGTGGCACGGGGTGGGATCGCGGTTGTGCGGGTCGCGGGCCCACCGGATGGTCGCAAGCGTCGAATCGGTGGACGCCGAACCCCGGGTCGGCACGTTTTCGACCGTCGGAGCCTCGACCGTCGGAGCCCCGACGACCGAGGCATCGATCGTCGGATCCGCCCGACCGACCCGGCCGCCGGCTCCACATCGGGAGAAAGGTGAGCATCAGTGTCCGGTCCCACCCTCGAGGACGTCGCCGCCCGCGCCGGGGTTTCCCGCTCGCTCGTGTCGCTGGTGATGCGGGACTCGCCCAAGGTCGGCGAGGTGCGCCGACAGGCCGTCCTGGCCGCCGCCCGCGAGTTGGGCTACCGCCCCAACCTCAACGCCCGCACCCTGGCCACCGGCAGCAGCAGCACGCTGGGCGTGATGATCTCCGACCTGCACAACCCGTACTTCGCCGAAGTGGTCGACGGCATCGAGGCCGCCGCGCACGCCTGCGGCATGGACATCATCCTGGGCACCGGCGGACGCCGTCCGGCGCACGAGCGCCGCAGCCTGGAACGCCTGCTCCAGTTCCACCCCGCGGGCCTGATCCTGCTGGGCCCGGTCGTGGAGACCTCCGCGATCGAGGATGCCGCCGCCCAGGTGCCCACCGTGCTGGTGGCCCGCAGCGTGCGAGCCGCCCGGGTGGACTCCGTCAACGACGACGGCGCCACCGGCTCGGCGTTGGCCGTCGGGCACCTGGCCGCGCTCGGCCATCGCGACATCGTGCACGTGGACGGCGGCGCCGGCTCGCAGTCCGCGGTCCGCCGCCGCGGCTACGAACAGGCCATGACGCGCCTGGCGTTGGGCCGCCACATGTCCGTCGTACCGAGCGAGTACACCGACACGGGCGGCGCCCGGGCCGCGCGCGCCCTGCTGGACCGCGACACCCTCCCGACGGCCATCGTCGCGGCCAACGACTTCAACGCGGTCGGCATCATCGGCGAGTTGTCCGCGTCCGGGGTACGGGTGCCCGGGGACGTCTCCGTGGTCGGCTACGACAACACCCACCTGGCCGGACTGCGGCACATCGGCCTGACCACGATCAACCAGCCGCGCGAGGAGATGGGCCGGCTGGCCACCGAAACCCTCCTCCAACGCCTACGCGGCGAACGCGGCAAAGCCGCCCGCCACCTCCTCCACCCGGAACTGGTCGTCCGCACCAGCACCGCACCCCCGAGGAGCTAGTGCCGCGCGCGAGATCCCGTGGGCGGTGGTGGTGGGAAACTCCGCGACCCGCCGGCATTAAATTACTATTATGTGCGGTTGGCCGATACGAAACCGACTGTTGTCAATCGCTCCGAATCGCCGATCGCGCGCGGATGGTACCGGCTGCGCGAAACACCACCCGGAAGAGCCGGGCCGCCGTCGCATGAAATCTTCGAGAGACCCTTCGAGGTTTATTGCCGGGCCCTGCATTGTTCGGCTCGCGACAAAGTCGTTTTCATCGAAATCCCTGCTCCGGAGTAGGGAGCGACCTCCTCGGAGACGGGGCCGGAGGCGGGGTGCCGGTCACGGCCGACACCCCTACGGTGCAATGGAATCACCCGTACGGTCGCCCACCGAACGGCGCCGCGGCAGCGAATTTGCCGGCCCATGGGAAAGATTCGACACCTGTCCGACACACGCGGGAAATGCCGCTGTGGCCTGCGAAAACGTAGTCGGTCGTTGATATCGACGACGCGGGTTGTCTAGCGTCTGCGCCAAGTGCAGACCGCACCCCCGTTTTTCGCCGTGCAGACGCGGCCGAACTCGCGACCGAGTCGCGAGGTGGAGGCAACGAAACGCTCGTCACAAGCATCCGGGCGATTCGGATGACCGGAACGGATTCCTCGCGGATCGCCGCCGGTCGAGCCCCACAGGGGGAATTCCGAAGGGAATCCATGCTTTCTCACAGCACCACGCACCGTGACGAATCGCACCGAGCCGGCGGCCGACGCCGGCTGCGCACCTCGGCCGTCGTCGGGGTCGTCGCGACCTCACTCGTCGGCTTCGTCGCGGTGGGCCAGGCCCGGGCCGCGGACGATGCCACCTGGGACCGGGTCGCGCACTGCGAGAGCGGCGGCAACTGGACCACCGACACCGGCAACGGCTACCACGGTGGACTGCAGTTCAAAGAGAGCACGTGGAAGGCCAACGGCGGCAAGGGCCGCGCGCAGGAGGCGTCCAAGGCGGAGCAGATCCGCGTCGCCGAGAACGTACTGCGATCACAGGGGGCGGGCGCCTGGCCCGTCTGCGGACGCGAGGCCGGTCTGGCCGGCGCCGGCCCCGCCCGGCGCGCCGAACGCTCCGCGAACGACCGGTCCGGGCAACCCGCGAAGGCCGCCGCACCCGATCGGCCGGCTTCCGACTCCCGCGAGCAACCCGACTCCTCCCCCGAACAGTCCCCGTTGCCCACGGACGCCGACGAGATCGTCGTCCGGCCCGGCGACACCCTGTCCGGCATCGCCGCCGCACACCACCTCCCCGGCGGTTGGCCGGCCCTGTACGCCAAGAACCAGGCGACGGTGGGCCCGAACCCCGACCTGATCCGCCCCGGCCAACGCCTGTCGCTGCGCTGACCCGCGACACCGCGCGGGGGGGGGGGGGGGGGGGGGCGGCCCGCCCCCCCCCCCCCCCCCCCCCCCGGCCGCCCCCCCCCCCCCCGGCCGGGCCCCCCCCCCCCCCCCCCGGGCCGCCCCCCCGCCCCCGCGGGG
>NZ_JBITHP010000056.1:15924-23184 GCF_044458105.1 Embleya sp. NPDC050493
CCCCTCACCCCCCCCGCCCACCGCCTGACGCGGCGCGCCCCCGCGACCCCGGGGGGGGGCGGGGGGGCCCGCCCCCCCCCCCCCCGCCGCCGGACGAGCACCGATACCGGCCCACCCGGTTCGGGCCGGGGCCCACGGCGCACCGACGGGCGCGGCACCGGCTACATCGGGGTGACGTACGCCCCGGCGATACCGCCGTCCACCAGGAATTCGGCGGCGTTGACGAACGACGAGTCGTCGCTTGCCAGGAAGGCGACCGCGGCCGCGAGTTCCTCGGGTTCGGCGAAGCGGCCGACCGGGATGTGCACGAGCCGGCGGGCCGCCCGCTCCGGGTCCTTGGCGAACAGTTCCTTGAGCAGCGGCGTGTTCACCGGGCCCGGGCACAGCGCGTTGACCCGGATGCCCTCGCGGGCGAACTGCACGCCCAGTTCCCGTGACATCGCGAGCACGCCGCCCTTGGACGCGGTGTAGGAGATCTGCGAGGTCGCCGCGCCCATCACCGCCACGAACGACGCGGTGTTGATGATCGAGCCCCTGCCCTGGCGCTGCATGTACGGCAACGCGGCCTTGCAGCACAGGAACACCGAAGTGAGGTTGACCTCCTGCACCCGGCGCCACGCGTCCAGACCGGTGGTCAGGATCGAGTCGTCGTCGGGCGGCGAGATGCCCGCGTTGTTGAACGCGACGTCGACGGAGCCGTAGGTGTCGAACGCGGTCTTGAACAGCGCCTCGACCTGCTCGGCGTCGGTGACGTCGACCCGCACGAAGAGTCCGCCGACCTCTTCGGCGGCGGCCTTCCCGGATGCCTCGTCGATGTCGGCACACACCACGTTCGCGCCTTCGGAGGCCAGTCGCCGGGCGGAGGCCAGGCCGATACCGCTACCCGCTCCCGTGACGACGGCGGTACGGCCGACCAGGCGGCGGCACACGGGGGTCTGCTCGGTCACTTAACTCTCCTCGGTGCTGGTGGACTCGGTGCTGATGAACACGTTCTTGATCTCGGTGAAGGCCGCCAGTGCGTCCGGCCCCAACTCGCGCCCCAGCCCGGACTGCCCGAAACCGCCGAACGGGGTCGAATAGCGCACGCTGCTGTGCGAGTTGACGGACAGGTTCCCGGCCCGCACCGCCCGCGAGACGCGCAGCGCGCGACCCACGTCCCGGGTCCACAACGACCCGGACAGGCCGTACGCGGTGGCGTTCGCCAGCCGGATCGCATCGGCTTCGTCGTCGAACGGCAGGACCACCGCGATCGGGCCGAAGATCTCCTCCACGGCCGTGCGGTCCTCGGCGGAGTCGGGCGTGAGGACCGTCGCCGGATACCAGAAGCCCTTGCCGGTGGGCGCGTCCCCGCGGATCGCGGCGGGCGCGTCCTGCGGTACGTAGGAGCGCACCCGCTCGCGATGCGCGGCGGAGATCAGCGGGCCCATCTGCGTGTCGGGATCCCTGGGGTCACCGACCCGGAAGGCGCGCACCGCCGGTTCGAGCAGGTCCATGAAGCGGTGGTAGACGCCGCGCTGCACCAGGATGCGGGTGCGCGCGCAGCAGTCCTGTCCGGTGTTGTCCAGGAACGCGCCCGGCGCGGCGGCCGCGGCGGCCTCGATGTCGGCGTCGGCGAAGACGATGTTCGCGCTCTTCCCGCCCAGTTCGAGGGTCACCCGCTTCACCCCGGCGGCACACCTGGCCATGATGTCCTTGCCCACGGCGGTGGAGCCGGTGAAGACCACCTTGGCCACGCCGGGGTGTTCCACCAGGGCCCGTCCGGCGACCGGACCCGCGCCCGGCAGTACCTGGAACAGTCCCTCGGGCAGCCCGGCGGCCAGGCCCAGTTCGGCCAGGCGCAGTGCGGTCAGCGGGGTGGTCTCGGCAGGCTTGAGCAGAACCGCGTTGCCGGCCGCGAGCGCGGGCGCCAGGCCCCACCCGGCGATCGGCATCGGGAAGTTCCAGGGCGCGATCACCGCGACCACGCCGAGCGGTTCGTGGAAGGTGATGTCCAGGCCGCCGGCCACCGGGATCTGCCGGCCGGTCAGCCGCTCGACGCCACCGGCGGCGTAGTCGAGCAGGTCGCGGACGTTGCCCGCCTCCCAACGGGCGTTGCCGATCGGGTGGCCCGCCTCGCGCACCTCCAGGCGGGCGAGTTCCTCCAGGTGCTCGTCCACGACGACGGCGAAGCGGCGCAGGATGCGGGCCCGGTCGCCGGGGGCGCAGGCCGCCCAGTGCGCGGCGGCGCGGCCGGCCCGGGCCACCGCGGCGTCGACGTCGTGCGCCGAACTCGCCCGGACGGTTGCGACGACCTCCTCGGTGGTGGGGTCGAGGATGTCGTGCTCGTGCGGGCCGTCCGGGTCGGGTCGGTCGTGTCGTTCGTGCTGCTGGGACAACGCCTTGATCCTTACATGCGCTCGAAGGAGCGGAAGCGCTCCCAGTCGGTGACTGCCGTGTCGTACGCGTCCTGCTCGACCTGCGCCATGTGCAGGTAGTGGGCCACCACCTCGGCGCCGAAGGCGTCCTCGGCGATCTTCGAGGCGGCCCACAGTCCGGCGGCCTCGCGCAGCGTGCCGGGCACGTGCGGCGCGTCGCCGGCGTAGGCGTTGCCGGTGCAGGCGTCGCCGGGTTCGAGTTCGTGCTCGATCCCGTGCAGGCCCGCCGCGATCATCCCGGCGACCGCGAGGTAGGGGTTCACGTCGCCGCCGGGGAGGCGGTTCTCGAAGCGGTGCGAATGGCCGTGTCCGATCACCCGCAGCGCACAGGTCCGGTTGTCCGGACCCCAGGCGACCGCGGTGGGCGCGAAGGAGCCGGGCCGAAAGCGCTTGTACGAGTTGATGTTGGGCGCGTACAGCAGGGTGAACTCGCGCATCGCGGCGAGTTGCCCGGCCAGGAAGTGCCGCATGGTCTTCGACATCCCGTACACACCGCTGTCGTCGGCCAGCACCGGCCGGCCGTCGGCGTCGCGCAGGGACAGGTGGATGTGGCACGAGTTGCCCTCGCGCTCGTCGTACTTGGCCATGAAGGTGAGCGACATGCCCTCCTGCGCGGCGATCTCCTTGGCTCCGGTCTTGTAGACGGTGTGCTGGTCGCACGTGGTCAGCGCGTCGTCGTAGCGGAAGGCGATCTCGTGCTGGCCGAAGTTGCACTCGCCCTTGGCCGACTCCACCGTCATCCCGGCCGCACCCATCTCGTTGCGGATCCGGCGCAGCAGCGGTTCGACCCGGCCGGTGCCCAGCACCGAGTAGTCGACGTTGTACTGGTTGGCGGGTGTCATGCCGCGGTAGGCGCGGTCCCAGCCGGCCTCGTAGGTGTCCTTGAAGACGATGAACTCGAGTTCGGTGCCGGCGAAAGCGGTCCAGCCGTGCTCGGCGAGTCGGTCGAGTTGGCGACGCAGGATCTGTCGCGGCGAGGCCGCGACCGGGGAGCCGTCGTGCCACAGCAGGTCCGCGTTGAGCTGCGCGGTGCCGGGATGCCAGGGGGTGCGACGCAGGGTGGCCGGGTCGGGGCGCATCACGAAGTCACCGTATCCGCGTTCCCAGGACGACATCGCGTAGCCGGCCACGGTGTTCATGTCGGTGTCCACGGCGAGCAGGTAGTTGCAGCCCTCGGTGCCGTGGGCGAGCGTGTCGTCCAGGAAGAAGCGGGCGGCGAAGCGTTTGCCCTGGAGCCTGCCCTGCATGTCGGTGAAGGCCAGGACTACCGTGTCGATCTCCCCGGAGTCGACGAGTGCGCGCAGCTCGTCGACGGACAGCGGGGGCGTTCGGTCTGCCAAGGGAATGCCTCCTGTCGGTCCAACCGGAAGCCATAAGGTATGGCCGCGAACCATTGATTGGGAAGAGCCGGAGGGGAGGGATCGTGGAAGAGCGATCCGGGCCGGAGCCGAGGGACGGGCTGTCGCCGCTGTTGCGGCCGGTGCGGGCGGGCAACGGCTTCGAGGAGGCGTTGGAGCAGATCCTCCAGGTCATCCGGCTGGGGCTGGTCTCCGACGGCGGCCGATTGCCCGCCGAACGCGATCTCGCCGATCGGCTGGGGGTCAGCCGGGTGACCCTGCGCGAGGTGCTCAAGGTGCTGGCCGATCAGGGCATCGTGGAGAGCCGCCGGGGTCGCTATGGCGGCACGTTCGTGCGCGAGCGCCCGGGGCCGGTGGGCGACGGCTCGGCCGCCGAGCTGCGCCGCCGGATCGCGAGGGTGGACGTGGAGGACACGCTGCGCTTTCGCGAGGTGCTGGAGGTGGGCGCGGCGGGGCTGTGTGCGGCCCAGGGCCTGGACGAGGCCCAGGCCGCACGGTTGCGGGCGGCGCTGGCGCAGACCCGGGACGCGCCGCTGGCCGAGTACCGGCGCCGGGACACGCTGCTGCATCTGACGTTGGCGCAGTTGTGCGGCTCGCCGACCCTGGCCGGCCAGTACGCGGCGGTCCGGGCCACGGTGAACGACCTGCTGGACTGCATTCCGCTGCTGGTGCGCAACCTGGAGCACTCGCAGCACCAGCACACCGCGCTGGTCGAGGCGATCCTGGACGGTGATCCGGATGCGGCGGCCGAGGTGATGCGCGAGCACTGCGCCGGAACCGCCGCGCTGCTGCGCGGATTTCTCGCCTGAGCCTCCCGCGCGCCCCCGGCTCCGGCCACGCGGATCCCCCCGCCCGGCCGGAGCCGTTTTCCGGTCCGAGCCGCGTCGTTTTCCGGCCCGGGCCGCGCCGTTTTCGCGCCCGCCTCGACCCGCCCACCGAAAAGACATCCGCGCCGGGGCCTTGCGCTGCATCGACTCGAAGGGCAAAGGTATGCGCTCGAACCAATAATTCCCCCTCCCCTCCCTCCCGTCAGGAGTGGCTCGTGGCCGACGACATCCAAGCGCGCACGAAGCAGGGCAGCGGCGGCGCGTCCGCCGAGGCGGAGGACTATCTGGAGAAGCGGGCCCTGCGCCGGGGCAGCGCGGGCTGGTTGCTGCTGACCGGTCTGGGCGTGGCCTACGTCGTCTCGGGCGACTTCTCCGGCTGGAACTTCGGCCTGGCCGAGGCCGGCTTCGGCGGTCTGGCGATCGCCGCCGCGCTGATGGGCCTGATGTACACGTGCATGGTGTTCTCGCTCGCGGAACTGTCCTCGATCCTGCCCGCCGCCGGCGGCGGCTACGGCTTCGCCCGTCGGGCGCTGGGCACCTGGGGCGGCTTCCTGACCGGCACCGCGATCCTGATCGAGTACGTGCTCGCGCCCGCCGCGATCGTCATCTTCATCGGCGACTACGTCGAATCGCTGAACCTGTTCGGCCTGACCTCGTCCTGGCCGGTCTACCTCGCCTGTTTCGTCGTCTTCATCGGCATCCACCTGTGGGGTGTCGGCGAGGCGCTGCGGTTCAGCTTCGTGGTCACCGGCATCGCGGTCGCCGCACTGCTGATCTTCGCGATCGGCGCGTTCACCGAGTTCGACGGCGGCGGGCTGAACGACATCCCGGTGGACCACGACGCGCTCGGCGCCAACTCCTGGCTTCCGTTCGGCCTGCTGGGCATCTGGTCCGCCTTCCCGTTCGGGATGTGGTTCTTCCTGGGCGTGGAGGGGGTGCCGCTGGCCGCCGAGGAGACCAGGGATCCGGCCCGCACCCTGCCCAAGGCGATGGGCCTGTCGATCGGCGTGCTGCTGCTCCTGGCCGTGCTCACCTTCCTCGCCGCGACCGGCGCACACGGCTCGAACGCGGTACAGGACGCGGGAAATCCGCTGGTGACCGCGCTCCAGGGCGACGGCGACCCGACCCCGCTGAGCCGCTTCGTGAACTACGCCGGCCTGGCCGGGTTGGTCGCCTCGTTCTTCTCGCTGATCTATGCCGGATCCCGGCAGCTCTTCGCCCTGTCCCGGGCCGGCTACCTGCCCCGCTTCCTGTCCCTGACCAGCCGCCGCAAAGCCCCCTACCTCGGTCTGCTGGTGCCCGGCGCGCTCGGCTTCGCACTGGCCGCGTGGAGCGGCGACGGCGCTCGGATGCTGAACATCGCGGTGTTCGGCGCGACCATCTCCTACGCGCTGATGTCGCTGTCGCACATCGTGCTGCGCCGCCGCGAGCCCGACCTGCCCCGGCCGTACCGCACCCCGGGCGGCATCGCCACCTCCTCGGTGGCCTTCGTGCTGGCCTGCTCCGCGCTGGCCGCGACGTTCCTGGTGGACAGGCGGGCCGCGTTCATCGCGGTGGGCGTGTACGCCGTCGCCCTGGCCTATTTCGCCCTGTACAGCCGGCATCATCTGGTGGCCAACGCACCCGAGGAGGAATTCGCCGCACTCGCCGCGGCCGAGGCCGAACTCGCCCGGGACTGACCACCCACGCCGGCCGTCACCACACTCCGTCCCGCCGCCGTCCCGAGGCGGCGACCCCGAGGCTGCGATCCCGAGGCAGCAGATCCGAAGCCGAAATCCCCAGGAACCGAGCGACCATTCATGCCCAAGCCACTGATCGGCATCAGCACCTACCACGAGGAATCCGCGCAGTGGGGAGTGTGGCATCTGCCCGCCGTACTGCTCCCCCTCGACTATCCGACCCACATCCAGCGCGCCGGCGGCCTGGCGGTGCTGTTGCCTCCGGACACTCCGGAGGCGGCGGCCGAGACGGTCGCCCGGCTGGACGCCGTGGTCATCGCGGGCGGTCCGGACGTACGGCCCGCCCGCTACGGCGCCGAGCCGCACGCCCGGACCGGGCCCCCGAACGAGGCCCGGGACGCGTGGGAGAGTGCGTTGATCGAGGCGGCGCTGGCCTCCGACACACCGCTCCTGGCGATCTGCCGCGGCATGCAACTGCTGAACGTGGTGCTGGGCGGCACGCTGATCCAGCACGTGCCGGACGTGGTCGGCCACGGCGGGCACACCGGCCCGGCCGGAAGACTGGCCACGCACGTCGTCGCGCCGATCCCCGGCACGCTGTTCGCCTCGCTCGGCGCCGAGCCGTACGAGGTGCCGACCTACCACCACCAGGCGGTGGACCGGCTCGGCCGCGGCCTGGTACCGAGCGCCCGGGCCGAGGACGGCCTCATCGAGGCGGTGGAACTGCCCGGCGAGACCTTCGCGCTGGGGGTCCAGTGGCACCCCGAGGCCGGCACCGACCAGCGGTTGGCGCACGCGTTGATCGCCGCGGCCCGCCGCCCGCGGCTGGTACCGGCCCCGTCCGCCTGAGGTCCGTGGGGGGCGGCCGCGGGCCCCCCCCCCCCCCCCCCCCCCGCCCCCCCCCCCCCCCCCCCCCCCGCCCAAACAGCGGCGGGTGGCGCCCCGCCGGCATAGCACAAACCGGGGGGCCCCCCCCCCCCGG
>NZ_JBITHP010000057.1:0-22748 GCF_044458105.1 Embleya sp. NPDC050493
GTTTCCGGTTTGGGGGGGACACAACCCCCCGGGCGGGGCCGGGGGACAGGTGCGCCCGCCCCCCCGGGTGCAAAACCGGGTGGGGGGGCGCCCCCGGGGGCCCCCCCCCCTTCCGGCGTTGTCGGGTCCACCGGGACCGTTTCCGGCCCTCCTCGGGCCCCTGTGGCCCCGGGAAGGGGCATCGGGGCCCGAGCGGCCGGGGGGAAATCGCTAGGCGACGCTCTCGGTGACCCGCATCGGCAGCTCCACGCGAGCGCCCAGCGCCTCCAGCTTGGCCTGGAAGTCCTCGTAGCCACGCTCGATCAGGTCGATGCCGGTGACCCGCGAGGTGCCCTCCGCGGCGAGTGCGGCGATCAGGTACGAGAAGCCCGCGCGCAGGTCCGGGATGTCCAGGTCGGTCGCGTGCAGCTTGGCCGGCCCGGAGATGACCGCGGAGTGCTGGAAGTTGCGCTGGCCGAAGCGGCACGGCGTGCCGCCCAGGCACTCGCTGTACAGCTGGATCGTGGCACCCATCTGGTTGAGCGCGGACGTGAAGCCGAGCCGCCGCTCGTAGACCGTCTCGTGCACGATGGACAGCCCGGTGGCCTGGGTCAGCGCGACCACCAGCGGCTGCTGCCAGTCGGTCTGGAAACCGGGGTGCACGTCGGTCTCCAGCGCGATCGCGTTCAGCGGGCCGCCCGGGTGCCAGAAGCGGATGCCCTCGTCGTCGATCGAGAACGCGCCGCCGACCTGACGGAAGACGTTCAGGAAGGTCATCATGTCCAGCTGGCGGGCGCCGCGGACGTAGATGTCACCGTGCGTGGCGAGCGCCGCGCAGGCCCAGGAGGCGGCCTCCAGGCGGTCCGGGAGCGCACGGTGGTCGTAGCCGCCGAGCTTGGACACGCCGGTGATCCGGATCACCCGGTCCGTGGTCACCGAGATGATCGCGCCCATCTTCTGGAGCACGCAGATGAGGTCTATGATCTCCGGCTCCACCGCCGCGTTGGACAGCTCGGTGGTGCCCTCCGCGCGCACCGCGGCGAGCAGTACCTGCTCGGTGGCGCCCACGCTCGGGAACGGCAGGCTGACCTTGGTGCCCTCGAGGCCGTTGGGCGCCTCGATGTAGAGCCCCTCGGGACGCTTGGTGATCACCGCGCCGAACTCGCGCAGCACGCTGAGGTGGAAGTCGATCGGTCGGTCGCCGATCATGCAGCCGCCCAGGTCCGGGATGAACGCGCGACCCAGTCGGTGCAGCAGCGGTCCACAGAGCAGGATCGGGATCCGGCTCGAACCCGCGTGCGCGTCGATGTCCGCGACGTTGGCCTGTTCGACCTGGGTCGGGTCCATCAGCAGCTCGCCGGGCTCCTCGCCGTCGCGGACCGCCACGCCGTGCAGTTGCAGCAGGCCCTTGACGATCCGCACGTCGCTGATCTCCGGGACGTTGCGCAGTCGGCTCGGCGCCTCGCCCAGGAGCGCGGCCACCATCGCCTTCGGCACCAGGTTCTTGGCGCCCTTGACGCGAACCTCGCCCTCAAGCGGGGAACCGCCGTGAACCAAGAGCACGTCGTCTTGCATGAATCCTCGCACTTCTGTGGGTACCGAAGCCGACAGGGGAGATGGGCCGACAGCGCTACACGGTAGTCGGATCCGCATTGCTCCCGTGCCGTCTCGTGGAGCCGAAGGGCCCGGAAAAAAGGGTCGTTCGGCCCGTGACCGAAGGGGTGGGATGGCCGGGAACAAGCTCGCGTACTGGGCATTCGCGGGAGCGGTGCTGGTGAATCTGTTCCTCCTGTTCAATCCGGGCAGTCCGGGAGACCCGACGCCGTTTGTTCCGCATCGTGACAAGATCGTGCATTTTCTCTCCTTCGCAGCCATTGCCTGGACCGGTCGGCGTGTCGGAATCGGTCCGCTCGTGCTGGGCGCGGCACTTGCGGCACACGCCGTGGAGAGTGAACTGATCCAGCACTTCCTGCTGCCGCACCGCAGCGGGGACCCCTGGGACGTGGCCGCGGATCTGCTCGGTACCACCGGCGCGCTCGTGTTCGCCGGCCGACTTCCTCGCGGGGTGGCGCACCGCGACGCGGCGGTTGCGGGATCATGACCCCATGACCGAGGTAACGCTCACCGGACGCCTGCTCGTGGCCACGCCCGCGCTGGCCGATCCCAACTTCGACCGGTGTGTGGTCTTCCTACTGGAGCACGACGAGGACGGCACCCTCGGCGTGGTGATCAACCGGCCCAGTCCGGTGGACGTCAACGACGTGCTCGTGCCGTGGTCGAAGATCGTCAGCGAGCCGCCCGTGGTCTTCCAGGGCGGCCCGGTCGCGATGGACTCGGCGCTGGCCATCGCGTCGGTGCCGGGCGGCGCCGAGCCGCTGGGCTGGCGTCGCGTGCACGGCGGCCTGGGGCTGGTCGACCTGGACGTACCGCCGGAACTGGTCGCCGCCGACTTCGGCTCGATGCGGGTCTTCGCCGGCTATGCGGGTTGGGGGCCCGGGCAGTTGGAGACCGAGCTCAAGTCCGGCGCGTGGTACGTGGTCGACTCCGAGCCCGGCGACGCGTTCACGCCCACGCCGGACCGGCTCTGGCGGGCGGTACTGCGGCGGCAGGTGGGCGAGTTGGCCATGGTCGCCACGTACCCGGAGGATCCGACGCTGAACTGACGTCGGGCCGGGGTGGATCGGGGCTGCGATCGGGGTGTGCGCGGGCCGGGGCGGGTCGGGACGCGCGCATGATCCAACGCGCCGTTGGGTGCCGCCGGCGTCTGGCTATCCTGGTGGGTATGACCACTCCCCAGAGCTTCCCGGAGCCGGAGCACGGGACGGGCACCGGCACGCTGATCGAGGAGACGCCGAAGCTCTCCCACGGCGACGGTGACCACGAGCGCTTCGCGCACTACGTCCAGCGCGACAAGATCATGGAAAGCGCGATGTCCGGGAGCCCGGTCATCGCTCTTTGCGGCAAGGTCTGGGTGCCGGGTCGCGACCCGAAGAAGTACCCGGTGTGCCCGATGTGCAAGGAGATCTACGAGACGATGCCGGCCGGCGGGGCCGGTGGCGACAAGGACAAGAGCGGTGGCAAGAGCGGCGGCAAACAGTAGCCGCCGAGGTACACGCAGGTCGCTGAGGCGTCGGCCGGAACGGCCGACGCCTCTTGCGTGGGTGGGGGTGTGGGCGGGTCGAGTTTTCGGCGGGCCGCACGGCGACCGGGTCGCGCCGCCGACCGACCGGCTCGACGGCGGCTCGACGGCCCGCCGCCCGACGCTTGCTCGCCCGCCGACCGGTTTCGCCCGTCGGCCGTTTGCCGATCGCCGGCTCGCCTGCCGGCTCGCTCGCCCTGCCTGTCGGCCCGTCCGCCTGCCCGCCGGGTCGCCGGTCCCGCCGCGCCGGCCTGTTCGCTCGCCCACCGGCTTGCTCGCCTGCCGGCCGCCGCCGGACTGTCCGCTTGTGCGCCGGCTCGCTCACCGGCTTGCTTGCCTGCCCGGCTGCGGCTCGGTCCGCCTCGGTGTGGGCGCGCCTGCCCGCTTGTTGCCTGCTCGTTCGGCGGCTCGCCCTCCGGCCCGCCTGTTTGCCGGCCCGTCCGCCCGCCGGTTCACTCACCCGCCGGGCACCGGCTACCGCCGGACTGTCCGCTCGTGCGCCGGCTCGCTCACCGGCTTGGTTGCCTGCCCGGCTGTGGCTCGGTCCGCCTCGGTGTGGGCGCGCCTGCCCGCTTGTTGCCTGCTCGTTCGGCGGCTCGCCCTCTGGCCCGCCTGTTTGCCGGCCCGTCCGCCCGCCGGGCACCGGCTACCGCCGGACTGTCCGCTTGTGCGCCAGCTCGCTCACCGGCTTGGTCGCCTGCCCGGCTGCGGCTCGGTCCGCCTCGGTGTGGGCGCGCCCGCCCGCTTGCTCGCCCGCTCGTCCGGCGGCTCGCCCCCGGGCCCATCTGCCGGCACGCCGGTCCGTTCGCTCGTCAGCCCCCGACCCGCCCGCGCTCGCCTGCCCGCTCGCCCGCCTGGCTGCCCGTGGGGCCCGTCCGCTTGCCGGCAAGTCCGTCTGTCCGCAAGCCTGTCCGCCCTCCGGGCCGCTCTCGCCCTCCGGCCCGCCTGCCGGCCCGGACGCCGCCGGTCCGTTCGCTCGTCGGTCCGCGCCCGCCTGCCTTCGCCTGTGCCGCCCGCTCACCGGCTCGGCCGCCTGCCGTCTGGTTGCTCGCTTGTCCGGAAGCCCGCGCTCGCCCTGCTGCCCGCCGGCCCGCCGGCCCGCCTGCCCCCCGGCCCGCTCGCTCGTCCGCTCCGCTCGCCGGCCTCTTCGTTGGCCGGCCTATGTGCCGCTCGTTTCGGTGTTTTGTTTGGGTGGAGGGTTGGCTTTGCGGCTTCGGGGTGGGTCTGTGGGGGACTGGTCGGGTGCGGGGGTGGTGTGGTTTCGGGTTGGTTCAAATCTCGGTGGGGACGGCCCGTTGGAGGGTGCGTGGCAATAGGGTGGGCGGCGCTGTGGACGCGACGATCTTGATGCCGCTGTCGCTCGACGAGGCCGTGGATGCCCTCGCGCGCGATCCCCGGGCTCTGCCGGTGGCCGGGGGGACCGACCTCATGCCCCGCGTCAACGCCGGAACGGTGCGACCGCCGGCCCTGGTGGGCCTGGCGAAGGTCGCCGACCTGCGGCGGTGGGGTTACGAGGGCGACTTCGTCATGCTCGGCGCCGGGCTCACCTGGGCTCGGCTCGCGGATGCCGACCTGGCCTCGCTCGTCCCCGCGTTGGCCGCCGCCGCCAACGAGGTGGGCACCGCGCAGGTGCGCGCGATGGGCACCCTCGGCGGCAACATCCTCGCGAGCGGCCGAGCCGCCGACTCGCTGCCCGTACTCGCGGCCCTGGAGGCCACCGTGTCGTGCCGTTCGCCGGGCGGAGTGCGCGAGGTCGCCCCGCACCTGCTCGCGCCCAAGTCGGGTGCGATCGCCGAACAGCTTTTGCGCCCGGGGGAGTTGATCACCGGAGTACGGGTGCCGCTGCTGCGCGGCGTGCAGGAGTTCGTCAAGGCGCCGGTGGGCGGCGGGCGACACCTGACCCTGGCGCTGGTGGCCGGTCCCGTGGTCGGCGACGTGCGCTGCGCGGTCGGCGGGGCGCATCCCGGTCCGGTACGCGCGTTCGAGGCCGAACAGTGGCTGGCGGGACGGATGGACCCGCACACGGGCCGGCTCGCGGACCCGCGCGACGCGGCCGACTTCGGCCGGTTGGTCGCGGACGAGGTCCGGCCCGACGCGGAACAGCGGGCCGCCCGGGCACACCTGCGGCACGTGGTCGCGGTGTGCGCGCGGCGCGCGGTGCAACGGGCGTTCGGCGGATGAGCGGCCCCGGGTTCGACTTCGACGCGGTCCCCACGACGTCGTACATCCTGCGCGTCAACGGCGAGGCGCGGCTGATCGAGAACGCCTGGATCGGCGAGAACCTGCTGTACGTCCTGCGCGAGCGGCTCGGCCTGCCCGGCGCCAAGGACGGCTGTGGACAGGGCGTGTGCGGGACCTGCACCGTGCACTTGGACGGGGTCGCGGTGTCCGCGTGTCTGGTCGCGGCGGCCACCCTCGGCGACCGCGAGGTGCGCACCATCGAGGACCTGGACAAGGACCCGGAGACCGCCGAGGTGCAGCGTGCGCTGGTGGAGTCCGGCGCGGTCCAGTGCGGATACTGCGTGCCCGGAGTGGTCGCGTCCGCGTGCGCGCTGCTGGCCCGCGGGTCGGAGCCGGGCGAGGTGGAGATCCGGCGCGCGCTGGACGGGCACCCCTGCCGGTGCGCCGGGCCGCATCCGATGGTGGACGCCGTGCGCACCGCGGCACGCCGACGCGCACCGAGCGAGACCCACTCGACGATGATGTTCAACGTGATCGCGCCGCCGGCGGCCGGCGGCACCGAGTGATCGGCGAGACCAAGTGATCGGCACGAACCGGTGATCGGCGAGTCCGCACCGCGCCCCGACGGGGACGCCAAGGCACGGGGACGGTTCTCCTATACCGGCGACCTGTGGGCGCCGGGCCTGCTGTGGTGCGTACTGGTGCGCTCGCCGCACCGACACGCGCGGATCCTGGGCGTGGACGCGGCCCCGGCCTACGCGGTGCCGGGCGTACGCGGCGTGGTCACCGCGGCGGATCTGCCGCCGGGCGCATGCCACGGCGTGATCGTGGCGGACCGGCCGGTGCTCGCGGACGGCGTGGTGCGCTTCGCCGGGGAGGCGGTTGCCGCCGTCGCCGCGGAGACCCTGCACGCGGCGCGGGCCGGCGCCGCGGCGGTGCTGGTGTCGTACCAGCCGTTGGAGGCCGCCTCGGACCCCGAACACGCCTTCGCCGGACCGCCGTTGCATCCGGACGGCAATGTGCTGCGGCACATCGCGCTGCGCCACGGCCGGCCGGTCAAGCTGCGTCGGGACGGCACGGCGGTGGACGAGGTGGTGGTCGAGGGGCTGTACGAGGTGCCCGCGCAGTACCAGGCCAACCCGGCCACCGACGCCGCGCTCGCGCTGCCTTCGCCGGACGGCGGCGTCGAACTGCACGTGGCCTCGCCGTACCCGCACGCGGACCGGGACCAGGTCGCGGAGTGTCTGGGGCTGCCCGCCGGGATGGTCCGACTGATGCCCACCGGCGTGGGCGGCTCCTCGGGCACGCGCGAGGACGTCGGGCTGACCACCGTGGTCGGGCTGCTGGCGCTGCGTACCGGACGGCCGGTCAAGGCGGTGCTGGAGCGGGACGAGTCGTTGCGGCTGGGCGGGCATCGGCACGCGGCGCGGATGAAGTACACCCACCGGGCGGACCGGGACGGCCGGCTGCTCGGCGTGGAGGCGCAGATCATCCTGGACGGCGGCGCGTACGCGGGCGTCTCGGCGGAGGTGATCGGGCGGCTGATCGGCTGTGCGGCGGGGCCGTACATGGTGCCGTACGCGGTGGTCGACGCGTGGGCGGTGCGGACCAACAATCCGCCGGCGGGGGCGATGCGCGGGCCCGGCGCGGTGCAGGTGTGCTTCGCACACGAGGCGCAGATGGACAAGCTCGCGGACGCGCTCGGGATGGACCCGGTGGAGTTGCGGCTGCGCAACGCGCTCAGCTCCGGAACGATGTTGACGACGGGTCAGGTGCTGGACGGGCCGGTGCCGGTGGGCGCCGCGCTGCGGGCGGTGGCGGAGGCCGCGCCGCCGGCCGCGCCGCCCGCGCCGGGGACGTTGCGTGGCACGGGGTACGCGGTCGGGCTGATGCCGTTGCTGGGGATCGAGGGGGCGGACGAGTCCTCGACGGCGACCGTGCGGCTCGACGGCGGCGTGGTGACGGTGACGTGCGCGGCGGTCGAGGTCGGGCAGGGCTTCGTGACGCTGGCGCGGCAGATAGTGGACGAGGTGCTGGGGGTGCCGGACGCGATCGTGCTCCAGGCCGGCATCGCGCTGCCTACGGCGGGGGCGCCGGGGGTGGGGCGGCACACCTGGCTGACGGCGGGCGCGGTGGAGCAGGCGGCACGGGAGATCCGCGAGCGGCTGTTGGCTCCGGTGGCGGCGCGCTACGGGATGACGGCGCGGTTGTTGGACGTGCGGGACGGGCGGATCAAGTCCTACGACGGGCTGATCGACCTGTCGGTGGACGCGATGTACGAGGACACCGCGACGGTGACCACGGCGGGCGCGTGCCGGGCGCCGAGCACCGAGCCGCTGGACGACGCCGGGCAGGGCAACGCCTATCCGGCGGTGGCCTTCTCGGCCTGTCGCGTCGTGGTCGACCTGGACCCGGAACTGGGCACGATCCGGGTGGTGGACGTGACCGGCGCCTACGACGCGGGGCGGGTGCTGGATCCCGCGCAGGCCCGGGTGCGGGTGGAGAGTTCGGTGGCGATGGGGCTCGGGCTCGCGCTGACGGAGGACATCGAGTTCGCGTGGTCGCCGCCGGGGACGTGGGACGTGCCGCCGGTGCGGGTGGCCGCGTGGATCGAGGAGCCGCAACCGGGCGCACCGTTCGGCGCGAAGGGCCTGGGTGACGCGGCCATCGTGCCGGTGCCGGCGGCGGTCGCGGCGGCGGTGCGGGATGCGACGGGGTTGGAACTGCCGCGGTTGCCGCTGCGGCCTCGGGACGTGGTGGTGGATTAGGGGCGTGGGGACGGGGACGGGGCGGGTCGCGGGGGCTCGTGCGGGTCGGCGTGGTTGACAGGCTGCGCCGATCGCATTGATAAGTAGGTTGAAATGGCAGGGTCTAGGCTGTCTCGGTGACAGCCGTAGGGGAGTCGAAGTCCGCGCGACGGAGCGCCGAGAAGTCCGACCGGGAACCCGGCGTACTGACCCGGCCCTATCTTCGACTCACGCTCGGGATCGTGTCGGTCGTCCTGCTGATCGCCTTCGAGGCGATGGCCGTGGGTACCGCGATGCCGGTGGCGGTCGAGGAACTCGACGGCGTGCCGCTGTACGCCCTGGCCTTCTCCGCGTTCTTCACCACGAGCCTGCTCGCCATGGTGGTCTCCGGCGAATGGTGTGACGCGCGTGGACCCCGGCTGCCACTGTTCGGCGGGATCGGGGCGTTCGCGGCCGGACTCGTGCTGGCCGGCACCGCGCAGTCGATGTGGCCGTTCATCGTGGGCCGGGCCGTGCAGGGCCTCGGCGGCGGGCTCGTGATCGTGTCGCTGTACGTGGTGGTCGGCAAGGCGTATCCGTCCGCGCTGCGCCCGCGGGTGTTCTCGGCGTTCTCCGCGGCGTGGGTGCTGCCCTCGATCGTCGGGCCGCCGGTGTCCGGGCTGGTCACCGATCACCTGGGGTGGCGCTGGGTGTTCCTGGCCATCCCGGTGCTCGTGGTGTTGCCGATCGCGATGATGCTGCCGCAACTCCGGCGGATGGCGGGCGAGTCGGATCCGGACGCGCGGATGAACCGGCGCCGGATCGGCGCGGCGATCGGCGCATCGGTGGGCGCGGGCATGTTGCAGTACGGCGGGCAACACCTGAACGTGGTGGGCATAGTGCTACTGCTCGCCGGCCTGGCGCTGATGGCGGTGACGGTGCCTCGGCTGCTGCCGGTGGGCACGCTGCGCGCGGTGCGCGGGCTGCCGGCGGTGATCCTGTCCCGGGGCGTGCTCGCGGGGGCGTTCTTCGCGGTCGAGTCCTTCGTACCACTGATGCTGATCAGCGAGCACGGCCTGTCGCCGACCGAGGCGGGGCTGACGCTGACCGTGGGCGCGCTGTCCTGGGCGTTGGGGTCCTGGTACCAGGGCCGCTCGCCGCACGAGCGTCGGCCGCGCCTGATCCAGGTGGGCTTCCTCTTCGTGGCGGTCGCGATCGGCGGGGCGCTGCTCGCGCTGGTCCCCGGGGTCTCCCCGTACGCGGTCACCGTCGGCTGGTTCTTCGGCGGCGCCGGCATGGGCATGGCCGTCTCGTCGGTGAGCGTGCTCACCCTCGACCTGTCCACGCCGGAGGAGTCCGGCACCAACTCCTCCTCCCTCCAGGTCGCCGACTCGCTCGGCACGATCGTCATGGTCGGCCTGGCCGGCGCCATCTTCGCCGCCCTGCACGAGGGCACCGGCAAGGACGCCGGCGTCTTCACCCTGATCTTCGCGATCATGCTGGGCGTGTCCCTCCTCGGCGCCCTCCTGGCCCCGAGAATCCGCCGCCCCGACCCGCAGCCGTGACCCCACCCGGCCGCCCGCCGCCACCTCCGCGCACTGCCCGCCGGCCGAAGCAATTCCACTACACCCACGCAATCCCCCGACTACCCTGAGTCCCGACCGCCTGCTCCGACGCGGGCTTCGGGGATCGGGGACCTCATGCCTTTACAGCCGCGATTTCGTCGATCCGCAGGTTCCCAGCGCCGGTTCGTCGACCGGGAAGAGGCCATGGCGGCCTTCGAGGACGCCTGGGCGGGCGGTGGGGACGGCCTGCGGGTCGTGAATGTGACGGGCGTCGGCGGGATCGGGAAATCGCGATTCCTGCGTGAATGCCAACTGCGGCTGGAGTCCGAGGCCCGTACCGTGCTGCTGGACCTCCAGATTCCGGCCCTGCGCGAACAGGACGCCGCACTCGCGGTATTGCGTTCACGCCTCGGTGCCCAGGGCGCCCAGTTTCCGCGCTACGACATTGCCTACCTTGCGCTGTGGCAGCGTCTGCACCCCCACCTGCAGATTTCGCTCGCCGATGTGGCCGCCCGGCAGCAGAGTGCAGTGTTGACCGATCTCGCGGATGCGGCGGGTGGGCTGCCGGTCTTTCGGACCGTCGGCGGACTCCTTCAGCTTGCCGGTCGTTCGTCCGCGAGGTTCAAACGGTGGCGATGGCTCAAGAACGACGAGACCCTGCATCGGCTCGACGAACTCGACCCTGCCGAACTCGCCGATGCCGCCACGTTCCTGTTCGCCGAGGATCTGCGCCGGGCCAGTGTGGAGCAGCGATACCTCGTCTGTATCGACGCGTACGAGGCATTGGTGGGCGGCAGCACCCGGGCGGGCCGTACCGCCGGGCTGGACGCGTGGCTGCGGGATCTCGTGTCGCAGTTGGACCGAGGCCTGGTACTGATCGCGAGCCGAGAGCCACTGGGTTGGGAGACGTACGACAGCCAATGGACCGCGCACTTGATCCAGGTGCCCCTGGACGGTCTGCCGATGACCGCGCGGGTCGAACTGCTCGAAGCGCACGGGGTGTCCGATGTCCGCGCTCGCACCGCCCTGGCCCGGGCCAGCTCCGGCGTGCCCTTCTACCTCAATCTGGCCCTCGACGCGGATTCCGGTGCGGATCAGGGCGACAGCGCGCTGACCCCCGCTGTCTCGGGGGAGGAGATCCTCGAACGTTTTCTCCAGCATGTGGATCCGCAAGAGGTCCGACTGCTCGAAGTCCTCGCCGTGGCTCGCACGATCGACTACGACATCTTTCGCACCGTCGCGGCCGCGTTCGGGTTGTCGGCGGATCGGCGGACCTGGGAGACGTTGACCGCCTATTCCTTCGTCCAGCCGGCGGGCGCCGAGCGATTCCAACTGCACCAACTGATGGCGACCGAACTGAGGGCGCGTCAGACGGCGGAAATGCGGCAGGCCGTGCACCGCGTGCTGCGGACCCTGTGGCGGGAACGAGCGGATCGGGTGGTGGGCCTCGCGAGCACTCGCCGGACGATCGGCGCACAACTGCGCGAGGTCGCCTTTCACAGCATGTACGCCGGGGAGTTCGCCCCGCGCGATCTGCTCGCCCTCACCGCGGAGATCGCCGCGAGCGGCGGCATCCGTTCCCTGGGCGGTGTCGTCGAGGACGTGCGGCGCTTCTGCGCTGCGGACGACCACCCCCGTGCCGAGCTGGAGATGGCCGCCCGCTGTGTGGAGGCCGAGACCGCGGTCCTGGTCGGGGACGTCGAGCACGCCGAGGCATTGACCCGTGGCCTGGCGGGTGTCGATGGCGACAGTTCGGCTCAGGTACGTCTGGCGCTCGCCGGCGCGGACGCGTTGCGCGTGCTCGGTCGGACCTCGGAGGCGCTCGGCCGGTACTCGTCGTTGTGGCAGTCGGCCACGGTCCCGGAGGGCCGAAGTGCGGCGCTGTGGGCAGCGGACCTCTACATGGCGGGCGGACGCTTTCGCGACGCGGAGAACCTGGTCAACGGCCTCACCGGCACGCTTCGTCGGGACGAACACATGCTGCGCGGGGATACCGCGCGGCTGATCCACCTGGGTCGGCGGTTCGCCTTCGATTTTCCGGCCGCCCGCAGCAGTCTGGACCAGGCGCAACTGCACTATCTGGAGGCCGGATCCGCGGTCCGACTCGCGAATCTGGTGGTCAATCGGGCCGAGTTCCTGGCCTGGACGGAACCCGAGCATGCCGGTGACGTGGCGGACGAGGCGATCGCCCTACAGCGGGACATCGGTGCCCTCCACGAGCTCGGCAAGGCGTACACGGCCAAGGCGCTGGCCCTGCTCCGGTGTGGGCGCATCGCCGAGGCGGAGGCCTCCTTGGAGACCGCTCTGGAAGTGTTGGGGCGCGCTCGCTACCGCTCCGGAACGGCCCGAGCCCAACTGGTGCGGTCGCTCATCCTGCTCCGCCGCGGTGAAACCGAGAACGCCAGGGGCACCGCCGAGTGGGCGATTCGTGAGTTCGAGGGAGCGGAGGTATACCCGACGCTCGTCCTTGCGGCACTGCACATGCTGCGCAGCACCGGGTCGGCACAACCGGCGCACACAGCATCCCTTGCCCGAGCCCGTGCGGCGATCCGCCCGGTCGACTCCCTCGGGGCGCTCGAGGCGAGAGTCGACGCGTGGGTCGCGACCATTCTGGGGGAATGAGCATGAAACCGGATCCGCTGACGCTCTATCGCACGGCACGCGAGTCCGGAATCAGTGCGTCCGGGTTCTACAACGACAACGTGCGCTCCGAGACCGACGACGGGCCGGTGATCGTCCGGATTCCGATCCACGGTGCGGATGGCATGGATCTGCGCATGTGGCCCGAGCACGAGGTGATCCGGGCGGTGGCGCCGTCCGTCTCGGTGATCCCCGCCGTGTTGCACGTATCGCACGATCCGGCCTTCCAGATCCACCGCTTCATTCCGGGCGACGTGTTGGACACGATCGCGCCGCGCGGCGAATCGGTGCCCGCGCACGTGGCAGGGGATGTGGTGCGCTTCTTCCGGGACATGTCGCGGGTGCCGCTCGACGCACTCCCCGCCCTGCCCGCGGATTGGCCGAAGGACGGGGACACCGCCGGGTTCGGGACGCTGCTCTCTGCCGTGACCGCCGACGTTTGGCGGCGTTTCCGGGAGCCGTACGCGTTGCTCTACGCGGCATTGGGGGTCCCGGCGGATCCGCTCGGCCGAGTGGAGGCGGACTGGGCCACGATGACGAGGCGGCCGTTTCGTGCGCTGCACTGTGACATCCACCGCAAGAACCTCATCGTGGCTTCCGGCCGGACCTACTTCCTCGACTGGGAACTCGCCCTGTGGGGAGACCCGCTGTACGACCTGGCCGTGCACCTGCACAAGATGGACTACTTCCCGGACGAAGCCGAGGCGGTCTGCGACGGGTGGTTGGCGGCGATGCCCGCCGACATGCGGTCGGAGGCGCTTGCGGACCTGCCGGCGTACATCCGGCACGAACGGGTCAAGTCCGCTCTCGTCGACACGGTTCGGTACTCCAAGTTGATCCCGGTGGCGATCGATGCCGGGGTCGAGGAGCGCCTGGTGGGGTCGTTGACGACGAAGATCAATCGGGCTCGGGCGGTTTGGGGCGTGGGGGGTTCGTTGGCGGGTGCGGAGGTTCGGCGGATCGTGGGCGCATACGGGTCGACCGCCGAGTGACGACGGATCGCGGCGGCCGAAGGTGATCGTGCGCCGCTCCGCGTGGTGTGGTGTTCGAGGCGCTGCGGGGGGTTTGTCGGGACGCGCCCGGGACGGGTGGGTGGGTTGTGGGGGCGGGGAGGTTGGGGGTTGCTCGGGTAGCCTGAGCGCTTGCCCTCGATCGCCCTCTCGGCTTGGAGCAGACCCGTCGCAGTGAGTACCGCAGCCGCGTCCCATCTGTCCCCGGCCTTCCCGAATCGTGCCCCCTGGGGTACCGCGAACAAGCTGCGTGCGTGGCAGCAGGGGGCCCTCGACACCTATCTCGCACGGCAACCGCGCGACTTCCTCGCGGTGGCCACGCCGGGTGCCGGCAAGACCACGTTCGCGCTGCGGATCGCGTCGGAGTTGTTGGACGCGCATGTGATCCACCAGATCACCATCGTCGCGCCGACGGAGCATCTGAAGAAGCAGTGGGCCGAGGCCGCCGCGCGCATAGGTCTGCGGATCGACCCGAATTATTCGAGTTCTTCGGGCCCGGTGTCCCGCGAGTACCACGGCATCGCGGTCACCTATGCGGGTGTCGGCGTGCACCCGATGCTGCACCGGCGTCGGGTGGAGAACCGCAAGACGCTGGTGATCCTGGACGAGATTCACCACGCGGGCGACAGCAAGTCGTGGGGCGAGGCGTGCATGGAGGCATTCGAACCGGCGACCCGCCGGCTCGCGCTGACCGGCACCCCGTTCCGCTCGGACATCAACCCGATCCCGTTCGTCGCGTACGAGGAGGGCAAGGACGGTATCCGCCGCTCGTCCGCCGACTACACCTACGGCTACGGTCACGCCCTGTCGGACGGCGTGGTGCGTCCGGTGATCTTCCTGTCCTACTCCGGGGACCTGCGCTGGCGGACCAAGGCCGGCGACGAGATCGCCGCCTCGCTCGGCGAGCCGATGACCAAGGACGCGATCAGTCAGGCCTGGCGTACCGCGCTGGATCCGCAGGGTGCGTGGATGCCGCAGGTGTTGCGCGCCGCGGACAAGCGGCTGGGTGAGGTACGCAAGGCCATTCCGGACGCCGGCGGCCTGGTGATCGCCACCGACCACGAGTCGGCCCGGGCGTACGCGCGGATGATCCGCGAGATCACCGGGCAGGGCGCCACCCTGGTGTTGTCCGACGACACCGGCGCGTCGAAGAAGATCGAGGACTTCTCCGCGTCCGAGGACCGCTGGATGGTCGCGGTGCGGATGGTGTCCGAGGGCGTGGACGTGCCGCGGCTGTCGGTGGGGGTGTTCGCCACCACGATCTCCACGCCGCTGTTCTTCGCGCAGGCCGTGGGCCGCTTCGTCCGGGCCCGGCGCCGGGGCGAGACGGCGTCGGTGTTCCTGCCCTCCGTGCCGACGCTGCTCCAGCACGCGAACGAGATGGAGATCGAGCGCGATCACGTGCTGGACCGCCCGAAGAAGGAGGGCGGGATGTACGACGAGGAGGACGCCCTCCTCGCGCAGGCCAACGCGCAGAAGGACGAGCCGGGACAGCAGGAGGAGTTCGCGTTCGAGGCGCTGGAGAGCGAGGCGCGGTTCGACCGGGTGCTGTTCGACGGTGCGGAGTTCGGCCTCCAGGCGCACGTGGGCAGCGAGGAGGAAGAGGAGTACCTCGGCCTGCCCGGTCTGCTCGAACCCGACCAGGTGCAGATGCTGCTGCAGTCGCGCCAGGCCAAGCAGGTGGCCAAGAGCCGGCGCAAGCCCGACCACCAGGCCGACCTGTCGGAGAAACCGGCCGATCAACGCCCTGTGGTGACGCACCGTCAGATGACCGCGATGCGCAAGGAGCTCAACTCGATGGTGGCCGCGTGGCACCACCGGACCGGGCAGACGCACGGGCAGATCCACAACGAGCTGCGTCGGGTCTGCGGCGGGCCGGCGGTGGCCCAGGCGTCGGCCGGGCAGTTGGAGGCGCGGATCGGGAAGATCCGCGAGTGGGCCACCTCGGGCCGTTGAGGCCGGGAGTGTGGTGGTCGCCGGCGCGAAAGCGGGTCCCGGCGGTGTGGCGGCGCGAAGGCGGTTGGCGGCGCGAAGGCGGGTCGCGGCGGCGTCGCGGCGCGACGGCCGGGCCGAGTGCCGGAGCGGGCCGAGTGGCTGTGCGGTTCGGTCCGAGCCGGGCCGGTTCGGTCCGGTCTGAGCCGGGCCGGTTCGGGCCGGTTCGGTCCGGTCGAGGGTGGGGAGCGAAGCCTCGTTGCGCGTGTCGATCGGAGGCGGGGTGCCGGTTCCGATCGGGGCGGCGGTCTCATGGGTTGGGACGGTCTGTCCGGCTGGTGAGTACGGGACTGTCTCGCCTCGCGCTCCGGGACGCGTGTCGAGGATCGCATTCGGTGATTTGTGAAGTTTGTGGTATGCGTCCTGATTCGGCGGATATTTTTCCTGTCCGTATCCCGGATATCCAGTGCCAAAACTGCCCCCTCTGGTTAGCGTGATCTCCCGACGCGCCGCGAAGGAGAAACCGTCCTTCTCGAGCGTGGGAATCCGTTCGGCCTGCCCGCCGAGTGGTGACGAGTAGGTGTCCTGGCCCCATGATCTGGCGCCGCACAGCCTCGCGAATGTGGTGTTTCGTTCGGGGATCGAACGCCGCTGGACGTAATGCAACGTCACGCGAAGGGAGGGGGGCCGGTGGTCGCCGAAACGTCACAGACCCTGGATCGAGGTCTCAAGGTCCTCGAACTGCTCGCCGATGCCTCGGACGGCCTGTCGGTGCACGACATCGCCGCCGCACTCGGTGTCAACCGCACCGTCGTCTACCGAATTCTCGCCACGCTGGAACAGCACGGTCTCGTCCGGCGTGACGAAAGCGGACGTACCAAACTCGGCCTGGGCGCGCTGCAACTGGCCCGTCGGGCACACCCGCTGGTCCGCGACGCGGCGGTGCCCTGTCTGCGCCGACTCGCCGAGGAGACCGGCGCCACCGCGCACCTGACCATCGTGGACGGCATGGAGGCCCTGGTGGTCGCGGTGGCCGAGCCCACCTGGACCGACTACCACGTGGCCTACCGGGTCGGTTCGCGACACGCGCTGGACGCGGGGGCCGCAGGTCTGGCCATCCTTGCCGCGCGCCGGGTGGTGGCGGGCCTGGACGGGCCCAGGTCCTACGTGTACGCCCCCGGCGACGGTCGGCACACGGTGCCCGGGATCGCGGCCTCGGTGCCGGATCTCGCGGCGGTCGAGTCGAGTGTGGGGATCGTCTCGCTCGGCAACCTGGACACCGAGCGGCTGGGCCGCCGGGTGGCCCAGGCGGCGGCCGAACTGTCGGACGAGCTGGGTGGGGTGCGGGTCTCCGCCGCGTAGGGTCGGACGCTGCGGCAAAGG
The DNA here is from genome assembly GCF_044458105.1 of Embleya sp. NPDC050493. Taxonomy (NCBI): domain Bacteria; kingdom Bacillati; phylum Actinomycetota; class Actinomycetes; order Kitasatosporales; family Streptomycetaceae; genus Embleya; species Embleya sp. NPDC050493. The sequence continues at coordinate 16,556 of NZ_JBITHP010000057.1, forward strand.
GCGGGGCGCCGCCGCGAGGCGCCGGGCGCTGCCGCGGGATGCGGGGGGCTGCTTCGAGGCGCCGGGCGTTGTCGTGAGGCGTGAGGCGCGAGGCCCTGCCGCGAGGTGCCGGGTGTCCTCGCGAGGTGGCGGATTTCGGGCGTGGACGGCCGGGTGCGGGGTCGGTGAGGCGAGTCCGGTACGGCGGGCGAGGCGGCGCCGTGTTTAATGCCAGGCGTGGCCCGTACCAAGCTCACCCTCCCGGTGTCCCTGCTCCTCGTCGCGATCCTGTTCGGCTTCGCGTTCCTGGTGCCGATGCCGTATGTCCTGATCACGCCGGGATCGGTGGCCGACACGCTCGGCGAGGACGGGGGGCGGCCGGTGGTCGAGATTTCCGGCCCGGTCGCGGTGTACCCGACGACCGGGCACCTGCTGCTGACCACGATCCATGCGAGCGGGCGCAACGACAAGCGTCGGCTGGGGTCGCTGCTCGGTGCATGGCTGGACTCGGAGGAGTCGGTCGTGCCGAGGAAGTCCGTCTACCCGGACGGCAAGTCGGTCGAGCAGGTCGTCGAGACCAACGTCAAGGACATGGTCAAGTCGCAGGACAGCGCGACCGTCGCGGCGCTCAGGTACCTCGGCAAGTCGCCCGATCAGGTCAAGGTCACGCTGCATCTGAACGATGTCGGCGGACCGAGTGCGGGGTTGTTCTTCGCGCTCGGGATCGTGGACAAGCTGACCGAGGGTCAGCTCACCGGCGGGCGAACGATTGCCGGCACGGGGGCGATCGATGCGGACGGCAAGGTCGGCGAGATCGGCGGGCTGCCGATGAAGCTGCTGGCTGCGAAGCGGGCCGGTGCGACGGTCTTCGTTCTGCCCAAGGGGGAGTGTGGGGAGGCCGGGCGGGTGGGGTCCGGTGGGCTTCGGTTGGTTCCCGTCGAGACGCTCTCGGGGGCGGTCGACGCGCTCAATACGTTGAATGCCGGGGGCAAGGTGGCTTCGTGTTGATGTCGGGTGGGCTCGGGCGCTTCGCGGGCTGATTTGGCCTCACACGGGTTGGTCTGGGCCGATGTGGCCTCATGCGCCGGCCCGGGCTGCTTGGCCTCAAACGCCGGCCGGGCCGAGTGGCTTCATGCGCCGGCCCGGGCTATGTGGCCTCAAGCGCCGACCCGGCTGAACAGCCTCAAACGCCGCCCAGGCCGGATTTGCCGGGTTCACCTCGACGTCGCGCGCCCGCTCCGGCGAAGCCGGCCACGAACTCGTCGGCGGGGTTGGTCAGGATCGCCTCGGGCGTGTCGTACTGGGCGATGTGCGACTGTTCGCGCAGCACCGCGATCCTGTCGCCGAGCTTGACCGCCTCGTCGAAGTCGTGCGTGACGAACACGATCGTCTTGTGCAACTCGTGCTGGATCCGGATCAGTTCGTCCTGGAGGTGGCCGCGCGTGATCGGGTCCAGCGCGCCGAACGGCTCGTCCATCAACAACACCGGTGGATCGCCCGCGAGTGCCCGGGCGATGCCGACCCGCTGCTGCCGGCCGCCGGAGAGTTGATGCGGAAAGCGGTTGCGGAACTCGGTGCTGTCCAGGCCCACGGTCTCCAGGAGTTCGTCCACCCGGCCGGACACCCTGGTCCGACTCCAGCCGAGCATCCTCGGTACCAGGGCGATGTTCTGACCGACCGTCATGTGCGGGAACAGGCCGGCGTTCCGGATCGTGCAACCGATCGTGCGGCGCAGCTTGACCGGGTTCAGGCGGGTCACGTCCCGACCGTCGATCGAGATCCGTCCCGAGGTCGGCTCGATCAGCCGGTTGATCATCTTCATCGTGGTGGTCTTGCCGCTGCCGGACGGCCCGACGAACACCACCAGTCGGCCGGCCGGGATCTCCAGGGTGACCCGGTCCACGGCGGCGACCTTCCGGCCGGGGAAGTGCTTGGTGAGCTCTTCGAGTCGAATCGTCGCACCGGTGACGTCAGCCACGGATCCCCCGGGAAACGGTCGGCCGGCCGAGGAGCGCATGGCCGGCGTCGAACAGAAGGGCGAGCAGGACCACGCCCGAAGTGCCCGCCCAGGCGGCGTTGATCGCGTTCTCGCCGTCCACCCTCGCCGTGGTGCCGATCGCGATCCGGGGCGCGAGTGCGCTGCGGTAGGTGGCGACGGCGACCACGACGCCGATCAGCGTCGCGATCACCACGCTCTGGAGCACGGCGCTCGCATGCGTCCAGGTCTCGATCCAGAGCTGCTCACGGCGGCTGGAGACGTAGTCCCGGAAGCTCAAGGCGGCCCTTCCGCAATCCGGTAGTGACCGCAGACGGTTACCGCCGTCGCCCGGCCGGGAAACTCGTGATGGGCCGGGCGTGCCGAATCGTCACTCGTTCCGGTGGCGTCCTCACCCCTCGGTCACCGCGCATTCGACCAGCGGCAGCACCCGGTAGGGCACCGGATTCTCCAGTGCGATCGTGGTGGACGCGCGGACCACGCCGTCCAGTTCGATGATCCGCTCGATCACCCGCTGCAGGTCCGCGTTCGAGCGCGCGACGATCCGACACAGCAGGTCGCCCCGACCGGTGATCGCGTGCACCTCGAGCACCTGCGCCACGCACTCCAGCTGCTTGCGCAGGTCGCGTCCCTGCCCCTGGCGGATCTCCAGGGTCGCGAAGGCGGTCACCGAGAAGCCGAGCGTGGCGGGATCCACGTCCGGCCCGAAACCCCTGATCACTCCGGCCTCGCGCAGCCGATCCAGGCGCGCCTGTACCGTGCCGCGCGCCACCGCCAGCCGGCGCGAACACTCCACGACACCGATCCGCGGTGTTTCCACCAGCAGCCGGATCAGCGCGGCATCCAACCGGTCGATCTGCAAGGTGCCCTCCCTCGGGGGACTGGTTTTCCGGTGCCTACCCTGGGGCCATTCACGGCCACACCGGGAGGCAGTATGACCACCGACCTGATCGCGGCACTGCGGGAGGAGCTGCCCGCGCACGCCCTGGTGACGGACGTGGACATCGCCGCATCGTACGCGCGCGACATGGCCGGCCTGTGTGCGGCCGGTGACCCTGCGGTGGTGGTTCTGCCCGAGACCACCGAGCAGGTGCAACACGTCATGCGGGTGGCCACCCGACTGCGGGTACCGGTGGTCCCGCAGGGCGCGCGCACCGGCCTGTCCGGCGGTGCCAACGCGGTCGACGGCTGCATTGTGCTCTCACTCGTACGGATGAACCGGATCCTGCACATCGACCCCGTCGACCGGACGGCCGTGGTCGAGCCGGGGGTGATCAACGCCGATCTGTCCAGGGCGACCGCCGAGTACGGCCTGGTCTACCCGCCGGACCCGTCCAGCTGGGAGACCTGCACGATCGGCGGCAACATCGGCACCGGTGCGGGCGGGTTGTGCTGCGTCAAGTACGGGGTGACCGCCGAGTACGTGCTCGGGCTGGACGTGGTGCTCGCCGACGGGGAACTGCTGCGCACCGGGCGGCGGACCGCCAAGGGCGTCGCGGGCTACGACCTGACCCGGCTGTTCGTCGGCGCCGAGGGCACCCTGGGCGTGGTCACCCGGGCCACCCTCGCGCTGCGCCCCACGCCGCCGCCCGCGCTGGTGACGGTGGCCCAGTTCGTGAGCACCACCGCGGCGGCGGGCGCGGTGTCGGCGATCATGGCGGCCGGACACACGCCCTCGCTGATGGAACTGATGGACGGCACCACGCTGCGTGCGGTGAACGCGATGGCGAACATGGGCCTGCCGGAGCACAGCGCCGCGCTGCTCCTGGTCGCGGTGGACACCCCGGAGCCCGCCGCCGAGTTGGCCGCGATCGAGGCGATCTGTACCCACGCGGGCGCGTTCGAGGCGTTCACCGCCGAGGACGCCGAGGACTCGGCGCTGTTCATGCAGGCGCGTCGACTCGCGCTGCCCGCGCTGGAACGGCTGGGCACCAGCATGATCGACGACGTCGCGGTGCCGCGCTCGCGGCTCGGCGACATGCTCGACGGGGTGGCCGCGATCGCGAAGCGGCACGACACGGTGATCGGGGTGTGTGCGCACGCGGGGGACGGGAACACCCACCCGATCGTGATCTTCGACGCGACCGACCCGGCGGCGGTCGAGCGGGCCGGGGCCGCGTTCGACGCGATCATGCGGCTGGGGCTGGACCTCGGCGGCACGATCACCGGGGAGCACGGCGTGGGCATGCTCAAGCGGGACTGGCTCGCCGAGGAGCTGGGGCCGGTCGGCGTGCGGGTGCATCGGGGCGTCAAGGCCGCGTTCGACCCGCTGGGCATCCTCAACCCGGGGAAGGTGATCTGAGGGTGGGGCGCGGGCGGGCCGTGGTTCCGGGGTGGGGCGGTCGCGGGCTCCGGGGGTGACGCGCGGGGCCGGGGGTGTTGCCGTGTGTGAGCGGGGCGGAGCGGACTCCGTCGGAAGTCCCGTCGTGTACTCCCGGGGTGGCATGCATCGGGGGTACCTCGGGGTTCGGGTCGTCCTCCGGTAGTAGGGCCGATCGGCACTCCCGGGCGACGCCGTACAGGGGGTGCGACACCTAGGTTTGTGGATGTCGCCCCTGCTGGGGCGCACGGTGTCGCCTTCTCGGGCGGGACGGGTTCGTTCGGAGGTGGCGGTCGTGGAGAAGCGGGACAGTCGAGAGGTACGGGTCGCGGCAATCGCGCTGCGCCGCCGTCGACAGGCACGCGCGCAGGCCACCGCCCGACTCGTCACCGCGATCCGCCGCGCCGCCTGATTTCTTTCGGTCGCCTGCGCGGTGGCGCGGGTGTGGCGGGCGCGTGTGTACGGGTTGCCCGGCGTGATTGGTTGCGCCGGTGGGGTGGCCGGCCGGATCGTCCGGGATATGCCCAACCGGGGACTGGATATCCAGGGACGGATGGTCCCTGGATACCGGACTCGGGACGTCGGATCCTGAGGGCATGAACGATCGACAGGAACTGGCCGGCTTTCTCCGGGGCTGCCGGGAACGGCTGTGCCCGGCGGACGTGGGGCTGCCCGATGGGGCTCGGCGGCGTACCGCGGGGCTGCGCCGTGAGGAGGTCGCCCGGCTGGCCGGGATGTCGGTCGACTACTACGCGCGGCTGGAACAGAACCGGGGGCCGCACCCGTCGCGGCACCTTCTCGCCGCACTGGCGCGTGCGTTGCGGTTGGAGGAGGACGGTCGTGATCGGCTCTTCCACCTGGCCGGATACGTTGCGCCGGAGTGGTCCTCCGGTGCGGACCAGCACGTGTCACCGGCGATATTGCTGATCCTGGATCGTCTGCACGATGTGCCGGCTCAGGTGATGTCGGACTCGGGCGACGTGCTCGCGCAGAACGCGATGGCGGCGGCGCTGCTCGGGCCGAACGTCGGGCGCAACGTCGTGGTGCGGTGGTTTACCGAGCCGGCCTCGCGGTTGCGCTATCGCGCGGCGGACGCGGACGGGATGTCCCGGGCGTACGTGGCCGATCTGCGGGCCGCGCTCGTGGGGCGGCCGGACGATCCTCGGCCTGCGGCGTTGGTGACGCGGTTGCGGGCGGGGTCGGCGGAGTTCGCTGCGCTCTGGGGCGAGGTGGGTGGGGGACGCGATGTGGGTGGACAACGCGATGTGGGTGGGCGGGGTGCTGTGGGTGGGTCGCGCGAGGTGGGGCTGACGGTTCGGCATGCGGAGATCGGGGAGATCACCGTGCGGCGTCAGGTGCTTGTTGCCGGGGAGGCGGGGTTGCGGGTGGTCGTCTACACGGCTCCTGCCGGGAGTTCGGCGGCGGGGCGGTTGGCGCTGTTGCGGGTTGTTGGAGTGCAAACGATGTCGGCCTAGTGGTTGGGGGTTGGCGGCGGCGGGGTTGGCCTCATGCGCACGTTGGGCGGGGCTGGTTCGCCTCAAGCGCCGGCGGGGCTGCTTGGCCTCATGCGCCGGCCGGGCTGGGTTCGCCTCAAGCGCCGGCGGGGCTGGGTGGCCTCAAACGCCGGCCGGGCTGAGTGGCCTCATGCGCCGGCCGGGCTGGGTTCGCCTCAAGTGCCGGCGGGGCTGGGTGGCCTCAAACGCCGGCCGGGCTGAGTGGCCTCATGCGCCGGCCGGGCTGGGTTCGCCTCAAGCGCCGGCGGGGCTGGGTGGCCTCAAACGCCGGCCGGGCTGTTTGGCCTCAAGCGCCGGCCGGGCTGAGTGGCCTCATGCGCCGGCCGGGCTGGGTTGGGCGGAGGCGCCGCGCGGGCGGGGGGGGCCCAAACACCCCCCCCGGGG
>NZ_JBITHP010000058.1:0-20397 GCF_044458105.1 Embleya sp. NPDC050493
ATCAGACACGGCCTCCGCCACATCCAACGACGCCCTCATCTCATCGAGGGATGTCTCGCCGAAACCAAACTTGTCATCCGACCCAGGAAGTGAAACCCAACCAAGCGACATCACGACGAAAACGTCAGTAAGCCGGATCCGTGGGGACGTCACAGGGACGCCCCCTGCACGGTTACTGCCGAATACCACAACGCTCTGTGGCAACTACCCGCCCAGCCCCTGTCTCCGACGGCGTAACCCCGGCGGTTTCAATCCGGCAGAGGATTGCCCTGGAGGTTCGCTTCCCCACACGGTCAGGGGCCCTCGGTCAGGGGACCTAGCGGTGTACGGAACACCAGGACCTCGTTGTCCCGGGAGACGGCGACGTCGCCTTCGCTCAGCAGGAGCGCACGACCGATGACGGCTCGGCTGTCGTCCATGGCGAACAGTTCGTGTCCGGCGAGGTCTGTGTCCACGGCGAGTAGCTTGCCGTCGCGCCAGAACACCGTGGTTCTCTCGCGGTCCATCGCGGGATAGGACGTGTGGTAGCCCGTCAGCGTCGGCCCGTCCACGAGACTGTTGTCCGGTGCCGGACGCCGCAAGCGTGATCTCGAAGGTAGGCGATTCTCGAGCTCGGGGCCGCCGGCAATACCGTTCTCGTCGACGAGCAACGCTCCGTGGCCGGCCCAGCGCGGTTTCGGCGCCGTCGCGGCCACGGAGCGGACGGTCGTGGACGCGCCGTAGCCCTGGGATCCGATCAGGAACTGGCCGGGACCCGCTATCGCCCGCCCGGGTCGACGGCGACCGGCCGGTCGCCGAACGCGCGGCGTTCGGTGGTTGGTTACGGGTTGGGGGTCGGTGCGGCGCTGCCGCTGTAGGACGGCAGGTCGGCCACGAGCTTGGTGAGGGCCGGGTTGCCCGCGTAGCGGCGTTCGTGGAGTTCGGCGATCTTGCGGGCGATGTCGGGGTCGTCGCTGTCGGTGGTGTCGTAGGAGATGAAGGTTTCGAGGAGCGGCAGGCCGATCCGGTCGGTGTGGGCGTGGGAGGGCGCCATCAGGTACTCCCAGTACCCGTCGAGGTCTTCGAGAACGAATACGGCGCCGTACTCGAAGTCGCCGCCGACGTCCCTGCCGACGACGTACCGCACGACCGCGTCGATCGACTCGCCCTGGTTGCGCAGGCTCGCCAGGGCCTCCTCGCGCTGCTCGGCGGTGACGGTCTCCTTGAAGGCGAAACGGTTGTGGTGGTAGATCATTTCTCTCTCCTGACGTTCGGACGGTGGGCGTGCGGGTGGTGCGCGGTGGGGGCGGCGGGCGGGGCGGACCAGTAGCCGACCAGTGCGGATACCGCCTGTTCGGCCAGGTGCAGGGCGCGGTCGAATCCGACGTCCTCGATCGACCCGATGCCGGCGAGACCGTGCAGCGTGCCCCACAGCAGATCGCAGGCATCGTCGAGGTCGATCGGCCCGGATGCGGAGTCGGCCGCCCACGCGTGGACGACCCGGCGGGTGAAGGCGAGCACTTCGGCGGCGGCCGCACGGCGGGTGGCGGCGTCGACGCCCGTGCCGGCACCGCCCGACACGAGTTGGTAGGGGCCGGGCTGCGAGCGGGCGAACTCCAGGTACGCGGCGGCGGCCAGATGCGGCCCGCGTGACGCCGGTTCGTCGACCACGGCGGACCGCATCCGCTCCAGCAGGTCGGCATTGGCCCGCTCCAGCAGCGTCCGCAGCACGGCCTCCTTGCTCGCGAAGTGCTGGTAGATCACCGGCGCGCTGTAGCCGATCTCGGCGGCGATCCGCCGGATCGTCACGGCCCGCCAGCCTTCGGCCTCCGCCATTCGGCCGGCGACGTCCAGGATCTCGGCGAACGTCCGCCGACGAACCTCTTCCCGTCTTCCCATCCGAACTCCTAACGACGTTAGATAATCTAACATCGTTAGCATCTCTCCGAACCCCGGTTCTGTCAAAGGTGGTTGAGAGGCATCGAACGACAACGGCACTCGAGGACCCGCTCGCAGGCGTCCCCGTGTTCGTCCGAGCCAATGTGGATGCGGATGACGATCACCGAAATCACCGACGGCGTTCCGTCCTCGTCCCTGTCCCGCACGTCGATCGTCGTCGACATGCTCGACTCCTTGGACCTCGAACCCGGCCACCGCGTCCCGGAGTTGGGCACCGGCATCGGCGGGAACGCCGGCCTGATCGCCCACCGCGTCGGTTCCACCGGTCACGTCACCAGCGTCGAAACCGACCTCACCCGCGCCACCACCGCAGCCGCGACCCTGGCTCGCGTCCGTCGGAGCGCGCGTGGAGGTCCGGGGCGGCGACGGCGCCCTCGGCTGCGCCCCGGCGGCCCCCCTTCGACTGGTTGATCGTCACCTACGCGTTCGAACGCGTTCCTCGGGCCTGGATCGAACAGACCAGGCCCGGCGGCGACATGGTCTTCCCCTGGACCCGCCTGGGCTACTTCGCCCTCACCATCGGCAAGGACGGCCGCTCGGCGAGGGGATGGCTCCACGGCCTCGCCCGATTCATGCACGCCTGTGGCGCGACCAGGACTCCCACCCACCCCGGGGTCCACGCGGACCGCGACCCACCCGCGGTGTCCCGTCTTGGTTGATCTCGCCAGTAGCCGAGGCTGCGACCAGCGGTGATGCAAGGTCGAGTGAGACGGATCTTCGACGTAGTCTCGGTCGGCGTCGCCACTCGGCACCGTTTTCCGCGGGGTTGCCTCCGTCGATGTTGCCGGTCAGCGGTCGAAGATGGCTGACCGGTGGCGGGCCTGGCCGCTGGTGCAGTCGCGGAAACCCGGTTCCGAGCCGAGGCGGCCTCACACGTCGCCGAGGAATCCGGGATCGGTTGACCCCGTTCGACTGACGGATTCGGCTGCAGCCCCGAGGACCTCGCGCATGGGCACCGCCCGTCGACTCGTGGCCGCGAGATCCGCATGGGCCTCCTGGGACCACAGGAAAGGGAAGACGCTGATCCCCTGCGAGAGGGCCAGGCTGCCGGCCTCCTGCCGCCAACCGGGCGGGCGCAGCCCGTCGTAGAACGTCTCCAGGCCGCCCGTCAGGTGAGACGGCCGTGCGAGCGACCGAGAAGGGGCGTCAGCGGCGTCGGGCCCAGAAGAGAGCGTGACCGCCCTCGCCTTCGGGCACGAATTCCTCCTGCTCGACCGTCAGCCCGGCTTGAATGATCCAGGTTCGGTTCGTGGCCGCGTCCGCGTGACTCCACCACATAGCAGTCCCGCCGCCCAGCCAGTCCTCATCGACACCGGTCCAGGCCCGATGGCCGGTGGTGCCCAGGAACCAACCGCCAGGTCGCAGCCATCCGGAGACCTTCCGCAGCAGGGGAAGCTGTTCGTCAACCGGGATGTGGATCAGTGCGTAGAAGGCGACGACCGCGTCGAAGGAGGCCGGCGCGAAGTCCACGGCCGTGGCGTCGGCGCGGATGAACTCGGCCTGCGGCACGAACTCCTGAGCCCTGCGGATCTGCACCTCACTGATGTCGACACCGGTGACACGGTGACCTGCGGTCGCCAACGCGCGGGCGACGGGGACCCCGCTTCCGCACCCGAGATCCAGCACCGTGCCGCCGGCCGGGATACGACCAGAGAGTTCGCTGATCCACGGCTGGTACTTCGTCTCGGCGCCGTACGCCTGGTCGTAGCGGAGGGAGAGTGCGTCGTACCCACGCCGGACCAGCTCTTTGGGATCCTCAATGTCCACGCCAGTGAACGTTAGCCGCCCACGAGGAGAGGCCGCGAACGGTTTCTTCCGCATCCGAGCACGGCAACGAGTGTCCCGTCTCATTAGATCTTGCCGAGGCGGGCCCGTTGACCTGCGGGGTGACAGGTTGACCCGCGACTCACTGGTGGAGTGACAAGGCGTCGCGGAAGACCCGAAGGTGGCGTTGATGGCGTGTCTCGTTGATCACGGCGGGGGTGATGCCGCTTGAGCAGGGCTTTGTCAGGATGGCGAGACGCTTGACGCCCGGTTTCGCACTGAAGATGGCAGCTTCCTGATCAGAGCCCGCAGCAGTGGGCGTGCTCAGGAAGGATGCCACCGCTGACGATCCTGAAGCTGCCGACGGGCGGTCGACCAAACGATCTCGAACTCACCGGCCGACAACCATTGCGGGTCATGCCCCTCCCACTCGGAGATGGGTAGTTCCGCAGTCAGACCGTAGACACTCTCGTAGTCAGCCGGCTGACCGGCACTTCGGGCCTCTTGCCACTCGGCAAGCGACGCGGCGGCCAGAGCCTTGCTGCCGGGCTCCTGCAACTCGACCTGCCGGATCACGTGCCCATCGGTGTCCAGCTCGAAGTAGAAGCAGACGGCCTTCCCGTCCCAGAAGCAGCGAAGCCGGCGCGTCATTGCTCCACCGTGTCGAAGGGCTCGTCGTGCCAGCGCCGGCCGGCGGTGCCGTCGTCGTGGATGTGCAGCATGAACTCGGCGACGGGATTTCCGTCGGGAAACGTCATGGTGAGCGCACTGCGGATCCGGAGGTAGCACTCGTCGATCTGCTCCCAGGCCTCTTCGTCGATGGCCCGCTCCTGCTCCGCGAACAGCGGACGGAACTCTTCAAAGCCGGGAGGTGTCTCGACGTCGGCGTGCATCCAGGGCCAATCGGCGCCGGTCACCGCCAGCCGGGCAACCTCATGGTCGCCGCGGTGGAGTCGCCAGACACTGCCGGTGGCCAGATTCGGGTTGCTCATGTCCCCATGATGGCGATCACCGCTGACATCGACGGAGAAGTCCTTCGAGAACCACAGAGGTGGGCTGGTTGGCGGATCTCCCGGCAGGGGCTGCGCTCCTGTCCGCTTGGCTGTCGACGTACCGAATCAACGCCTTTTGTCCCGCGGGGAGTTGGTTCGCTGTCAGAATTGTCGGGTGCCGTCGCCCGCCGCGACGTTGTCTCGTCGTGGCGTCGAGCGCGGCGGGGGATTGGGGGGTGCGGCTATGACCGAGCACACGATCGGCGGGGCAGGCGATGCTCCGCCCGAGCGGCCCGCGAACGAGGCCGAACTGAAGCCCGCACTGCATGCGGTGCTGCGGGGCCAGGCGAACAGCGCGATGCAGAAGTGGAAGGACAACGCCAACCAGCAGGTCGACGCACAGCTCGCGCACATCGTCGACCCGACGCGCCGGGCGCTGTGGAAGGCCCAGATGGTCGCACTCATCGACCACTTGGCGAAGGAGATGTTCGAGGACCTGAAGGTCCTCTTCGACGATTCCGTAAAGGATGCCCTCGCGGAACTGTCGTCGGTTCGGCACGACGACATCATGTGTGCCGACGTCACCGGTGCACGGCTCAGGACCGCCACCAAGGATCGGCTCGGAGCGTTCACCTCGTCCACCAAGCTGATGAACTCCCTTCTGGCCGCGCTGCCGAGCGCGGATGCCAAGTTGACGGCGTTCGCCCAGCGCTCGACCACCGTCGAACCTCACCGTACGACCGCACTGGCCTCGTATACCGCGGCGTTCGACGAACTCGCCGCGACCGTTGCCGAGGCGGACGCCGCCGTGCTCTGCATCGGTTCGTTCCAGCTCACCACGATTCTCGAACCGCTCACCGTTCCGCTGGTCAAGCACCGCAGCGTCGCCGTGCCCCTGCTCCAGGTCACCCCGGTCCGACTCGGAGAGCAGATCGACGTGCAACTCGGCACGTCCCACACGCTTTCCGAGGACCAGCAGAAGCAGCAGATCACCAACCTGTGCACCGCGCCGATCAGCGCCGTCGTCACGGCGAACCTGAATCTGTGCGGCAGCGTGAGCCTGGTACGCCCCGAGGTCGTCGACCGGTTCACGTGCCTGTCCGGGATGGGCACGCCCGCGCTGAAGACATGCACGTCGATGGTCGCGTTCTACGGCAAGCCGTGGCTGATGTGCATCGGGGGCCTGGAGCCGGAGGAGATCGCGCAGGTCCTCGTGCACTGCCAGAACAGTACGATCCTCGCCGCGCTCAAGAAGCGAATGCCGGCGAAGTCGACCACGCTCGAACTGTCCAAGGCGGTCAACGTGCTCGCGTGGCGCGGCGTCGAGTGGGATTTCGTGTGTGCCACGATCCACAAGCTCGGCTACGTGGAGATCCAGTGTCCCGGCGGAGTCACCGCGCTGACCTGGATCCCCATCCACGAGTCGTGGGTTCCGCGGGCCTTCTGCACGGCGAGCATGGAGACCGACCTCGCCTGTCTGAAACACATGAAGGAGGAGACCGGGAAGGCGCCCTCGGGCGTCAAGCTCACGACGTACTTCGCCGAACTGGTGGCCGCCTGCGTCGAGGCCTGCGCGCAGTGGCGCCACGCGGGGCGCCCCGCGGACTTCAAGGTGGTGGTGCAGCCGGAGCACGGAGTGGCCGTCTGGACCATCCGCGTTCGCAACCTGTACGGGAAGCCCCAGGTCTTCCACGTCGACAGCGGGTATGCGAAGTCTCCGTGGGTGAAGCACCCGAATTGACCGATCCCCGAAGGCCGGTGCGAACGCGCCATACGGTCAGGCGCACCGGCCTTCGACCGGTGGCTCCCGCCCTGGACCGGAGGGCCCTGGCCGGTGCTCGCGTCCAGGCGGGCCACGCCGATCGCGCGGCGCGTCCGCCCCGCGCCGCCGCGGCGGCCCGTCGCCGGGTGAAGGCGCGGAACATTGGCCGAACACGTCGGGGATCTCGTGGTGGCCGATCCGAGCAACGACATGGCCGGGTGACCGGAGCGGTCGTGGCATGCGGGCGGAGGGACGGGCGGTGCGCATCGGGCGGCGCGCCCGGACATCACCGGGCAACCTATCTTTTGGCGGCTGTGAATGATCGATTTCGGTCACCGACCCGGTAGCGTGCGGCGCGGACGTCCCGATCGAGGAAGATGCGATCGGGACGCCCACCTTCCCTCGCCGACACACCGTCGTCCGCGCCGGATTACCCGTCCCCTCGTGCGATCGGCGGATGGGCGAGACTGGTCGGCCCGTGGGGCGGGAATCGCCCGCGCCCCGATCGGCGTCGACTCACCGCGATGCCGATCGACGCCCGTGGTGACGCCGATCGGCGGCGCGGACGGATCACCCGACCGAGGTTGATCGCCGCGTGGGTCGAACTGGTTGTCGGATGTCGGAAGTCCTCTGGCGGATCTCCTCTGGCGGAACTCCTCTGTCGGAACTCCTCCGGCGCGGCGTGGCCGTACCGTGCAGGCGCGGCCGGGTGCGTTCCCGGCCGCGCCGTGGGACCCGGTCCCGGGTGCGAACTACGCCGCGGTCACCGGTCGATAGGTGCACACGTGTACGCCCGTGGCGGCGACCGTGGTCGAGACCAGTTCGAGCGTGCGCAGTGTGCCGTCGACCGGATACATCGTCTTTCCGCCACCGACCAGCACCGGCATGATCATGAGCCGCAGTTCGTCGACCAGCCCTTCGGCCAGGAGGGTGCGGGCGAGCGAGAGGCTGCCCATCACCACCAGGTCCCGACCCTCGGTTCCGCGCAGCTTGCGGATCCGGTCGAGTGCCTGGTCGCCGGGTATGCGGGTGGTGTTGTTCCAGGTGAGATCGTCGTCGTCCAGGGTGCCGGAGACGACGTACTTGGCGACCGAGTTCATGTGGTCGGCGAAGGGGTCGCCGGCCCGTTCGGGCCATGCCGCGGCCATGCCCTGCCACGTGCGGCGTCCGAACAGCAGCGCGTCGGTGTCGGCGGCCCACTCGGCGAGGGCGCCGCCCATCACCTGCGGATCGAAGAACGGGTGTGTCCAGCCACCGTGGGCGAACCCGCCCTCGGTGTCCTCGTCCGGATGGCCCGGGGCCTGCATGACGCCGTCCAAGCTGACGAATTGACCAATCACAATGCGCATCGAACCGTCTCGTTTCCTCGTTGTTCGTGGGTCATGGAGGCGTCGAGCCGTCCACGACTCTTCGGTCCCGGCCAACTTTTTGCAGGCACCGCAGGGGGTGACCTTCGACCGCAGGGGGTGATTCGCCCACCTCGTTGCGCGACGACCCGTGCGTTCCCACGACGCGCACCGCACGGGGCGGATGTCCCCGGTGGATGCACTCACGGGCGGCTCCTTCGCGAGGCGGGCGAGCCTCGGATTTCTTCCCCGGGGCTCGCACCGTCGTCGATCCGCCGATGCGACAGGGAATAATGCGATTCCCTGTCACATGGCCGACGCGACGTGTCGGTGCGCCCCGGCGATCCGGCCGGGCGAGACCAAACCGGAGGAACCCCATGCGCTACCTGATGACGTCCAAGGCCTCGGAGAACGCGAAGGTCCCCGACGAGAAGCTGTTCGCCGAGATGGGTGCCTTCATCGAGGAGCTCAGCGCCGCGGGCGTGCTGTTGGCCACCGGCGGCCTCGAGCCGAGCGGCGTCCGGCTGGTTTCCGAGGGCGGCGACATCACCGTCACCGACGGCCCGTTCGCCGAGTCCAAGGAGGCGGTCGTCGGCTTCGCCCTGGTCGAGGTCCGGTCCAAGGAGGAGGCGGTCGAACTCGGCCGCCGGTTCCGCAGGATCGTCGGTGACGGCGAGAGCGTGATCCAGCAGGTCTTCGGTCCGTGACGGACGTTCACCGCACGGTCGACGCTATCTGGAAGATGGAGTCGGCCCGGATCGTGGCCGCCCTCACCCGCATGGTGCGCGACGTCGGGGTGGCCGAGGAACTGGCGCAGGACGCGCTGGTCGCGGCGCTGGAGCAGTGGCCGCAGTCGGGGGTCCCGGACAATCCCGGTGCCTGGCTCACCACCGTCGCCAAGCGCCGCGCCGTCGACCACATCCGCCGCGACCGGCGGTCGGCGGAACACGGCCGGGCGCTCGCGCACGACCTGGCCGAGCGGCGGCGGACGGACGACGCTGTCGGCGGCCCCGAGTACGACCTCGGGGCCGCCGAACCGGCGTCCGGGCAGGACGACGTGCTGCGGCTGATGTTCGTCTCCTGCCACCCCGTCCTGCCGACCGAGGCACGCGTCGCCCTGACCCTGCGGCTGCTCGGTGGACTCACCGCATCCGAGATCGCCCGCGCGTTCCTCACCGTCGAGCCGCTGATCGCCCGCCGCATCGCGACGGCCAAGCGCACGCTCGCCGAGGAGCGGGTGCCCTTCGAACTCCCGGACGGCGCCGAGCTGGCCGAACGCCTGTCCTCGGTCCTGGAGGTCGTCTACCTGATCTTCAACGAGGGCTACTCGGCGACCGTGGGCGAGGACCTGATGCGGCCCGGCCTGTGCCTGGAGGCGCTGCGGTTGGGGCGCCTGCTCGCCGAGTCGGTGCCGGACGAGGCGGAAGTGCACGGCCTGGTGGCGCTGATGGAGATCCAGGCGTCCCGTACGGCGGCGCGCACCGGCCCCGCCGGCGAACCGGTTCCGTTGCACGCGCAAAACCGCGGACGCTGGGACGCGTTGCTCGTCCGCCGCGGCTTCGCGGCGATGTTGCGGGCCCGCACGGTCGGTATGCCGGGTCGGCCGGGGCCCTACGTGTTGCAGGCCGCGATCGCCGTCTGTCACGCCCAGGCGCGTACCGCCGAGGAAACCGACTGGGTGCGGATCGCCGGACTGTACGCCGCCCTGGCCCGACTCCTGCCCACCGCCGTGGTGCGGCTCAACCAGGCGGTCGCGGTGGGGATGGCGCACGGCCCCGCGGCCGGCCTCGCCCTCGTCGAAACGCTCACCTCGGACCCCGCACTCCGCGACTACCACCTGCTCCCCGGGGTGCGCGGCGACCTGCTGCTGCGCCTGGGGCGCGGCGAGGAGGCACGCCGCGAGTTCGAGCGGGCGGCGCTGCTGACCAAAAACGCCGCCGAACGCGCCTTTCTGACGCGTCGTGCCGAGGCGATCCCGATCGGGGACGCGTCCACGCGGACGTTCGGCGAGGCCATCGACGCGTTTCTGGCCCAGGACCGACTCGCGCCGGCGACGGCCCGCTCCTACGGACAGACGTTGTGGCGGCTGCGGTTGTCTCTGGGCGTGGGCTTGCCGCTCGCGTCGCTGACGGCCGATCAGATCGCCGGCGCCTTCCGCGTGTCGTGGGACGGCGTGGCGGCGGCCACCTGGAACCGGCACCGTTCCGCCGTACGGGCGTTCGGGGCGTGGGCGGATACCCCGGGTCTCGACGCGGCCGTTCCCCAGCGGACGCCCGAACACCGCCCCGCGCCCATGCCGGTCCCGCCCGGAACGGCGTGGCCGGGAGATGCGGAAGCCCCGTTGCGGGAGCGCACGTTGTGGATGCTGCTGCGCGAGTCCGGCGCCACCGTCGCGGCCGTGCTGGCCCTGAACGTCCAAGACCTCGACTTGGCGGAGCGACGAGCCCGCCGTGCGGACCGGCAGGCGGACCGGCGGTCGGATCGGCGTCGCACGTGGATCACCTGGCGGTCGGGGACGGCCGCGCTCCTGCCCGAACTCCTGGACGGCCGCACCCGCGGCCCGGTGTTCCTCGCCGACCGACGCCCGGGTCCGGCGCGGGCGGGCATCCTGGGCGCGGAAGACGTCTGCCCGCAGACCGGGCGGGGACGACTGTCCTACGAGCGCGCCGAGTTCCTGTGCAAGTCGGCGACCGGACACTCGCTGCGCCGATTGCGGGACTGGGGCGAGGACGCGGACGAATCCTGAGCGGGGCGGGCGCCGCCGCCCACCCGTGGCCGCTGTGCGGCCGGCCGCAAGCCCCGGCATGGTGCCTCGGGGGCAGCGGCTCGGCAGGCGGCGGCCCTCCTCGGTGCCCCCGCCCCCGCCCCTCGCAAGGTTCGTCGCCCGGAGGAGGCGCGGTTGCGAGATGCGTTCCCCGAGCTGCGTCGAAACACTTTTGCCGTCGCGTCGCGTGATATGGAAGCCTTCGGGACGCCACTCGCATCGACTGGTGTACGGGGGAGGGTTCGTTGGTGCACGTCGTGTTGTATCTGCTTGCCGCGGCCCTCACCGGCGGGGTCCTCGTGGCCGGAAGAGCGTTTCTGTCGCGATACCGCACCGATCCGATGCGCGGGACGGACGCCTTCGACATCATCGGACGGGTCCGCGCGGCGCTGTCCACGGCGCTCCTGCTCTATTTGGTGATCCGCTATGGATGGGCGCCGGACGGCGTCGACGCGGCCTTCAACCTCCTGGTCGCGAAGGCCATGGCCGGCGCGGTCGTGGCCGGTGTGGTGGTGCTCGGAGTCGGGTTCGTCCTGGCCCTGTTGTCCGGCCCGCCGCGAGGACCCGCACTGCGGCGGTTCGTGATGGGCGACGACCGCGCTGCGGGACCGCTTTCGTACACCCTGGTCACCCTGATCGTCTCGGCGGTGACGTTCGGATTCGTCTGGTACAGCATCGAATCGGCACATCGCACCGGGGGATCCCATGTCTTGTTTCATCTGATTTCCTCGTTGGTTCTGGTGGCAGGTGTCGTGGCCGCGCTGTCCGTCCTCGCGATGATTTTCACCGCCGCGGTGGGCGACCTGTTCGGGGCTCGGGTCGCGCACCCCTATCTGGCGCCACTGGCCGCACCCGCCTTCGTCTACGGCACCTCTTCGTACGGCAATGTGTTGGTCGAGTGGATCTCGGGTGGGGTCGCCGACGACCTAGCAAACGTGCCGGACCCGCTCCGGGACAAGATGCAACTGGGCCTGTGGGTCCTCACGCTGGCGCTCTCGGCCGTCGAAATCGGGCACGCGCGCCGCGTCGGTGCGCGCCTGCGGAGCGGCCCCGCTGCGGTGTGACGTCCCGTTGGGCACGCCTGGCCGTCTCCGCGGGTTCGTGGTGTGGCGTCGTATCCGGATTCGGCCCTGGTGCCGAGCGTCGTCCCGACTCGGACGCCGGATGGCCATCCGGTGGATCGCCCCTCGGGAATCTCGGCTTCGGGAACGGTTCGGGGGCGCCCGCGTCGGGGCATGGTCTCCGCCGTGTCGGATGTGGCGTTCGCCGCGGCCGCCGGAAGTGCCGAAGGCTTCCACAGGGTGCCGGATTCGACGGGGCCGGGAGACTGGAAGAGAGGGCGATCCGCCAGGCCGAATCGGGTCGGACACCCGAACCTCGATCCGGGGGCCTCGCACGTCGAGGTCCCGGGTTCCCGGGCGGCGGACGCGCGGGCGAGGGCGGTCGGTGCGGGTTGCCCGGACGGGAAGAGCGGAATGCGGGAACGTGTGGGCCGCGTCGGTGTGGTCACCGGGGCGGCCGGAGGGATCGGCTACGGCATCGCTCAGGCACTCGCGGGGGAGGGGATGCGGGTGGTCCTCGCCGACCGGGACGCGGAACGGCTCGAGGCGGCAGCCGCGACGCTGGCAGCGGACGGCGCCGAGGTGTTGGCGGTGCCCACCGACGTGCGGGACGCGGCGGCCGTCCAAGCCCTCGCGGATGCCGCGCTGACCGGGTTCGGACGGGTCGACGTCGCCTGCAACAACGCCGGGGTGTGGACGCTGAACCGGCAGTGGGAGACCGAACTCGTCGACTGGCAGTGGGTCGTGGACGTCAACCTGTGGGGAGTCGTGCACGGCGTACGGACGTTCGTTCCGCTGATGCTCGCGCAACCGGAAGGCGGGCACATCGTGAACACCGCGTCGATGGGCGGCCTGATCGGCGGCGCGATGACCGGACCCTACAGCGCCACGAAGCACGCCATCGTCGGCCTGACCAAGGGACTTCGCGCGGAACTGGCGGGAACCGCGGTCGGGGTGTCGCTGCTGTGTCCGGGCAAGGTGCGGTCCGAGATGCTCGACCGGGTCAATGCCCGCCCCGCCGCGGACGCCGGTGACGGCCGGCCGCCTCCGGCGGCGCGGGACGTGATCGACGCGATGCGCAGGTCACAGGCGGGGGCGATGAGCGCCCGGGAGGCCGGCGAACAGGTCGCCGCGGCGATCCGCGAGGACAGGTTCTGGGTGCTGCCGGGCGCCGATGCCCACGTGCCCTTGCTGCAAGCGGAGTTCGACGAACTGCTCGGCGCGTTCGGACCGACGCCGGCGGACGGGTGAGGCCCCGGCCTCGGCACGTACGAATCGCAGGCGGATGGCGAGCGCGTCGACGATGGGGTGCGGCAAGTCGTGGGGGATGGGATCCGGGTCGAACCGGGCTGCCGATTCGACGGTGCCGAGTCTTCCGTTGGCCTCGCGGGGAGCGGCGTGCCTGGTGGGGATGATCGGCGCCGGGAGGTGTGGCGTGCCGTGGGCGATCCGCGCCCGCCGGCCGGCGCTGTGGGTGTCGGGGACCGGCCGGCGGGGTCGGCGGGCCGGTGGTGTCAGCGGGCCGTGCCGAAGTTCTGCGTCCAGTAGGAGTTCGGGCCCGCGAGGCCGACGCCGATCTCCTTGAAGGAGCAGTTGAGGATGTTCTGCCTGTGTCCGGGGCTGTTCATCCAGCCGGTCATGACCTGTTGGGGCGTGCTGTAGCCCTGGGCGATGTTCTCGCCGTAGGTCGTCCAGGTGTAGCCGGCGCGGGTGATGCGCTCGCCCGGGTCGGAGCCGTCGGAGCCGGTGTGCGACATGTTGGCGTGGGCCGCCATGTCCTGGCTGTGTTGCAGGGCGGCGGCCGTCAGTTTCGTGTTGACGGTGAGTGCCGGGCATCCTGCCTTGGCGCGCTCCTGATTGACGAGGGTCACCACCTCGGCGGCGGGGCTCGAGGGCGGAACGGCCGGGGTGGTCGCTGGTTGCGTGCCGGCGGGGGTGGTCGGTTTCGTCGGCGTGGGGGGCTTGCTTGCTTCGGTGGTCGGCTTTGTCGGGGTGGGGGGCTCGCTTGCTTCGGTGGTCGGTTTCGTCGGCGTGGGGGGCTCGCTTGCTTGCGTGGTCGGCTTGCCGACCGGGTTGGTCGGTCGGGTCGCGGCAGGTTGTGTCGGTGTTGCTGTCGTTGCGGTGGGGGGCTTGGTCGTCCCGGTGGGTTTCCACTTGTGCGGAGTGTGAGTGGTCCTCGCGGTCGGCTGGATTTCCCCGGTCGGATCGGCCGCACTGTCCGTCCAGCCGGGGACCGGTATGCCGGGGAGGGGCAGACTGGAGGAGGGGTGCGTGCTCCGGTCGCCGACGTTCCTCGTCGCGCCCGCGACGTTCTTCGTCGCGCCCGGGCCCTGGGGGGCCAGGCAAGCCATGGCGGCGGTGGGTATGCCGATGATGCCCAGGGTGGCGGCGGCGATGGCCACCTTCTTCTTGTGTTGCGTCCTACGGTGACGGGGCTTCCGCATGCGTGACCTCACTTGGTTTCGGCGTAGCGTCCTGTTGCCAGCGCCGTCGGACGCCGGCGGGCCGCCATTGTTGGAAGTCCGGGAATGGGCTCGCAAGTGTCGGTGGCCGCCTGCGGGGCGGAGCCGGAGGGCCGACTTGACTCGGGGCGGACAGTCATGCCGGCGGTGTGGTCACCACGTGGTGCGAAATCGGTGATCGGCGATCGGAAACGCCAATGGCCATCGGAAATGACGCATGGGATCCCGTACGTCGGGATGCTCAATTCGGCTGCGAAGCGGATTGATTGCCCCAGTCGGACAAAGCGCGACAAGTAGGCGAAGCCCGGAGGGCGTGACGCTCCCACGGTCTCGCGCGTGCTCGTGACGCATGTCACTGTTTCAGCAGCGGTCGGAGTGTGTCGTGGGCATCGCGCGCCGCACTCCGGAGGGGGCGTGACCCGTCCGAATGGCTCGACCATTCGGGTCGTCGTGTGGCGCGGTGTCGGTCACCGACCGGCACCTGCATGCGGTCCGGCAACCCTGGTGACCTGCACGTTCGACTACACGGGCGCGGCGGGTTCCTGCACCGTCCCCGCGTGGGTGACCCAGGTGGGCTCCGACGCCACGGGCGTCTCCGGCAGCAACGGCAGCAACGGTGGCAACGGCAGCAACGGTGGCAACAACCCTGCTTCCGGCGGCAGTGGCGACGGCAACACGATGCTCCGGTGTGGCGGTGGCGGTGGCGGTGGCGGTGACCCGAACGCCGCCACGCTTCCGTTCCCGGGCGAGGGCGACCAAGCGCCCGAATACCGTCGTCTCCTCGGATCGCGGGTGTGGGTCAGGAACGGTGGGGCAGGCGTGCGCAGAACCATTGCACGGACGAGTCCGGGTGGCGGGCGGCGGTTCGCCGTCTGCCGCGGGGCCGTCGATACCCGAGGAGGGTTTCTGTGAGTACCGCCGACAATGTGTGGGGTCACCGACCCGAGTCCGGCCACACCGCCGGCACGAGCCTGGTCGGCTACAAGGTCGATGCCACCGACGGCCACATCGGCAAGGTCGACAAGCACAACGACGACGTCGACGCGTCCTATCTCGTGGTGGACACGGGCGTGTGGATCTTCGGCAAGCACGTCCTGCTGCCCGCGGGCACGATCTCGCGCATCGACACCGAGAACAAGGTCGTGCACGTCTCGCGGACCAAGGAAGAGATCAAGAACTCGCCCGAGTTCGACAAGGACAAGCACCTCGACGACCACGAGCATCGCACCCGTATCGGCGACTATTACGGCAATACGGCGCCGGGCACCCCGGGCAGCCCGGGCACCGGCCCCGCCGGCACGCTGTAACCGGCGAACGGATCCGACTTCGATGCCGGCCCGGGAGTCCGTCCGTCGCAGGCGGCGTCCATCCCCGACGGAGTCGAGATCTCGGTGGGCGATCACGCCCCCGATCTCCTCGTCCTCCAGCGCCCCGCGAACGGTTACGGCGGCCACGGCCTGCGTCTGCTCGACATGCTCACCACGTGGTGGACCGTCGAACAGCACGCGGCGGGCGAATGCGTCCGCGCCCGCCTTCGACGCTGAAGCGTGCGACACAACCAAAGCAACCGAGTACAACGCTGTGGACATCCCCGACCGGCAAGGCGGCGATCCGATGGGCGTGCCTGAACCCGACCTCGTTCTGACCGTGCACACCCCACGTCCGGGCGTTGCGGTCGTCGACGTTCGCGGTCACCTCGACCACCACACCGCGTCCCGACTGCGCGGGCGCGGTTTCGAGTTGATCGACCAGGGATTCCACCATGTGGTTCTGAACCTGGCCCACCTGCGGTTCTCCGACTCCACCGGCCTGGCCGTCCTGGTCGCCCTCCTCCAACGCACCCGCACGCACCAGGGCACCGTCGTCGTCGCGGCCCCACCCGAGCGACTGCGCAAGATGCTGCGCGTGACCGGCCTGTCCCTCGTCGTCGCCGAACACCACGACGTCGACCACGCCCTGGCCGCGATCGAATCCGATGGGACCGTCGGCCTCGGGGCGCGCCACAACGTCTAGAACAGGCGTCCAGGCTTTGGCGGCTTCCCGTCGTCTTCCCGTCGTCTCTTCCCGTAGTTTTGCTGGCGTCGTTGCGGTGGTGGAGCGTCCGCAAGCTCCGTTTCAGCCGCCCAGCCCGACCGCACGGCGTACGTCGTCGGCGTAGGCCTCCGGCTGTTCCCAGGCCGCGAAGTGGCCGCCGGCACCGTGTTCCACATAGTCGCAAACGTTCAGGAACGCCTCGGCGTAGCTTCGCGGTTCCGGTTTGATGTCGCGTGGGAACACGGAGAGCACGGTCGGCGTGTCGATCCGGTCGGGGAGGGCGACCGGTTCGACATAGGTGGTGAACGAGGTGCCGATCGTGCCGGTGACCCAGTAGGCGGTGACCCAGGTGAGGAGTTCGTCCGGGGTGAAGGCCGACTCGTCGGACCAGGTCTCCAGTTTCTCGACGATCCATGCCGCGAGGCCGGCGGGGGAGTCGCCGAGGGCGACGGCGAGCGTGTTCGGCCGCGTCGACTGCTCCGCGATGTACCCGCCCTCGGTCCGGAACCACTGCGCCGCCCGGCCGAGGTAGGCCGCCGCGTCCGGCGCGAGCTTCGCCGGGTCCGCGGTGAGCGCACGTTGCGGGGCGATGTTCGTGAGGTGCAGGGCAGCGACCCGGTCCGGGTGTTCGGCCGCGAGGAGTTCCGCGACGGTGCCTCCCACGTCGCCACCGGACACCGTGTACCGCGAGTAACCGAGTTCATCCAGAGCACCCGCAACGATCCCGGCGATCCGATTTGCCGATATGCCGGGCAGGGTGAGCGGGGCCGCGAACGGGAAGCCCGGCAGCGCGGGAACCACCACGTGCATGTCCGCGAGCAAAGGCAGGACGCGCTCGAATCGCAACACCGAGTCCGGCCAGCCGTGCAGCAGCACGACCACCGGGGCGCCGGGATTCGCGGACCGCTGGTGGATCACCCGCAGGTCGGTGTCGCCCGCCCGCACCGTCACCCACGGGAATTCGTCGATGCGGCGCTCGTGCACGTCCCAGTCGTATCCGTCCGCCCAGCGTTCGAGCAGTTCGTCGAGGCGGGTGCCGGTGATGCCCCGTCCCCCGTCGTCACTCCACGGGGTCGTGACACGCCGCGTCCGCCGGAGTCGTTCCCGCATCTCGTCGTCCATGTGTATCAGCGTACACATGATGTGTATGCTCGTACACATGACCTTGCGCAATGCGGCCGCCACCAGGCAGCGGATTCTGGAGCACGCACGACACCAGTTCGCCCAGCACGGTTACGCGGCGATCACGGTCAAGGGCGTGGCCGACGCGGCCGGCGTGTCCCCCAACCTCATCACGCGCTACTTCGGCGGCAAGGACGGCCTATTCCTGGCCGCAACCCAGGTGGAGATCCCCGTCTCCGACTCCTTCGACGGCGACCGTTCCAGGCTGGGTTCGCGCCTCGCGGCAAGCATCGTCCAGCGCTGGTTCGAAGCGCCCGGGAAGGATCCGCTGCTCGTGCTGCAACGCGCGTCCGGCGAACGCCCGGAGGCGGCGGAGGCGCTGGCCACCTTCCTCGACAGCAACTCCCTGGAACCGCTGCACCGTTACCTGCGCGACAGCGGCCTCGACGACGCGGAGGCCCGCAGCCGAGCCGCAGCGATCGACGCCTTCGTGCTCGGCGTCTCGACCCGCCGCCGACTCCTGCGCTCCGAACTCGGCGACCCCGCCGACCTCCAGGCCTGGCTGAGCACCACCATCCAACGCCTCGCCGACGGGTAGTGCCCGACGATCCAGGCGTGCGCCCGCGGGGCATCTCCGCGCGAACGGCCGAAGGGGACCTGCGGGCGAGAATGCAACACCCACCGACCTGGACCGCCTGGTCGCGACGCGCTGACCCGCGAAGTTCCGCGCTTCCACTGTCGGCGCACATTCCAGCCTCAGCCTCAGCGGGTGAGCGCTCGTGCGGTGGGCCGGGCAGGGAACCGGCCGGCGTGTGCGGTGAGGTCGTTGAGGAAGCCTTCGAGGGCGAAGGTGGCTGTTCCGAGGCACACCGGGTTGTCCGGCAGTTCGGACAGGCTCAGGGTCACCGCTCCGAACGGCTGGTCGAGTGCGTAGTGCGCCGCGGCGTCGCGGGTGGCGGTCAGCAGCGGTTCGCCGAGCCGGTCGGCGACCCAGTCGCCGAGCACGATCCTGGTCGGGTTGAGCATGTTGATCAGGGTGGCGACCGCCGCGCCCAGATAGCGGCCGGTTTCCTCGATCACTCGCTCGGCGACGGGGTCGTGTCGGCGGGCTGCGTCGGCGATGGCCTCGATGGCGGTGATCTGGTCGTCGATGGTGAGGATCGGGTGGTCCGGGTCCGTTTCGCGCAGGGTCTGCAGGATGCCGGAGGCGCCGACGTATGCCTCGACGCATCCGCGGTTGCCGCATCGGCAGGTCCGTCCGTCCATCACGAGGATGATGTGGCCCCATTCGCCGGCGCTGTTGGTGGTGCCGCGGTAGAGCGATCCGTCGATGGCCACGCCGACACCGACGCCGGTGCGCAGGGTGACGACGGCCAGGTCGTCCACGTCGCGTCCGGCGCCGAACCACAGTTCGGCAACCGTGCTGGCCTTGAGCGGGTTGTCCACGTGAAGCGGGAAGTCGAGCCGTTCGGCCAGGAGGGCCTTCATGGGTACGTCGCGCCAGTGTCCGTAGACGGCGAGGACGGAGACGCCACCCTCGCGTTCGACCAGTCCGGGCAGGCTGACTCCGATGCCCAGTACCCGGTCGGGATCCACGTCCGGGGTGGCGAGGAGGTCCTCGACGCCCAGGGTGATGTGTTCCACCACGTCGCTCGGGGAGCTGCCCTGCGGGTCCATTCGTCGCTCGACGGTGCGCAGCGCGTTCATCGCGAGGTCGTAGAGCTCGAGGTGGACGAAGTCCTCGGAGACGTCGACGCCGACCAGCAGGCCCCGCTCCGCGTTGATCGCGAGGCGCGCCCGGGGGCGTCCGCCGCCGGAGTCCTCCCGTCCGACCTCGACGAGCACGCCGACGTCGAGGAGTTCGCCGGTCAGGTTGGCGACTGTGGCGGTGGACAGCCCGGTCGCGGTTGCGATCTGCTGCCGGCTCACGTGCTCGCCCGCCGCGTACGTGCTCTGCAGCACCTCGAACCGGTTCTGCCGGCGGATGTCCCGTGCCGTTCGCTTGAGCATGAAACTCCTGAGCGTCTGGTCGTTCTCCTTATTCTAAGTCCCGGAAGATACTATTTACACCTATTGGACCAAGGGGTAGTTTGGATCACGGGTAGAGCCCGAAACCCCCCGGCACGGCACGGCACGACCGCCCGGCCACCGGCCGAGCTGCACGATCTGGAGGCACCCGAGATGTGCCCATACCGAAACGCCGGCGTCGTCGACGCCCCGCAGCGTCGCGTCGAGGTCGCGCCCGGCGGATCGCAGGCGAGCGTCCGGGGTCGAGTCCGCCGCCCCGCGCTGTCGCTCGACCAACGGCACGCCGTGATCGCCCTGCCCGCCCAGGTCGTCCGGGTCGTCGATGCCCGGCGCTTCACGGGCGCGGTGCTCGCCCGCTGGGGCCTGGTCGGCGACGAGCGGGACTCCGCGGTTCTGATCGTCGGCGAGCTGGCCGCGAACGCGGCGCAGTACGGCCGGAGCGTCATGACGGTCCGCCTGGTCCTGGACGCCGGTGCGCCGAACGACGCCGGTGTGCTGAACATCGTGGTGGACGACCACGGGGACCACGGCACCCGGCGTCGGCCGCGGGTCTGCGACCCCGACGAGCACGGCCGGGGCCTGGACATCGTCGCAAGCCTCGCTGGCAGGGTGGACGTCGAAGACTGCGGCGCCGGCCGCACCGTCCAGGCGATGCTGCCGATCGCCGTCCCCGCCTCTCGATACTCGCGCAACAACGTTCCGGCGATGGCAGGCTGACACTGCCCGGGCACCCCTCCCCCGGCGCGTCACCCGGCGCGCCGCGCGTGACCGAGCCCCCGTGCGGCCGGCGTGCAATGGATGGCGAGCCGGCCCGACAGGGGGCGGCGGTCGCTCGACCCGGTCCGGGAGCGGTGGCGGATCCGAGGCGCCGGATCCAAGGCAATCGACGAGTTGCGGTTCGATGGCCGGCGCCGCTGACGAGGATCCGCGGACTCGGCCGTCCGCACACATTCGGATGTTGCCTAACATTGCCTAAAGTGTTCACAAAAGTAACTGTTGCGAACATTTGCGCATGGAGAGCGCAGTGAGACCCTCACCAACGGTCCTGTTTTCCCGAAGGCATGAAGGCGGTACTGCGATGAAGCGGCACCAGATGGCATTGGCGGCGACAGGACTGTCGGCCG
>NZ_JBITHP010000059.1:0-19975 GCF_044458105.1 Embleya sp. NPDC050493
GGCCCCCGCGCCGGCCCCCGTCCACCCACCCCCCCCCCCCCCCGCGCGGGGCCCCAACCCCCCCCCCCCCCCCGCCCCGCACCCCCCCGGCGCGGGGCACGGCGGCGGGTCGGGCCGCGCATCCGCGCGGAACCCGCGGGGGAGGGTGCCTCGGCCGTCGGGTCAGTGGCTCAGCGCGTGCTGGAGCTGCTTCTTGTTCATCGAGGAGCGACCCTTGATGCCCTGGCGCTTGGCGTCCGCGTAGAGCTGGTCGTAGGTGGGACCCTGCGCGCCGCTGTGCGAGCGCCGGCCGCCGCGTCGGCCGGCCGGTTTGTCCTCGACCGAGGTACGGCTCGCCGTCTTGGACTCACCGGACCGGGCGCGCTCCTTGTTCACCGTGCGGGCCGCGATCTCCTCGGCACGCTTGGTGCTTTCGCCGCGCTTCTTCGCGCTTTCCTTGATGTGCTCGTACTGACGTTCCCGCTTGGGACTCGATCCGCTGGGCATGCCGCTCACCTCGCGTGGGGAAAATCGGACGTCATGCCGCGTACCCGACAGCCGGGAGGACATGCGCGGCCGCACCGGTCGGGCCACCGTCGGTTCGGGCGGTCGGCCGCCCCGTCGAAGGCGCGACAAATCGTCAGGAAAAGGTGCGTGACCGTGGCGTGCGGACCCAAGGACGGGGCACAAATTCGGCGGAGGTGAAATCGATGATTCCCCTGCTTCTCGTCCTGCTCCTCGCGCTGATCCTGTTCGGCGCCGGGTTCGCGGTCAAGGTCCTGTGGTGGGTGGCCATCGCAGTCCTGGTCATCTGGCTCCTCGGCTTCCTCTTCCGTTCGGCCGGCACCGGCGGAAGGCGCGGCCGCTGGTACCGCTGGTAGAACCGCGCGGCCTCGCCGCGACCGCCGCGTGACCCGCCGGTTGCCGGGCCGGCGGGTCACGTGCGTCGTGGCGAGCCGCCGATCGGGGACTCCGGGGTCAGTGTCCGCCGCGGCCGGAGAGCAGGTCGCGGGCGCGGTCGACCAGGCCGAGACCCGGGGCCAGGATCCGGTCGGCGGGTGGTGTGTCGGGGGCGGAGGGGTGGGGGCGGGTCGGCGCCGTCTTCTTCGCCGCGCGGACCCGGTCGCCCAACACGTCCAGCACCTCGTTCGTGCAGGCGGCGGCGAGCAGGGGGAACAGCCGACCCTCCTCGTCGCGGACGTGTTCGCCCACGGCGAGCCGCAGGCGGGCGACCAGGTCGTCGAAACGGCCGTCGTCGGCGGGGCGGCCTTCGAGTTCCTTGAGGAGTTCCTCCACGGCGGCGTGGTCGGCGAGTTCCTTGTCGGCGATCGAGTCCCCGTCCTCGACGTGCTTGCGCACCGCCGGATACAGGTGCATCTCCTCCGCGACGGAGTGCCGGACCAACTCCATGGTCAACTCGTCGGCCACCTCCCGCCGCCGCGAGTCTCCGACCGGCAGGATCTCGATCCGTGCGAACAGCGCATCGACCTCGCGATGATCGACGGTGAGTTCCTCGATGACGTTCCCGCCGTGCCCCATGAAACCTGCCTCTTCTCGGTACGGCGAGCACCTGAGGCCCGCGCCGTCCCCCTCCGCTACCCGGCGAATCGGTGCGCACACATGAGCGGTTGGCGGGCGGGGGCGGCGGAAGGCGGCAGGACGGTGGACGTCGTGGCGCTCCTTCGCGAGCGCGCGGTCAGTGCGTGCTCGTCGGAAGGCCGTTCCACTGGCAGAACAGGACGGTGGCGTCGTCGTCGAGTCGGCCCCGGTGGTAGGCGGGAACGGTGTGGACCAACCGGCGCAGGGTCTCGGCGACGGGTAGGCCGTCGGCGTGATGGCGGATGACGAAGTCGGTGAATCGCTCCATGCCGAAGCGCTCCGCGTTGCCGTCGCGGGCTTCGGCCGGCCTGCGCGCGGCCCCGCCGCCGGGGCCGCGCCGGTCGAGTGGGTCAGGGGCGCAGCAGGACCTTGACGGTGCCGTCCTGCTTCTTCTGGAACCGTTCGTACGCCTGCGGCGCCTCGGCGAGCGGGACGCGGTGGGTGGCGAAGTCCTCGGTACCCAGCGGGTCGTCGTCCTCCAGCAGCGGCAGGATGTCCTTCACCCACCGGTGCACGTTCGCCTGACCCATGCGCAGTTGGATCTGCTTGTCGAACATGGTCAGCAGCGGGAGCGGGTCGGCCATCCCGCCGTAGACGCCGGAAAGCGAGACGGTGCCGCCGCGGCGGACCAGATCGATCGCGGTGTACAGCGCGCTGAGCCGGTCCACGCCCGCCTTGCGCATCATCTTCTCGGCGACCACGTCGGGCAGCAGGCCGGCGATCTGCTGGGCGAGCTTGCCCACCGGCGCGCCGTGTGCCTCCATGCCGACCGCGTCGATCACCGCGTCCGGCCCGCGACCGTCGGTGAGGGTCCGGATCGCCTCGGCGACGTCGTCATGCACGGTGAGGTCGAACACCTCGACGCCGCGCTGCTGCGCCCGGGCCAGCCGTTCGGGCACCAGGTCGACGCCGAACACGCGGGCGGCGCCCCGATGCAGCGCGATGCGACACGCCATGTCGCCGATGGGGCCCAAGCCGAGCACGGCGACGGTGCCGCCGGGCGGGACGGCGGCGTACTCGACCGCCTGCCATGCGGTCGGCAGCACGTCCGAGAGGTAGACGTACCGATCGTCGGGCGGCCCTTCGGGTACCTTGATCGGGAGTTTGTTGCCGAACGGCACCCGCAGGTATTCGGCCTGTCCGCCCGGGACCTGCCCGTAGAGCCTGGTGTAGCCGAACAGTGCGCCGCCCATGCCCTGTTCGCGCACCCGCGAGGTCTCGCACTGCGAATGCAGTCCCTGTGTGCAGGTGTGGCACACCCCGCACGAGACGTTGAACGGGATCACCACCCGGTCGCCGGGTCGCACGTGGGTGACCTCGGCGCCGACCTCCTCGACGATCCCCATCGGCTCGTGGCCCAGGATGTCGCCCTCGCTCAGGAACGGGCCGAGGATTTCGTACAGGTGCAGATCCGAGCCGCAGATCCCGGAGGAGGTGACCTTGACGATCACATCGTCCGGATCCTTGAGTGTGGGGTCGGGGACCGTGTCCACGCGTACGTCGCGCCTGCCGTGCCAGGTGAGTGCCTTCATCGCGATCATCTCCGGAGTCGAGTACTCGATGGACCGGCGGCCTCGGGGGACCCGCCGAGTCGCGGGAACCGCGACCGCCGGCCGGGCGGGGACATCCCGTACCGAATCGCCTGACCGATCGACACCCGATCAAACACGGGACGCCGGCCGATCGGGACCCGGTTGCGGACGCTCGCCGAACCCGACGTGATCGGGCGGGCGCGGTCGGTGGAGCGGAACCCGGATGCCTCGTCTCGTGGGCATGAACGCGGCGCGGTCGAGCGCCTCCGCCCGACCGGGGGCGTCGTCCGGGACCGGCCCGGACGCCGGGAACGCGTTCGGGCGGTCGCAGCAGCTATCCGGCGCCCGGCAGGCGGACCTGGAGTTCTCCGCCGAGGATCCGGGTCTCGAAGGCCGGTTGCGGGGCGGTCGCCGGGCCGTGCACGACCTCGCCGTCGGTGAGGGAGAACACGCTGCCGTGCCAGGGGCAGGTCACACAGCCGTCGGCGACCTCGCCCTGGGACAGCGGACCGGCCAGGTGCGAGCAGCGATCCGCGAGCACGTGCGCCTGCGCACCGTTGCGGACGACCAGCAGCGCGGTCTCGCCGAGGAGACGTCGGGCGGGCTTTCCGTCCGGAAGGGCGGACAGCAGACCGACGGAATGCCAGCGGGAGCCGTCGCCGACCACGTGCGGCACGTGTTCGGCGTGATTGACGCCGGTCGCCTGGCGGTAGGCGAGGTGCCCGCCGAGCAGGCCGCCCGTGCCGGCCGCGGCCAACCCGGCCAGGGCCAGCATCCGGCCGCGCAGTGGTCGGTTGCCCAGCCGGGCCAGCAGCGAGGCCGAGTACAGGCCCACCGCCACCGTGTTGCACGCGGCGTGCACGAGGCCCACCCGCTGCTGCTGCTCGTGCGTCTCGGCCCAGTCCACCAGCCCCGCGGCCGCGGCGGGCGCTGCGGCGCCGATGCCCACCGCGATCAGCACGGTGGACGCGGGCCCGGTCCGCGGCACGAGGTCGAGCATCGAGGCGGAGAGCCAGGTGCCGATGGGCACCTGCACCAGCGTCGGGTGCACCGCGTGCCCCAGTGGCACGCCGTGCAATGTGTCGCGGACCGGGCCCTGCGGCAGCCGGCCCACCAGTGTGCGTAGCCACGCCGCGGGACGGTCCAGGCCCTTGGCCTGCTCCAGGCGGCTTACCGTAGTCGTGATCCTCATGGGAACCCGCTTCCCGAGAACCGCGTCGACATGCCGGCCGGCGCGGAGTCCGCCGCACTCGACCACACTCGTCCACCGAGGTCGCCAGGCATCGCCGCGCCGAGTCGGGGTAGCGGTGCCGACATGACTGCTCTGGCACAGCTCGCCTCGGCTTCCCCCAAAACCGTCACCACGGTGGCGATCCTCGCTGCCCTGTTGATCGCCGTCCTGCTCATCATTCCGGTGGTCAGCGGAGTGCGGCGCAGGCGTCGCCCGCCGCCGGCCCCACCGCGGGACCTGCCCGCCGGCTCGACTCCGGACCCGGGGAGCGAACGCCGGGAGTCCGCGGAGATGCCCCGAGACGGGCATCGGCGCGGACCGCACGACCTGCCCGGGTTCGGCAACCTCGGTTCCCGACCGGCGGAGCCCGGCGCGCGCGAGCACGACAGGGACGCCTGACACGACCCGGACGCCCGAGTCGCGCGTCCGGGCCGACGACCGGGTCCCGCCCCCACCCGATGGGGGCGGGACCCGGTCGTCATGTGTGCGCGGGTCGGCTCCCACCCGGGCAGCCGCCTCGGGGGGAGCCGACCCGCGCGCACGGCGACGAGATCAGTGTCGGTCGGGGTCGGATTCGACATACGCGCGCAGGTGGTCCAGCGCCCGTTCCAGTACGTCTCCGACGGCCGGGCGAGCGGCCGGGTCGGCGGTGAGCGCGTCCACCGGCAGCGCCTCGCGGCCGTGCGAGCCGCCGAAGTCGCCGGGGTCGTGGGTCTGGGCCAGCTCGGCGTCCAGATCCGGCGGGTCCTCCGCGTCCCTGACGGTCGCGGTGACGATGCTGTCGACCTCGCCGGGCCCGCCCGAAACGACGACGGTGCCGCGATAGGGCGAGTCGCGTACGGCCCAGCCGATCCGGGTCGCCGGGCCGTCGCGATCCAGCGCGAGCGCGGCCCGCACGGCGGTCGCCCCCTCTCCGACGGTGACCTCCCAGGAGTCCTCGGCGACCGCGCCGACCTCGGTGACCGGTGGGAAGTAGCGCAGCAGTCGCAGCGGATCGACGAGCGTGAGATAGACCCGGTCGGCGGGCGCGGCGATGTGTACGGAACGTGTGTGAACAACCATGGCCTACTGCTGTCCCCTCGGATGCAACCCATGCGCGACCGCAGCGCGCGGCGGGCGGCGGTGATCAACTCGGCCATGCCGTTTACCGCCGCGAATGGAGCGATCCGCGGCTGGTCGTGGCGGTGCTCAACAACGGCGACCTGAACCAGGTCACCTGGGAGATGCGGGCCATGGAGGGCGCGCCACGGTTCGAGGCGTCGCAGGACCTGCCGGACGTCGCTACGCCGACTTCGCCCGTTCCCTCGGCCTGGGCGGGGTGCGCGTGGACAAGCCCGCCGACGTGGAACCCGCGTGGCGTCAGGCGCCGGCGGCCGATCGACCGTTCGTGATCGACTTCCGCACCGATCCCGCGGTGCCGCCGATCCCGCCGCACGCCACCCTGGAACAGATCGAGGCGGCCGCCTCGGCGATCGTGCACGGCGACAGCGACCGGGGCGGCATGATCCGGCAGGGCCTCAAGGCCAAGATCCAGGAGATGTTGCCCGGCGGTCGCGACCGCGAGGACCGCCCCGGGGCCGGCCGCCGGCCCGCGGCGGGGGGACCGGCGTGATTGCCAGGCGGCTGCGCGGGCATCGGTGTCGGCGGTGCTCTCGGCCACGAACGCGCCCGGAGCGGTTGCCGCAGGAGAAGGGAAACGCCGTGACCGACACCACGCACGCCGGTCTGCAGGGCCGCATGCGCTCGCGTACGAAGGCGGACGTGCGCGGCCGGATCGCACTCGTCACCGGCGGCTCGCGCGGGCTGGGTCTGCTGATCGCGCGCGAATTGGCCCGGTTGGGGGCACGGGTGACGATCTGCGCCCGGGACGAGGAGGAACTCGCCGACGCCGCGGCGCTGATCCGCCGCGACACCGGGCGCTCGGTGTCCTGGGAGCAGTGCGACCTGAGCGATGGTCGGGCCGTCGACGAGATGGTCGCGGAGGTGACCAGGCGGCACGGGCCCGTGGAGATCCTCGTCAACAACGCCGGGATCATCACGGTGGGCCCGGTCGAATCGCTGGACGTCGACGCGTTCCGCCGGGCGATCGAAGTCATGTTCATGGGCGCGGTGCGACTGACCCTCGCGGTGGTGCCGGGCATGCGCGAGCGCGGCGAGGGCAGGGTGATCAACGTGACCTCGATCGGCGGCCGGATCGCGGCGCCGCACCTGCTGCCCTACGACTGCGCGAAGTTCGCCGCGACGGGATTCTCCGAGGGCCTGCGCGCCGAACTCGCCGGTTCGGGCGTGAGCGTGACCACGGCGGTCCCCGGCCTCATGCGCACCGGCTCCCACCGGGCGGCCCGCTTCACGGGACGACGTTCGCGCGAATACGCCTGGTTCGCCGCCGCCGCGTCGCTGCCCCTGATCTCGATGGACGCCGAGCGAGCGGCCCGGCTGATCGTGCGCGCCGGGATCCGACGCAAGCCTGAACTCGTGCTGACGGCGGTGGCCAAGGCGGCCGTCCGCGCCCACGGCCTGGCCCCGGCCACCACGACCCGTGCGCTGTCCCTCGCCGCCCGGTTGTTGCCCTCGGCCGGTTCCTCGGCGAAATCCGGGGAGACCTCGGGTGCGAGCGAGCACGCGAAGGGGACCCGCTGGACCGACCGCGTCGCGACACTGGGCGAACACGCGGCCCGCCGCTGGAACGAACCCGGAACCTCCTGAACGGCCTGTGCCTCATCCGCGCTCGGCGCGGTCCCGGGTCACTCGTGTGCGCACAGGCAGGTCTTGTGGTCGGTATTGGACACGACCACGCACGCATGCCCCAGGGCGGTGTTCTCGTCCCGAACGAACAGCGTGATCTCCTCGCCCACGTTCAGGTTCAGGTCCCGGGGGACCACCGCGTTCCAGGTGTGCGGGAACGCGTCGCCGTCCACCGGCCAGTCGTGGACGTCCACGGTCACCTCGACCTCGTCGCGATCGGGCATGACCACGATCGCCCTTGCGCCCAAGATGTCCATGGCTCCAGTGTGTGCCGGGCACTTTCCGGCGGCGAACGGAGCGGTCCGTCCCGGGCCGGAAGCCGCCGGCGCGGCCGATCCGCGATGCCCGGGCAGATGCCGGGGCGCACCCTCGGAAACGCGGTTCTCCCGGCCGGGAATGTCGGACCGGCGCCGCCCGTTGTGATGAAACGTCGGTGAGGGTGTGCCCCCGGGCCCAACCATTGCCTCCGTGGAATACCGCTCGGCTGGAGCCACGGTGTGCCTTCCGCCGTGAGGCGGCCACCCTCGCCGGCCTTCGACGGCGCCGTCCCCGACCGGGGCGGCGCCGTCCCCGCTCTGCGCGTCGGCGACCTCCTCGGATCAGGAGCGGCTGATGTACGGCACGAACCGGAGGTCGACGGCCTGATACAGGGCGTCACCGGTGTCGGCGAATTCGCAGACCGCCAGGACGACGTGGTGCCCGGGCAGTCGCGCGGGCAGGGTGATCTCGTGCAGTTCCTGGACCCCCGCCCTGCGGCATTCGGTCGCCGTGCCGGGCGTGACGAGCGTCGCGAAGGGGGTGGCCTCGAACTGGGCTCGGCTCAGGGCCTGGGCGGGGTCCCAGCCGGTACGGGTGATGAAGTAGTTGAATCTGCGCACCGGGTACGGCGCGTCGAGTTCCCAGACGAACGGGAGCGTCTGGTTCGCGTACACCTCGGTGGCGCAGCGATCGTCGTGGATCTTGTCGAGCAGACGTGCCTGCGGTGAGCCGCAACTCGCGATGGCGCCGTCCTCGGGGGGTGGGTTGTTCGGCGCGTCCCCGCGGAAGGGGGCGCTGTCGGTGTGCGGGTCGTCGCGGCCCGCGGCTTCGAGGGGGAAGTGTTTGCCGGCGACGAGGCAACGGGCCTCCGCAGGCAGCAGGTATATCGCGGCGCGCGAGGGCGGTGAGACCACTGCTCCCCGGGGGTGTGTCGAGTCGTGATGGGTATCCATCCTTCCCTCCCCGTCTCGTCACGGAACGGGCATGTTCGAGTGCCGGCCGTGGGAGAGCCTCGCCCGTCGACCCGTCGCCAAACCCGCCTTCCGCGGGCAGCCTCCCGAAAGCGGGAAATGCCGCTCCGTCGACAGGTGTTCGGCGGCGGCACGGTCGGGTGTCGCGGTCGGGCGCGGGTGGTGCCCACCGGCGTGTGCGTGGTCGTGCGCCGGGGTTGTGGGCGACGACGTGACGTCGCGCATCCTCGTCGGGTGGGGGGCGGTCGTACCGGGCCGAATTTCGGCGGTTCGCCGTGCATGTCCGTGGCGGGCGCGGACAGTCTTGGTGGAGACGCCCGGGGTGGGCGGCCGGTGAGGAGCGTGGGTGATGGGGACGAACGGGGTCGGGCCGGAACGTTGCGCGGCGCGAGAGGCCGAGGAATCGGCGGGCGGTGAGGCGATGGCTCGGGCACTGATGTGGCTGTCGGACGCGTACTGGCGTTCCGCACCCGCCGACAAGGACCACCGGGTGCGGCAGGGCCGGATGCGCTCTCCCGGGGACGGGCCGGACGCTCCGCGTCGGTGACGACGGAGACGGACGGGAACACGGACGACTCGCGACAACGCGAAGGCGCCGCCCGGGGGCGGCGCCTTCGCTGACGCACGCGCGCGTCCGCGCGGCCGGTGCGGCGTGGATCGCGAACGTTGCGGGTGCCACCCACCGAGCCGCTTCGCCAACAGCGCCCCCTGGCCTGCTCGGCGTCCTTGCGGCTCGCACCCTGCGCGCGGCGGAAGGAATCCGCGCGCTCCGCATCGCTCCGGGCCGGCCCCGACGGGGACCCGGGGCGGTTTGTGGCCTGCCCCTTCGGGTAGCTCTCGCCGACATGGCGCAGGAGGGAAGGCCGCACGTGAGTCGCAAGGATCGTATTGCCGAGCCGTGGGGGACCCGCACGCCGTACGGACCGGGGCAATCCTGGCCGGTCCGGGTGGACACCCACTTGGCGCAGGGCGTCACTCCCGACGACGTGAACCGGTGGGTGCCGACCGCGTCGATTCTGCATTCCAACGGTGACGGGATGGACATCGCCGTCAAGGACGGCCGCATCGTGGGGGTGCGCGGGCGGGCCGACGATCGCGTCAATCACGGCCGACTGGGGCCCAAGGACCTGTTCGGCTGGCAGGCCAACGGCTCGGCCGACCGGCTGACCCGTCCGCTGGTCCGCGAGGGCGGCCGGTTGGTGGAGACCGACTGGGACACCGCGATGGACCGGATCGTCCGGCGAACCCGCGAACTCCTGGACGAACAGGGCCCCAGCGCACTGGGTTTCCACACCACCGGCCAGCTTTTCGCCGAGGAGTACTACACGCTGGGCGTGATCGCCCACGGCGGCCTGGGCACCAATCACCTGGACGGAAACACCCGGCTGTGCACCGCCACCGCCGCCGCCGCGCTCAAGGAGTCCTTCGGCTGCGACGGCCAGCCCGGCTCCTACACCGACATCGACCACGCCGACGCGATCGCCCTGTTCGGACACAACATGGCCGAGACCCAGACCGTGCTGTGGATGCGCGTACTGGACCGCCTTGCCGGCCCCAACCCGCCCGAACTGGTGTGCGTCGACCCCCGCCCCACGCCGGTGGCGCGTGCCGCGCGGGTGCACCTCGCACCGCGACCGGGTACGAACGTCGCGCTGATGAACGCGCTTCTGCACGAGATCATCGCCAACGACTGGATCGACCGCGACTATCTCGACACTCACGTGGTCGGCTTCGACGAACTGGAAAAGCGGGTCGCCGATTATCCCCCCGAACTCGCGGCCCGCATCTGCGACGTTCCCGCCGAGCGCATCCGTGCCGCCGCCCGCATCCTGGGCACGGCCGAGCGCCTGCTCTCCACCGTGCTCCAGGGCTTCTACCAGGCGCATCAGGCCACGGCGGCGGCCGTGCAGGTCAACAATCTGCATCTGCTCAGGGGCATGCTCGGCAAACCCGGGTGCGGTGTGCTCCAGATGAACGGCCAACCCACCGCGCAGAACACCCGTGAATGCGGCGCCGACGGCGACCTGCCCGGCTTTCGCAACTGGGCCAACGACGCGCACGTGGCCGAACTCGCCCGCCTGTGGAACGTGGCACCGGAGCAGATTCCGCACTACGCGCCGCCCACCCACCTGATGCAGATGTTGCGCTATGTCGAGGAAGGCTCGATCCGGCTGCTGTGGGTGTCCGGCACGAATCCGGCGGTGTCCCTGCCCGAACTCGCGCGCGTGCGCTCGGTGTTGTCCCAGCAGCGGTTGCTCCTGGTGGTGCAGGACCTCTTCCTCACCGAGACCGCCGAACTCGCCGACATCGTGTTGCCGGCCGCCGGGTGGGGCGAGAAGACCGGTACGTTCACCAACGCCGACCGCACCGTCCACCTCTCCGAGAAGGCCGTCGATCCGCCCGGGCAGGCCCGCTCCGACCTCGACATCTTCCTCGACTACGCCCGGCGCCTGGAGTTGGCCGACAAGGACGGGCAACCCCTGATCACCTGGCATGACCCCGAGTCGGCGTTTCGGGCCTGGCAGGAGTGCAGCCGGGGCCGCCCGTGCGACTACACGGGCCTCGGCTACGCCAAGCTCAGGGAGCGCGGCGGCATCCAGTGGCCGTGCGGTGACGACAGTCCGGACGGGACCGAACGCCTCTACACCGACGGTGGGTTCTGGAGCGACCCGGACCATTGCGAGAGTTACGGACGCGACCTGATCACCGGAGCGCCCGTGGAACCGGTCGAGTACCGGGCGATGAATCCGTCCGGAAAAGCGGTGATCAAGGCGGCGGAATACCTGCCGGCGCACGAGCAACCCGACGACGAGCACCCCTACGTGCTGATCACCGGCCGTACGCTCTACCACTTCCACACCCGCACCAAGACGGCTCGCGCGCCCCAACTCCAGGCCGCGGCACCGGAGGTGTGGGTGGAGCTCTCGGTCGACGACGCGGCGTCCGCGGGAATTCGCGAGGGCGACTTCGTCGAGGTCCGTACCCCACGCGGCAGCGTCCGCGCCGCCGCGCGGATCACCGAGATCCGCGACGGCGTGCTGTTCGTACCCTTCCACTACGGCTACTGGGACACCGAAACCGGATCCGAACCGGGATTCGACGGCGGTCGCGCGGCCAACGAACTGACGCTCACCGACTGGGATCCCGCCTCCAAGCAGCCGATCTTCAAGACCGCCGCCGCCGCACTGCGCCGGATCGGCCCCGGCGCCGGGCCCGCTCCCGCGCCCACCGTCGGCGCGAGCGCTCCGGCGGGACCGGGCATCGACGGCACCCGGGGCGGACCCGAGGCCGAAGCCGACGAGAATCTCGGGCCGGCACGTGAAGGGAACCCGTCGTGAAGATCGCACTCGCCCTCCAGGAACTGCATCACGACGAGCTGGACCTGGCCCGCGAACTGCTGCGGGTGGCCGACCGCCACCGGGTCGACCACGAGATCCGCCATCTCGGCGGCGACCTGGCCCGCTGGTCGCAACGTCATGCCCGGGACATCGCCGACCTCGGTAAACGTTTCGATCTCCACCTCGACGCCGAGCCGACCGAGGAGACGGGGGTCGCCCATCGCCTGCGCGAGAAGGCGGGCGAGCTGATCGGCCGCCGTCCCGACGCGAGTCTGTTGATGTTGCGCGACCTGCGCGAGGTCTATGTCAAGGCATCCGGGGTCTCCGTCGACTGGGTGATGATCGCCCAGGCCGCCCAGGGACTCAAGGACGCCGAACTGCTGGCCCTGGCCCGACGCTGCCACCCGGACACGTTGCGGCAGGTCCGCTGGGCCAACGCGAAACTCAAGGAATCGTGTACGCAGGTTCTGGTCACCTGACGC
Organism: Embleya sp. NPDC050493; assembly: GCF_044458105.1. Lineage (NCBI taxonomy): Bacteria > Bacillati > Actinomycetota > Actinomycetes > Kitasatosporales > Streptomycetaceae > Embleya > Embleya sp. NPDC050493. Next base: position 12,136 of record NZ_JBITHP010000059.1, read on the forward strand.
CTGCCGATGCGCACGGGGGACAGGGCGTGCGATGCGCCCGACCGTCTCCGGCGGGCCACGTGGCCGACGCCCGCTCGTCGGCGGTCGCCGGGTGGCCGTGAGGCCATGTGCCGGCTCCGTCGGCGTGGCTGCACCGTCCGTCCGCGCCCCGATCCCGGCGAAATCCGGATGCTCGCCAGGACTGTGGGTATGGGCGATCGTGCCCGGCCCCGGGTCGGGATCGACCGGTTCCCCCTTGGGACGGCTCATCGACGTGAATCGGATACACATCATGACCACTCACGAAAACGACGACGCTCCCGCGGACGAGACCGAGGAACTTCTCGAACGCACCTCGGGCGTGGGCGGAACGCCGCCCGGGATGAGCGCGACCGACGTGCGGACGCGGAGTGAATTGGCCCGGCATCTGGGGCGTGACGTCTACCCCGCGGATCGCGAGGCGCTCCTGGCGCGGTTGCGCGACGAAGCGGCCCCCGACCACCTGGTGGACCTCGTCGCCGGGTTGCCCGCGGACGGCTTCGACTACGAGAGCGTGCAGCAGTTGGCCAGGGCCCTCGGGCTGGGCACCGAGGACCACCGCACGTGAGCGGAATCCGACCCGCTCACGATGCCCGGGCCGCCCGACGTCCGGCCGGGCGCATCGCGGTGGGGGAGGGGTACGCGAGGGCGCACCGACGACACGCGCGACCGCTCGTTGAACGCGGGTCGCCGATGCGCTCAGCACCGGACGGCGGCATCCGTCGTCCGGGCGCGGGTGGCCTGTCAACGCCGTTCGGCTCACCCGCAAGATCACGTCTACCGCACTATGCGGACCGCTCAAACCAGTGTTCGAACCGTTTCGCGCGACGCGCCGGGTGGCCCGCGGCGCCGGGCGGAACCATGGCACGTCGATCGATCGAGGAAGTGGATATGCAGGCGGAAGACGCGAGGTTGTTGCACACACGCATCGGCGGGCGGTTCGTGGATCTGCCCGGAACACTCGACGGGATCCGGGAGGCGCTGCCCGAGGAGCGGCGGGAGGAGTTCGATCGCGCGGTGGGATCCGTACCGCTCGCGCACGTTCCGCTGGTGGCGGCGCGTTGGGGTCTGCCGGCGGAGGCGGTCCGGGAGGACGAGGCGTTGGTCGCACGACTCGAAGCCGGCGACGGCACGGGCTTCGTGGGACTGCACGAACCGGGTAGGGACGTTCGGGGATGAGCTTTCGGATGTGGTTCGCGCAGGACGCCCAGGCCGGCCTGCATGCCCTGCCGTCCGAGACGCGCAGGCGCTTCGACGCGGAACTGGGCCGGATCGCCGAGGATCCGTACCACCCGGACTCGCTGGCGATCACCGGACGCGACTTCCGGCACGTGCTCCTCGCCGGGTGCGTCGCCGCCTACCACGTCGACGAGGACGCCCGGCTCGTCTCGGTGATTCGCATCGAGGGCCCGGCGCCGGTTTGAACGCCCCGCGGCCTTCGGCGGGAGGGAGAACTCGCCACCGCCACGGCGGGCCCGGCGCGCGGACCGGGCCGGGCGGGGCGGGCCGGGCGGCCCGGCCCGGCGCGGGTCCAGAAGCAGGCCGGGGCCGGTGCCGTCTTGGTGGAGGGGCATCGCGGCCGGTGCGCGGTGGACGAGGAGTCTGCTCGACTTCCCGGCCCGGCCGTGTCGCGGGTGCGTGCGCGCACCGCACGAGGCCGACCGACGAGTCGGCGAGCGGCGTCGTGGTAGGAGGTCAGGATCCGGGCGGGGATGCCGAGTTCGCCCGTGCGCCCGGTGGCGTCGATGCCGGGGCAGGTGAGGATGACCTTGATCGGGTCGAGCATGCAGTGGCCCCGGTCGAGGCCGGTGAAGCCGTGCCAGTCGGCGTCGGGCTCCGGTTGCCGGCAGGATGCCTCGGTGCGCAGCAGGTCGAGCGAGGCGTCGGCGAAGTCGAGGGCACGGCCGGTGGCCGGATCGGTGACGGTAGGGGGCTGCCAGACACCGAAGAACCAGTCGTCGCAGCCGCCGCGCGTCGGGTGCGGCTCGATCGGCCGCGTCGCTAACGGCGGCTTTCCGGGGCCGCCGTCGTTTCGGCGGCGATCAGGTCCAGGAGCGCCTTGCTGCCGCCGCGGCGCATGGCCGCGCGTTGTCGTGCGGCGCCGCTCCCCTCGGCGAGCAATCTGTCCACCAGTGCGGTGACGCGCGGTTCGTCGCCGGCCTCCCGCAGAGCCGGTCGAATGTGGTCCATCAACCGGCCGATCAGATCCGCGGCCGGTACCCGACGAGGGATCCGCGGATCGATCAGCGCATCATCCAGGCCGTAGCGCGCCGCGTGCCATTGGGCCGAGGCCAGGAGTTCGGGGGCGGGGGTGGACAGGGCGGCGCCCGCCTCGTCCTCGGCGACGGCCGTGGTGATCAACGCGCGTACGATCCCCGCCAGCAGCATCGCGTCGTCCACGCGCAGTTGCACGTCCATCGCTCGGACCTCGACGGTGGGAAACCGCTCGGAGAGGCGGGCCTGCCAGTAGATCGCGCCGCGATCCCGCAGCGCTCCGACGTCCAGGAGGTCGTGCACGCGGCGGTCGTAGTCGTCGGCGTCGGCGAACAGCGGTGGGATGCCGCTGACGGCCCAGCGACCGAAGACGACCGTGCGCCAACTGGCGAAGCCGGTGTCGTCGCCGTGCCACAGGGGCGAGTTCGCCGACATCGCGACCAGGAGCGGCAACCACGGTCGCAGCCGATTGATCGCGGCGACGCCCGCACCGCGGCCGGGAATGCGGACGTGGACGTGCATCCCGTTGATCAACTGCTCGTCGACCAGTTGCGGGGCGTCGGCCTGGAGGGACCGGTAGCGCGGCCGGGCCGTGACCGAGGCGTGCCCGTCGGAGGCGAACGGCGCCGCGCCGCAGGCCGCGAGCAGGCATCCGTTCTGCTCCGCGGCGGCGGAGACCGCCCGGCGCATCCGCAGCAGGTGGTCGCCGACCTCGTCGAGGCTCTCGCACACCGGCGTCGCGACCTCCACCTGGACCTGGAGCAGCTCCGGCTGTACCTCGCCGTCGTGCAGCGCGGCCTGTAGGTCGGCCGCCGCACGCACCGACTCGGCCCGCGCGACCGGCTCCCCGTCGGCGCGGTTCAGCAGCAGATACTCCTCTTCCACCCCGAGGGTGATCACGGGCGGCCGCTGCGCACCCGACGACGGAGCCGGTACGGGCGCGGGAATCGGCGGGCGGGCCGCGGCCCGGCCGCGCGGGGAGGCGGGATCGGGCATCGTGAGCTCCTTCGCAACGGGTCGACCGCCGCCTACCCCGTGGGCATGTGCCCATGCGGGGAGTGGCCTCGGACGTCGGGTCGTCGGCCGCCCCCTCCGATGCGCCGCGACCGGGTCGTCCGAAAGCCGTTCCGCCGGCGCGAGTCGAGCAGGGCCCGGGCGCGGCGCGCCGGTGCACGGCACCGGACGCCGCGGAGCCCAGTGGGGAGGGAAGACGCGCCTTCAGCGGGGGGTGTCGCCGTAGGACCGGAGGAGCGTGGTCAGGGTCGCGGTGAAGTGTTCGAGGTCGGCGGGGTCGAGGGCTTCGAGGAGGCGGGCCTCGTTGGCGATGTGTTCGGGGAGCACACGGTCGACGACCTCCAGGCCGTGGGGGGTGAGGCGGATTCGGACCGAGCGGCGGTCGACGGTGTCCCGTACGCGGGTGACCAGGCCCTTGGTCTCCATACGGTCGACGCGCAAGGTGATCGCACCGGTGGTGACGAGCGATGACTTGAGGAACGCGCCGGCGGTCAGTTCGTACGGTTCGCCCGAGCGCCGCAGGGTGGACAGCACGTCGAACTCGCCGGGCTCCAAGTCGTAATGGGCCAGGAAGTCCTTGATCTCCTTGTCCCACATCCGGGAGATCCGCATGAGGCGGCCGACCACGCCGATCGGCCAGAAGTCGATGTCGGGGCGTTCGCGCCGCCATTGCGCGAGCAGTTCGGCCACGGCGTCGGGCATGTGCCCTCCTTGAAATATCTGAGCGCTCATCTAGTTGACGCTCAGCTAAGCGCTGATTATCTTAGTGCTCATCTTATCGGCTCTGGTTTATCGAGTGGGTGCTCATCATGCCTTTCACCTCCCTCCGTGACACCGAGGTGCACTACGAGGTCGACGGCCGCGGTCCGGGCCTGGTGCTCGTCCACGGCACCGGCGGCGACGCCGAGAAGGTCTTCGGGAACGTCGTCGGGCACTTCGGTGACGCCCGTACCGTGGTCCGCCCCAACTTCGGCGGCAGTGGCGCCACCACCGACGACGGCGGCGAGCTGACCGTCGACCTGATCGCCGACCAGGTGACCGCGGCCACCCGCGCCGCCGTCGACGGGCCGGTCGACATGCTCGGCTTCTCCCTCGGAGCGGTGGCCGCCGCCGCGGTCGCGGCCACCCACCCGGGGCTGGTCCGCAGGCTCGTCCTGGTCGGCGGGTGGGCGCACTCGACCGGCCCGCGCGACCGGTTCTACTTCGAGACCTGGCGCACGTTGCTGGACACCGACCGCGAGTTGTTCAAGCGGTTCTCCGCACTGACCGGTTTCAGTGCAGGCGCGCTGGACGGGTTCGGCCACGACGGTCTCGCGCAGTCCCTGGCCGACGCATGGCCTCCGCCCGGCATCGGACGCCAGATCGACCTCGGCGCGCGCGTCGACATCCGCGCACTGCTGCCCCGGATCACCGCCCCCACCCTGGTGGTCGGATTCGGCGGCGACGCCATGATCCCGATGGCGGGCTCCCGGCAACTGCACGAGGCGATCCCCGGCAGCCGGCTGGTGGAGGTCGCCGGCGAGGGGCACATGGACTGGTTCGCCGATCCCGGCCGGCTCGTCCGGATCACTCGGGAGTTCCTCGACGCCACCCCTGTTGCCGCGGCCTGACCGCCGGCCGCGGCGTCGTGGATGGCCTACGGGCCCTGATCCGTCGATCCTCAGGTGCGACAAAAGTCGGAAATGGGGTAAATGGGATCCGTGCGGTCGGGCGGGCATGTCGATCGCACCGGGGGACGCACCGGGACATGCGTCGTGACGCGGCCGGCCGGCAGGCGGGCGGCCCGTAGTCGGGCGGTCCGCAGGCAGGCGGACAGGCCGGCCGGGTCGACGTCCGGTGGTCCCGCCGTTTCGGCCCGGTCGGCGCTGCCCGACCCGATCGTCGACAGGAGGAGCGGGTATGGCGCGCGCGATCTGGAGTGGGGTGATCAACTTCGGGTTGGTCACCGTGCCGGTCGGTCTGTTCTCCGCGATCGAGGACCATACGATCCACTTCCACCAACTCCAACGCGGCACCGCCGACCGGGTCCGCAACCAGCGGGTGAACGAGCGCACCGGCAAGGAGGTGGACTACGCCGACATCGTCAAGGGCTACGACACCGGCGGCGGCCACTACATCACCGTGGAGCCCGAGGAACTCGCCGACATCGCCCCCGGTCGCTCGCGCAGCATCGATGTCAGCGCCTTCGTCGACCTCGCCGACATCGATCCCATCCATTTCGACAAGACCTACTACCTCGCTCCCGCCAAGTCCGAGTACGAACGCGTCTACGCCCTGCTCCTGCAAACGTTGGAACGCACGAATCGCGCGGGCATCGCCCTGTTCGTGATGCGCGGCCGCCAGTACCTGACCGCCCTGCGCGCCCAGGGCCGGGTGCTGACCCTGGAGACCCTGCATTTCGCAGACGAGATCCGCGACCCCGCCGCCGAACTCGACCACCTGCCGAAGAAGACCTCGTTCAAGGACCGCGAACTCGCGATGGCCGAACAACTCGTCGAGGCGATGGCCGCCCCCTGGCGTCCCGACGAGTACCACGACACCTATCGCGAACGGGTCGAGGAACTCCTGGAGAGCAAACGCCAGGGCCGCGAGATGGTCGCCGCCGACGAGGCCCCCGAACCGACCAACGTGGTCGACCTGATGGAGGCCCTGCGCCGCAGCGTCGACACCGCCGGTGCCCGCGCCGGCCGGTCCGGAACGGGGAAGCGCAAGAGCCAGGCCGCGGGCACCGCCAAGGGTCGGGCGGGAACGACCCGGCCACGGGGGAAGAAGGGCACCGCCGCCGGTGCGAAGTCCCGGCCCGGCACGGGCGACAAGGGCCGGAAGGGCGGCTCGGCGGCGAGGAAGGCCGAGGACCTGTCCGCGCTCACCAAGGCCGAACTGGCCCGCAGGGCGGCCGATCTCGACGTCCCCGGCCGATCCAGGATGACCCGCGACCAACTCGAGGACGCCGTCCGCGACGCTGGCGGCACCGCACGCGCCCGCGGCGGCCGGAAGGCGTCCTGAAGCAGCCGACCCCAGGGATGGACCCGGCCCGGTTCGCTACCACGGGACGATCTCGCCGTGCAGGTCCAGGAACTGGAGCCCGGGGGCGCCGGCCTGGGCTTCGAGGACGTCGACGACGGCCGGGATGCTCTCCCGGGGGGCCAGCGGCGCGTCGAATCCGCCGAGCCGGGTCCGGTTGTGGCCGGGGTCGATGAGCAGCTTGGTGTGTCCGTCGTCGGCATGGCGGGTGGTGTAGCTGCGCATCAGCTGGTTGAGCGCGGCCTTGGCGGCCTTGTAGAGCTCGTAGCCGGGCTCGGTGTTGCGCGAGATGCTGCCCTGGTCGGAGGACATGACCGCGACGGTTCCGCCGGGCACGACGAGTCCGCGGAGGGCCTCCAGGGCGCGCAGCGGGCTCAACGCGTTGGTGATCATCACCTCGGTGAACATGTCGGTCGGGACCTGGTCGATGGACAGGTTGCCCCGGTCGATCGCGGCGTTGACGAAGAGCAGGTCGAGGCGCACGCCCTCCAGGCGCTCGCGCAGCGCGGACAGGTCCGCGGGGCTGGTCATCTCCAAGGATTCGACTTTCAGCCGGCCGTTCGAGGCGTCGGCGTTGGCTTGCAGCTCGCCGCCGCTTCGGCGGGTCGTGGCGATGACCTGCCGGCCGCGTCGAACGAGTTCGTTCGCGAGGACGAGACCCAACCCCTGGGAGGCTCCGATGACGAGGGCTTGACGGTTGGACATGGCGGACACGCGCACTCCTTCGTGGTGGGGCGACTCTGTCTAGACGAGTCGTTGCGTCTACACAGTAAAGCACGAGGTCGTCGACGGATATGGTGTTTCGCATGTCCGTCACGAGTTCCCAGCCCCGCAGACCGCGCTCCGGCAACCGGCGTGACGAGGCCGCACGTCTGGCCGTGCTGCACGCCGCGGACGATCTGCTCGTCGAGCACGGCTTCGGTGCCCTCACCGTCGAGGCGATCGCGCGCCGGGCCGGCGTCGCCAAGCAGACGATCTACCGCTGGTGGCCCTCGAAGGTCGAGATCCTCCTCGACACCCTCATCGAGGACAGCGACAAACGCCTGCCCTTCCCGACGGAGGAGCCCACGGCCGAGAGCATCCGCGGCTACCTGCGCCGCTTCGCGCGCTTCCTCGCCCGCGACCCGGCAGGCAAGGTCCTGCTCGCACTCGTGGCGCAGGCGCAGCACGATCCCGACACGGCCAGGAGCCTGCACGAGCGCTACCTCGGTCCGCGCCGCGCCCGGGAACGCGACATGCTCGTGCGCGCCGTCGACGCCGGCGAGATCTCGCCCCGACTGGGCCCCGACATCGCGATCGACGCCCTCGTCGGCCCGATCGTCTATCGGGCCCTGACCGGGTCGAGCATCCCCCGCGATCTGGTGGACACCCTCGTCGAGGACCTGCTCAGGCCCCGCTCGGCGTGAGTGGCCGCTCGGGCGTCCGCGCGGCCGGTCGCCTCGTTCCCGACCTCGAACCTCCCGCCCGGGCGCGGCACTAGTAGGACTTCGTTAGGTCGGGATGGGTTCTGGGTGTCTTCGGGTGTTGGTTGGAAGTGGCCTGTGGCAGGTGGTGCAGGTTCCGGTCCAGC
>NZ_JBITHP010000060.1:0-19860 GCF_044458105.1 Embleya sp. NPDC050493
ACGACCCGAAACCCTTCGTATGGACCAGGACCGCCGACCAGATCCTCGAATCCCTCGCCACCTACTGCCAGCGAATTACTGACTCAGGACACTAGGATCGCTCCTGGTGATGGTCTGTTCTCCCGGGTGAGCGGTTCGGCGACGTGGGCCGTGATCGTCCGCACCGGACCGACGGCTCGGAGGAAGCACTGCGATGAACGAGCCCGGGGATGCCGCCGACGTCGTGGGAAGCGGGAGTTCGGGTGCGGGGTCGCGTGGGTCCTCGGAGGAGGCTTCGCGCGAGTTTGTGGAGGACATCGTGGTCGTCCACGAGGGCGACGGTGTGGTGCACTTCCTGTTGATCGCGTACGTCCCCGGTGACTCGGGCAACGCGGTGGGGTATGTCTTTCGGCGGCCCGTCGGCAGCGACGAGGCGGCCGAGAACATCCTTGCGACCAACGACACGCTCCGCGAGCTGTGGTGTTCGCCGCAGGGGCATGTGTGGGCGACGAGCAGCACCGGTCTGGTCTGGACGAGCGCACCTGTTCCCTGGATGGACACCATGCCGCCGGACCTCGAGTTCGACACGCCCGAAGGCGGTGTGACCTGGCATCACACCGCGCTGCCCGCACAGGCGCACAACCGCGGCCGGCCGAATCCGGCTGCCGTCTGGGGGACTTCGGACGACGACGTACACATCGCCACCTTCGGCGGCGTGCTCTACCACTGGAACGGCCGCTACTGGTCGCAGTTTTACCCGGGTATCGGCGCACCGATCGGCGCCATCCGCGGCCGCGCGGTGAACGATGTATATGCCGCCGGCCACAACAGCACCCTGCTGCACTTCGACGGGACCGCGTGGACGCGAATCGCCGATCCGGACGGCCCCGACGCGGCCGACCTGTTGGCGGGCATCACCTTCGACGCCGACGACGTGTACATCGCCGGCAGATCGCGCGGCGGCCGCATACTTCGCGGGTCCGCACGGTGCGGCTTCTCGGTGGCCGTACGCGACCGAGTCGCCGCGATCGGCGTGGCGTTCGTCGAGGGACGGTTGTTCTGCGCCGCGGGGAAGGGCGGCGTCGTGGAACTGACCGCCCAGGGCCCGAAGACGCTTCGCGACGACATCGCCGCGTGGTCGATCGCCGAGGGCGAGGGCCGCGTGTACGTGACGGAGACACCGGGAGAGGCCGCGTACTCCGAACTCGACCTCGCCACCGGGCGATGGCACCGCCGGTACTACTGAGCGACGTCTCGTGCGGTGTGGCCGCAACCGTGGCCGAGCCGCGTTTTGGGCGGCGTATCGAGTGGCGGCGACGGGCAACTCCGCGGTCCTCCGCGGTCCTCCGCGGTCCTCTGCGGACCCGGGGCAGGACGCGGCACCGCATCGCGTTCGACGGCGGGAATCGAAAGCGCGCGAGCCGCTCGACATCGATGCCGATCCGCCCGTGCACGCGCGGCACGACGAGGAAGGCGAGTTCGTGGGCATTCTGCAAGCCCGGCGTCTTTCGGGGGACTGGCTGCCGCTGGTCCACGGGTAGTCGGGTCGTCCGTCGCGCGGTGCACGGTGCACGGTGCACGGTGCACGGTGCACGGTGCACGGTGCACGGTTGATCAGGATGCGTCCCACGTCTTGGCGTTGGGTCGGCCGTCCGGGCGAACAACGACGCGACCTCCGACCATGTTCGGGCCTGCTCGAACCGGATGGCACCGGCCGCCGCTCCGACCCTGCCCCGCATCCGGGCGGAATTCGCGCTGGCCTGCCGCAGCGGGCACTGCGCCGGCCCCGCCGACGTTGAGGAACCGCAGCGCATGTGTCGTGACCACTTGGCGCGCGTGGCCGGCGTGTCGAAGGATCCTTCGTCGAACGATTCTTCGAGGAGGTGGGTACGCCGTGAAGCGGGCCGGTCCGGTGTCGGCGGCGGCGCCGTGATCGGAGGCTCTTTGCCGGACACGCGGTGTCGTACATCCCCGTGCCGTGAACTCGTCGGCTGTGGGCGGACTTTCCCGGAGTCGTGTTGTCCGTGCCTTGCGGCAGCATAAGGCCTGGTGGCCCGGGACGAGACTCGGGAGCCGGTGACGTTCGGGGGGGTGTCCATGCGGACGGTGTTCGAGGGCTCGGTGCACGTGGCGTACATGCAGATGTACGTCGACAGCCGCGCGGACTGGGCGGCGATCGAGGACGACCATCGGGCGGGTCAGGTCAACGGCCTGTGCGGCGCCGCCGCGGAGGGGTATCTGTTCCTGACCACCGGCATGCACACCGGCCACGTTGGGCTGACCATCGAGGTCCACGACACCCCGCCCGCGGTGGACGGGCGGTGGGAGGACGTGGTCGAGGCACCGTTCACCCCACAGACCCGCACCGTGTGGCTCGCGCAGTGGGAGGGCGGAATCGCGTGCGAGTTCGAACTCGATCCGGTCGACCATCGGGTGCGTTACTGCGCGGTGGGGATGGACGAGGCCACCGCCCACGGCGTGGTGTTCGACGGCGAGCCGCCGGTCGACCGCTACCTGCTGCAGTTCTGGCCCGCGCCCTTGGAACCGGACCGCGTGGTGCGGCAGACGAGCAACCAGGCGGCCTACTGGAACCAGGTCGCCCGGGACCGGCCACCGCCCCCGACGCCCCACGAACGGGCCGCGGCAGCGCGCGCGGCCCGCGAGGAAGAGGCCCGCGCGTACGCGGAAACCGTCCGGAAGTACGAACTCCGCATGTGGGCGGGCCGGTTGCCGACCGAGCGGCTGCGGCGGGTGGGCGGGAACGTGCACGGTATGCGCATGCTCGACGTGCATCTGGTCCACGCGATCGGGCGGGTCGACGACGGGACGCAACGCGAGATCGCGCGCTGGGCCGCGCACCGCGCCCATGCTCTGGCGGGGCTCGACGGCGTCGACTGGATCGCCCCGGCGTTGGCGGCGCTCGATATGGGCGCGCCGCTCCCCGCGCCGTTCGACGACCCGGGCGTAGCGTGGCGGCGCCTGCTCGAGGACCCGAACGTTCCACGCACCACGATCACCCTTCCGGACGGGACCACCCACAACGCGCTCCAACAGGCTTGCGCACTGCCGGCGTTGCTCGGCGCCGCCGAGCCGGACTCCCTGCAGGCCGCCCTGGACGCCCTGTACGCCGCCGCGGTGACCCATGGCATCGACCACCGGGCCTTCCTGGACGAGGTCCGCGACACCTGGCCCGGGCTCGGTGTCGTACCACCGGCGCCGGCCGAGTCGCCCCCGCCGCCCTTTCCCTTCCCCCTGCTCGCCCGGGACGTGCCCGACGACACCGCGTCGGGCGAGCCGATCCCGGCAGCCGAAGCACAACCCACCGCTTCGGCGCCCGACCCGAAGGCCCCGAAGGCCCCGAAGGCGCCAAAAGGCCCGCAGGCCCCGAAGGCGCCCAAGGGCCCGGCGGCCCCGCCCCGTACCCGCCCATCGACCATGCCTCCCGTCGCTCCCCCCACCGCACGGCGGCCCCCTGGCATGGGCCTCGCACCGCCGGTTCCGGCCCCCGGTCCCCGGCCGTGCCCCGCCGGCGAAGGAGTCCCGATCGCGAGAGCCGAGATCGTCATCGCCGCGACGTTCCCGGGCCGGCCGGCGGCTGTTGAGGCCGTCGCAGCGGAAGGGGCGGCACGTTTCCCGATCAGGGAGGACGTCGAATCCGACGGCGACGGCGACGGCGAGCAGGAGCCTCCGGACGCCGGATGAACACCTTGCGCACGAGGGCGGGGGATGTCGTGCACGGACATGAGACGTGCCACGACCGGGTTTTCTGCGGAAGGGCGGTTGCGAGCGGTGTCGGGGACCGCGGCGCGCGACTCGCTGCCGCACGTCGGCAAGCTCCCGCGCGTGGTGGTCGCCGAACCCTGATCCATGGATGCATAAAGGATTCATATAAAACTGCTATGCTTCGCGCGTGAGTCGCCGAGACGCCGCGCACGGCGCTTCCGATGCCATCGGGTCAGCCCTCTACGGTCTGGCCACCAGGGCCGTGAGACGCCTTCCCCGCGACATGAGCCTGACGTCCGCCGCCACCTTGGCCACCCTGGACAAGACCGGCCCGCGACGGATCACCGATCTGGCGGTGGCCGAGGGCGTCACCCAGCCCGCGATGACCGTCCTGGTCCGGGTGTTGGAGGAAGCCGGGCTGGTCGAGCGGAAGGGCGATCCGTCCGACAAGCGGGTCACGCTGGTGTGCCTGACCGAGGCCGGCGCGTCGTACGTCCGGACGCGACGCCAGGCGGGCGTAGACACGTACGCGCGGTTGATCGACGAACTCAGCGGTGACGAGGTCGAGGCCCTGGCAGCGGCCCTTCCGGCGCTGCTGCATCTGGCGGAGCTCGAAAGCCAGGCCCGAGAGGAGTCGGACCGGTGACCGCGGCCCAGGCTCGCGACCAGCCCACGAGCACCGCGCGTTCCGAGGCACGTCTGCTGGTCCCCGCCCTGATGTTCATCGCCCTGGTCGTGGCGGCGGTCGGCAGCCTCGGGACGCCGCTCATCACCAGCGTGGCGACCACGTTCCACGTCTCCCTCGACAGCGCGCAGTGGACGCTGACCATCGCCCTGCTCAGCGGCGCCGTCGCCACACCCATCCTCGGCCGGCTCGGAGCCGGTCCGCACCGGCGGGCCACGATTCTCGCCACACTGGCGGTCGTCGTCGTCGGCAGCGCGCTCACCGTGCTGCCGCTGCCGTTCGCCTGGCTGCTCGTGGGCAGAGCGGCCCAAGGCGTCGGACTCGGTCTCACGGCGCTGATGATGGGCGTGGCCCGCGACCATCTTCCCGAGGAGCGCAGCGCGGCCACGATCGCCCTGATCTCGGTGGTCTCCATCATCGGAGCCGGTGTCGGCTACCCGCTGGCCGCGCTGCTCGCCGAGTTCGGCGGACTGCGGGCCGCCTACGGCCTCGGCCTGCTCGTCACCGCCATCGCCTTCGTGACCGCGTGGCGCTCCATGCCCGCAGCTCCGGAAGGCCGCTCCGCTCACGTGAACGTGGCCGGTGCACTCCTCCTGGCGGGTGGACTGCTTCTCGTCCTGTTCCTGGCCGGCGAGAGGAGCCTGTGGAGCCGACACCTCGCCGTGGCGGTGACCCTTGCCGTCGCCGCCGTACTCCTGCTCTGCGCCTGGACCGTTTCCGAACTGCGAACCAGGACGCCCCTGATCGACATTCGGGCGGTACGGCACCCGGCGGTCGCCGGGGCGAACATCGCCATGTTCGTCGGCGGGAGCGGCATGTACCTCCTGCTCACGCTCATCACCCGCTACGCGCAGACGCCGCACAGCGCCGGCTACGGCTTCGGACTGACCACCTTCGTGGCGGGGTTGGTCCTCATCCCGTTCTCCGTGCTGGGGTTCGTCGCCGGCAAGCTCACGCCGCGGGTCCGCGAACGGATCGACGGCCCCCTGGTCCTGGCCGGCAGCGCCGCCATCGTCGGCGGCGGGTTCGTCCTGTTCGCCACCGCCCGGTCCAACCCGGCCGAACTGCTCGCGGCCATGGGCGTGCTGGGCTTCGGCGTCGGCAGCTTCTCGGCCGCCATGCCCGGCGTCATCCTGGCCGTGACCCCCAAAAGCGAGACGTCGAGCGCCATGAGCTTCAACCACGTCGTCCGCAGCGTCGGGTACTCCCTGGGCAGCGCCATCGGCGGTCTGATCCTGGCCGCCGGCACCCCCACGGGCCAGCTCTTCCCGAACGACAACGCCTACACGACCGCGGCGCTGGTCGGCGTCGCCGCGATGGCGATCACGACGATGGCCGGCCTCGCCCTCGCCCGCCGACGCCCACCCGAGACCAATGCGATCACAGCCCCAGTCGGTGTGCCGGGCCTGGGCCGGTCGAGTGGAACCGGAAGCTGAGGATCGAAGCCGTCCGACTTCGACGCCTTCTCCGCCGGCTCGCTGACCCACAGCGTGCCGGCCATGGATGCGAGCATGCTTGCGAGCATCAAGTCCGAACACAACAGGAACCGTGGCCAAGGGCCATCGGGTCAGCGCCTACCGCACCATTGCGGACCCGGAGAAGCCGGCTGCCTACAACAAGCCGCCTGGTCCAGCCGTCCAGGCCACGGGCGGGCGGCTGTTCGCCCTCCGCAGCCGGGTCGTCGCATGCCCACTGCTCCGAACTCTCCACTACGGCATGCCATTTACTGCGGGAGCGAGCGGAGCCGCGTCCGACCCGAGATCGCGCAATGCTCGCAGAAACCCGTTCGGCCGAGGCCGGGTCCCGCTCCGCCGGCAACGGCCACCGGCCCTGCGGATCCCCGGCGCCCTACCGCAGCCCACCGAGCTTGAGATTCTGTGTGACGACCGTCAGCTCCACACGAATGCGGAGGGCCTTTGTTCGTTTTGTCTGTGCGGGATGCGACACCGACCTGACCGTTCCCGCGTCCCGGGTCTGCCTTCCGGTTCACGTCGGTCAGGAGTACGGGAGCGGGGCTCGGCTTCCGGTGCTCATGGAGTCGGGGACGTTCGCCGTGGCCGACGCCGGGGGCGACCATGGCGGATGTAGGACGCGAACCGGGCGCAGGCACGCGGCATCCACGCGCCGGCCCACGCCCTCTCCGACAACACGCCCGGCGAGATCGTCATCGCGCCCGCATCCGCGGAACCCGGCTGATCCCCGAGAAGCGCGGCGACGCGTGCTGTGGCCTGGACGGGGCCGACGGGCCCCAACATGGCCACAGCAACCGCCGCCCGGTGCGACGAACGAGCTCCGGCATCGACGCCCGCGACACTGCGGCCGCCGGCACCGTGATCGTGCCCGCTTCGCCGCGCCGGCGTCCGAAGCGGTGCCCGTGGAACGGTCAGGGTTGCCGAAGACGGCCGGGCGGGGGTGGTTCTCGGGGCACGACATGCAGCGGTCGCTTCACCCCGGAGCAGGCGATCGGTGGTGCCACGCCCGCCTGGTAGGTCGCGCGGCGCCAAGGCTGCGTGCCCGGGCTGCGCAAAACCGTGTGCCGGCCGTCTTCGTCGACGCGCGGATCGCTTCGCAGGGCCGCCTCTCCCGCAACCGCGTGATCACGCTCCGGCGTCCCCGGTGGCATGACGTCATCTCCCGTGCCTTCGCCCGCTCCGCTGCCGTGGTCACACTGCGCCGAGGGTGCGGATCCGACCGATCCCCTCGGCTGTCGAGGCGTCCACGTCACCGGAAACACCCGCTGCCTCGCCCACCTCACTCCCGCCGAACGAGCCGCGTACCTCACGAGCCTGACCCCGGGCGATCCCGTCGACCACCGCGGAACCACATTCGACGCGGGACTGCTCGGCGAACTCCTCGGCGCGCTGTGCAGCCCTGCGACGGCGACACCACACATCGGCGACGCCCGGTTCACCGGCGCGGAGTTCACCGGCCATGCCCGGTTCGACAACGCGATGTTCTTGGATGCGGCCCGGTTCGACGGCGCGACGTTCTCCGCCGATGCACGGTTCGACACCACCACGTTCGTGGGCGACGTCCGGTTCGACGGTGCAAGGTTCACCGGCGACGCCTGGTTCGACCGCGCAAAATTCTCGGACGAATCCCGGTTCGACACAGCGCAGTTCCACGCCGTGGCCCGGTTCGTCGGGGCCCGGTTCACCCACGCCCGGTACGAGAACACTTCGTTCCGCGCCGACGCCCGGTTCTCGAACGCCAAGTTCTCGGCGAGCGCGCGGTTCAACGGCGCCAGGTTCGCCACCGACGCCTGGTTCGAGAGTGCCACCTTCTTCGGCGACGCTCGCTTCGACGGTGCGAGCTTCTCCGGGGACGCACAGTTCGACGGCGCCGGGTTCGTCGTGGACGCCCGGTTCACCGACGCGACGTTCTCGCGCGGCGCCCGTTTCGACAGCGTCACGTTCTCCGGTGACGCGAGATTCGGCGAGGCGACGTTCGTCCGGGCCGGCCGGATGGGACCGATGCGCTGCCGAGGGTGTCTGGACCTGTCGGGTGCCGTGTTCTCCTCACCGGTGGAGATCGAGGCAGCCGCCCGGCGGGTTGCGTGTGTGCGCACCCGGTGGGAGTCGACAGCCACGGTGCGGGTGCGCTACGCCGAGGTGGACCTGACCCACGCGGTCCTGACACAGCCGATCGCGATCGTTGCCCACACCGTCGCCTTCTTGTATGCGCACGGAACACCGCAAGCCGAGACCGGCTTCACCCGCGACACGGCCGTGCGGATCGTGTCGATCCGCGGCGTGGATGCCGCACACCTGGTTCTGACCGACACCGACCTCACCGCCTGCGTGTTCAGCGGTGCCTTCCACTTGGACCAACTCGGGCTCGAAGGAGACACCGTCTTCGGCGCGCCCCCCATCGGTTGGCGCCTGCGCAGGGGGATCCCCGCCCGTCTGGCCCGCCGCCGAACGATCGCCGAGGAGCACCACTGGCGCGCCCTTCATCCACGCAACCCCCCGCCCCCACGCGGTTGGACACCGGGCCCCGGCCACCCCGATCCCGCGATTGCCCCCGGGCCCGAGGACGTCGGCCCGGTCTACCGCGCACTGCGCAAAGCGTCCGAGGACGGAAAGAACGAACCGGACGCCGCCGACTTCTACTACGGCGAGATGGAGATGCGCCGCCACGACCGCAAACGCACCACAGGGGAACGCGCACTGATCACCGGGTACTGGCTGCTGTCCGGCTACGGACTGCGCGCCACCCGTGCCCTGTGGTGGCTCCTCCTCGCCATGACCGCCACCGTCCTGGCGACGATGCTCTGGGGACTGCCCACCACCGACCCCAAACCGCACACCACCGGTATACAGGCCCAGCCCGGACAACGCGTCGACCTGGTCACCGGCACCCCCGACGCGGTCCTGGCCGGGGGCATGCACGACCGGCTCACCGCCGAACGTGCCGAGAAGGCCACGCGCGTCGTCGTCAACTCCGTCGTCTTCCGCTCCTCGGGCCAAAACCTCACCACACCCGGGACCTACATCGAAATGGCCTCCCGCCTCCTCGAACCAATCCTCTTGGCGCTCGCCTTGCTTGCGATCCGCGGACGTGTCAAACGCTGATCGCTGCGGCCGCGCGATGTGTGAGGTCGGCGGCGAGTTGGCGGTGCCCGGATTGGGCATGACCTCAGTTCTGAGGGAACACTTTCGACTTCTACGAATTCCTCCACGTGACCGGCCATGAACACGCCGGAGTTCGACGTGCTGCGACCGCACCGGCGCCGCCCTTACGGGTGGATCGTCCGCGGTCGACACCTTCGGCAGGGGTACCGGATTCACCGCGACCAGCGATGGGGGTACAGGTCGTTCCGGCTGGATACCGACGACAGAATCGGCCCGCACATCAACGTGATGACGGGCAAGGGCGCATCGGTTCGAAAATGGGAAATAGGGTTCCTGGTGGGAGCATTTCGACATGGTCGAGGCGGAACGTATGACCGGCGGTAGGTCTTATGGGAGTCATCCGGAGTACCTTCCGGGCTTCGTGAACGACCCCCGGGACGACGACGGCCGGCAGGTGGTGAGGCTGGATCTCGCGGAGAACCGCGCACTGGCGGCAGCGACGCTGAGCCGGTTTCCGGCTGCCACCGGCGACGTGATCGACTTCGAGTCCACTCCGTTCGAGGACCGCCTCTGGTGGGACGACGAGGAGCACTGGACGAGGATGGCGGCGGAGCTGCTCTCCTCGTACGTACTGCGGGGTGAGCGGATCGCCGTCATCTGGGGCAACTACCTGATGCCGACCGTGACCATGCCTGTGGATGTCGCGGTGCGGCATGCGAGGGACATCCTGGACGCCGGGTCGCACTTCTGGATGCACCCGATTGGCGGTTCGGTGCTCATCGAATGTCTGATGGATGGACAGGTGACGGTCGTGACGATCCCGTCGGGCTGAGTACAGAACCCGCGCGAATTCCCAGCCGAGGAATCGGCGGGAAATTCTCGCGGATTCCGGCACGTAACGCTGGTATTCGCGCCACCCTGCTCCGCACCCACATGGCCCGCCCCATGTCGCTGAGGAGCCACGGGTGCGCGATGGGCACCTACGGCGGGCATCGTCCGGGTGAACCCGCTCGCCTCGACGCTTGCGACGGCCGCTTACGAGAGCCGTGTACCCGGCGGAGCAGGGCAAACGTTCGTCCGGTTTCCCGTGGGGGATGAGATCGTCTCCAGGACGGGTTCGTCCGCGACCAGGAGCGGGGGCGAGCGTCGTGTACGGGGAGGGTGCGCCTTGACGGAGAGACGCGTAAACCGGCGGCGAACGGTGCTGGAGGCGCTGGAGCGCGACCGGTGAATCACCGCCGACCTCTTTTGCTCGGTGCAGGAGCGGAGCACCGTTCCCGGTCCGTTGATCTTGCAAGGTGCCCCTCCTGCTGCGCTCGCGCCATTTGCGCTCGGCGATCACTGCCGTGCCCTTGAGTGGTCGGTCCGGTGGTGCTGTCCGGCATCTCTCATGTCCTGTGTTACCGGCGTTCGAGAGCGGGTCGTATTCGTGGACGCCGATGTGGGTGGGGCCGGTCGGTGAACCCGGTCTCCCGGCCTTGGTCACGGCTCGGCGTTGGCCGGACAGAGGGGCCTTGGCTGTGTCGCGGTGCCCGTGCCCGGCGTACCGAGCGCGTGCCACGGCGTTGGACCGACGCTGTGCACCGAACGGCTTCGACGTGTACGACCCAACGGAGATCGCCATGCACCCCGGCGCATCACCTCTGGCTTCGGCCTGGCCGTCGGAACTACCCGTAGGGCGGGGCCTGGTGCTCCGCGTCGAAGCTGCGCGGCTTCGCGAGGGCGGCTCGGCGCGGGTCGACTCCGTCCGAAGCTTCGCCGGGCGATGCCCTATCCTCGCGACGATCAGTGTCGGGCGAGTTCGGGGGAACGTCATGCGTCGGAGGATCGTCGGTATCGTCGCGGCGGGGGTGCTCGGACTCGGGGGTCCGATGTGGCTGTCCGGATGTACTTCGTCGGATGGGTCGGGTTCCTCCGCTTCGAAGAGACCCCCCGGGTCGGCGAGTGGCCCGAACGCCGGTAAGGGGCCGTCCTATTCGGGTCCCGTGCTCCCGGGGCTCCAGGCGAGCCCGGTGTGGTCGCTCGCGACGCCGCAGGGGGCGGGTGGTGAGAAGCCGAACGTCTTTCCGGTGGGTACGGCGGTCGTTGTCGCCACCGCGAACGGCGCCCGCACGACGGTGGAGTTGCGGGACGCGGCCACCGGACACGTGCGCAAAAGCTTCACCACCGACGGCCGGGTCAGCGGTGAAACGTGGTGGGGCAAACCGGCGATCGTCGTGCGGGAACAGCGCGTTGTGCCGTCGGATGGACTGAGCGCCGAAAAGCGTTCGTGGTCGGTCGACGCCTACGACGAGCGCGGCGAGCCGCTCGGGCGGACCGAACTGCCTTTCCTGGGAAGGGAGAGCACCAATGGCGCTGCCATCGAGGACGGTTGGCTGATCCGGACCACCGACAGCCGCCCGGGCGGGAGTGTGACCGTGCTGCGTGCGGGCGACACGGGATCGGGGCAGTTGTTCACCTGCGCGAAGGATTGCAGTTTCGCAGTCGGGAGCGGGCGTCGCGCCTCGGTGGTCGGCAGTGGCGAGGTGCCGCTTCTGGTGAACGGAACGGTGTTCACGATCGAGCGCACGGGCACCGGCACGCTCGCCCCGCGCCGGATCGTCGCCCATGACGCGGCCTCCGGTGCGCGGCTGTGGGCCACCGACACGGTGGACAAGCCGGCCGGTGCCGACCCGAAGGCGTACGACACCGGCTCGGTGCCGGACATCCTCGGCTCCGTCGACGGCAGCATCGCCATCGCGTGGGACACGAAGCCCTACGGCCAGGCCGCGGTGGTGAGTCTGCACGATCGGACCACCGGTCGCCTGGTGGCCACCGGGCCCACCAGCCCCGAGGGAGCGTCGACCGTCCTCACGGATGCGACCGGCGCGGTGGCGGTGCTGGGCAGCGGCGGCACGAACTCCCGGAGCACCGTCTGGGAGCCGTCGTCGGGCCGTACGTTGTGGCAGCAGGCCGCAGACGAACACCCGCTCAGCGCCGACAGCGTCGTCGGCGGTGTGCTCTACGGGATCCGGGCCGATCAGGACACGATGAACACTCGGACCCCCATCGCCGTCGACGTGCGCACCAAGCAGGTTCTGGCGCAGGGCTTCGACGCGACCTACCTACCGACGCCGATCGGCGAGCGTTTCGCAGTGGTCGCCACCCACCTCGCGGTGTTCGTCTTCGCCGTCCGACCGCAGTAGCGCGCCACGCGCACCCACGCCCAGCACTTCCGCGCCACGCGAGCCCGGAAGTCATCATCGTACGAACGACGAGTCGTCGTACGCCGCGCGGAAGGGCCGGCGCGGAAAGGCCCGCGCGGAAAGGTCGCGTGCCGGCCGGGAGCGGAGCGTCGGCGAACCTCCGTCCTCGCACTGCGGTCGTTCCGGGTCCGCCCCCGGGTGCCGATTCCGGTCGGCTTCGGGTGGCGGCGACTGCCTACTTGGCGAAGTCCGGGGTGGAGAACCTCTAGGCGCGCCGACCATCGAGGCGGATCGTCCACGGCTCGACGCTGTCCACTCGAAGGTGCGTCTCGCTCCACGGATCACGCGCGAGCATGGCACGGACGGCGTCCTGCGATTCGGCCTCGACGACGAGCACCACGCGATGCTCGTCGGCGAGTGGTCCGCCCAGCACGACGACACCCGACTCCACCAGCTCGTCCATGAAGGACGCGTGGGCGGGCCAGTCGGACTGCTCCTGCATCGGGCGGGACGGATCCCAGCGGGGACCGGAGCGGCGGAGGAAGACGAGGAACACAGCCACGCTCGGACTCTACCGAACCGCAGGAGGGCAGCACGCCGCGCGCCTGCGCCGCATGCACGAAGGCCCTGGACCCCCGGCGCCGTTGGTGCGGACGAGCACGAGCGGTTCGCGGTTGGGCCGCCCCCATCGGAGTACCGCACGACACCGGCACGCACCCACAACCGGCCCCATCGTTACCCCGAACCGAAAATCTCAGTATCGTCCGCGGCGGCGGGTCGTCAGCGTCACCACGATCAGCATCAGCAGGGCGGCTGCGGCGTGCACGAGCGACAACGTCATCCGCTCGTGCACGGAGCTCATTTCCCGCTCGATCCGTTCGTCGGTCGGTCCGAGCCACAGGCAACCCATCGAACGCCACAGCCGGATCATCGGGGCCAACGCGAGCACGGCGGCGGCCACCATCGCGGTCGCCTTCAACGTTGCCGAGCCGATCGCGCCGCGCCGCGTTTCCCGTGCCGGACCGTGCCGGACCGCGCGGTCCCGGGACACCAGCACGGCCCACGCCAAGACGAGCACCACCATCGGCAAAGCCGTGACAAGGACCGACCTCATCGCCACGCCGGTGGCACCGTTTCCCACCGGCACGTGCTGGTCGGTCAGCCGCAAGGCCGCTCGCTCGGCCGGTTCGTCGATGCGGGACGCCAAGTCGGCACGCCAGTCCCGGTACACGAAGTACATGAACACGTCCGCGACGACCATCGCCGCCGACGCCACGCCCGCCGCGATGCCCACACCTCGCAGCCACCCCGACCGGCCGGGCCGTGCCGACGGAGGCGGCGCCCAAGCCGTGCGATTCGGCTCGGCAGCGAATCGACCGGACGACACGGCTCGGCCCCCCACTCGAGAAATGGTGCGTACCTCCAGGGTCCTGACGTCGGGTCAGCCCGACCAGCCGGTGCGCCACTTCGTACGCGAACCGTCACAGTCCCGTGACACCGGATGTTCGTCGGGCCGAGGCCGAAGCAACGGCGCTCGCAAGGCGGTTGCCGGGCCGGGGCGGTAGAGGTCCTCGCCGAACACGTCCGCGAGCTCTTCGACGTCCTCGGCGTGCCGGCCGCGCCAGGCCTCGATCGCTTCGGCCCGCTCGCCCGCCTCGCGCAGGCTTCGGCGGGCAGCGCGCGCTCGACGTAGGCGGACACGTTTCCCGCCGACGCGGTCTTGGCAGTGGCCGGCAGGTCCGTGGGAAGCGTCACCGTGACCCGTTCCTTGATTGTCGTACCGCCGCGAAATGTGACCGAGTGGGTGACGATCTCTCGGTGGGTGTGGGTGTGGGTGTGGGTGTCGCTGTCGGCGGGGTTGCGGCGGATCGGAGAGGTTCCCGAGGCGTCGGTTGCCGTCGATAGCCTCTTCGCCCATGACCATCAGACTGACCGATGCCGAGATCAATCAACTGGTTCCCCGGTTCGAGGCCTTGGATCTGGGGGAGTGGGACCGGAGCGCGGTGGAGCGTGCGACCGCCGGCCTGGGGTGGACGCTGCGTTCCGGAGACGACACCGGGCTGAGGTTCGAGGGGCCGTTGTCGGGCGGGTGGGCCGCCGCCTTCCGAGGGCATGTCCACGGTTCGCCGCACGAGGGCCGCTTCACCCTGCTGGAGTGCGAGTTGGCACGTACCGAGGACGCAACCGTTCAGGAAGCGGTGTTCGAGGCCGGCAGGAAGGCGATCGAGGCATGCATCGGGCCGGCGCCGATCCGACGCGGGCCCGGGCCGGTGTTGCGCTGGCGCCGCGAGGAGACTCTTCTCGAGCTCGAGTGGGGCATGGGAGAGGTGCGGTTGGCGCTGTTGTCGGCGGCGGTGGTCGAGAACCACGAGTACCAGGTCTCCAGGTGGAGCGCACGCGACGACGCGGTCGCCGAACTCGGGGTGTGGCAGACTCTCGGGCTCGGCCGTGCGGGAATGGAGGACGTGTTCGTACCGGGCGAGCAACAGGCCCAGACCTGGGAGGAGTTCGGCCTGGGACTGGAGGAGACGCTGTCGGCGATGGTGTGGGACATGGGCCGACTGGACGACGAACTGGTTTTGGTGATGCGGCCGAGCACGGACGAGGACAACCCGAACGCGGTGCAGTTGACCTGCAACGGTCGGCTGCTGCACCTGGAGGCGAGCACCGCGGTGCTGAGCCCGTCCACACTCGCGGGCCTGGGTTGGCGGCCCGGCCCCGAGGCCGACTTTCACGTCCTCGACTTCCCGCACCCCCACCCCAGGGACGCCGGGCGCGCGGCCCGGACGCTGGTGGACACCTTGCGCGCGCAGGACGTGCAGCTGGGCGATCTGCGGCACACGGCGTGGCTGAACAGGAGCGACTGCACGCTGATCCTGTACGGGCTGGGCCTCGAGACACTCTGAGCGGTCCTGGCGTCGGCCACCACACCGGCGGGGAGGTGGTTGCCGGGTTCCCAACTGGCTGCGCTCCGGGACCGAACACCGCAGGAGGCGCATTGTCGGTCATTGCCGCACGGGCGGACCTTCTCGATACGACCGAGAACCGAGAGACGATTCCTACCGGCGCTCCGACCATCAGATAGCCCCGGCGATTGCCGTCCTTCATCCAGGACTTGCCAGCCGGTCATGTTCGCTGCCAGGTAGTGAGGCTGGTACGGCGGCGGTGCCGAGGGAGACGTAGCCGCGCTTGTCGTAGCGGTATCGGGCCAGTGCTGCTTGTACCGGTGATGACTCGTTCGACATGTTGCGCTGCCTATAGGCCTCGCGGTCGAGGCTGGGCCGCCGGGCAAGGGCGTGTTGTGATCACGTCCGGTCCCGCCTTCGTGATGCGTCAACGTGCCGTGCGGGTAAGGAAGTTGTGGTTTGTTCGTTGTCTTCTGTCTGTCGGCGGCCGGGTCTACGCTGGATGCATGCCTCCTGGTGAATTGGTGCGGCCCGGCCCCGACGCCGGCACGACCGACCTTGTCTTCCGCGAGAAGGGCGGTTCGGGCGTCCAGGCGGTGCTCATCGCACTTGCCGCTGTGGCGTGGGTGCCCATTCTGTTCGGCGGCGCCGGATGCGTGATCTTCTGGTTGATGGTCGCCTTCGGCGTCGGCTCCGCCGAGGCGCTGTCCGTGGCCGGTTTGTTCGCGGCAGCCGCCTCCCTGATCACCGGGCCGTTCGTCGCGGCCAAGGAGCTGCGTCGTGTCCGCCGGGTTCGGTTTGCCCCGACGCAGGCCCCGGCCCGGTTCTGCTTCGTGCGAGCCCGTCGGCCCGGGCCATGGCTGCCGATCGCCGACCTGGCGCGAATACTTCTGCACGAGACCATCATCGAGACCGACATGGGCGGCGACCCGCGGCCGGCCGGCGGAACGGTGTCGGTGGCGATTGTGATCGGCGATGACCAGGTTGTGCACGTCTATTCCGGCCCGGATTCCCCGGACGCGCGGCAGTTGAAGCAGGACCTGGATGCCCTGCTATCGGGAGTCGGCGTCCCCGTTGTGTTGGAGACATCGCACATGCGATTGCCCAAGCCTCCGGCGAGCCCTTCGCGCTCCGGATCGGCTCATGTTGCCGCGATCGTCACCAATGTGAACTCAGGCGGTGCAGGCCCCGGCAACGCGGGCGGGTCCACCGGCGGCGCGTGATCCTGTGACCGGCGTGTGTCCGGGCCGGGGCTGGGCGGGGCGGGTCGGGTCCAGCGGGTGGTCCGGTCCCCGTACGCGCGCACTCGCGACACCCGCGCCCGGTCTCCCCGAGGTCGACCGCGTCCGGTCCCCGTACGCGCGCACTCGCGAGGCGGACCGATGTCCCCGGTTCGGGAGTTCGTGGCGTGTGCCGGGCGCGGGCTCGGCGGAACCGCGGGCCGGCGTCGACCACGGCGCCGGCCGATGCATTGCTGGACGTACAACAGGCCACTCGGTGGCGGCGTCATCCCACGGTTCGCCGACGCGCATGTACTGCCGCCGGAACACGGTGCTGTTCGCGTTGCGTCCGGACTGCTCGTGCGGCTTCTCGGAGTGTTTGCCCGATTTTCCTCCCCGCGGACCAGACCCGGGAGGTAGTCGGGACGGCCTCGGTGGCCCGGATCAGGCCGAAGGGAGACACCGGACGCTGCGGGCGGCCTCGGTCAGGGGCCGGGTGATGTTCCGCGAGGGTACCCGAGCGGCCCGGGCATCGATAGGGTCGGCGGACCGACGGCCTGGGGGGACGGATGGATTCGGACGCGTCCGAGCGAGGTGATTCCACCGGCGATCCCACTCCGGAACGACGGACGGTGGTCGAGTTCCACCGTCGGGTCGCGCTCGTGGGGTCGGTGCTCCTGGCGGTCGTCGCCGCGTCGACGTGGTGGTGGCTGGGGGCCCAGTCCGAGCGGCCCGAGGTGGTGCGCGCGGTGTTGGCCGTTTTGGCCGTGTCGGCCGTTGTCTCGATATGGTTCCACATCGGCCGCACGAGGGTCGGGCCGGACGGGATCACCGACACGGTCGGCCTTCGATCCGTTCACATCCCGTGGGAGCGGGTGGCGAGCGTCTCGGTGAACGACGAAAAAAGTGACGCGGGCGTCGTGATCCGTCGATCCGACGGCCGGCCCGAAGTGTCGCTCTTCGCGCCGTCGTTGTCGCAGTTCGGCCGTGAAAATCGTTTCCGCCGTGACGTCGAGCGGTTGGCCGATGCGCTGCCGCCCGGCGTGCGGATGTCGGTGCCGGCCGAACCCTCCGGGCCACGGATCCGTCCTTGGCGAATCCTTGCCGCGTGCTCGTTCTCGGCGATCCTGGCCGTGGCCTTCGTGATCGACCGACCGTGGACGATGTCCTGGTGGTCGAATCGCCACGAGGTCGCGAACCTCGCACCGGCCTGCGAACTGATCCGCGAACCGGCGGCCCGCCTCGGGCTGTTCCATGAATTGGTCTGGTTCCCCGGGAGGCCCGGAAGCCCGGCCGGATGTGACGCGGAATCGGAGGACGGACGCCGCCTCACGCTCGCCGTGCATCACTTCGAACCGACCTACGGCTGGGGCCGGTCCGCGACGGAATCCGCGCGCGCATGGTTCGACCGCGATTCCCAAGCCGAAACCCGGAAGAACGCCTCGCCGGTGCCTGGCCTGGGCGACGAGGCGTACGTGATGCACTCCAGCGGCATGGTCACGGTGACCGTGCGTCGCGCGAACGTGATCCTGACAGTCACCTACCTCACCCCCCGGGTACCGCCCGAACAGGCCGACCGAGTAGCCGCCGACGCCGAACGGCTGGCCCGGGAGGTCACCGCCGTACTCCGAGTCGGCTGATACCGGGACCGCACGGGCGGCTCTTCGCCGACCACGAATCCGCGGCGGCGTCCTGCGGCAAAACGGTTGCGGGGTGCAGCTGGATCGGGATGTTCACGGGATGTCTCGGCAGCCCGAACGAGGCGGGTCCCTTCCATGCCACCCGCATGCACACTCCTTGCCTGCATGCCATGAAATGACCGCTTCCGATTGCAAGGGATCGGTGTGGCGGGTCGCCAGGAAACGCTACGTCGCCGACCGATGCCGGTGGGGGCGAGCCGGACACGCCCACGGTCGCCGAGATGGGCGCCGGAGGCGGCGAGGCCGGGCCACGGCGGTGGTGGGCTCGAGCGGCGGTTGTCGGTGCGGCGGCGTAGCGTTCGGGTTCGGTCTCCCCTGCCGGGTTCCGAGTTCCGGGTTCCGGTGTGGAGGACGTTTCCGATCGGGGGTGGGTGCGATTTCCGTCGTTGATTCCGCGCGTGGTCTCGTGTTCGTCGACAACCACTCGCTGCACCTGGTCGCGGGGGAGAGGTTTGCCTGGGACTGGCCGTATTCCGGGAACACCACCGGTCTCGTCCAGGCCCGGGACGACGAGGTCCGCTTGAGCACCGGATTGGCGACGTGTGTGCGGATGCCGTTGACGGTGGAGGTCCACGACGCAGACCCGGGCACACCGGCGGGCGGTTGGGAGGACGTCGCGGAGTCCTCGCTGACCGTGCACACCGACGACTTCCACGTCGTGGAGATCTGTGACGTGCCGTCCGTGCGCCTGCCCTTGGGCGCTGAGGGAGCGGCCACGTACCGGGTCCGGGTCCATGCCCACGGACGGGACCTGGAATACGACGGCAGCGCCGGCGACCCGGCGGGCGAGCGCTACCTCGTCCAACTGTGGCCCGCGGCCCACGCCCCGGACCGCGTCGTACGGCTGAGCGCCTTCGCCCGGCGCGCCCTGGACGCCGCCATCGCCCACGCCCGCAACCCCCTGCCACCTCTCCCGCTCCCGCCCCGGATTCCGCCCGGCCCGCCCATGACCGAACCGCGCCCGACGTCCGCGCCGGCCTCGGGCAGCGGGCAACACCCCACAACCATCGAGGCCATGCGGCGGTCCGCAGACGACGACCGACGGATTCCTCCCGCCCGCTAACCTGCGGTCCATGAGCCCGGACGCCGAACCAAGCGCGTTGGCGGCCCAACAGGACCTCCCGGCCGACCTGGTGTGGCCTGCTCCGACACCCGCACGCCCGCCGCACGGTGGCGCCGCTGCGCCGGGGACCTGACCGAGCGCGATGATCGAGGAGATCATCGCGCTCGGCTCGGCACGTTCCCTCGCGACCGACTGCTCCTTGCCTGCCGAGGGCGGGTCCCGCCTGGCGGAGCATCCGGAGCCGGCGGTCCGGTGCGCGATCGCCGCCGGCGTAGCGGACCATCCGCCGGGGTTGTCGGCCCGACTGGCGGGTGATTCGGATCCGTCCGTGCGGATGTTCCTCGCGATGAACGACCATCTGCCGTCGGAGTCGCAGGCCTGGCGCGATGGGCCTGCCGACAGCCGACAGCCGACGGCTGACCGCCGGGCGAGCGCTACTGGCGAGGTGCTCACCAAGGCGTGCCCAGCGGCGAGGATGCCGGCGGACCGGCCGACCGGGAACGCCCGTCCACGACGACGAATTCCGCCTGTGCGCAGCGACGCAGGTGTGGATCCCCTCCCCGTGCCCACCGCATGCGGAAACGGCATCCTCGTGTGGCTCGACTCCGGCTGACCCATCGTCAGTCACCGCTCTCACACGTTGCCGACGGCCTCGAACGCGCCGCGCTCGCATCGCCGGCCGCGTGTCGGTGATCGATGCGAACATCCGCGAGACGGTGAAGCGAGAGGAACGACATGGGCAGCTGGGACATCGGCCCCTTCGACAACGACATGGGCGCCGACTTCGCCGACACCCTGGATGAAGCCCCCGAAACGGAGCGCGAG
>NZ_JBITHP010000061.1:0-18429 GCF_044458105.1 Embleya sp. NPDC050493
CCAAGAAGCAGGCCGGCGAGGCCGCGGAGGACCTCCGCGTCGTCGACGTGGCACAACTGCTCCTGCAATCCGTGCAACTCCCCGAACCACCGGCGAAGCAGGACGAGACCGAGGACGCGACGGAGCCGGAACCGGTCAAGTAGCCGCAATCCGCGACGCCCCCGGCACGAAGCCCTCATTCCCCGACCGGTCGTCGGGGGGTGAGGGCTTCCGTGCTTCGCGGCGGCGCGCCGAGGGTGGGGCTACCCGGGCGGCGTGTGCGGCCCGGGCGTCCCGGTCGGCGGTGGGCGCCGGTCGCCCGGCCCGGCGGCGGCCTCCGCCGTGGCGAGCAGTTCGGCCACCGTGCCGGTGAAGTCGGGCAACATCGCGTACGCGGTCACCCACGCATCGGGCCGCCCGGCCAGGTGCCGCTCGACCGCTTCGGCCAAGGCCCGGCCGACGGCGTCGGGCACGGTTTCGTGCGCGGCCTCGGACAGCGTGCGCAGCACGGTGGCGGCGGGCCGGCCGTGTGCCGCCCAGAGGCCGGGGTCGAGCGTGCCCGCCTCCAGCGCCCGGGTGATCAGGTCCGGCCATTCGGCGGCCGGCCTCACTCTGCCGCCGAACGGGTGCACGCCGCGCAACAGCGAGCGGGCCAGTGTCCACGAGTGCTCGGCGATGTGCGCCGAGTCGCAGTAGGTGCCGACGTGTTCGGCCAGGGCACGGGTGAGTTCCGCGGGCAGATCCGGGCGGGCCTCGGCGAGAGCCTCCAGCGCCGGGACGGGCAGCGGGTCGGCGCGGTGCGCGGCGAGGATGGCCGCCCAGCCGGGATCGTGCGTGGTCTCCAGGTAGCCGCGCGCGCCGCCGGTGGCGAGCAACTCGACCACCCCGCCCGCCCGGGCACGCTCCACCCAGTCCTGCGCCGCCTCGCGCAGCAGGACGTCCGCCTCGGCGGGCGGTGCGGCGCGGGCGCGGCGGACGATGCCGGCCACGTCGATGCCGAGGCTCTCGCGTTCGTAGACGCCGTCGAACCCCGGCCGCAGCACGCCGTACGCGAGGCGCTCGGCGACGGTCGCCTGCCCGGAGCCGATCGCCGCGCGGCAGGCGAGCAGGGTTTCGTACACCGTGGCCCGACCATGCTCGCGCAGCCGGGACAACCGGGCCCCGACGTCGTCCTCGGCGGCGCCGATCAGACTCGCATACAGCGCGGGGGTCCGCGTCCGGAGCAGGAACTCGCGTACCCGTGGGGGTGTTCGCGGGCAGGTGTGGATGCCGACGTCGACGGCCGGCGCGCCGAGTGTGCGCAGTGCGGCGTCGAGGCGGGCGCCGCCCGGGCGGCCGTACAGGTCGGCGGTGAACGCGGCCGGCAGCCGTGCGGCGATCCGGGCGACGGTCTCGGGAGCGGTCTCGCGCAACAATCGGCGCATGGCCGCGTGGCGTTGCCGGCCGGGCGCTCGGCCGAGGGGACCGTGCCGCAGGTAGTCGGGGTCCGCCCAGATCGGCCCCTCGGCGGCGTGCTCGGCGGCCGCATCGGGGTGCGCCGTGGCGTCCAGGAGGTCCGGCAGGGTGCCCGGCCAGGCGGGGCCGATCCGGGCCAGGCGGACCCAACGCTCGACGTCGTCGCCGAGCCGGGCGCGGACGAGTCGGGTCAGTTCGGCGTCGACGAGGGCGAAGCGCTCCCGGAGCCGTCGCGAGGTCGCGGTCTGCGCGGCGGCCTCGGCGTAGTTCTCCAGGAACACCCATCCGGGGGCCGCGTCGGCGACCAGATCGGCCACGCTCGGCGCGTCGGCGGTACGGACCGGTTCGCACGCGTCCAGGAGGCACGTGGTCAGGTCGCCGTCGTCCACGCCTTCCGAGGCGCGCCAGTTCGACAGGTATGGGTGTCCCTGCGCATCGGTGCCGACCATCGCGCGCAGGACGTCGTGGTCCAGGCCGTGGCGTTGCACGAGTTGGCCCACGTCGTCGGCGAGGAAGGGCCTGCGGTGGTGCGCGCGGACGACGGCGGGCCACTCGAACGTGTGGGGTGCCGTCGCCACGGTGGCCACGGCGGGGTTCAGGCGCGAGCGGGTCGGCGACTCGATCGCGCACAGCCGGCGAACGAAGCCCTCGGGGCCGGCCGCGTCGAGGATGGTGGTCTCCACGTCGGCGCGGACCTTCGGGTTGTCGAGGGCTTCGTGCAGTTGCCGGTGCAGCCCGCGGTAGTGGCTCTGCCGTTCGCGGGTCCACTCCCGGACGGCGTCGGGACCCTCCGCGTCCCACAGGCGCAGCAGGGCCAGGGCCCGTTCGGCGCGGGTGAGCCGGCCGTCGGTGCCCAGGGTGCGCAACGCGTGCCGGACCAGGTCGGGGTCTGCCGCGACGACGGCCGGGGCGAGCAGCTGGTAGTCGGTGCTGCCGAGCAGGGCGCCGCGCAGCGTGGGATGCGTGGGCATCGGTCCGATCGGGATGAGGCCGGCCTGTACCCGCCGGTCGGGCGGCAGACACCCGGGCGGGCCGCCGGCCAGGATCAGCCGGCACATCAGCGGCGAGTCGGTCCGGTAGAGGGCCGGGCGGAGTTCGGGGTCGCCGAGCGTGTACAGGGCCCACAGGGGGCTGTCGTAGCGGCGTAGGTAGCCGGGCTTGGCACGGAACTCCGGGTCCGCGGCCAGGCAGGCCCGGTCGCTGTGCTCGCCGTGGGCGAGCATTCGGTGCAGGAGTGCGTCCGGCGCGCCGAAGGCGTTTGCCACCAGCCGACTTCGGGCCGCGGCGCCCATGCGTTCGGCGACCGCCGCCACGTCGGCGGCGCTCGTGCGGCCCAGCAGATGCATGAACGCCGTATCCGCCATGCCGCGCCCCCGCCTCGTTCCCGGCCCGCCCTCGCCCGAGACCCGGGTCGCCGACGACAGGATGGTACGGGCCGACCGGGCGCCCCCGGCGTCGAGGTCCTCGCGCCGGGATCGGGGTGGATGTGGTGCCGCACCCGGGTCGGATCCTTCACGCCGCGAGCGGCAGGGGGCTCGACGCGGCGGGCGGGTGATCCGCGAACGGAGCGGCGCCACACCTGTATTCGGCCAACCGCGGCCGCGGTCGAGGCCGGCGCGTCCCGCAGGGTGCGCTCCCGTGGCCGGTGGGCGGGGTGGTCCCGCGGTGCGGATCGGGACGAACCTCGGCAGCCGGGCAACCGACGGTTTGTACCGGTTGGCGCGAGTGCGGAGGCCGGCTGATTTGCTGCCTGTTCCTGGCCGGGACCGGGCCCTAGAGTCGTGTTCACGGGTGGTGACGAAGTGATCACGCAGACGTGACGGATCGTCGCCACCCCGGGGGGCGACCGTGATTCCCGCGTCACGCCGGGGTCGATGGTCGGAAGGGGGGAGGCGCGCTCGACGATCCGTACGACGGCGTTGCGGGCGATTCTCGACGGGAGGGGGCTCGTCGAGGTCGCGGGCAGGTGTCGAGGATTGTCCCGCGACGTTTTCGAGGCCGGGATGCCGGGTGGCGCACCGTCTCGGAGTCGTTCGTGCGGAACCGACGGCGCACCGAGGTGTACGGGTACGGCGGCGCGCGCCGCCGTACCCGTCACCTGCATCGAAGCCGGCAAAGCCGGCGATACGCACCGACCCGCCCCGATCGCATGCCCACGACGTCGCCGGTTCGACGACCGGGACCACGGTCGGCCCGCAGTCCGCGCGGCCGGTTCCCGAGCCGTGTCGGCGGGATCGGTTAGCGTGCCGCGATGACGGAATTCGTATTGGTCGCGGGTGCGTGGTTGGGGTCGTGGGCGTGGGACGAGGTGGTGCCGGAGCTGCGGGCGGCGGGGCACGGGGCGCACCCGGTGACGCTGTCCGGTCTCGCCGACCGGCAGGGTGAGCCCGCCGGACAGCGGACGCACGTGCAGGACATCGTGGACGTGATCGAGCGTGCCGACCTGCGTGATGTGGTCCTGGTCGGGCACAGCTATTCGGGCATCCCGGTGGGTCAGGCCGCCGGGCTGATCGGCGATCGGCTGACCCGGGTGGTCTTCGTCGACTCCGATGTGCCCACCGAGGGCGAGTCGTTCGCGTCCGGCTCGTGGCTGGGCGAGGAGAAGTTCACGGCCGGACTCGAGGGCGGTTTCTGGATGCCGCCGGCGGCGGCGGACTTCGCGGGCCAGGACCTGACCGACGAGCAGATCGCCCGGCTGGTCGAGGGCGCGACGCCGCATCCGGGTGCCACCTTGACCGAACCGGCGATGCCGGCCCGGCCGTTGGGCGAACTCCCGGCGACCTACATCAAATGCCTGCTCGACGGCGCCGAGCCGCGCGAGGACGTGGCCGAACTGTTGACCGGCACGCGGTGGCGACTGGTCGAGATGGACACCGGACACTGGCCGATGTTCTCCCGGCCGCGCGAGTTGGCCCGTATCCTTCTCGACACCGTGGAGGCGTGAGGCACACCGCCGCCTGCGATGTCGGTCGGGACATCCGGATGACCCCGCCCGGGTACGCGCGGGACGCGCGGCCCGGGGGCGCGCCGGGACCGGCCGAGCGGGCTCTGCGTCGCGCGCGTGCGCCCGGGCGGGGTCAGGTCGGCGGCGGGGTCGTGCGGGCGTCGGGGAGGGCGGGCAGGCGAACGCCGACCACGGTGCCCCGCTCCGGGGCGGGGTCGATCCGGATGGTGCCGTGGTGCATGTCGACGATCGCGGCGACGATGGACAGGCCCAGGCCGCTGCCGCCCTGGGCGCGGCTGCGACTCTTGTCCGCGCGGTGGAAGCGGTCGAAGACGTGCGGCAGGTCGTCGGCCGGTATACCCGGGCCGCTGTCGCGCACCGTCAGCAGCACCAGGTCGGCCTCGCGCCGCAGTTCGACCACGGCCGGGGCATCCGGCGGGGTGTGCATGCGGATGTTGCCGAGCAGGTTGGCCAGCAACTGCCGCAGCCGGTCCTCGTCGCCGAGCACCAGTACCGCCGCGGGCCCGGCGGGGGCGGTGTAGTCGAGCGGTCGGTCGGGTTCGACGGCGGCGGCGTCGCGGCACGAGTCGGCCACCACCCGGGCCAGGTCCACCGGTTCCAGATCGGTGTCCTGCTCCTCGTCCAGGCGCGCGAGCAGCAGCAGCGCCTCGACCAGGCCGTTCATCCGCCGCACCTCGGCCCGCATCCGGGCTATCGCGTCGTCGACCGAGCCGCGGTCCGGGAGTGCGCCGCGCTGGTACAACTCGGCGTATCCGCCGATCGATTGCAAGGGTGTGCGCAACTCGTGGGAGGCGTCCGCGACGAACCGACGCAGGCGCTCCTCCGAGGTGTCCCGGGCGATGAACGCGGCCTGGATCCGGTCCAGCATGCGATCCAGGGCGGTGGCCAACCGGCCGACCTCGGTGCGCGGGCCGATCAGCGGATTGTGCACGCGCCGGGCGTAGTCGCCCGCGGCGATCGAGTCGGCGACCCGGGCGGCCTGTTCCAACGGCCGCAGTTCGCGGCGCACGAACAGCGCGCCGAGCAGGCCCAGGGTCGGCAGGGCGATGCCGACGGTGATCAGCACGACGTACAGCGCGTGGTCGGCCGCCCGTTCGGCGTCGTTCGTGCTCAACGCGACCAGGGCGGTGCGCCCGTCGGGCAGGTCCTCGACCCGGACCCGGAACTTCTCGTGCGAACCCGGCTCGCCGGAGCGAGCGGTGACCGTGCGTCCCGCGACCGGCAGCGCGCCGGTCAGTTTCGGTCCGAGGCCGTGCGGCGGACGGCGACCCGGGGCGGCCAGGGCGACGCGCAGGCCGCCGGGAAACTTCAGCCAGATGCCCGGGGTCAGGCCCAGCGGCTGGTTGTTGCGTTCGCGCTGGTCCAGGGCGCGCAACGCGGCCACGGTGGTGTCGAGTTCATTGTCGAGGCGGTCGAAGAGCGAGTCCCGCAGCACGCCCACGGTCACCGCCGCGCAGGTGTTGAGGACCGCGGTGCACACCAGGACCAGCACGATCACCAGGCGACGGCTCAGCGGTTGCCGGCGGGTCCTGGGCCGCAGGCTCAGCACGGCGGGGTGCGCAGGCAGTAGCCCACCCCGCGACGGGTGTGGATCAGGGGAGTGCCCTGGCCGTCGTCGATCTTGCGGCGCAGGTAGCTGATGTACGTGGCCACCACGGTGTCGTCGCCGTTGAAGTCGTAGGACCACACGTGTTCCAGCAGGCGGGCCCGGGTCAGCACGTGGTCGGGGTGCAGCATCAGGTAGCGCAGCAACCGGAATTCGGTGGGCGACAGGTCGACGGCCCGGCCGCCGCGGCGCACCTGGTGTGCGGTGGCGTCGAGTTCGAGGTCCCCGACGCGCAGGACGTCGCCGCCGGGATCGGTGCGGCGGGTGCGGCGGAGCACCGCCTCGACGCGCGCGGTGACCTCGTCCAGGCCGAAGGGTTTGGTGATGTAGTCGTCGCCGCCGGCGGTCAGGCCGCGGACGACGTCCTGGCGGGTGTCGCGCGCGGTGAGGAAGACCACGGCCACCGGGAGCCCGTCGGAGCGCAACCGGCGCAGCACCTCGAAGCCGTCGTCGTCCGGGAGCATGACGTCGAGCAGGATCAGCTCCGGCAGGAAGTCCCGGGCGACGGTGAGGGCTTGGCGGCCGGTGCCGGCGGTGCGCACGTCGTAGCCGACGAAGCGCAGGAACCGGGCGACGGTGTCCACGATCGCCGGTTCGTCGTCGACGACCAGGAGCCGGCCGCGATCGTGGGGTGCGGCCTGGCCGGCCTGCGGGTCCGGGTGGCTCATCGGGGCCTTTCTCGCGACGCGTGCCGCCGGGTGGGGCAGCGGTGGTACTGCGGCGCGCGTGGTGGACGCGGTCGGTGGTCGAGGGCGGCCGTGGCGGGGCGCCTGCTGCCGGGACGGCCGCCGATCGGTGGTCGGTGCGTGGTCGGCGTGCCATTACGGTGCCGGCCCGCGTCCGGCCGTCTCGTGCCCGGGTGCGGCAGGCGCGCGGCTTGTTTCGGGCCAGGTGTCTGCACCCGTCCAGGGTCGCGCACCGACGGAAAGCCGTTCCATGGGAGTTGCGTGTGAATCCCGCCGGCAGGCGCCGCTGTCGCCGGCCTCGGGCCGGGGCGGCTGCCGGCGAGGTTCGGGCCGACCGCCCTCGCTCCCGCGGCGCACCGTCCGGGAGTTCGTGATGTCCACGTTGTCGTATCGCCTGGGCCGCTCGACGGCCACCGCCGAGGCCGCCGCGGCGCGCTCGTTGCGGCGCGGGGGTGGAGGGCTCGGTGATCCCCGCGCCGGCTCCGGTGCGGATGCCCGCACCGACTACGCGGCCCCGGTCAGGATGTGGTCCAGGCGGGCGATCGAGGCGGGCGATTCGCGGTGCAGGCCGGCGATGTCCAGGCCCTCGTCGCCGACGATCGCCAGCAGCGCGTGGTTGCCGATCGCCAGGATGACCACGTGTCCGCCGTTGCAGCGCGCCACCACGTCGCGCAGGCCGCCCAGACCCGCCTCCCCGGCGGTACGGCTGCCCAGCGCGAGCGCGGCGGCGGCGAGGGCGGACAACGATTCGCCGTGTACCGAGACGGTGTCGCCGGCGACGAGCAGGCCGTCGCCGGTGGAGACCACACTCTCGGTGATGCCCATGACGCGCTCGCGAAGCGCCTTGAGTTCGAGGACCACGGCGTCGATGGCTACCTGGTTGTTCATGGTGTGACTTCTCCTTGGTGCGGGTGGTCTCGAGGGTCGTGCTCGACGTGCGGCGGGGTGAGCGGCGGGGCGTCGCCCGAGCGGCCGCCGGGGGCGTTGTTCGCGGGCGGCGTCGGGACCGGGCTGCCTCCGGGCGCCTCGCCCGGCGGGGCATCGGG
Organism: Embleya sp. NPDC050493; assembly: GCF_044458105.1. Taxonomy (NCBI): domain Bacteria; kingdom Bacillati; phylum Actinomycetota; class Actinomycetes; order Kitasatosporales; family Streptomycetaceae; genus Embleya; species Embleya sp. NPDC050493. The sequence continues at coordinate 7,738 of NZ_JBITHP010000061.1, forward strand.
CGCCGAATCGGGCAGATGTGTACCGGGGTTGCGGCGGGGCAGCCCGGCGCCCGGGAGCGGGGCCGGGACGCTCGCACCGGCCGCGAAGTCGCGTGGGGCGAGGATGGGCGTCGGTACGGCGCCGGCCGGCACGTCGCGGTGTACGAGTCGCCGAGCGCTCATCCGGGCGAGGTCGAGCATCACCGGATACAGGCCTCGGCCGAGCGCGAACGCCAGATCGCGCGGGGCCCGGCGGCCGTTGGCGCCGAGCAGGATGTCCCGATAGCGCACCGGCAGCGTGCCGACGGCCGGCTGCGCCGCGGGTTTGATCCGGGTTGCGGCGAACTCCGACAGCGGGCCCCAGAGTTGGGACAACAGCAACATCCGGCGCGCGGTCTCGTCGGTGAGCCGCCGCGGCTCCACGCCGGGATCGGCGATCAGGTCGGGCGCCGGCACGGAGTCGTCCACCTGCCAACCGGCCGACGTACCCAAGGACATGCCGAAGGCGCCGTCGAAGACCGCGGCCAGGCACAGCGCGCGCAGCTCCGGGGCGCGGACGAGGCCGAGCGCCACCAGAGTGTCGGCGAGTGGGCCGTCGGTGCGGCTCGCCTCGCCGGCGGCGACCCAGTCCGGCTCGGCGATCCGCCGCGAACGCAGCAGCAGCGTGTCGGGCGCGGGAGAGGCCGGAGTGCGGGCCGCGACCACCAGTCCGTCCCGCAGGTGGAGGGTGCCGCCGGGGGTGCCCGACACCACGACGGCCCCGGTGAAGCGTTCGCGGTGCAGTGTCATCAGCAGGGCCGGGACGTTGCGCGGACTCTGCGCGACGGCAGGGCCGTTCATACCAGGACGTCTCTCGCGTGCTCGGCGGTCGCCCGAACCGCCAAGGCCAGATTGGTCTCGGTCCGATCCACCACGGTCGCGAGCAGGAAGTCGTCGCCCCGGCGCGGCAGTACCTGGGTGATCTGGTGGTATCGCCGGCTGGTCACGATCACGCTCTCCACCTCTCCGGCGGCGCCCGCCTCGGTCAGCCGGTCGGTGACCAGGTTCGTCAGGTCGGCGAGTTCGGTGCCGTTGCCCAGGGCGCGACAATCGCCGACCTCGGCGTAGACGAGACCGGTGACCGCGTCGATCAGGGCTGCGCCGATTACTCCGGGAGATTCGAGAACTCCGGAGAGCGATGCCTCCAGGGGGAGCGGCTGCCCCCCTTCACTTTGTGACAACATGCAGAGTACTTTATGGCAGATCTTCAACAATAGGCGAAGGCTGACGTTTAGTAATCGCCTTGGTTCCGTGCGTAGGAATCCCCGAGGAAAGTCAGGAAAAGGAAACGCGATGAACATTGAGGCCGCGCTCAAGGAAGCGATGACCGTCGACGGTGCCATCGGCGTCGCGCTCGTCGACCACGAGAGCGGGATGACGCTCGGCACGCTGGGCGGCGGCAGGGACTTCGACCTGGAGGTCGCCGCCGCCGGGAACACCGAGGTGGTCAAGGCGAAGGCGCGGACGCTGGCCTCGCTGGGGATCGACGACACGGTCGAGGACATCCTGATCACCCTCGGCACCCAATACCACCTGCTGCGCCCGCTGACGCGCACGCACGGGTCGCTTTTCCTCTACCTCGCGCTCGATCGTTCGCGGAGCAATCTGGCCCTGGCCCGGCATGCGCTCAAGCGCATCGAGGGAATTCTGGAGATATAGGGTAATACCGTCGGCCGGCATTATTGCGCCCGGGCCGACGCCTGGTTTTTCCGTCCCCTTTTCCGTGGAAAAGGGGACGACCGCCGCGCCCGATCATCGCCGAGGTATGCGAAATCCGGGATATGCCGACCGATGCCGGCAATCGACGGCTGCGCCGCTTCGAGGCTGCTTCGAGGCCGCGCCGTTGTCACGGTGACGGTGACGAATGCCCCGCGTCGGAACCGGTGTTGCCGCCGGCGGGGGTCTCGGCGGGGGCGGCGAGGCGCTGTGAGTGGGCGGAGCGCGGTGTCGGCCACGGCCGCGCCGGTGGTTGTTCCCGGGCCAGGCCGGTCAGTACGGCGTCGAGCAGCCGCTCCGCCTCCCGGTCGACGGCACGCGGGCCGTCCAACTGCACCAGGCCGTCGATGAGCAGCGTGGCCAGCCCGTGCACGGCCGCCCAGACCACGAACTCGGCCCCCGGGCGGGCCGCGGAGGGCAGTTCGCCGGTGTCGACGAGCCGGTCCAGTTCCGCGGCGAGCACGTCGTGGGGGTGTGGGGCGATCGGTGTGCGCAGGTCGGCGCGGCCCGCGGCGAAGGCCAACCGGGCGACCGCCGGGTCCTCCAGCGCCCAGCGCACGTAGCTGCGGCCGTACGCGATCAGGCGCCGGTGCGGGTGCTCCCCGGACGCCCGGTGGGCGGCCCGTCGCAGCCGCTCGCCCAGACGGGCGATCACCCGGTCGGACAGGCTGCGCACGAGTGCGTCGCGCGAGTCGAAGTGATGGTAGGCGGCGCTCGGACTGACTCCGACCCGAGCCGATGCCTCGCGCAACGACCAGCCGTCGACCCCTCGTTCGCGCACGAGTGTCTCGGCGGCGTCGAGCAGCGCGGCGCGCAGTTCCCCGTGGTGGTAGCGCTCTTTGCTCACCCGTACATCTTAACAGTGCTCAGATGCTCCGGCGTGGATCGATGCTATGGTCCGAAGGTCATCTGAACGCTGATCAGATAGGACGGTCCTGGAATGTGTGTTGTGGAGCCTTCCTCGAACGACCCGGCGAGCGCCGACCCGACGAACGACCCGACGAACGATGCGACGAACGGACCGAGGGCGGATGCCGGATCGGCCGGCCGGTCCGCGCCGCCGGACCTGCGGGACGCCCCGCCGCCGGTGGTGCGCGGCGAGCCGGTGGAGATCCGCCCCGGGGTCTTCGTCATTCCCGACAACCGGGTGCCGCTGGTACCCAACATCGGCATCGTCGTCGGCGAGCGGGCCGCGCTGGTGGTCGACACCGGTCTCGGCCCGGGCAACGGTGCTCATGTGCTCGACCACGCCAGGCGATTGGCCGGCGACCGGCCGCTGTACCTGACCACCACGCACTTCCACCCCGAGCACGGCTTCGGCGCGCAAGCCTTCAAGGGTGCCGCGACGATCGTCTACAACCGGTCCCAGCGCGACGAGTTGCGCCGCAAGGGCACCGCCTACGCGGGCATGTTCGCCGGCATGTCCGCGCAGATCGCGGCGGCCCTGGAAGGCGTCGAATTCGTCGATCCGGACGTGGTCTACGCCGACCACGCCGAGATCGATCTCGGCGGCCACACCGCCGTGCTGAGCAGCCGGGGCCCGGCGCACACCGCATCCGATCAGACGGTGCTGATCGACGGCCGGGTGTTGTTCACGGGTGATCTGGTGGAGACCCGGATGTTCCCGATCCTGCCGTACTTCCCGCCGTTCGACACCGACGTCGACGGAAGCGGCTGGATCGCCCTGCTCGACCGACTCCTCGCGGACGAGCCCGAGATCGTCGTGCCGGGCCACGGCGAGGTTGCCGAGGCCGGGCTGATCGGCGAGGTCCGGGGTTATCTCGACCACGTGCGGGCCGAGACCCGGCGGCTGCGCGCGGGTGGTGCCTCGGCCGACGACACCGCGGCGGCGATCGACCGGGACGCCCGGGTTCGCTGGGCGACCTGGGACAACCCCGAATGGATCGGTTTCGCGGCGCGGGCCTTCCACCACGCCGACCCACACGGCGCCGATTCCAAGGGTTGAGCGAGCACGTCGTGCCTCCGGACCGGCCGACGACCGCCACGATGTGGACCCGACCCCGGGCGTACCGCCGCGGCGGTGGGGGCGGGGCGTGGTCGATCGGGGGACGTCCGCCCGATCGGGACGGACCGTGCCCCGCCCTCCGACGGCCGGCGCGGGGCGGGGCACGGTGCGTGCGGGTGAAGCGGCCGGATCAGTGCGTGTAGAGGTAGACCAGCCCCTGGGGGCCGTCGGCACAGAAGAAGCTCGGACCCCACAGTTCGTAGCCCGCCACGCCCGCCGCGTAACACTGGGCCTGCGTGTAGTACACGCCGCGCACGTGGAACTCGCCGGCGGCGCTCGCGCTCGTCGCGCCGGCAAGGGGGAGCAGGACGGCGGCGGCACTCGCGACGAGCAGCCCGATGCGTTTCTTCACGTGCCAACTCCTTTGCTTCGGAAGGCATTCGACTGGTCGTGAGATGCCTTCGGAGATGGTGCGATGTCGCTCGAATGCTAGCCGGGCAGGATCGGATAGGTCTATGCCAATGCATGGAAAGGTCTAGGCCAATTTCCGCTCGGCCGGCCCTCGATCGATGCCCACCCGGCGGCGGCCGGTCGATGCCCACCCGGCATCCGCCCGGCCGTCGGTCGGTGCTCGGCCGCCTCGGTCGATGCCCGCCCCGCGTCACCCCTGCGCTCGGTCGATGCCCGCCCGGCGGCCGGGTTCCCCGCGGTGTGCGGATGGGGTCGCCGTCGGTCAGGGTGCGCGGGTCCCCCCGGGTCGTGGCGGGGTGGGTGGCGGCGGTGGCAGGCTCCGTTCGATGGCGGCGACGCGTTCGAGCGCGCGGTGGATTTCCGCGGCCTCCCGCCGGTACGTCGCGAGAGCCTGCGGGATGACGTACTCGGGAACCCGGTCCTTGAGCTCCCGGCGCAGGTCGGAATAGCCCTGGCGGAGCTCGGCCAGCTCGGCCAGGAGATGGTGCCGGGCCAGGCGAACCAGCAGCGCCGGGTGACGGCGCAACACCTCGTGGTTGCGGTAACCGGGTGGGCAGACCTCGTACAGCGCCTCCGCCGTGCGCGAATCCAAACCGGTCGGCTCGGGCGCGGGCTCGGGTTCGCCCGGGGGCCGGGCGCCGTGCCGGGCCTTTTGGCGCGCGACGTCGAACCGGCTGGGCAGCTCCCAGGACGGTGTGGCATCGGCGGTGTCGTTCATATGTTCGAATCATCGCATCTCGGGTACCCCCCTCGGCAACCGGAACGGAAACCCGGGGCCGCGACCGGCCGGGCTGCGGGCGAGTGGGGCCGGGAGCCCGGCCCCGTCGCGGTACGGCGAGAAGCGGGATGGTGTCTCGTCGCCCGGGCCCGACGACCGCCGCCGGCCGGCCTCGGCGACCGCTGCCGCATCGACGCCGGGCCGGGTCCACTCGGTTGAGCGGTCCCGGCCCGGCACGACGGGTCTCGATGGTGGGTGGATCGATGCGCCTCCCGATCCGCTACCTGGTCAGCCGGTGATCGGGACGAGCAGGACGGGGGCCTCGGCGTGATGGAGGACGGCGTGGGTGACGCGGCCGAGGTTGGGGCCGAAGCGGCCGGATTTGCGGTGGGCGGCCAGTACGACCACCGTGGCGTGGGGGCTCGCGGAGACCAGGGCGTGGGCGGGGGTGTCGAGGGCGATGTCCTCGACGACGGTCACGTCCGGATACTTCTCGCGCAGCGGCGCGAGGGCGGCGGTCAGGGTGGTCCGGGCCGCCTCGCGCCAGTCGTACATGGCCGGGGCGTAACCGGCGCTGCCCGCCGCCATGGCCGGGTAGCGCCACACGTGCAGGGCGCGCAGCGGCAGGCCCTGGGACTGGGCCCAGGCGAAGGCGGCCTCCAGTGCGGGGGTGCATTCGTCGTCGGATACGCCGACCACGACCGGCTTCGCGTCGCCCTCGCCGCTCGTGTCGTGATCCGGGTGCACCACCAGGAGCGGGCAGCGGGTCGCGGCCGAGACGGGCAGGCTGACCGAGCCCAGCAGCAGGCCGGCGAAGCCGCCCAGGCCCCGGCTGCCGACCACGAGCAGGGCGGCGCGGTCGCCCGCGGCCTCCAACGCGTCGATGGCGTTGGCGAATTCGATGGTGGTGCTGATCGCCAGATCGGGATGGCGCAGCCGGGCGCGTTCGGCGCCCCGGTCGACGATGGTGCGGGCCTCGTCGCGCAGCTGTTGCCCGAAGTGGTCGTCGGCGTGGCCGAGTTCGACCCATTCGAGGGCGTGCAGCACCTCCAGGGTGGTATGCCGGCGCAGCGCCTCGTCCGCGGCCAGATCCACGGCCCGGTCCGCGCCGGGCGAACCGTCGAAACCGACGACGACGTGCCCGCGCGGGGGAGTCGGCTGGGAGGTCGAACCGGTGGAGTCGGCTGCCTGGTTCACGGCGGATCCCTTCGGTGTGCTTCGGCGGCCCCGGTGGGCCGACCTGTGATCAGTGTTCGCCGTCGCGCGGCCCGGGCCCAGGGCCGGAGGTCCCGCTCCGGATGAGCCGGTCGGCCCGTTCCGCCCGGTCGACCCGATCGGCCGGTTCGGCGTCGATCGACCCGTTCGGCGGCGGGGCGGATCGCCCGCCCCGGTGCGGGTACCCCGCGTACGTGGGTGTCGAATCCACCGGCCCGGGCGGTGCGGGCGTGGGGCGGGGACTCCGAGGTCGGAGCGGGCGGCTCCGAAGGCGGACGGCGGTCGGCGGACGTGCGGGCCGACCGGCCCCGATCATCCGGGACTTCCGGCCCTGTCGCACCGGCCTCCGGCCGTCGAGACTGAGTGCGCGCCGACCCGACCGGGTGCGCGTTCGCAACTCTCGGGGAGCACAGCATGGAAGCCGGCCTCAGCACCGAAGGCGTCGCCGGAGCACGGCTTCCGCGGGCCACGGGCACCGCGAGCATTCCCGTCCCGGGGCCGACCACCGGGCAACCGGACGCCACGATCCGGGTGTTCCTGCTGGACGACCACGAGATCGTCCGGCGCGGCCTGGCCGACCTGCTCGGCAGCGAACCCGACATCGAGGTGGTCGGCGAGTCGGCGTCCGCACAGGAGGCGATCCGGCGCATACCGGCGCTGCGCCCGCACGTGGCCGTCCTGGACGGGCGACTGCCCGACGGCAGCGGGGTCGACGTCTGTCGCGCGGTGCGCTCGTCCTTCCCGGAGATCAACGCGTTGATCCTGACCTCCTACGACGACGAGGACGCGCTGTTCTCCGCGATCATGGCGGGTGCGGCAGGCTACGTCCTCAAACAGATCCGGGGCAGCGATCTGGTGCGCGCCGTGCGGGAGATCGCGGCCGGCCGCTCGCTGCTGGATCCGGCGGTCACCGCCAAGGTGCTCGAACGCGTGCGTACCGGATCGCGCGAGGACCCCCGGGTGGCCTCGCTCTCCGATCAGGAGCGCCGGATCTTCGAACTGGTTGCCGAAGGCCTGACCAACCGGCAGATCGCCGAGCGCATGCACCTCGCGGAGAAGACCGTCAAGAACTACGTGTCGACCATGCTGCACAAGCTGGGCTTCGAACGCCGCGTCCAGGCGGCGGTCTTCGCCGGCACGCTCCCGCACCGCACCGGCGACTGAGCGGGTGTCCGCCCGCGCAGGCCCGATCCGGATCAGTGCGCGTCGGCGTGCCCGGGCGGAGGCCGGCCGGGGACGACGAGCACCGGCCGCTCGGCATGCCCGGCCAACTCCTTGGCGACGGATCGTTCCGACCAGCGATGCAGCAGCGTCCCGGGACCCGTGCCCGGCCCGCCGACGACGATCATGAGCGCGTCGCAGTCGTGCGCGATCGCGGTGATCCGGCGCAGCGCATCGCCCGATTCGTCGGCATAGGACCACTCGCCCGCAAAATCGGCCAGGAGTCCGGCCACGTCCGCACGATGCCCGGCGAGGGCATCGTGCACGTACCGGGCCTCCAGGTCGGATCCGGCGAGATCGGGATCGCTGGGATGGTCCGCGGAATCCTGCACGTGCACGACCCGCAGCCGAACCCGCAGGCGCCCGGCGAGGTCCGCGGCGAAGACCAGGGCCGCCCCGCTGCGCGCGTACGTTTCGAAGCCCACGACCAGGTCGCGTGGGGCGGCGTCCTCGCTCGACGATGACATGTGCGCCTCCCACGAGCCGCAGGGAAGGGCCCCGGGCACGAGCGAGCCCTCCCGGCCAGTGTCGACCCGCCCCCTCCGAGCCTGCAACGCACAAGGGCGCGGGCGCGTGGTCCGGCCGCCGTACGCCGGGGCGCGTGAGTCGTGGGGGCTGTCCGGTCTCGGCGGGTTGGGCGTGTGAGTTGGGGGCGCCCGGTGTCGGCGCGTCGGGAGTATGAGTCGTGAGGCGCTGCCCGGGTCGGGGCGTTGGATGCATGAGTCGTGGGGCGCGCCGCACGGTTTCGGTGCGTCGGGGTGCGACTTGCTAAAGTCTGCAATTGCCCGATCCGTGACCGGCCGGATGCGGCGCCATGGACCTCCGCCCTCGACCGGGCGCGGTCGGGAGGCGGGGCCGGATCGAGCCCGTGACCCGAATTATGGGCGCGCGGCGGATCCCGGCCGGCCGCCCGCTCACCGATCGGATGGGTCTGCTCGAAGACCTGCGGGCCGCCGCATCCCGGTCCGCCGTCGGGGTCCGCGACGGGCTTGGCCGGGTCGCCGCGAGCCCCACCCGCGAACACGCAGGGGCCCGGGGTCGGTACGTACGGACACCGAGGTGCCCGCGCGCGACGCGTGGACATCGACGGGACGTCAGGCCTCATCGACAGAACGTCGATCTTCGAGGAACGAGGGACCCGCGCCATGGACGACCGGCGGGAAGCATCCGAGACCACCGGGCACGTGCCGCCCCGGGTGCTGCCGTGGTGAACCACGACCTGCCGGGACCCTCCGCGACCAACCCGGCCTACAGCATCCGCATCCACGTACCACCCGGCGCAACCGGCCTGGTCGCGGCCATCCTCACCGAAGCACCCGGCACCGTGACCAGCCGCGTGGACGCACCGGACGCGATGGGCACGTGTCGCATCACGCTGGACGCCGACGGTGCCGACACGCTCACCTGGCTCACCCGGACGCTGACCCGGCGCCTGGGCGCGGACCTGCTGCACACCCAGGACCCGGTGTTCGCCACAGCGTCCACCGGCAAGCTGACCCTGCGGGTGTGCGCGGCGACCGCGACCGGTCACGACATCGCCCTGCTCGACGCCGACGCCGACCGTCGCGTCGTCTCGCACCTGGCCGCACACCCCGATCAGACCGACCACTACACCGGACGGCGGCACCGCGTCGCGTTGATCAGTGACGCCAGCGCCGTCCTGGACTTCGAGGCGCTGCCCGCCGACGCCGCGCTGCCGGCCCTCGAATCCCAGGCCGTACACCTGCGCCGGGCCACCGGGCTGGACGTCTTCCCGCTGCCCATCGCCACGCCGCACGTCGAGGACATCGCCCAGGCGGTGCGGTTGCTCGCCCCCGGTTTCGCCGCGGCCGTACTCGTGCACACCCGCCCCGAACACGTGTCGACCACCCGAACGATCCTCGGGCCCACGCCGCCGATACTCCTGCTCGACACCCTCAACGACGGCCTCGCCGTCGCGATCGCCGCCGCGACGGTCAATGCGCTGGTCAACCGCGGCGTGAATCCGTTGGATGGGCGCGTGGTGCTGGTGGATCCGGCGCGAGGCGGGGACCTGACCGGGTTGCTGATCGCCGCCGGGATCGCCGACCTGACCCTGTTCGACCCCTTCGGCCCGGGCGGTGGCACGCTGCACAAGGTCGCCGCCGAGGCCGACCTGATCGTCGACCTGACCGGCCTGGCCACGCCGCCGGAGGGCGTACCGATCCTGCGCGCCCGGCCCGAGGCGCCGCCGCCCTTCGCGGCGGCCACCACCGGCCCGCGCCCGCTGCACGCGCTGCCCGGACTGCTCACGGCGGCCACCGCGACCCGGCGGCCGATCACCGCGCTCGCGCGCGTCGCCGCCGTACGTGCGTTGATCGAGGGCACGCCCCGGAACGCACTGCTGCCCGCACCGGACCAGCCGGGCCTGACGGCGGCGATCGCGGCTGCGGCCACGCACGTACTCACGCCCGACTCGGGCTGAGCCGGGGCCGCGCGGCTGGTGCCGGCCGCGGGAGTGGTGTCGACCGAGCCGACCCACCTGTTGCTGCGGCGGAGCATGCGGCACCGGATCTCGATCGACATCGGCCCCGAGTCGTCCGCCGGTCCCGACGGCTTTCCCGAGGGCCTGCCGAAGCCGGCGAACCTCGCGGATCGGGCGCGTTCGACGATGTCGTCCGAACTACCGACCCGGGCCGCGATCGCGCTCACGGTGGTGACCGTATCGGCCGCCGCGCCGGGCTGGTTGGTGGTGGGACGGGTGTTGCGGCCGATCCGGGCGATCTCGGCCACCGCCCGGCGCCGGGCCGGCTGTCGCGAAGCGGGCGAGGCGGACGGGAAATGTGACCTGGATCTCTTTCCGATGCCGATGAGTCGGGTGGGCGAGGGCGGTCATATCCGCAAGAAGGACGGCAGGGGCCGAGCGACTCGGGTGCTTCACCGGCAGCGGGCGCTCTGTCACAATCCGACCTCACGATCATGAGATCACCATCCGGCGAGAGGAGACGAGAAGATGAGCGACGTCGTGAAGGGCCCTGCCGCGTACTTTCCTTCGATCGAGAAGAAGTACGGCCGGCCCATCTCGGAATGGCAGGGCCTGATCCGGTCCTCGCCGCTGACCAGGCACATGGAACTGGTCACCTGGCTCAAGACCGAGCACGGCCTCGGCCACGGCCACGCGAACGCCCTCGTGGCACACACCCTCGCCGAGGACAACGCCAAGTAGGGATCCGCGGCGTACCCGAGCACACGGGGTGTCGCCGACGGACCGGGGCTCGGCGGGCCCGCCACGGGGGTGGGGGGCCCCCCCCGGGGCGGGCCCCCCGGGTGGGGGCCCGGCGGGCAGACCGCCCCCCGCCCCGGTACCGATCAGGCGGCCCCCGGCACGCCGCGCGCCATGGCCCCCCCG
>NZ_JBITHP010000062.1:0-18001 GCF_044458105.1 Embleya sp. NPDC050493
TGCCGGGGACGCTGGGCGCGGGAAGCGTGGTGGTACCGGCCGTGTCGGTCCAGGCTTCCTTCAGGCGACGCCGGCCGTCGTAGGCGAAGCACTGAATGTCCGTCGAAGTGCCGTCCCGGACGGTCTTGATCGAGGTGACATCGCCGGACGGCTTGTACGTGTAGGACGTGGCATCCACGCTCGCGGTGGTGCCGGTCTCCTTGTCCCAGTTCGTGGACAGGAGGCGGCCGGTGGCGGGGTCGAAGACGCTGGTGAACGTGGCTTGGAGGGGGCTGTCGCCGAGGGTGGTGCGGATGTTGCGGCCGAAGGGGTCGTAGTCGGCCCAGTTCATGTAGTCGGCCGCGCCGCCGAGTCCGGTCGGTTGTCCGGCGACGTTATAGGCCTGGCCGAGGGTCTCGGCGGGCAGTCCGCCGTGGGCGGGCAGCCTGTTGGTGAGGGGCAGGCCCAGGACCGGCTCGTAGGTGGTGGCCGTTTCGTAGGTGCCGGCGAGTTTGCCCTCGGCCGCGGGGATGGTCACGCGGGTGCCGGTGGGACGGTAGGTGCCGGGTTCGAAGCCCGGTGATCTCGCTGGTGTACTTCGCGCCGGCCTTGCCGCCGACGTAGCGGGAGGAGCCGTCCGCCTGGCCCCTGGCGTAGCGGTCGTAGATCCACTCCGAGAGCAGGTTCGCGTCGGCGACCGTGTCCTTGTAGGTGGCGGTCTTGCGGCCGAGCGCTTCGTAGGTGTACGCGAGCGTCTGGTCGCGGGCGTCGGTGGTGCCGATCACGCGGCCGACGAGGTCGTAGCGGGTGTGGGAGGGGCCCTTGTCGGGGTCGACGGTGTGGGTCTTGCGGCCGAGGAAGTCGTAGGTGTACGTCCAGGTGTTGCCGCCTGCGTCGGTGACCTTCTGGAGTTCCTCGCGCGGGGTGTACTCGTAGGTGATCTTCGAGTAGTCGCCGGTGGGGGCTCCGCCGTTGTACTCGCGCAGTTCCTTCGGTTTGCCGCGGGCGTCGGAGATTGACACGCTCGCGACTCCGCCCGGCGGCGGGGTGACGCGGGTCTCGTCGGCGCCGGCGTAGGTGGTGGTGCGCCATTGTTCGATGGCCTTGGAGGAGAACACCTGGGCGGTGGTGCGGCCCTGGCCGTCGTAGACGACGGCGTTCTGGCCCGGGACTTCGTTGTCGTTGCCGACGAACAGGGTGGTGCGCGGGTCGGAACCCTTGTTCAGGTAGGGCTGGTTCGTCTTGATCGGCCGGCCCAGGGTGTCGTGGAAGGTGTCGGTGATCAGCCGCATGCGTGTCTGGCCGTTGGCGGCGGTCGACTGTGTCTGGCGTTCCTGGAGGAAGCTGTTCAGGATTTGGTGCGAGACCGCGTAGGTGTTGTTCCAGCGCAGGGTCCGCGTGGTGACCACCGAGGGGCCGGTCTTGCTGGGGGCGTAGGCGAATTGCAGGTCCGCGTTGTCCGTCTTGGTGCGGCCCGGCTTCCACACCGCGATCAGGCGGCCGAGGGTGTCGTACTCCTGCTCGACCACCAGGCCGTTGACGTCGACGGCCTTGACCGTGAGGTTGCGGGCCCCGGCGTACGTGGTGGAGGAGGTCCAGCCGGTGGGGCCGGTATTCGTGACCGTGGTCGGCAGGACACCCGCAGTCGGCGTGTATGCGGTGGTGGCCTTGTTCTCGGCGTCGGTGGCCTTGGTGATGCGTCCGTAGGCGTCGAACTCGGATTTGCCGGTGACGATCCAGTTCGGGGTGCCGTCGGGCTTGTACTCGTTGACGGCCTCGGTGGAGGTGACGTCGCCGACCGTGCCGACCTCGCCGAGGGGCTTGTTGTCGTAGAGGGTGCGGGCCCAGGCGTAGACGCTGTCCTTGGTGCGCGGTGTCTCACAGGCTCCGGGTGTGGCACCGGGGGCGGCGAGGGTCGAGACTGTTTCGGTGGGTTTGCCGATGATCCACGCGGTGGTGTTGTGCGCGTAGGTGGTCTTGGTGCAGTACTCGGGCAGGCCGTCGGCCCGGTCCGACACCGCGACGGGGAGGCCGTGTTCGGTTTCGAACGTGGTGGTCTTGGAGGTCTCGCGCCATGTGCCGTCGGCGAGGAGGTTGCGGCTGCGGGTCTTCTCCGTGGCGGTGCCGGCGGGCGGTGAGGGCGGGCAGGCCGCGGGCGCGGGTGTGGGTGGCGGTGACCGCGGAGGCGTACGGGGTGTTCAGGGACTTGGCGGCGATGGTGCCGCCGTCGCCGGTGAACGTCTGGGTCTCGTAGGCGAATCCGGCGTGGTGGTCGGCGTCGACGAGGGTCTGGTCGGTGGAGTCGGTGAGGGTGACGGCGCGTTTGGTGCCGTCCTTCTTCACGTCGCCGTCCATGCCCCGCAGGTAGAACGTGGCGGACTGGGTGACCGGGTCGGGGGCGACACCCGCGCGGGTGATCACCTGGCCGTAGCCACGGTACTGGTTCCAGGTCCGCCGGTCCTTGGACTTGGGCTTGGACGCTTCCTTGTCCTCGGTCAGTTCGGAGTCGTCGCGGTGCCAGGCGGCGCCGCCGATGTACTCATAGCGGGTGGAGCGGTCGGGCACGGAGGCGGTGATGTCGTGCTCGGTGTTTCGCCCTACTCCGCGACGGCACCTTCTACGAACCCAGAACCCCACGCCTCGCTTGACGAAACACATAGAGGCACCCCCCACCTAGGGCGTGGATCGAACGTGCCGATCACAGCCACTCGTTGATGGCCGCGACAAGAACGGTCGCCTCGTAGCGGACCGCGAGCTTGTCGTACCTTGTGGCCACGGCTCGGTGCCTTTTGAGGCGATCAATGGCGCACTCGACCGCGTGGCGGGCTTTGTAATCCTCCGGGTCGAACCTCGGCGGACGGCCGCCGCGGGCACCAAGCTGCCGGAGACGTGTTCGGTCGAGTAGCAATCCGCGCGTCGGCGACCCTGGTGACGACAACCGTGCCGATGTGACAACCACCGCGCCTCGGCACAGTTCGGGGTGGGGCCATCGGAACGATCGTCGGCGTATGGTTTTTCGCCTGCGGTCTCGTCGGGACGACATGGGCGGCGCGGGGCGTGCGGGGACGTGGAGGCGGTGCCTTGGGGGGCGGTGTTCGGGGCGATTCGTGGCCTGGTGAAGGCCGAGGGGGTCGCCGCAGAGCCACGAGAGTGTCGCGCGGGCGGTGGGTTGGTCCGGCTGCCGGAGCCGAGGCGGCTGAAGGCCCGGCGGAGAGGTGTTCGCCGGGGTGTTGGCTGAACGCGGCATCGGCCACCGGCGCCGGGTGGTTCCTCCGGTGACGGGATCGGGTCGCGGTCGGCCCCGCCCGCGCGTGTCGGGTGAACACGGCATCGGCCACCGGCGCCGGGGGTTCCTCCGGTGAGGTTCCGTCGCCGTCGGGGCCACGAGCGCCGGGAGCCGCTGGTCACGTGGACCCGGCCGCCGCCGCTGCTGTCGCGAGCAGTTCCGGCACTGTCCCGCTGAAGTCCGGCAGCAGCATCGCGGCCACCGCCCACGCCTGCGGGTCGCCGGCGATCGTCGCCCGCGCGTGCTCGGCGATCATGGCCGAGGCTTCGGCGTGGCCGTCGGGGAAGACGCCGGACAGGTCCGCCAGTGCTTCCAGCAACCGCACCGCCGGGTGGCCGAGTTCGACGAACTCCCCGACCGAGAGCACTTCGTCGGCGAGGGCGTTGCCGAACCAGGCGAGTCCGAGGCGAGCCTGCCGCGACGTGGGCGGGAGTGGCCCGGCGAGTGCCGCGAGCGCGTGCTCGCGCGAGCCGGCGGCCAGTTCGACGGCCAGCCGGTCGTCCGCGTCCGCGGCCCGACGGAGCAGTTCGGCGGGACACGACCGATGCCGGGCGAGGAGCACCAGCGCCGCGCGGGGCAGCGGGTCGTGCTCGTGGGCCGCCATGGCCGCGGGCCAGAACGAGTCCGGCACGTGTCGCGCCGCGCGGGCGGGCCGTTCACGGATGGCGGCGACGAGTTCGTCCGGCTGCTCGCGGCGCAGGGTTTCGGCGCGCAATCGGGCCAGGCCGTCGGGTGCGTTGAGGGCCCAGCGCAGGGCCTGCCGCGTGGCGGACGTGCTGCGCAGCAGCGACCGCAGCCGGGGGTCGAGCAGCGCCCCCCGGCCCTGCGCCTCCCACAGGCTGAGCAGCCCCCGCAGCACGCCCGCCGGGCCCAGGTCGTCGGCGCGGCGGCGCAGCACCGTGCGCAGCAACGCGGTGTGATGGCCGTGCACCGCCTCCAGGCAGCCGTCGTACGGCCCGTTCAGCCAACTGCGCGCGTGTATCGTCAGCCGCACGCGGGGCGACGCGTCGCGGCGAGTCGCGGCGAAAGCCGCGTACAGGGTCGCGGCGTCCGACGACTCGGCCAGCAGCGCGGCGTTGATGTGCCGGTCGTGCCTGGCGAGCAGCACGCCCACCGTCTCCTGGTCGGGGATCAGGTGGCCGACGAGGGCGCGCGCGTCGATCTCCGGGTTCCGCATCAGCGCGAGGACGACGTGGCCGGCAAGCGGCTCGTTGGCCCGCCTGAACTCGTCGCAGACGTCGGAGGGCAGCATCGCGAGCACGGCGGCGGCGTCCCCCGGCGGGAGCCGGCCCAGCAGTCCGAGTGGGGACATGTGACCCCAACGCTGCGATGTGACGTGGGAGGTGTCGGGGTCCGGCGGGTCGGACCATACGAGGGGCGCCTCGGCGGTGGCCCGGTCGGGGCCGGCGGTTCTGGCGGCGTCCGCGCACAACTGGGTGAACGTCCCCGGGTAGTCCGGCGCGTGGCGCACCAGCCACGCCCACGCGGCCGGATCGGGGCCCGGGAGCATGCGGGCCGCTTCGTCCACGACGCGGTCGAGTGGTGCGATGCGGGGCTCGGCGTACACGGCGCGCGCGTGCCGTGCCACGGTGGTGAGCGCGCGCCACGCGGGTCTGCCCTCGAAGGCGAGTCGACGGGCGGTCAGAACGCGTCGGTCCAGCGCGGCGCTGAACGCGGTGCCCTGGCGCGCCGTGACGCTGAACGGCGACTCGGCGGCCAGGACGAGGGCGGCGTCCGTCGGGCAGTCGGGGTGGACGACCAGCAGGCGGGCGATCTCGTCGCGGTATGGCGCGCGCAGGTGTTCGGCTGCGACCAGGTCCCAGTCACCGCGGGAGTGTCCGTCGAGTGCCGCGCTGTCCACGCGGGTCTTGGGGTTCCGCAGCCATTCCGCCCACGGGGTGCCTGGGTCCGGGCCGGCCACGCCGTCCGGCGGCGATTGCGTGCCGCGCGCCGCGGCGCCGACCGGGGCGTCGTGGACGCCGGTTTCGACGTCGGAGGCGACGGCCGACAGCCCGAGACGGAAGCGGGCCCGCGCGGCTGTCGCCGCGTCGGTGTACTCGAGCAGCAGATCGGCCGCGGACACCTGGCCGCTCTCGTCGTCTTTCACCCCGCGACGGTACCTGCGCACGCTGCCGGCGGTGGGACGGGGCTCGGCGGTGCGTGCCCGCCGCGGTCGAACCGCACGTGTTCGGGCAGGCCGCCGAAGGGCCCGTAGGGGTCGGTGCGCATGATCGCGGAGCGCGGCGCGGCCGGGGCCGAGGCGCGTGTGGGGTGGCCGGGTGTGACGGCGACGCCGGTGATCGCTTTCGTCGCGCAGTCGATGAACCGGATGATGTACGGGTGGACGAGGTCGCCGTCGACGTCCCCACGCAGCGGGGCCTGGAGGTGGTCGGCCTGCCGGACGTGGTTGCGCCAGGTCCGGGGCGCTTGGGAACACGTCCAGAGCGCGGGCGGCTTCGGGGCCGTTGCGGTGGCCGGCCCGCTCCCCCGCGGTCGGGTCCCGGCGGATCGCGCGCAGGAACGTCGACAGTGACGGGAGTGGATCCGGCCGCGGCACGGCGGCGGGCGGTGCGCCGCCCGGAAGCGGTGTGCCGCTCGGCCGGGGCGGTGGTGGGGCGGGTGAGGCGGGTCGCCGGCCGGCGTCCCCGTCTTGGTGGCCGCGCGGGCGCGGGCGAGGAACTCGCGGTGGACCGCGGAGGCGTTGCCGTGCCAGGAGGTCGGCAGTACCCGCGGATCTGAGGGGCGATCTCGAACCGGTCGCCGCGGCGGGCGCCCGGGGAGGCGGCGGTTTCGGGTGTCGTGGTGGCATCGGCCGGCCGGCGCCACACCGTGCGGTCGGAGACGTTCAGGCACTGCGCGGTGGTGTGGACGTGGGCGCGGGTGAGGCGGCGCTCGGCGCGCAGCGCGCGAGCAGATGGCGGGCGGCCGGGACTCGCAGAGCGGTCGACGACACGGTGTCGAGGGCGAGTTCGGCGGGGGGTGTCGAAGGCTCTCGGGCGGTGTCGTCGGGGGTGGTGTTCATCGAGGTCGTTCCCGCCCGTGGGAGCGGTGGATCGGCGATGGGTCAGCGGTGGATCGGCAAAGTGTCAGGGTTGGGGCCGAGGCGGGAGCAGGCGGAGGTCAACAGCGCGCGATCCATGGTCGTGTCGGGGCTGCGGCTTCGGGCGGCGTGGGAGGTGATCTTCGCCCAGGTGCGGAAGTTCCCCCGCGCGTGTGTCGTGTCGGCGTGGAGCAGGTCCTCGTCGGTCGCGGTGTCCCACAGCAGGTGGAACAAGCGCAGCACGCCGGGACTTGCGATGCCTCCAGACGTGGCGCATGCTGCCAGGTCAGGACTCTGGAGGCCGGCGCGGAAGCACGTACGAGGTGCGCTCGGCGCCCGCCCCGCACAGCACAGAGCGGCCCCAGAGTTCGAGGCGCCGGCTCATGTCGGAGACGAAGACGCCCTCCGGGGCCACGGATCGACGGACCTTGCGCCATTCCTCCAGGCGGGGATACATCCGATGGATGGTCTCCGGAGCGGCCCGGGATTCCTTGGCGAGATTCAGTCGACGCCCATGTCCAATACCCCCTCGTCGAGTTCGTCGCACAACCGCCCCAGGCCGGCTTTGACGGGGAAGTCGACCGCGATGGTCCAGCCGGGGGCGGGAAACGACAACGGGTCGCGGTTGCCGGCGCCGAAACGCTTGAGGACGTTGAGCACGGAGTACTGCCCGGACCCGGCGATGTGCCGGATCAGGTCGCAGAACTTCGCCTCCTCGCCGAAGGGGACGATGAACCGGTACTGCAACCCTTCGCGCCGTAGGCCCGGTTCCACTCGCCGAACAGGTCGAGCGGGTGGTGGAAGGCCGTCAGGTTCTGCACTCGGCCGCATCCGCGCCGGGGGCGTGGTGCGGTAGTAGAACTCGCCGAGGGCGGTGAACGAGAGCCGATTCATCGCCACGCCGCTGGGAAAGACGTCGGGCACCTTCATCGACTGGGGGCGTCGAACCTCAGCGGATTCGCGCGCAGTTTCCTCGGCAGTTCGTCCAGCTTCGCCAAGGAGGCCCGCCCGATCGCCGCCCGTCCCGGCCGAGTGGGTGGTCGGTCCGGGGGTTCCCTCCTCGATCGGGCATGCCTGCACGGACCCGGGTTCCCGGAGAGGTGCAACGGCTCACACCGTGACGCTCGCGCTCGGCCGTTGCGCCCCTCCGGGGTTCCGGGTACGCCTCCGGTGCCCGATCGAGGAGGGAACCCCCGGACCCCAAGACCACCCACGAACCGCAGCGTTCGTGCCCTGCCCACCCCTCCGAGAGAGGGTCGGGGTTCGGGGCGGAGCCCCGTGTCTGCGCTCCGTAGCTACTGCACATGTGACTCCGGAGGGCTTTGGCGCCGTGTGTGCTTCAGTGCCCTGATCTGCGGCGGACCTCTGGAACGTGGGCTTCTCGCAGGCCGGCGTTTGGCGGTGGTTACGCGATCATGGTCGCTGCGCTACCTCGGATGGCTGCTCGACCTTGCGTATGAAGACTCGCCAGTCGCCGCCGGGGTCCTCCACGCGGTCGAGTACCCAGAGCTCATCCTGGACGGCAAAGGTGTCACCTGGTTCCAGGGTGTATCGGCGCTCCTCGCCGTCGTAGACCCCTAGACGGACCGTGAGGGGATGGTCGGGACGCGCATCCACGTAAATCACACCGAAGGAACCGAGGACAGTCCGCCTCGGAACTCCATGCCTGAGAACAATCTTGGTGGTCATTCATCCAGTCCACGGTCGTGTAGGAGCAGCGGGATCTTGGACCGTATCGCTGTCGGGCATCGGCATGTAATCCGATAAGCGCGCCCCCTTAGGGGACCATGAGTACGATCTTGCCCTGGATGTGCCCTCGGGCGGCACGTTCGTGCGCTGCTCGGGCATCGGCGAGGGCAAACGTGCTGTCGATCGCGACGCGGATCGTGCCCGCGTCGAGCAGGCGTGCCAGCTGGGCGAGTTGCGTGCCGTTCGAGCGAACCTGGGTGCCTGTGACCGTGACGCCCAGCCTGGTGGTCTCTTCCTCGTCGAATTCGCCGAAGAATACGGGAAATTGGGAGCCGCCGCGCTTGAGCGTACGCAGGAAGCGCCTGCTGTCGGGGCCGCCGACGGCGTCGAGAACGAGGTCGATGTCGTGTACGAGTTCCTCGGGGCGGTTCCTGGTGTAGTCGATGAACTCGTCGGCGCCCAGTTCCCTCAGGAACGATTCGTGCGCGCCCGATGCCACCGCGATGACGCGTGCGCCCTTCCATTTCGCCAGCTGTAGCGCGAAGTGCCCCACCCCACCCGCGGCGCCGTTGACGAGCACCGTCACGTTGGTGTCGAGTGGCACCGGGCGATGCTTCGCCGCTTGGAAGGGCGACGGGTGATCGTGTCCGAGCTCGATCAGGAATTGCCATGCGGTGAGCCCGGCCATGGGGACCCCGGCGGCGTGTACGTGATCGATGCCGGCCGGTTTGAGTGCGAGGTCCGCGGCAGGCGCGGTCACGTACTGGGCATATGTGCGGCCACCGAAGCCGGGGAAGCGAAGGAGGCCGAAGACTTCGTCGCCGACGGAGAATCCGTCCACATCGGCGGCGACGGCCTCGACGACGCCGGACAGGTCCGTTCCCGGAATCACGGGCAAGTCGAACTTCGGCCTCGTCTTCGGAGGCAGGTTGGACATGCCGTCGCGCAGGTACCAGTCGGGGGGATTGATGCCGACCGCGTGCACACGGACGAGTACCTCACCCGGCTCTGGCGCAGGGATCGGCACCTCGTCGTCACGCAGAACCTCGGGGCCGCCGTGCTCGTGGAGCCGGATCGCCCTCATCGTGCCTGTCGGCATCGTTTCCTCCTGTTCACGCGCCACGGGATACGCTTATTCGGATCAGTGGTCCATATAAGTGGGTCACTGATCCGAATATATGGACCACTGATCCGGATAGTCAAGGGGAGCAATGCGGGCCGACGCCAGGAAGAACCGCGACCACCTGCTCGCAGTAGCGGGCACCGCCATCACCGAGCAAGGCATCGACGTGTCGATGCGCGACATCGCGCGCAGGGCCGATGTCGGGCTCGCGACGCTGCTGCGGCACTTCCCGACGCGCGAAGCGCTGCTCGAGGCTCTGCTCCGCACGAGCTTCGACGAACTGACGGCAAAGGCGGGCGAGCTTGCCGAGGGGTCGAACCCGCCCGAGGACGCTCTCGTTTCGTGGGTCCGCGACTGCGTGGCGTGGACAACCGAGTTTCGGGGCGTGACCGTGCCGATGGCAGCCGCCATCGCGGACTCCGAATCCGCACTCCACGCTTCGTGCGTCACGCTCCGCGCGGCCGGTGCGCGGCTCCTCGCACGTGCCCAGGCCGCGGGCACGGCGCGGAGCGATATCGATGGCGACGACGTGTTTGCGCTGATCGCCATGCTTGCTTGGCTCGGCGACCAACCCTCGCTTGCGCCACGCGCCGATCATCTCTTCGATGTCGTCGCGAGCGCGATTTTGACGAGCACTGGGAACAGCGTTGCCCAGGGGGAACGCTCCGCCCGGACACGTGGCTGAAGAGGTCGTGCGGGCCGGTGGGGTCGGCCGTGCGCTCGGCGAGGGGCGATGCGACGCCAACACGTTCGCCCAGGTAGACCGGCCCCGGCTCCGGCGTCGCGTCGGGTGCTCGCCGAAGACTCGAAGCTTGCCGAGCTTCGGGACGAGGCGGTCGACGGCCCGGCCGCGGCGGGGCGGTGGTGGGGCGGAGGCACCGGCGGGCAGGCGTGAGGGCCAGGCTGGAGCCCGGACACAGGCGGCAAATCGACGAGTTCGGCATCCGGCCCGATGACGACGACGGCGCAGCGGCGGGCGGTCGCGGCGCGGCGGGCGGCGACACGGGTCCCGGTGGCGCGGCGGAGGCCATCGGTGCTGGGAAGGCCGTGGTCGTCGGCCCGGCGGGCGGCGGTGACGGCGCGGCGGCCGGTGGTGGGGCCGGGGCGACGGCAGGTGTCGGCGGGGCAGGGGCATGGCGCGGCAGAGGCGCTTGGGAGAGCGCGTTCACGGCAGCTGTGGCCTACCGGGAACGGGAGAGGCATCTGGACGTGCCGCGTGTGCATGTGGAGACCGTGCGCGCGGCGCGGCGGAGACCACCGACGGGGCCGCGCGTCGGACCGGTGGCGGCGCGGCGGTCGAGGGGCGGGTGCAGCGGTCGAGGGGCGGTTGGGCAAGTGGGTGGACAACCAGCGCACCCGGTGCGGTTCGTTGAGCGGGGAGCCGATCACGGCGGCGGGGCTGGGGTGTGGGTGTGTAGCCGGGCAGTGCGGCGAAGAGCATGCGGTCGACGGCCGTTGAGGTTTTCGACGGTGCCCTTGAGGTGAGGGCTGTAGGGCGGGAGCGCGCGGGTGGTGACGCCGAGCGCGCCCAGGGCGGTGGTGACTGTGGTCGACAGGAAGTCCTTGCCGGGGTCGATGCGCAGGTTCTCGGGTATTCCCCGGCCGGGCCGTACGGGTCACGGCGCAGTACTGCGGCGCGCAGCGCGGTCGGGATGGACGCGCGGGTGGGGTGGCCGGCGACCACGGCCGCGCTTGCTGCGGTCGCTGGGCAGGGAGCGGAAGGCGGGCGGTTCGGGGACGCTGGGGCGGGTGCCGGCGGAGGAGCGCATGCTGATCACCGAACTCGTGGATGGCGCGGAGGAATAGCTGGTGCAGCTGCGCGGGGCGCAGACCGGCAGCACCGCGGACGCGGCCGGGGTGGTACGCACGAGGCAACCCGGGTGGGGGTGGGTATTTCGACGGCCCGTCGGAGCCGCCGAGGACACAGGGCTGTTCGACCTGCCGGCTGCGGCAGCCGGTGTCGGCCGGTGCCTTCCCTGGCTGCGCGCATCCTCCTGCATGTCACTCGGTGTACGGGTCGACGATGTGGTGGGGTCGTTTGGCGATCTCCAGTACGTTCTGCGGGAAGCGGGGGCCGGCGACGTAGTGGCGGCCCTTGGTCTGTCCCACGGCGGTGAGTACCCCTGCCTTCGTCAGTGCTTGAAGGTCGCGTGTGGCCTGTTGGGTGTTGATCGCTTCGGCCCGTTCGTAGCGGGAGCGCCGCACTCGGCCGACCATGGCGACTTCGTGGAGGGCTGTGACCTGGCGTTCGGTGATGCCGTCGGCTTCGGCGGCCTCCATGAGCTGCATCCAGCATTCGTTGGAGCGGCGGACACGGTGCTGTACTCGCTGGGCCTGCTGGTGGTAGGCGAGGAGGTTGAACTTGATCCACGGCAGGGTGTCGCGCTCGGGCGACCAGACGGGGCCGCCGACCTCGCGGAGCACCTTGTAGTAGTCCCAGGTGTTGCCCGGCATTCCCAGCCACTCCTCGATCGAGGAGAATTCGGGGGCCAGGACGCCGCCGCGGGCGATCAGCAGGGTCTGCAGGGAGCGGGACATCCGCCCGTTGCCGTCCGACCACGGATGGATCTTCACCAGGTTGAGGTGCGCCATCGCGGCCCGGATGAGGACGTGGTCGTCAAGGTCGCCCTCGTTCAGCCAGTCGACGAGTTCGCCCATCAGGCCGGGGACCAGTTCCTGATCCGGCCCCTCGTAGTCCGTCGCCAGTTCGTCGCCGGGGGCCGTGATCCGGATGGCGGTCTTTCGCCACTGCCCCGCCGTCTTCAGCGGATGATGATGCCCCTGCAACATCCAGTGGAGCGCGTTCAGCAGTTCCTTGCCGTAGCGGAAGTCGGCGACGTCGTGCAGCGACTGGATGTACGTCATGGCCTGCTGGTAGGCCAGCGTCTCCGCCTTGTTCTCGTCACTGGCCTCGACGTCGCGTTCCCCGTCCATCAGGTCCGCGACGTCCTTGGCGTCGACCCGGTAGCCCTCGATCGTGTTCGACGCCGCGATGGCGCTGGCCGTCAGGGCCTTGCGCAGGTCGAGGGTCCATTTCATGGGGGCCTGCTGGACGGCGTGGCGCAGCTGATCACGCATGGTGTCGACCTGTTCCAGGACCTGTTGGTCGACGGGCTCGAGGTGGGGAGTCGCATACAGCATGAGGTAATGATACCTGGCTCCTATCATTTGGTGCTTGCGGGTTTCGGCCGAGGGCGCCACCCGGCATCCCGGAGGCGGCTTCACGCAAGCTTGCGAACCTCACGCATCCGTACACCGGCGGTTCGCCCCCGACGCAACGCTCTCGCCGCCATCGCCCGAGAACCCGGGAACCCGGGAACCCCCGACCGTGATCGGGAGAGGCGGTGGGGCCGGGGCTGTGGTGGTCGTCGACCACGGGGCGGCACGTGTCGGCGGGGTCGAACGCGATGCGCGATCGGTTGATGGTGTTGGACCGTGATCCGCGGGTGGTGGGTTTGGCGGGGCGGCCGGTGCGGCTGTGGTGGCGCGACGCGGTGGACGGGCGTGCACGCTCGTGGGTGGCACAGCTCTTCGTGCGGTACGCGGACGGTTCCGCGCTGCCGACCGACTGCCCCGGTCGCACCGACGCGGGCGGTGAACGGGCCCTGCAGGCCGCGGCGGTGATGGCCGAGGCGTGTACGCGGGTCGGCTGGGTCTACCGGCGGTTGGAGCCGCCGGATCCGGTGTCGGCGGCGAACCTGCGCTGGCCGGCCGGGTATCGACATCCGCGCAGCCAGGGTCGCCCGGGGCTGATGGCCTCGGTCGGCGCGCAGGTGTGTTTTCGCGGTGGGTGGTGCCAGGTCGTCGGCTTGGCCGGAACGCGAATCCATCTGGCCGGAGAGGACGGGGAGGACGAGGTGGTACTCGCCGGGTGTCTGTTCGCCGATCCCGGGTTCGCCGTATCGGGGGGCGGGCAACCGCGGACACTGCCGCAATGGGGGTTGTTCGAGACCGCCCCGGCCGCGGCGCAGGAGAGGGCATTGGCGTGGCAGCGGCACATCCGTGAAGTGGAGTGCGGTCGTGCCGGCGGGCCCGACGGCGGTGGGGTGGTGCGGCAGGAGTACGACCCGGCCCGGTTCACGCCGGCCGAGCGGGAATGGGCCAAGGCCCGGGAGTTGACGGCGTTGGGTTTCGGGCGGGTGTCGTGGACGACGGTGCAGCGTATGCGCGGCCGGTATCGGCGGCAGGGATTGTGGGGTCTGGTCGACCACCGCACCACGCGTGCCGCCGGCGGGGTGGGACGGACCGACGAGCGGGTCGTCGCCGCGATCGAAGACGTTCTCCGCGGGCGGCGAGGGCGTTCCAAAGGCACCGTCAAAGCGCTGATGCCGTCGGTCGCGCGGGTCCTCGAGGACCGGCACGGTGATGCGGTGGCGATACCGTCGCAGGCCACCTTCTACCGACTCGTCCGTGAACTCGCCCGGCCCGCCGACCATCCGGGCCATCCCGTCCGCAATCCCCGATCACCCGGGACGGGCGTGGGTTGACCCCGACGGTGGCACTTCGACCCGGGGAGCAGGTGCAGATCGACACGACCCGTCTCGATGTCCTGGCTCTGTTCGAGGACGGCACGGTGGGGCGGCCCGAACTCACCATCGCCGTCGACGTCGCCACCCGATCGATCCTGGCGGCGGTGTTGTGTCCGGGCGGGACCCGGGCCGTGGACGCCGCTTTGTTGTTGGCGGAGATGGCGGTGCCGCGCCAGGCCCGGCCCGGGTGGCCCGACGCGCTGTGCTTCGCGCATACCCGGCTGCTCTCGCGCGATCGGCTGATGTCGCCGGCGAGCGCCTCGAGAGCGCTGCCGCGCGCCCGGTCGCGGTTCCGGAGACGATCGTCGTGGACCGGGGGAAGGTCTTCGTGTCGGGAGCGTTCACCGCGGCCTGTGAGACGTTGGGAATCAGTGTCCAGTCGGCCCCGCCGTTCGCGCCGACGGCCAAGGGCATCGTGGAGCGCACCTTCGGATCGATCAACTCCCTGTTCTGCCGACACCTTCCCGGATACACCGGCTCCGACGCCGGCCGACGCGGCAAAGACACCGAGCGTGAGGCGTGCTTCAGCGTCGCCCAGTTGCAGGACCTGCTCGACGAGTGGCTCGTGCACTGGCACCACCGCCCCCACGAAGGGCTGCGGCATCCGGTGATGCCGAGGGTCGCGTTGACGCCGAACCGGATGTGGGCCGCCCTGGTCGCGACCTGCGGGTACGTGCCGGTGCCACTGACCGGCAAGGACTACCTCGAGCTGCTGCCGGTGCGGTGGCAGGCGGTCGGAGAACGCGGGATCCGCATCGACCACCGCACGTACGACCATCCGGTCCTGGAGGCGTGTCGGGGACGGTCCTCGGGAGTGACCGCGCGGCAGGGCAGGTGGGAGGTGCACCACAATCCTCACGACGGCCGCCAGGTGTGGATCCGGCTGCCCGACGGGGAGTTCGCCGAGGTGCCGTGGATCCACCGCGACCACGCCCACCACCCGTTCGACGAACGTACCTGGCAATACGTGCGTGCCACGGTCACCCCCCATACCGACGCCGACGTCCACGAGGCGAACCTCGCGGAAGCCTTCGACCAGCTCATGCGCCGAGCCCGCGCCGGACGGGCCACCCGCACCGAGCAACGCCTCCTCGCCCGCGGCACACCCACCCGGATTCCCCCACCGGCCCGCTCCGCGCGAGAAGGGCGGGAGCGGGACCTCGGCGACGTGGTCCCCGGGACGGGCGAGGACAGCCTCGACGAACTCGACGACGGCCTCGACGAGTCACCGCTGCCGGACCCCTGCGAAACCGAACTCGACTCCCCCGCCCCGCCGTACACCGGGTACGGGCTCTACGACGCACACGAGGAGGCCCTGAAATGGTGACCCCCGGTGCGCAATCGGGCGACGACGCGAGAGGCGTCGGTGCGCAGACGACAGAACAGTCCCGGCCGATGACCACCTGGCAGGGTTGGCAGGACTTTGTCGCCGCAGCACCACCCGTGCCACCCGAACCCGATGCCCCGCCCCGCGGCCGGGAAGAACGCCTGGCCCACCACTCCGCGTTCGTGACCATCCGTACCCCGGCCATCGACACCCTCGCGGCGAACATACGCACGCCGATGCTCCCGGGCCCGGGGCCGCCGGCAACACACCACCGCCCGGCCGTCCCTGATCGTCACCGGCCCCGCCGCGGCCGGGAAGACCACCGCCCTGCTCCACGTCGGACGCGCCTGCCACCTCGCGGAGGCCGCCCGACGCGGCGGGAGGGCGGAGGGCGTGTCGGTGGCGTACGTCCTCGTACCGCCCGGCGCGACCGCCAAGGCCCCGCGCGCCATTGGCGAACGGCGACGGCGGCCGGGTCGCGGCGGGGCCGGTCACGGCTGCGGCCGCGGCCGGGGCTTGCTCGGCAGGGGGCGGCAGGGTGATCCGGCCGCTCTCGTCGACCGTGCCCGGGAGGGCGAGTTCGGCCAAGGCGCGGTCGTAGCGGTCCGGGTCCCGGCGGGCGTGCGCGGGCCGGGAGATCTCCAGGACACGACCCGCGCGTTGCTCTTGCTGCACGGCGCGGTAGAGCGTCGTCAGGAGGGCAGGGTGTTCGTGGCCGGCGAAGGCGGGGCCTGGTCCGGGTGTTCCCGCATCCACAGGTGCAGGGCCTTCACGTTCGGGCCCAGGTCCGACAGACGCGACCACAACGCGTCCGTGAGCGTGAAGGAGAGCCACCGGGCGGGTTCCGCCCGACTCGCGGGCGATCGCCAACCAACACCACACCGTGCGCGGCGCCACCGAGGCCGCGGCCGCGGCGATCCGCACGTGCACCGTCTCCAAAGACCCGGTCGCGTCCAACGCGAGAAGACGGGACACCACCAACCGGCGTGTCAGAGCACGGCCTTGTGAAACGGATGTGGCGGACGATGCTTGCGCGGCAACGGCGGACGGCGGCGGCGTGCGGGAGGTACCCGGGACCGAAACCACCGGCGGCGGAAACGACTTCACGCTCATACCCGCAAGCACACCCCGCCCTCGAGCCGGCCGACACAGGAATGCGCATCCCCACGACAGCCACACCACGCATGTGCCAGCGCTCTTGGGCAAGCCACGACAGCGGTTCGGTCACCCCGTGACAGCCAACCCGCAATCAGCCGAACAAAGCCCAGCTCAACAAGGGAAAACCGAACCCGGAACCGCTGCCGGCAACCCCGCCGACACCACACCACACCACACACTCACACCACACACTCACATTGCACTATCAGTACTCCCACCAGAAATCGATGTTCTTGTGCATCCGGGCTCGAAAGCAATCAGAGTGCGCATATAGATCTTGCCTGATTTCCCCGACAAGAAATCCGACTTTAATGCGCATTGCCAAAGGATCCTCGACGCTTCGAATCACATCGAAACAGAAACAGCAGGTCGGGTCAGAACTCGCCTCATCCATTCGGATCGTACCATCTTCCATTTTTCAACCGCCCCTGCAGGGAAGATTCTGTCAGATTTCGAAAGCTGGTGATCGGACCACCGTCAGCAAATCTGCGAACGGCAGCATCGTACGTGCCATCGGAGGCCCTTCGAAGATACACGCGCGCAAGATTGCTTCCACTTCCCTGCCAAAAGACTTGATCTGCACTGGTAACGAGGTGCTGAATATCAGATTCGGTCATCCCGTCGTCACCGGCCGCCAATACTCCGTGAACGTCCCGACGCACGACATTTTCGGCACCCTCATCGGCTTCACTGTAAGCCTTGGGGACATCCTTAAGGATGATGTCGTCACCGATTCCGTTGCAAGTGCACAGCTCGGAATGACCCGGCATGAGACCGCCACAGTTGTGAACAAGGACTGGCGTGGTGCCCGCCAGCACATGATATGTGTGGTCCTCATCGGTGGTGAGGTCGTGGGTGCGTTGCTGTACGCGGAAGTGCCGAATGGATCCGACCTGGACCCACACGCCGGTTGAGGCCTGGAGCCACTGCCCCTGCTTCAGGTCACCAGCGTCGATCCATTGCTTCAGGTCGGGGATCCAGAAAGGGTGGTTGGTGGTGGCGATGATGGAGGCGTCACCGTCGTCGGTTTCGACGGTGATGTCGGCGAATTCCTTGTCGTCCTCGGTGGTGATGGAGGCCAGGACGGTGCGGGGCTTGGACTCGCCGGTTTCGGGGTCCGTGGCCAGGACGACATCGCCCGGCTGCACGTCCTGGATGGCCTTGGTAGTGCCGTCGGCCATGAGGATGCCGGTGCCGGGGACAAAGCTGTGGCAGACGCGCGCGAACTTGTTGATGACGCCTTGCGCCGCACCCCCCGTCAAGGCACCCACGCCCGCGTCCTGGGCGATCTTGACCAAGGATTCGGTGGAGCTGCGGTCGCCGTGGTTGAGTTGGTCGTCGAGAGCGCTGTAGATGGAGTTGCCGAGTGCTCCGCACAGCATGGCCCCGCCCACCGCGGACGCGCCGGCGGTGGCTGCGCCCGCGCTTGTGGCTGCTGCCATGCAGCCCCATTCGGCGAGGCCGCCGACCACGATGGGGGCGACCTTCTTCCAGTTGTCCTGGGTGTAGTGAACCGCCTGGGAGGTCTTCTTCTTGGTCCAACCCCAGGCCTTCGACAAGGGGTTCTGGTTGCCCTTCCCCTGTCCCGTGTGCGAGGCGGGCTTCTTGGGCGGGGCCATGCAGTAGTTGTCGCAGTGAGCGGTGCCACCGGGCGCGGTCGGCGATGTGGTCGTTTGTTCGCCGTCACCTGGGCAAGCCATGACGTTGCCGCAGTAGGTCGGATCCGGGTCGCACGCCATGACGTTGCCGCAGTACTGCATACCGGAGGGGTCCGAGAACGTCAGCGGGTTGTTGTTGCTGTAGGTGTAGCCGTGCATCTGTTGCGCGTCGGTCAGGTCCATGATCGGGTCGACGCTGATGAAGCGGCCCA
>NZ_JBITHP010000063.1:0-17690 GCF_044458105.1 Embleya sp. NPDC050493
AACACACCCCTATCGGGAAAATGGTTGTCCAAAACCGGGCCGCCCCCCCGGGTCGACCGCGCCCCCCCCCGGCGGCCCCCCCCCCCCACGGGGGCGCCCGCCGGCCCCCGGGCCGCGCGCGGCTCCCATCCCTTCGCCCGCTTCGTGCTGGTGCGCCTGTCCGTCGGCCTGCTGCTGTGCCTGGGCATCACGATCCTGGCCTTCGTGCTCACCCACGCCGTGCCCGGCGACCCGGTCGCCGCCAACCTCGGCGACCGCGCCCAGAACGACCCGGCCGCCGTCGCCGCGTTCAAGGAGAAGAACGGGCTCAACGAGTCCCTGCCCTCCCAGTACGGCACCTACCTGGACAACCTCCTGCACGGCGACATGGGCACCTCTCAGCAGACCCACCGACCCGTGTGGGACGACCTGGCCGACCGGGTGCCCGCCAGCCTCGAACTCGCCCTGGTGGCCATCGTGTTGGCGCTGGTGATCGGCGTCGGACTGGGCATCGTCGCCGCGGTGACCCGCAACCGCTGGCCGGACCGGATCATCCGCATCGTCAGCCTCGCCGGCGTGTCCATGCCGGTGTTCTGGCTCGCCCAGGTCTCCTTCTACCTCTTCTCCTTCAAACTCGGCTGGATCCAGGCGGGCGGGCGACTGTCGCCCGGCGCCATCCCACCCGAGGACATCACCGGCCTGTACACGCTCGACTCGCTGCTCACCGGCGACCTCGGCACCTTCGGCGAGGCCTTCTCCCGACTGGTGCTGCCCGCGTGCGTGCTGGCCGCGTTCAACATCGGCGTGCTCACCCGATTCACCCGCGCCGCGGTCCTGGAAGCCCTCGGCAACGACTACGTCCGTGCCGCCCGGGCCAAGGGCCTGCCCGAGTTCACCGTGATCCGCCGGCACGTGCTGCGCCCGGCACTCACCTCGATCCTGACCGTCGCCGGGCTCACCTTCGGTGGCATGCTCGCCGGCACCGTCCTGGTCGAGAACGTGCTTTCCTGGCCGGGCCTGGGCCAGTACGCGTACAAGAGCGCACTGAACCTGGACCTGCCGTCCATCATGGGCGTCTGCCTGTTCGTCGCGGTCGTGTACGTCGTGATCAACCTCCTCGTGGACCTGCTCTACGGGGTCATCGACCCGAGGATTCGCCTCTCGTGAACGCCACGCGCCTCTTCCTCGGCGATCGGCTCGGAGCCGACCGCACCGGCACGGACGACCCCGCCCCGCGGCGCAAGCGCCGCCCGGGCAAGTCGCCGTGGCGCAGCCCCCTGGCCATCACCGGACTGGTCATCATCGGCGTCTTCCTGATCGCGGCGATCTTCGCATCGCTGATCTCGCCCGAGGACCCGCTCGCCCAGAAATGGCCCAAGTACCAGTCGCCGTCCGGCGAACACTGGTTCGGCACCGACCAACTCGGCCGTGACATCCTCTCCCGGGTCATCCACGGCACCCGCATCTCGCTCCCGCTCGCCCTGCTCCTGGTCGTGCTCGCCATGGTCATCGGCACCGTGCTCGGCGCGGTCGCCGGCTACTTCGGCGGCTGGATCGACATGATCGTGATGCGCTGCGCCGACCTGGTGCTCGCCTTCCCGGCGATCATCCTGGCCATGGCCGTGGTCGCGGCACTGGGCCCCAACCTGACCAACGCCGTGCTCGCGGTGGTGATCGTCAGCTGGCCCACCTACGCCCGCGTGGTCCGCGGACTGGTGCTGACCCTGCGTCAGTCCGACTTCGTCCAGGCCGACCGGCTGCTCGGCGCCTCCGGGTGGCGCGTACTGGCCGTGGACCTGCGGCCCAACCTGGCCGGCCCGGTCGCCGTGCTCGCCGCGCTCGACCTGGGCAACGCCGTACTGCTGCTGTCCGGACTGTCCTTCCTGGGCCTGGGCGCGCAGCCGCCCGCCGCCGAGTGGGGCGCGATGGTCAACGCGGGCTCGGCGAACTTCGACGCGTGGTGGGTCGCGGTCTTCCCCGGCGCGGCCATCCTGCTCTCGGTGCTCGCCTTCAACTTCCTGGGCGACACCCTGCGTGACGCGCTCGACCCGCGTACGGCACGGGCGATCCGAAAGTGACGGACATGAACGACACCCCGACCCCGCCGGCGGTCGACGACGAGCCGCTGCTGGCGATCCGCGACCTCGTCGTCGAACTGCCCGGACCCGACGGCGAACGACTGCGCGCCATCGACGGCGTCGACCTGACCGTGGGCCGCGGCGAGATCGTCGGCCTCGCCGGCGAGAGCGGCTCCGGCAAGACGATGACCGCCCTCGCCCTGCTCGGGCTGCTGCCCCAGGGCGGCAGCGCGAGCGGGCGCATGCTCGTCGAGGGCCAGGACGTGCTGACGATGACCCCGCGTGAGGTCCGCGACCTGCGCGGCAACCGCGTCGCGATGGTCTTCCAGGATCCGATGACCTCGCTGCACCCGATGCTGAGCATCGGCAAACAACTCACCGAACACCTGCGCCACCACAAGAAGTTGGACAAGCGCGCGGCCAACGCCCGCGCGGTGGAACTGCTCGCGACGGTACGCATCCCCGACCCCGAGCGGGCCCTGCGCCGCTACCCGCACCAGTTCTCCGGCGGCATGCGCCAGCGCATCGCCATCGCCATCGCGCTGGCCTGCGATCCGGCGCTGCTGCTCGCCGACGAGCCCACCACCGCGCTGGACGTCACCGTGCAGGCCGGCATCCTGCGCCTGCTGGACCGGCTGCGCCGGGAGAACGGCCTGTCGGTGCTGATCATCACGCACGACCTGGGCGTGATGTCCGCGCTGGCCGACCGGGTTTCGGTGATGTACGCGGGCCGGATCGTGGAGAGCGGGCCGCGCGCGGACGTGCTGCGCGAACCCCGCCACCCCTACACCCGCGGCCTGCTCGACGCGCTGCCGCACCCCGACGGCGGCACCGCGGCGCTCGTACCGATCGTCGGCGCCCCGCCCAAGCTGGGCCAGGCGCCCACGGGTTGCGCGTTCCATCCGCGCTGCCCGTACGCGGTCGACGGTTGCCGGGAGGAGCGCCCGCGGCTGCTGGCGCTGACGCCGACCCACGCCGGGGCCTGCCCGATCGATCCGCTCGCCGTCGCCGCCTCGAAGGTGGGTACCCCATGACCGTCTCCTCCGTCACGTCCACCGTCACCGTCACCTCCAAGGACACCGGGCTGACCCTGCGCGATGTGAGCGTGTCCTACCGCTCGCCGGGGCGACCCGCCGTGCGCGCCGTGGCCGGTGTGGACCTGCGGGTGAAGCCGGGCCAGGTGGTCGGCCTGGTCGGCGAATCCGGCTGCGGCAAGTCGACCCTGGGCAAGGCCGCGGTCGGGCTGCTGAGGCCCTCCGCCGGCGTCGTCGAGTTCGACGGACACCCGGTCACCCCGCTGGGGCTGCGGTCGCGACCGACGCGGCAACGCGGCCTGCAGATGGTCTTCCAGGACCCGTACGCGTCGCTGAACCCGCGCCGCCGGGTCGGCGAACAGATCTCCGACGCCGTGGTCCTGGCCGGCGGCACCCGCGACCGCGGCCGCGGCGTGGCCCGCGAACTGCTCGACCGGGTCGGTCTGCCGGTCGAGTTCGCCGACCGCTTCCCGCACGAGTTCTCCGGCGGCCAGCGCCAGCGCATCGCCATCGCCCGAGTGCTCGCCGCGGAACCCACGTGCATCGTCGCCGACGAGCCGATCGCCGCGCTGGACGCGTCCGCGCAGGCCTCGGTGGCCAACCTGCTGCTCGAACTGGCCCGCGAGCGCAACGTGGGCCTGCTGTTCATCTCGCACGATCTGTCCATCGTGCGGCAGATCGCCGACACGGTCGCGGTGATGTACCTGGGCACCGTCGTGGAGAGCGGCCCCACCGACCAGGTCTGGGCCGAGCCGCGGCACCCGTACAGCAAGGCCCTGATCGCGGCCGTGCCGCGCGCGGACGGCAGCGGCGAGTTGCCCGTGGACCTGCCCGGCGACGTGCCCGACCCGGCCTTCCCGCCGGCCGGCTGCCGGTTCCACCCCCGGTGCCCGATCGCCGTCGACGCCTGCGCGGTCGGCGAACCGGCACTGGTCGAGTTCCTTCCGCGCCGGCGCGCCGCGTGCACCGTCCTCGCGCCGACCCTCACGAAAGCAGGGTGACCGCACTCATGTGGCTGACCAACTGTCACGTCGTCGACGTCGTCACGGGCGAGGTGCTGCGCGATCGCAGCGTGCGGGTCGAGGGATCGACCATCGCCGAGGTGCGTGCCGCGCTGCCGCCCCACGCGAACGCGCACGACCTGGGCGGCCGGCACCTGCTGCCCGGGCTGATCTCGTGCCACTCGCACCTGTCGGTGGTCTTCCCGTTCTCCGACACGCGCGAGGACGAATCGCCGGGCCTGACCGCGTTCCGCGCCGCCCAGCGCGCGCACGACGCGCTGCGGGCCGGCATCACCACGCTGCGCTGCGTGCACGAACAGAACCAGATCGACCTGGTGTTGCGTGATGCGCAAAAGCGCGGCTGGATCCAGGCCCCGCGGATCTTCGGCGCCGGCCGCGCGCTGTCCACACCGCACGGGCACGGCGAGGGCGCGGACTGCTCCTACGCGAGCGGCCCGGACGGCTTCTACCGCGCCGCGCTGGGCGAACTGGCCGCCGGCGCCGACCACCTGAAGATCTTCATCAACTCCGGCCTGGCCCGCGAGGGCGAGGACTTCGAGCACGCGGAGATGACCGACGAGGAGATCGCCGCCACGGTCAAGGCCGCCCACGAACACGACGCGTACGTGGTCGCCCACTCCGGCGAGTCCGGGGCGATCCGCGCCGCGCTGGCCCAGGGCGTGCGCTCCTTCGAACACGCGTATGCACTCGACGACGACACCGCGCGCCTGCTCGCCGACCGGCGTGCCTTCGTCACCCCCACGCTGTGCGTGACCAACTCGCTCGACTGGATGCGGGAGAACCGCTTCGAGGAAGCCTCGATCGCCAACGCGCAGAACGCGATCGAACCGCACCAGGAGAGCTTCCGGCGTGCGGTCGCGGCCGGTGTGCAACTGGTCAACGGCACCGACATCCCGCCCGCCGACCTGGTCGAGGGCGTGCCGGCGGCGGTGTACGAGATGTTCCTGATGGCCCGCGGCGGTCTGGACAACCTGCGCGTGCTCCAGTCGGTGTCCACCACCGCGGCGCGACTGGTGCAGGCCGAGGACCGGCTGGGACAGGTCGCGCCCGGCTTCACCGCCGACCTGGTCGCCGTCGACGGCGACCCGCTGCACGACATCTCGGCTCTGGCCCGGTTGTCGTTCGTCATGCAGGGCGGTCGGATCGTCCGCGAGGACCTGGCCGCCTGACCCGTCGCGGACGCCTCCCGGCGGATGCGCCTCGCCGGCCCCGCCCGGGAAGCGCCACGTCCGCGACCCGATCCACCCACGACGTAAGGACCTTCGTGCCATGACCGACGCCGCCGCGCGCAACACCCACCGACCCGCCGGGTCGGCCGAGGACCGGGCCGCCGTCTGGAGCGCCCTGCTCGACATCTACGCCGGCTTCACGGCCGGCGATCGGGAACGCATCGACAGCCGCATCCACCCCGAGGCCACGATCTGGGACTCGGCCGCACCGGAACTCCTGTTCGGCCGGGCCGACCTGGACCGGATCCGCGCCGCCCGACCGGTGGGCCCGGACGCGCCCGTGGTCACCGGGATCCACGCGAGCGACGAGGTGATCGACGTCTGGGACGACACCGCCCTCGCCCGCTACACGCTGCGCGTGGACTTCGCGCCGGCCGCCGACGGCTCGACACCGGCCTCCGAACACATCCGCAACACGGCGGTGGCCCGCCGCTTCGACCACGGCTGGCTGGTGGTGCACAACCACGAGGACCTGCTGGCGTAACCCGCCCGCTGCTGCGCGGCCCACGGGCCGCCGGGGCCGGTCGCCGCGACGGGCGGGCACGTCGACGGCGGGCGTCGGGACGGGTCGCCGGCCCGGACGCGTGTGTCCGGGAGCCGATCGGGCGTTCGGGCAAACGCTCCCCCCGACCCCCGCGGGCACCTGCGCGGGAGTGGGCGCGCGCGGGGGAATCGGACTGGCCGTCGCGGGCCTGGCCCTGGCCGGTCTGATCCCCTCCAGCATCCGCCAACCCCCGTATGCGGCGACCTGGTTGATGGTGCTGAGCGTGGTGTGCCTGTTCCTGGCCGGCGTGGTGGTCGTACAGGCGGTCCGCACCGCGCGGGCGATGTCCTTCGGCGCGGGCTGCGCGACGATCGCGACCTATCTGGTGTCCCGGCCGGCCGCCGACGGGTCTCCGGACTGGCTCGACCCGCATGCCCTGATCATCGTGACCGCCGGCCTGCTGACCGTGGGCTGCGCGGCCACGTACCTCGGCCGGATCCCGGAACAGCCCAGCCCGTGGGGCATCGCCGCGCCGGGCCGCCCGGAACGCTTCGAGGCGCTGGTTCCGGAGCACCGCCCGCCGGGCTCGGGTGAACTGGTCCGCTGAGCACGCGGTGACAGGGGGCTCCGACCTTCGTCGGGCCCCCTTTCGCCTGTCCGGTCGCGGAAGCCCCGATCCGGCGCACCGGGGGCGAGGTCCGCGGGCGCCCTGCTCCGTCGGGGAAGTCACCCGGATGCGTGCCCGGTTCCTGCATGATGGCGGTGCTGCCCGGAACGCCGGGCTCCGGTCGTCGGGGTGCTCGCCCCGGTTGCCGTTGTGATTCACCTGCGCGGGGTGGACGTCTTGGCTCCCTCATTCGACGATGCGTATCGGGCCGCCGCGGAGCGGGAGGCGGACGCACTCCGGGCCGAGCAGGCGCGAGGACGGCTCGCACAGGACGGTCGGGCGCATGCCCGGGCCGTCGCCGAGCCGGCGCTCCTGGCGCTGGTCGAGCCGCTGCGCCGGCGGCTGGAGGCGTCGCGGATCCCGATGCAGACCTACACCGATCGTTCGCGCTCGGGACTGTTCGCGCGTCGCGGTCGGCACTTCTGGCCGCCGGCACCCTCCTTCCGGGGAACGCGCGAGACGCTGAACGTCGCGGGCTGGACCTCGGACGGCCTGGTGCCGACCCGCAGCGGCCATTTCTCGATGGACTACCGGTTGCCGGGGCCGGAGGGCTTCGCGGCGCTGCTGGACGGCATCGACACGGCCGACGCGAGCGCGCCGTCGTCGGTGCGCTCCGGTGGCCTGTTCGTGGACCGGGCGACGAATCTGGTGCACTGCCTCCGCGCCATCGGGGACGGCGTGGAGGAGCGCACGGTGCACGAACTCTCGTCGTATCTCGCGGACATGGTCGTCCGGCTGGAGCTGGTGGAGCAGAACCGCCGCAACGGGACGGCATACGGCAGCCGAGCGTCCCCGCGGCAACACCCCCGACGTCGCGTCATGCGCGGTCGGAACTCGCCATCAGCGCGGACAGCAGACCCGGGAAGGATTCGTCGAACTCGTCGCGGCGCAGCGCGTTCATCCGCGACGTGCCCACGTAGAACTGGCGGATGAGGCCGGCCTCGCGCAGGACGTGGAAGTGGTGGGTGGCGGTGGACTTGCTCACCGGCAGCTCGATCGTGCCGCAACTGACCGGCTCCGGGGCGGCGTAGAGCTCGCTGACGATCCGTCGGCGCACCGGGTCGACGAGGGCCTCGAGGACCTGTTGCAGGCCGATCGTCCGCACGTCCGGGTGGGGCGGGACGCGTTCTCCGCCGCGCTGCGTTGTCGCCATCGATGTCCATACCTCCCGCCTGCATGCTACTACGGCGTCCATCAAGTGCGATGGCCATCAAAGTTTGACAGCTGTCGTACCTTCCGCTTGAGTGAGGCACGTCGACGCGGTCCCGTGTCACCAGTGCCCGGAAGGAATGATGCGTGATGGTCAGGACAGTGCGCTTCCACGAACTCGGCGGGCCGGACGTGCTGCGCGTGGAGGACGTCGAACTCGGTGCGCCGGGGCCCGGCGAACTGGCGATCCGGGTGGACGCGATCGGCATCAACCGGGCCGAGGCGCTGTTCCGCAGCGGCAACTACATCCAGGACGTGGAAAAGTTCCCCGCCCGGCTCGGCGTCGAGGCCGCGGGCGTGGTCGAGGCCGTCGGCGCGCAGGTCACCGGATTCGAGGTCGGCCGACCGATCAGCGTGGTGCCCGCCTTCTCGATGAACGACTACGGCGTCTACGCCGAACGTGCGATCGTGCCCGCGTCGGCCGTGCTGCACCGCCCCGAATCGCTGGACGCGGTCGCCGGCGCCGCGGTGTGGATGCCGTACCTGACCGCCTACGGTGCCCTGGTCGAGGTCGGCGGGATGCGCGCCGGGGACACGGTCGTCCTGACCGCCGCGTCCAGCAGTGTGGGCCTGGCCGCGATCCGCACGGCGCACCGGGTCGGCGCGGTCCCGATCGCCACCACCCGCACGCGGGCCAAGGTGGAGCAACTGCGCAAGGCCGGCGCCGCCGAGGTGATCGTCACCGAGGAGGAGGACATCGTCGAGCGGGTGCGCGCCTTCACCGGAGGCCGCGGCGCCGAATTCGTCTTCGACGCCGTCGCCGGCTCCGGCGTGGTGGACCTGGCCAGGGTGGTCGCCCCCGGCGGCACGCTCCTGATCTACGGCGCGCTCAGCGGCGAGGTGACCCCCTATCCGGGATTCGACCTCGGCATGCCCGCGCTGAACATGCGCACCTACACCGCCCTGGAGACCACCACCGACCCGGAACGGCTGCGCCGGGCCGAGGCGTTCGTCGTCTCCGGCCTGCGCAGCGGAGCCTTCGAGCCGACCGTGGACCGCACCTTCGAGCTGGAGCGGATCGTCGACGCGCACCGCTACCTGGAGGCCGGCGCCCAGGTCGGCAAGATCGTGGTCACCGTCGAGCACTGACCGGCCCGGCCGACGTCGGCGACGGACCGTGACCCGCCCGTTCGTCCGCGATCGATCCCCATCGTTCAGGCTCCGTGAACGATTCGGCGGGCACGACGGCCGTTTCGCCGGGCACCCCGGCGCGGCGGCGGTCCGAGCCGGTCCGCCTCGGGCCGCTCTGTGTCGAGCCGCTTTGTGTCGGGCCGCTTTGTGTCGGGCCGCTTTGTGTCGCTCGCTCCGCGTCGCCCGCTCCGCGTCGGCCCGGTCCGCGGGCGGGGCGAGCGAGCCGGCGACGGTCAGCGCGGGAGCGGGCGGCGGGGTGAGGAGCCGGGGCCGCCGGGTGTGGATCCGCGCAGCACGACGTCGGGGCCGTGGCCCAGGGCGAGGGCCATCCGGATGTCGTCGAAGCGCTCGTTGTCGACCTCGATGACGTTGGGCAGGCGGCCCCACACGGTGAAGCCGAACTCCTCGTAGAGCTCGATGGCGCCGTGGTTGTTGCCCCGCACACCCAGGGTGAGGGTCTCGATGCCGGCTCGGCGGGCGCTGTCGATCAGGGCCGTCATCAGCAGGCGGCCCAGCCCCAGGCCGCGGCTGGTCGGGTGGGCCATCACCTTCTCCACGTCGGCGGTGTGCGCGAAGACCGGTTCCGGCCGGCGCCGCCACAGGCCGGTCGCGGCGACGTCGCCGTCGACCAGGGCGACGACGAGCGTGGCATCGCCGATCCGGACGGCGGCGAGCGCGTCCTCCAGCCAGGCGTCGGTGGTGGGCTTGCCCGGCGGGGACAGGTAGCCGATCGCGCCACCGAGGCGCGCGACATCGTGAAAGATCCGGTGGATCTCCGCGCGCAGCCGGTCGTCGGCGTCGGTCGGTCGGACCAATTCGATCTTCGGTTCCATGGCGGACATTGTTCCGGCCCCGATTCCGCGGGCGGGCACCGGCCCGACGGGGCGCCCGCCCGCCGCCGCCGGTTGCCTCGCCCGGCCGGGGGCACCGTGACCGGGCCGCGGGGCGTGGCGTGGACGGGCGCGGCGGTGTCGCGAGGAAGGTGGGAGTACGTACACCGGGTGCGTGGGTACGACCCGAGGGTTGCGTGATCCCGGGACCGAGGCGGCGACCTCGGTGCCGACCCGAGCGAGGAGGACCCATGGGTACCGTGCCGGCCTGGCAATTGCGAGCCGCCTTCGCCCGCCGCCTGTCGGACATGTACGGATCCGAAGTCCCGGCCTACACCACACTCCTGGCCGCGGTCGCGGAGATCAACGAGGACGTGTCGCGCATCGACGGCGCCGCCGGTCGGTTGGGCGGCATCGAACGGGTCGCGGCGGAACGACACGGGGCGATCCGGGTCGGCACGGCCCGGGAGTTGCGTCGGGTCGCGGCGATCTTCGGCGCGATGGGGATGCATCCGGTCGGCTTCTACGACCTGCGCGAGGCCAGTCGCAGCTCGGTTCCCGTGGTGTCCACGGCCTTTCGCCCGATCGAACCGGCCGAACTGGCCCGCAACCCCTTCCGGGTCTTCACCTCCTTGCTGACCACGGCCGATCGCCGATACTTCGATCCGGACCTCCAGGCCCGGCTGGAGGACTTCCTGGCCGCACGCGAGCTCTTCCCCGCCGAGTTGTCCGAGCTGGCCGAACGGGCCGAGCGCGAGGCCGGGCTCGACCCGGAGTCGGCCGAACGTTTCCTGACGCTCGCCGTCGACGCCTTCCGGCTGTCCACCACGCCGATCGACCGGGCCTGGTACGAGGAACTGGCCCGGGTGTCCGCGGTGGCCGCCGACATCGGCGGGGTGAGCGGTACGCACATCAACCACCTCACCCCCCGGGTGCTGGACATCGACCGGCTCTACCGGGAGATGGGACGGCGCGGGATCACCATGATCGACGAGATCCAGGGTCCGCCCCGCTGGGACGGTCCCGACGTACTGCTGCGCCAGACCTCGTTCCGGGCCCTGGAGGAGCAGCGGCGCTTCCGCGATGCCGACGGCGGCACCGGGACCGCCCCGCTGCGGGTGCGGTTCGGCGAGGTCGAGGCCCGGGGCATCGCCCTGACCGCGAGCGGCCGAGCCCTGTACGACGACCTCATGGCCGAGACCGATCGCCGCTGCGAGGGGGCCGCGCCGACGGACCGCGCCGGCATCGCCCGCGAGGTGTGGACCGCGCGCTTCCCCCGCACCGAACGGGAACTGGCGTTGAACGGGCAGGCGTTCTTCACCTACCGGGCGGTCGCGGTCGACCGGCGACCCGCCGATCGACAACCCCCGGCAAACCTGGCCGGTCTCCTCGACCAGGGCTGGATCGACGCCGAGCCGATCGTGTACGAGGACTTCCTGCCACGCTCCGCCGCCGGCATCTTCCAATCCAATCTCACCGATGCCGGCACTCGGGACACCGCCCGCTCCGGCGCACACTACGACCGGCAGTGGCTGGCCGAGGTCATCGGGCGACCCGTGCACGACCCGGTCGACCTGTACGGGGCACAACAGCAGGCGTCCCTGGCCGAGGCCCGCGCCGCCCTCGGCCTCGCGCCCGCCGCGCCGGCGTGACCGGCGGGCGCCGCGCGAACCACCACGCCCCCCGCGCCCGTTGCCACCCCCGCCGTACCCGCCTTCGCCCCCGGCCGCTCGTCGTCACCGGAGCCGAGCGCCCGCCGTCCCGATCCCGCAGGACGCACGCCGAACGCCGAACGTGACCTCGCACCCGTCCCCGTCCCGGCCAGGAGCCCCGATGCCCGACTCCACCACCACTCTTCCCGACACCGACCGGCTGCGCGCCCGGGCGGAGGCGTGTCTGCATCGCTGTGGCGCCGTGCCCGGCCCCGACGCCGGCGACCTGACCGTGCGCACCCCGATCACCGGCGGCATCCTGCGCCGGCTCGCCTCCGCCACGCCGGAGCAGGTCACCGAGGCGGTCGGCGCCGCGCATCGTGCGTTCGGCGTCTGGCGCACGACGCCGGGGCCGGTACGCGGGGCGTTGGTCAAACGCCTGGGCGAACTGCTCGGGGAACACCACGAGGACCTGGCCGAACTGATCACCCTGGAGGCGGGCAAGATCCGGACCGAGGCGCGCGGCGAGGTGCAGGAGATGATCGACGTCTGCGACTTCGCCGTCGGGCTCTCCCGGCAGCTCTACGGGCGCACCATGCCCTCGGAGCGACCCGGGCACCGGCTGTCCGAGTCGTGGCACCCGTTGGGCGTGGTCGGCGTCGTCTCCGCCTTCAACTTCCCGGCGGCGGTGTGGTCGTGGAACACCGCGATCGCCCTGGTCTGCGGTGACGCCGTGGTGTGGAAGCCGTCCGAACTGACCCCGCTCACCTCGCTGGCCTGCGCCGCGCTGCTCGACCGGGCCGTCGCCGACGTCGGCGCGCCGGCCGACCTGCATCGCCTGGTGCCGGGGCATCGTGCGGTCGGCGAGGTGCTGGTCGAGGATCCGCGGGTCGCGTTGGTGAGCGCGACCGGGTCGGTGCGGATGGGCCGCGAGATCGGCCCTCGGGTGGCCGCCCGGTTCGGTCGCTGCCTGCTCGAACTCGGCGGCAACAACGCGGTGATCGTCGCGCCGTCGGCCGACCTGGACCTCGCGGTGCGCGGCATCGTCTTCGCCGCGGCCGGCACCGCCGGACAGCGCTGCACCACGCTGCGCCGGGTGATCGTGCACGAGGACGTCGCGGACGTGCTCGTCGCGCGGCTGACCCGGGCGTACGCGGAGCTGGTGATCGGCGATCCGTTCGCGGACACCACCCTGGTCGGGCCGCTGATCACCGCCGCGTCGGGGGAGGCGATGGCCGGGGCCCTGGAGCGGGCGCGGGCCGACGGCGGCGACGTGGTGGTCGGCGGCGAGCGGGTGCTCGGAGCGCAGGCGCCCGACGCGGTGTACGTGCGTCCTGCGATCGTGCGGATGCCCGGGCAGACCGAGATCGTGCGGGAGGAGACCTTCGCGCCCATCCTCTACGTGCTCACCTACCGCACGTTCGATCAGGCGATCGCCCTGAACAACGATGTGCCGCACGGGCTTTCGTCCGGCATCTTCACCCGGGACCAGCGCGAGGCGGAACGGTTCCTGGCCGCGGACGGCTCCGATTGCGGGATCGCCAACGTCAACATCGGCACCTCCGGCGCCGAGATCGGTGGCGCGTTCGGCGGCGAGAAGGAGACCGGCGGCGGCCGGGAGTCCGGATCCGACGCGTGGCGGGCGTACATGCGCCGGGCGACCAACTCGGTCAACTACTCCGACGAACTCCCGCTCGCCCAAGGGGTCGACTTCGGCTGAGACCGGCAGGGGCACGATCTCGGCGCCCGGCGGGAGGGCGCCCGGTGCGGATGCGGGCGGGCACCCGGACCGCGTGCGGGTGCGTTCAGCCGGGGCTGGAGCGGCCGTGGCGCCAGTAGCCGAAGAAGGCGATGTCCGACTTGGGGACCTTGCGCTCGTTCACCAGGTGTCGGCGCAGACCGGTCGGGAGGCCGTGCTCGCCGGCGGCCCACGTGTAGAACGGGCCCGTGGGCAGGGTCGCCGACTCGACGGCGCCCAGGGCGAGTCGACCGGGCACGGAACCGGCGCCGTTCCGGGCCAGCCAGTGCACCCGCACGCCCGCCGGGGCCTCGACCCGCTCGCGGATGTCCGCGACCTCGGGCACCTCCAGGAAGACCTCCGCGACCAGGGACGCGGGGGCGTGTTCCAGGATGGACAGGATGGCCGGCAGCGCGCTCTCCTCGCCGACCAGCAGGTGCCAGTCGGCATGACCGGGCGGCAGGTACATCCTGCCCAGATCCCAGATGCCGGCCGGGTCGCCCGGTCGGGCCCGGGCCGCCCATGCCGACGCGGGTCCGGCGTCGCCGTGCAGCGCGAACTCGATGTCGATCTCGTGCAGTTCGGGACGGAACGCGCGAATCGTGTAGTTGCGCACCCAGGGTCGACGCGCCTTGGGCAGCAGCATCACCTCGGCCATCCACGCATTGTTGGAGAGCTTCGGCATGCGCAGCTCGTCCTGACCCTCGCGCGGGAAGAACAGTCGTACGCCCTTGTCGAACCCCGGGTCGTGCAGATGCTCCAGTTCGGATCCGCCGAGCGTCAGACGCACGAAGTTGGGGCTGAGGCGCGTGTTCTCCCGCACCGTCAGGGAGATCATCCGCCGCGTTTCCGGCAGTTGCACCTTCGGCAACATCTCTGCTCCTCGCTGTCGCAGCTTCGTCGGGGATCGCACCGCGGCGGGCGGGTCGGGCGCATCGGCGCGCATCGGTGTGCGCCCGCATCGGCCCGGGGCCGGCCGAATCCGGCCCGGCCGTCGACCCGAGGCCCAGGTCACGGCCCAATTATGAGCAATTACTCACTGCGCGCGATACTCGCTTTTCGCACGCCGCCGCAGGGGTCGTCACGGCGCCGACCAGACGACGACCACACCCCCGCGAGCAGCACGAACGCCCGCGGGCCGGGCCCACTCGCGCCCGCGTCCGGGGCGGGCTGCTCACTTTTCCGATCGGCTTTGATCGCCAGGGTCGGGCGCGACACTAGGATCCGAACGGTTGATCGACAGACGGATCTGCACGGCCATGGCGGAAGGACGAGAATGTTCGCGACATCCCTGGGCGACGGAGCCGAGTTGCGGCCGCTGGAGCCCTGGCGGGCCGAGGAGTTCCTCGCCCACATGGACCGCGGGCGGGAGTTCGTCGGTCGCCACATCGGGCTCTCCGACGTCACGGCCGACCTCGACTCCGCACGGAACTGGCTCCAGTCCTACGCCGACAAGACCGCCGCCGACGCCGGCCGGTTGTACGGCATCTGGCTGGACGGGCTCCTGGTCGGCGGGGTGCTCTTCCGGGTCTTCGACGCGCCTGCGGGCAACTGCGAGGCGGGCTGCTGGCTCGAACCGGCCGCCGCCGGCCGGGGGTTGGTCACCCGTGCGGCAACGGTGATCATCGACTGGGCGATCCGAGAGCGCGGGATCCACCGGGTGGAGTGGCTGGTGTCCTCGAAGAACACCCCGAGCATCAACGTGGCCAAGCGCCTCGGCATGACCCGCGACGGCGTCCAGCGGCAGAACCACCCCTACCGAGGAGTGCGGCAGGACACCGAGATCTGGTCCGTGCTGGCCCCGGAATGGCTCGCCGCACGCGGCACCGCCTGACCCGCGCGTCGACGCACGGGCCGGCGTGCGGTTTCCCGGGTGCCTGCCGGCAGGAGCCCCGGGCCCGGGGGTCGGCTCGTGGTCGGGCCGGGGCGTGTGCCTGTGCCTGTGCCCAGAGCCTGCCGACAGGCCGGGCGCGGGCGGGCCGCCGCAGGCTCAGTGCCCGCCGGACGTCCACCCCTGCCGGTGCAGGCGGTCGAATCCGTCCAGGAGCAGGTCCAGCGCGAACTCGAATTCGAAACGGTCGTCGCACCCCGCCCCGACGGTCGACGCCGGGTCGTGGGCCCGGGTCGTCGCCAGCTCCGCGATGTGCGGATACCGTTCCGCGACCTCCGGCGGCAGGGCCGCCGGTGCCGATCCGGGGGCCGGCGAGTCGTCGAACAGCTCCTGGGTGAAACCCAGCATGCGGCTGCCGAGGGCATGCATCACATGATGGGTGAGGTCCACGGAGAAGCCGCCGGCCCGGAACATCCCGATCATCGAGTCCATGTAGGCGAGCAGGACCGGGGTCGGACTGTTGCGCGACTCGATCACCCGGTACGCCCAGCGATGCCGTAGCAGCGTCTCG
This sequence comes from Embleya sp. NPDC050493, assembly GCF_044458105.1. NCBI lineage: Bacteria > Bacillati > Actinomycetota > Actinomycetes > Kitasatosporales > Streptomycetaceae > Embleya > Embleya sp. NPDC050493. The sequence continues at coordinate 15,456 of NZ_JBITHP010000063.1, forward strand.
CGCGCGGAGAGGATCCGCCGGCGGACCGCGCTCCTCCAGTCCGAGCCGGGGACGGGCGGCTCGACCTCGCCCACGACGACGTCCACCATGCCGTCCAGCAGCTCGTCCTTGTTGGCCACGTGCTTGTAGAGCGCCATCGGCACCACGCCCAGCTGCTGGGCGAGCCGGCGCATGCTGAGCGACTCGATCCCGACCTCGTCGGCGAGCGCCACCCCGGCCCGCAACACCCGATCCCGGCTCAACGGCACCCGGCGGGTGGTCTCCGACTGCCGAGCCGTCTCGACCATCTCCCTGCACCCCTTCGCCGACCGGTGTTCGCGCTTGACGAGTGTACGGCGTACGCCTACCTTGAACGCGAGGTGTACGCCGTACACCTCGACCCGGCGGGTCCGTCCGTGGGTCGATCCGTCCTGGAATGGAGTCCGGATGAAGCCGACCAGAGGGACCGCGATGATCGCCGGTGCGCTCTTCCTCGTCACCGAGGTGGCCGCGATCGCGGGGGTGCTGCTGTATCGCCCCGTCCTGACCGACTCGCGCTACGTCCTCGGGTCGGGCGCCGACGGTCGAGTTTTGGCGGGGGCGCTGTGCGAGATCGTGCTCGTGATCGCGATCATCGGCAGTGCGGTCACGCTGTACCCGGTCCTCAGGAAGCGGCACGAGGGAGTCGCTCTGGGCTACGTCTGCCTTCGGCTGCTCGAAGCCGCGGTCATCGTCGTCGGGATCGTCGCCACGGTGTCGATCGTGACGCTGCGCCGGGATCGGGCGGGTGCCGGCGATGCCGAGGCGGCCGTAATGGTCGCCAAGTCCCTGCTGGCGATCCACGACTGCACGTTCCTGTTCGGCCCCAACTTCATCCTGGGCGCGAACACCGTGGTACTGGCGGCCCTGATGTACGCCTTCCGACTCGTGCCGCGAACGATCGCCGTGTGCGGGCTGATCGGCGGGCCGCTGATCTGCGCCTCGGCGACGGCCGTGTTGTTCGGGCTCTACGAACAGGTCTCCGTGGTGGGGTCGATCGCAGCCGTCCCGGTCTTCGGGTGGGAAGTGGCGCTGGCCGTCCGGCTGATCGCGAAGGGCTTCGATTCGTCTCCCGTCGAGGCGCGCCGACGGTTTTCGAGGCGCCGCCGGACGGTGGTGTCGGAATCGGTGTGATCACGATGCCGGGACCTGTTGCGGATTCCGCAGCCGTGGCATGGCAGCATGCATCCTGACTGATCTGACGGTGCGTCACACAACTGGCGAGCCGGTCGGGTCGGCGCGGAACGCACGAGCAGGACACGGTCGTCCGGCGTCGCGACGGAACGGGCAAAACCCGGGAGGTCGACGGCGTTCGGCGGACGGATATCATCGACGCAGTGATCAAGTTACCAATGGGTAAGGTACTCAAGGGACCTTGCCCGGTCGGCCGATACACGCCCCGGAAGGGACGTCCCACCGGAGGAGTCGAACGCCCATGCAGCTCGCAGGGATCGTGATCTCGCTGCTGATCAGCGTGATCGGGTTCGCCCTACTCGGGCGCACCGCCGCCTACATCCACTCGTTCGTCAAGCTCGGGCAGCCCGTGCGCGGCCGGACCAGCGCGGCCGGCACCCGTTTGCGCACGATGCTCACCGAGACGGTCGGGCACACCCGGATGCTCCGCTGGGGCATCGTCGGCGCCGCCCACTGGTTCGTCATGGTCGGCTTCGGCGCGCTGATCCTGACCCTGGTCAACGCGTACGGACAACTCTTCTCGCCCGAGTTCGCCCTGTGGGGTCTCGGACACTGGGACGTGTTCGAGGTCTTCACCGAGTTCATGGGCCTGATGACCATCGTCGGCATCCTCGTGCTGATCACGATCCGACAGCTCAGCCACCCGCGGCGGGCCGGGCGCAAGAGCCGGTTCGCCGGATCCCGGTTCGGCCAGGCCTACTTCGTCGAGTTCGTGGTCGGCTCGGTGGGTGTGTGCATCATGCTGCTCCGCGGCCTGGAGGGGGCGCTCGCCGGAGTCGACGCGTACGAGCCGGGCTACTGGGTGAGCTACCCCCTGGTGTCCGCGTTCGGAGGGCTCTCCGACGGCACGCTGGAGAACCTGATCTACCTCGTCGCGACGATCAAGATCGTCATCTCGATGACGTGGGCGATCACCATCGGCCTCAAGCCGAGCATGGGTGTGGCGTGGCATCGTTTTCTGGCGTTCTTCAACATCTACTTCAAGCGTGAGGCGGATGGTGGGGTTGCGTTGGGTGCGTTGCA
>NZ_JBITHP010000064.1:0-16522 GCF_044458105.1 Embleya sp. NPDC050493
ACCCTCGACCCCACCTGCGCCCTGTTCAACAAGACCAAGGCCGCCTGGGACGCCGTCAGCGTACCCGCACAGTCGGGCGACCCCACCTGCACCGGGAACCCGGGCCCCGACTTCTCGATCAGCGTCAACCCGACCTCGGGTTCCGTGCTCGCGGGTGCCTCGGTCTCGGCCACGGTCGGTACGACCGTCACCTCGGGCTCGGCGCAGACCGTCGCACTGACCGCCACCGGTCAGCCCGCCGACGTCTCGGTGACCCTGACCCCGAGTTCGGTCCAGTCCGGTGCCTCCGCGACACTGACCGCGACCGCCGCCGCGAACGCCGCGAACGGCACCTACGTGATCACCGTGACCGGCACCGGCCCCTCCGCCACCCACAGCGCCCAGTACACGTTGACCGTCGGCAACGCGCCGCCGGGCAACGCGATCCGCAACGGTGACTTCGAACAGGGCACCGCCAACTGGACGCAAAGCGCCAACGACATCACCAACAGCAACCCGGGTTCCGCGCACGGCGGCTCCTGGTACGCATGGATGATGGGGTACGGCTCCACCGCCACCGAGACCGTGAGCCAGTCCAACATCACGATCCCGGCCGGTTCGCCGAGCCTGCGCGTGTGGATCAAGACCACCACCCAGGAGACCGGCAACACGGTCTACGACACGCTCAAGATCAAGATCGGCTCGACCACGCTTGCCACGTACTCCAACGTCGGCGCCACCGGCGCCTACGTACAGCGCACGGTGAACCTGAGCGCCTATGCGGGCCAGACGGTCACCCTCACCTTCGCGGGTGCCGAGGACTCCTCACTGACCACCACGTTCCTCGTGGACGACGTGAGCATCTCCTGATCACGCGCGACCGATGACGGCCTCGCTCCCGGCGCCCCACGCCGGGAGCGAGGCTCCTCGCCGTCGCGGACCGGGTCGCCCGCCGCCGGCCCGCGTCCCGGGTGGATCCGTCGGGCCCCAGGCGGGCGTCGGGCCTTCGCTCGTCCCGCGCAACCGGGGTTTGGTCCGGCGTCGAGGGGGCGACCATCTCGCCCACGGCGGTCCGCCCGCCGCCGTGCCTGCGCGGGTGGCCGATCCGCCCCTCGGCCCGTCTGGAGAGTGATGGCCTCGAACCAGTCCGCCCCATGGGTAGGTGCGTGGCAGGTGCTGCGCAACCCGCGGGTCTGGGTGATGCCCTCGATCATCGTCGGGCTGCTGGCCTTCCTGTTGTCCATGCTCTACATGGGCGGCATCCTCAACCCGCGCGCCGACCTGCACCGCCTGCCGATCGGCCTGGTCGACGCCGACCGGGGCGCACCGGCGGGCACGCCGCGGAACCTGGGCGCGCGGATCACCGAGGGCATCGCCGCCGCGCCCGATCCGGACGACGCGGTGTCCTGGCGAATCCTGGACGAGGCCACGGCCCACCGGCAACTGGCCTCGGGCAAGCTGTACGGGGCCATCGTGGTACCGGCGGGCTTCACCACGTCGGTGGCCGCGCTGAGCGCCCCCGCGCCGGCCGCGCCGACCCGCCCCACGATCACCGTGCTGAGCAACCCCGGGGTGGGCAGCCTGGCCTCGTCGCTGGCCACCGGCATCGCCCAACAGGCCGTGCACGCGGCCTCGTTGCAGTTGGGCACGGCGCTCACCGCCGCACCGCCGACCGGGCCGGGGCAGCCCGTCGCGGCGACCCGGCTGCTGCTCGCCGACCCGATCGCGGTCGCCGTCGAGGTCGGCCACCCGATCGGCCCACACAGCGGACTGGGACTGACCGCCTTCTACTACACGCTGCTCCTGGTGCTGGCCGGCTTCCTCGGCGGCAACATCATCGGCAACGGGGTGGACGTCGCGCTCGGTTACGTGGCCGGCGAGATCGGCCCGCTGCGTACCGAACGGCCGCTCGTGCACATCACCCGCACCCATCAACTCGTGGTCAAGTGCACGATGTCCGCCGTGTTGTCGATGCCGACCGCAACCCTGATCATGGTCGCCACGATCGGCATCCTGGACATGGATGCGACCCATCTCCCGCTCCTGTGGGTCTTCTCGGTCTGCGCGATCACCGCGGTGGGGTTCGGTGTCCAGGCGATCAACGCGGCCTTCGGCGGGATCGGTCAGTTGGTCGGCATGTTCGTCTTCATCGTGCTGGCCCTGCCGTCCTCGGGCGCGACCATTCCGCTCGAGGCGCTGCCGCACTTCTACCGGGTGTTGTCCGTGTTCGAGCCGATGCGCCAACTCAGCGGCGGTGTGCGGGCCATCCTGTACTTCGACGCACGCGCCGACGCCGGATTGACCCGGGCCTGGATCGGCATCGCCTTCGGCATCGTGGCCGGTCTCGCCTTCGGCTTCGCGATGACCACCTACTACAACCGCAGACAACTGCACCGCGTCGCACCGAAGACCTGACGGGCGTCGGACCCGCTCGCTTCACCGCGCCGCACGATGATCCTCGCGGCGGGCACCCGTAGGTTCGCCCACCGGCGGTCGGGGACCGTCGGTTGTGGTCAGGGGCCGTGTCGGCGGCTGATGTTCTTCTCCAGCAATGCGGTCGCGGTCCGGACGCCGACCGCGTCCGGGCCGTCCGTCGCCGGCAATCGGCCGTCGGCGCGGATCAGTTCGGTCAGTGCGGCGTCGATGGCGGTGTGCGCGGCGAACAGGCACGGTGTGCTGTAGATCGCCGCGTCCACGCCGAGCTCCGCCAGTTCGGTCAGGCTCAGCCGCGGCGACTTGCCGCCCGCGATCTGATTGAACAGCAGCGGCTTGTCGCCGACCGCGGTCCGGATCCTGCGGATCCACTCGACACTGCGCACACCGTCCACCAGGACCAGGTCCGCGTCGGTCTTGGCAAGTGCCTTCGCCCGGCGCAGGATGTCGTCCGGTTCGGTGGCGTCGGTGCGGGCGACCACGACCAGATCGCCGCGGCTGTCCAGCACCTGCGCCAGCTTGTCCAGGTATTCGCTCAGCGGAAGCACCAGTTTGCCGTCGGCGTGGCCGCAGCGCCGGGGCCGCATCTGGTCCTCCAGGATCACCCCGGACGCCCCGGCCCGGGCCAGCCGTTGCACCACGTGGCAGGCCACCTCCGGGTCGCCGTATCCGTCGTCGATGTCGACCAGGAGGTGGTGCCGAGGGAAGGCGAGCCGCAGGCGCTCCACGAACGCCACCATGTCGGGCCAGGCGATGAAGCCGATGTCGGGCAGCCCGTAGTGGGAGGCGGCGAAGCCGAAGCCGGAGACGAAGAAGCCGTCGAAGTGCCGTGCCGCGAGGGACGCGGAATACATGTCGTGGATGCCGACGAGGGGTGTGGTCCCCGCGCGGACGAGGTCGTCCCGCAAGGCGCTTCCGTAGAGCACGAGTTCTCCACGATTTCTCCGTGTGTAGTCGAGTGACTACGGAAGGAGTATGGAGATCACGGTCGATCCATGTCAATCTCTGCCAACCACCCGGGTGACCTCCAGCGTCTCCACCATCCGGCGCAGCCGCGCCTCGACCCGGGCCGCGTCCCGGGCGCACACGGTCACCTCGACGGTGGCCGCCCCGAACTCGGTGGAGACATAGCTGAGTCGGCGCACGCCGTGGTTGTTCAACGTGCTGGCGACCCGGGCGAGCACGCCGCGGCCGTGCCGCATCCGGGCCACCAGGCGGGCGCTCTCGGCGGCGATCCCCTCGCCGCCGGGTCCGGCGGTGGGGGCCGGATCGCCCGGCGTCGTGGCGACATGCGCGGACCGGGGGGCTTCGAGGACCTGGGTGCCGTCGTCAACCATGGATCGGGCTCCTGTCGAAGTGGGTGGAGTGGGATCGGGTGGCTCGTGCGGTTCGGATGTCGGAAAGAGGTCCGAAAAACGGAAAGACCCCTCGCGAAGCGCGAGAGGTCTGCGTGCGGACGGTGGGCCGCAGGGAATGGTCGTCCTGGTCAGCCCGGTGTCGGCACGCTGCCGGTAATAATCATCCGACGTCGCATGATGTCGAAACTCGCACACCCGCCACGCCCCGTCCAACGCGTCTCATGATGCGGATGCCCGCGTCCGTTCCACGGGCCGATGGCGCCCGGTCGATCGGCTGATCGACCGGGCGCCGTCGGTTGCTCGGAACGTGATTCGGAGCGAAACGCGTGATTCAGCGCGCCGTCCGGAGCGGAATCCCGCGCGCGACCGGGAATGGAATCCGGCCGCGCGAGGTCCCGAGCGGGATCGGGATGCTCAGAACTTGATCCACTCGCTGGACGTGGTCACCGAGTCCAGGATGTCCACGATCGGGTCGATGCCCAGGCCGGGCCCGGTGGGCACGTCGAGGTGGCCGTCGGCGAGTTCGAACGGCGTGGTGATGTCGGTGGCGTAGTAGCGGCGCGACGCGGACGTGTCGCCCGGGAGGATGAAGCCGGGCAGCGCGGCCAGGGCCACGTTGGCGGCCCGACCGAGGCCGGTCTCCAACATGCCGCCGCACCACACCGGCACGCCGTGTGCCACGCACAGGTCGTGGATCGCCTTGGCCTCCAGGTAGCCGCCGACCCGACCGGGCTTGATGTTGATGATCGACGCGGAGCCCAGGGTGATCGCCGCCGCGGCGTCCTCGACCGACTCGATGGACTCGTCCAGGCAGATCGGGGTCTTCATCTGCTTGGCCAGCTGGGCGTGCTGGACCAGGTCGTCGTCCGCCAGCGGCTGCTCGATCAGCAGCAGGTCGAACGCGTCCAGCTTCGCCAGCTGCCGCGCGTCGGCCAGCGTGTACGCGGCGTTCGCGTCCACCTGCAGCAGCAGGTCGTCGCCGAACCGTTCACGCACCGCGCGCACCGGCGCCACGTCCCAGTTCGGCTCGATCTTCAGCTTGATCCGCACATAGCCCTCGTCGACGAACTCGCCCACCAGGTCCAGCAGTTCCGGGATCGAGTCCATGATGCCCACGGACACCCCGCACGGGACCCGGTCCCGGGAGGCGCCCAGGAACGACCCGAACGACTGTCCGGCGGTCCGCAGTTGGGCGTCCAGCACGCCCGTCTCCAACGCCGCCTTCGCCATCTTGTGGCCCTTGAACGGCTTCAGCGCACGCTTGACGGTCAGCGCGTCCACCTGTTCGGGCAGCGCCGGGATCAGGAAACGCTTGAGCACGTCGACCGCGCCGTCCACGTACTCCGAGTTGTACAGCGGGTCGGACATCGCGACGCACTCGCCCCAGCCTTCCGCCTCCGGCGTGACCACGCGGAGCAGCAGGATGTCGCGTGCGGTCTCGACGCCGAAGGAGGTGCGGAACGGCGCGCGCAACGGCATCGCGATCCGGCGCAGTTCGATTCCGGTGATCTTCATGGTGTCTCGGCTCCTGATCGATGGTCGGTCGGTGTTCACCCGGTGCTCGCGCGGGTGAGGACGTAGCGGGTCTTGTCCTGGAAGCCGGTCACCCGGGCGCCGTCGGCGAGCAGCCCGCCGAACACCTCGCGCAGGGCGACCCGCCACTCCTTGGCGACCCCGGGGTCGGTGCGCCGCAGGGTCTCGATGTCCGCGGGCAGTTCGACGAGCAGGTGTTCGGCGTCGGTGCAGCCCAGCAGCGGCCGGTCGTCGCGGACGGCCAGCGCGGTCACCGCGCCCGCCGGGACGGCGACCGGGATCGGCGTGGAGTTCACCGCCGCGATCACCTTGGGATCGGCCAGATCCCAGACCACCAGGGTCCGGTCGGTGTCGGTGCCGCCGTTGATCGCGTCGTCGACCGAGCCGTAGAAGTTGGGCAGGTAGCCGTCCGGGCGACCGGCCAGCTTGGTCACGTTGAAGTGGGCGTTGCGCCGGATCAGCGGATCGTAGGTCCAGGTGATCCGGGCGACGCCGCGGGCCAGCGCCCAATTGCGCTGGTGCACCTTGAGCGCGAAGCCGGCCGCGTGGCCGGGGCGGGCGCCGGTGACGTGCGAGTGCAGCGTACGGGCGATCGGTGCGCCGAAGAACCCGACGGTGGCACCGATCATGCGCCCGTCCACGTAGGCCCCGGCGACGTAGTTCCCGGCGTGCGAGAGTGCGCGCATCTGTTCGACGGACATCGGCGCGCTGCCCGGCCCCGCTCCCCAGATCTCGCAGAACAGGTGGAACGCGTCCTCGATCTCGTCGAGTTCGTGCAGTTCTCGGATGACCACGGCGCTCATCGGACCGCCTCGATCAGGCCGGCGAGCAGGAGCGTACGCGGCGCCATCTCGGCCACGATCACGTGTTCGTGGTCGGCGTGTGCACCGCCGCCGACCGCGCCGAGCCCGTCCAGGGTCGGGCAGCCGATGCCGGCGGTGAAGTTCCCGTCGGAGGCGCCGCCGACCGCCGCGGCGCGCAGCGGCGGCAGGCCGCTTCCGCTCGCGACCCGGTCGGCGAGGGCGAACAGCGCACTGGAGGAGGACTCCTCCAGTGGCGGGCGGTTGGCGCCGCCGAGCACCTCGACCCGGGCGCCGGGCACGGTCGCGGTCAGGCCGCGGATCAACTCGTCCACCCGCTCCTGGGCCTTGATCGTGGGCACCCGTACGTCCACGGTCACCCGCGCCCGGTCGGGGACGGTGTTGGACACCGCGCCGGCCTCGACCACCGTGGGGGTCACGGTGGTGCGCCAACCGTCCAGCGCCCCCTCGTCCGCCAGGTCGGGCAGCGCGCCGAGCGCGAGCACCAGGTGGGCGGCCTCGATCGCGGCGTTGATCCCCTTCTCCGGCTCCAGGCCCGCGTGCGCGGCCTTGCCGTGCACGACCAACTCGTATTGCGAGCCGCCCTTGCGACCGGTCTTCAGGGCCCCGCCGTCGGCGGACGCCTCCAGCACGAAGGTCGCCGCGCAGCCGCGCGCGGAGTCCTCGATCAGGGCGCGCGAGGTGGTCGAGCCGACCTCCTCGTCCCCGGTGATCAACACACCGATTCCGTCCAGCGAGTCCAACGAGGCGAGCGCGTGGAACATCTGGACCAGGCCGGCCTTCATGTCGAAGACACCCGGTCCGCGGGCGATCCCGTCCACCACGGACCACGGGTGGGTGGCCAACGAGCCCATCGGCCACACCGTGTCGTGATGCCCGACCAGCAGGACGCGCGGGGTGCCGAACGTCCACTGGAGGTGGGTCACGCCGTCCAGCACGATCCGGCGCGGTTCGACGCCGAGGTGGCGCGCACCCTGGGCCGCGACCACTTCCGCGCTGCGCGCCACCGCCGCCAGGTCCGCGGAGAACGACTCGCACCGCACCAGTTCGGCCAGGTCGGCCAGCATCGCGTCGGTATCGAACACGTTCGAGCCGGCCGCGTTCGAGCCGGTCGCGGAACCGGCCGTCGCGCCGCTCATCGGGCCAGGCCCAACTCGGCACGGAACAGCCTCTGTACATTGCCGCCGAGGATCGCCATGATCTCCTTCTCACCCAATCCGCGGCGCACCAGTACCTCGGTGAGCGCGGGCAGTTCGGCCGGGCCGTTCAGCCCGGGCAGTTCGGCGGAGGCGTCCACGCCGGTGTAGTCGACACCTTCACAGCACGGCGGAGTGATGTCCGCCAGCACCTCTTGCAGGAAGTCGGGGCCGATCCCGACGTGGTCGATGCCCACCAGGGAGATGATGTGCTCGATGTGGTCGACGAGCCCGTCGATGGTCTGCTTCGACCGGTCGGCGGACAGGAAATCGGGCACGAAGTTGACACACACGACGCCACCGGTGGCGGCCACGCCCCGGATCTGCTCGTCCGTCAGGTTCCGGTGGTGATCGCACAGCGCCCGGGCGCCCGAGTGGGTGGCGATCAGCGGGCGCGTGGCCTGCTCCAGCACGTGCGCGACACCGACGGCCCCCAGGTGGGAGATGTCGAACAGGATGCCGAGCCGTTCCATCTCGCGCAGTGCCTCGACGCCGGCGTGGGTGAGCCGGCTGCCGGTGGCGTCCTCGCCGCTGCCGTCGCCCAGGGCGGACCGGCCCCAGTGCGCGATCGAGGCGACCCGTACGCCCAGCCGATACAGCGTGCGGAACAGTTCGAGGTCGGCGTCCACCCCGGGCGCGCTCTCCAACGCGAGCACGAGCGCGATCAGGCCCTCGGCGAGCGCCGCGTCGATGTCGTCACCGGTCAGGCACAGCCGGACCGCGTCCGGGTTGCCCTCGGCGATCGCGTGCGCACACTCCACCATCCGCAGCGTCCGGCGCAGCGCTCCCTCCGGACGGAACTGGTCGTCCACGAAGACCGGCAACACCTGGATGTCCACCCCGCCCTCGCGCAGTTGGGGCAGCCACTGCTCTCGGAAGAAACTCGCCCACCTTCCTGGTGGTCGTTCCACCACGGCCATCAGGAGATCGTTGTGCGTGTCCGCCACGACGGCACGGGTGTGCAGCTCGGCGCTCATATCGCGTCCTTCCGGTCGGTGTGTGATCGACGCTAGGCCGCGGCGCACACCGGCTTCTTCGTCCGAATGACCAATGCTGTCGACACTTTCCGTCAGCGAGCACCAAAGCCACGACCGGCTCGCGGGACCGCCCCGTCGACGTCTCGGCACCGGATCCGTACCCGGCAGGGGCCCGCGCGAGGCCATAGGTGGGCCGCGACGAATAACGCGGCTCGGCTTTGTCGCGCCGGACGATCCCGGGCCACCGGCCGGGCACCTACCGTGCGCAGGTGTCCTGGTATCCCCCGGGCCCGGTCCACCGGGTCCGCGCCGCCGGTTCGGGGGTCCTCCCCGGCCCCGGCACCAGGTGACCCGGGCCTCCTTCCCGGCCCGCCCGTCCACCCCAGGGATGCGCCCGTGCCCGTCGATCGTCTGCTCCCCACCGACGAAGCCCACGACCTGATCGCCCGGACCCGGGCGTTCGCGGACCGGGAACTCGCGTCCCGGGTCACCGGGTGCGAGGCCGACGCGAGCTATCCCACCGGTTTGTTCGCCGCGCTGGGTCGGGCGGGCCTGTCCGGACTGCCCTACCCGGTGCAGTACGGGGGCGCCGGCCAGCCGTACGAGGTCTACCTCCAGGTACTGGAGGAGCTCGCCGCGCGCTGGGCGGCGGTGGCATGCGCCGCGGACATGCACACGCTGGCCTGCCTGCCGACCGCGGTGCACGGCACCGACGCGCAGCGCGAGCAGTGGCTGCCCGGCATGCTCGACGGTGCGCTGACCGGGGGCGGCAGCCGATCCGAACCGCATGTCGGAGCCGACCCCTCGGCGGTCACCTGCCGAGCCGAACGCACGCGCGGCGGCCACCTGCTCCAGGGCACCCAGGTCGCCGTCGCGCACGGAGGTCGGGCGCACTTCCACACCGTGTTCGCCCGCACCGGTCCGGCCCGGCCGGACGTCTCCTGCTTCCTGGCCCCCGGCGCCGACGAGTACCTCTACTTCGGCGCACCCGAGGAGGCCACCGCGCTGCGCGCCATCCCGACCACCGCCGCCTATTGGGACGGGGTGTACCTGGAGCCCGAGCGGCTGATCGGGGCACCGGGTCGAGGTCTGCGGATCGCGTTCGACCTGTTGGACGCGGGCCGATTGGGCGGCGCGGCATGCGCGACCGGACTGGCCCAGGCCGCACTGGACGTCGCGGGCGCGTTCGCGACCGGGGCCGATCGGCACCTTCTGGTCGAGCCGGCGGGGGCGGTCGACTCGGCGCGGGCGATCTACCTGGACGCGGCCCGGCGCCGCGACGCGGGCATCTCGTACACGCGGCAGGCGTCGGTGGCCGAGTCGGCCGCGGTGGAGGCCGCGGTCCGGGCGACCGCCGCCGCGGTACGGATCCTGGGTGCGGTGGCCGACACCGACGAGTTCCCGGTCCGGCGGTATGCGCGCGAGGCCGCGGTACTGCGCCTGCGGATCGCGCCGACGGCTGGTGTGGGGGGCTCGGGTGCGGGCGGCACGGGTGGGGGTGCCTCGGGTGGGGGTGCCTCGACTGCGGGCGGCGGCGCGGGGGCGGTGGTCGGCGTGCCGGCGGTTCGGCGCTTGGAGTCGGGTCGCGGTGGGGCCTTGAGCGTGCGCGGGTCCGTGGCTTAGGGCTGCTTCGGCGTAGCCGTTGGCGTTGGCGTTGGCGTTGCCATCGGTGCCCGTGTCGGTGTCGGTGTCGGTGCCGGTGTCGCCGGCTTCGGGGAGCCGTCGGGCTCGGCGGGCTCGAAGCGGATCGGTGCCTCGAAGGCCGCCTTGCGGGCGGTTCGGCGCAGCGCGGCCAGGACCGCCGGGCCCACGAGCACGATGGCGACGCAGTTGGTGATCGCGCGTCCGGTGTCCCAACCGAAGGTGGAGGTGAGCACGGTGAAGACGAAGAACCGGTGCAGGTTGTCCGCGACGGCGTCGCCGGGCACGAACGCCGGACCGACCATGCCCGGTGCATCGGTCAGGAACGGCCAGAACCACATGTTGAGCAGGAAGCCGAAGGCGTAGGCGGAGAAGACGCCGTAGCAGGCCAGCATGACGATCTCGCGACGGTCGCGCACCCGCTCGGGCAGCAGCCCGGCGCCCAGGCCCACCCAGGCCGAGGCAAGCATCTGGAACGGCAGCCACGGCCCGACCCCGGCGGTCAGCAGGGCCGAGGCGAACAACGAGGTACAGCCGAGCACGAAGCCGAAACCGGGGCCGAACACCCGCCCGGCGAGCACGAGCATGAAGAAGACCGTCTCGATCCCGGCCGTACCGGCGCCCAGTGGACGCAGCGCGGCGTTGATCGCGGACAGGACGCCGAGCATGGCCAGCGCCTTCGAGTCCAGCCCGCCGCTGGTCATTTCGGCGAGTACCACCGCGACCACGAACGGCAGGGTGACCGCGAAGATCAGCGGCGCGTCTCCGGAGTGCGCGGCGGATTCCGGCGACGGCGAGGCGAACAGCGGCCACAGGAACATCGCCAGTCCGGCGATCGAGGCGATGGTGAGCACGAGCGCGGTGCGCGGGGTGATCCGGATCGCACGGGTGCGAACGGCCGGGGTCGGGGGGCTCATCGGGTCGTGGCCTCTTCGTCGCGGGCGGGGATCGGGGCCGGGTACGGGCCGGTCCCCGGGATCGGGTCGGGGTTTGGAACCGGGCCGGGGCCGGTTTCGGGATCGGGGGGCGGGAGCGGGTCGGGATCGGGGTCCAGGACCGCCGCCAGGTCGGCGACGGTCAGCCACGGGAGCGGGGCCACAATCTTGGCGACCTGCGGTGCGAACGCGGGTGAGGACACCACCACATCCGGGGTCGGACCGTCGGCCACGATGTCGCCCTCGGCCATCACCACGACCCGATCGGCGACCTGCGCGACAAACTCGACGTCGTGCGTGGCCAGCACCACCGTGGCGCCCGCGTCCGCCAGTTCGCGCACGACCCGGGCGAACCGCCGTTTGGCGTGGTAGTCGAGTCCCCGGGTGGGCTCGTCCAACAGCACTACCCTTGGTGCGGCGACGAGTTGGATCGCCAGCACCAGCGCGAGCCGCTGCCCTTCGGAGACGTCGCGCGGATGCAGTGCGCCGTCGATGCCGGGCGCGATCCGATCCAGGAGACTGCGACACGAACCCGGTTCGACCCCGGATTCCCGGTCCGCCTGGACACATTCCGCGTCGACCGTCTCCAGGTACAGCAGGTCGCCGGAGCTCTGTGGGACCAGACCGACCAAACCGCGCGCGCGATGCGGCGCCGCCTTGCCCGGGTCTTCGCCCGCTACGTCCACGGTGCCGCCCTGGCGCGGCCCGGAACCCTGGAGGGCCCACAGGAGCGAGGACTTGCCGGATCCGTTGCGGCCCATCAGCGCGGTGACCCGGCCGGGGAATAGGTCCAGGTCCAAGCCGCGCACCGCGATCACGTCGCCGTAGCGGACGATCATGCGCCGTGCGCTCAGCAGCGGTTCGGCCACTCCGACGGCGGTCCGCGCGGCGGGAGGCGTACGGTCGGCCAGGAGCGCGCGCAGCGGCGGAGCCAGGCGGCGGGCGTCGCGGACCGAGAGCGGCAACGGCGACCAGCCCGCGAGTCGGCCGAGTTCGACGACCGGCGGCGCGATGTCGCACGTGGCCAGGATTTCGGCGGGCGGGCCGTCGCGGACGGTGCGGTCGCCGGGCAGGTGCACCAGCCGGTCGGCGTACTGCACCACGCGTTCCATGCGATGCTCGGCGACGATCGCGGTGATCCCGAGGTCGTGCACCAGCCGGGTGATCGCGGCCAACACGTCCTCGGCGGCGGTCGGGTCGAGTGCCGAGGTGGGTTCGTCCAGTACCAGGACGCGCGGATGCGCGGTCAGCACCGAGCCGATCGCGACCCGCTGTTGCTGGCCGCCGGAGAGGGTGCGCAGCGGTCGGTGCCGCAGTTCGGCGATGCCGAGCAGATCGAGAGTCTCCTCCACGCGCTTGCGCATCACCGCCGACGAGACGGCCAACTGCTCCATTCCATAAGCGAGTTCTTCTTCCACGGTATCGGTGACGAAGCCGGCGAGCGGGTCCTGGCCGACCACGCCGACCAGGTGCGCGAACTCGCGCGGGGGCCGGGTACGGGTGTCCACGCCGTCCACGAGCACGCTGCCGCGCAGGGTGCCGCCGGTGAAGTGCGGGACCAGGCCGTTGATCGCGCCGAGCAGGGTCGACTTGCCCGCTCCGGTACGACCGACGACCAGGCACAACTCACCTTCCGGGATGCTCAGTTCGACGTTGCGCAGGGCCGGTGCGGGCGCGTCGGAGTAGGTGATGGTGACATCGCGAAACTTGATCACCGGACGGACTTCTCCTTGCCGGCAGAGCCGGTCGCCGCCGGGCGGAGCGCCGGGCCGGGCCGAACTGGTGGAGCGGGTACGGGCACGTTCGTGCCGAAGCGGGGTGTGTCGGCCGGTGGCGCCGGGGCCAGCCACGCGGGCAGCACGCCGACAACCAGCGCGAGCACCGGGAGCGGGGCCAACGTCGGCCAGGCCAATGGACTCAGCGACGAATAGAGGTTGCCGGCGTCGATCCGGCTGGTGAGGTAGACCAGCGCGCCGGTGCCGATGCCGCAGCCCGCCACCGCGAACTCGGCGGTCCGCCACCGGTCCGGCAGGTAGACGCTGCGGTCGATCCGCCGGCCGGTCAGCACGAAGCCGATACCCGCGATCACGATCCCGCCGGGCAACATCGTCGAGCCCAGATATCGCGGGGTGCTGCCGTCGAGCAGCGCGTACACCCCCACACACATGCCGATCAGACCCACCAGGGTCAGTGCGCCGGTGAGCAGCCGGATCGACCGCGGCAGGTGCCGGTTGCGGCCGTAGCCGCGCGAGTCCATCGCGGCGGCCAGCGCGAGTGAACGATCCAGCGCGTCCTGGAGCACCGGGATGGCGATCGAGCGCAGCGCCCGCATGCCCCGCTGGGATCCGCCGCGCAGCCGGCGGGCCCGGCGAACCCGCTGCACGCTCTCCACCAACTGCGGTGCCACCGACAGCGCGACCACCACGGCCGCGCCCACCTCGTACAGCGCCGGCGGCACCGCCTTCAGCATGCGTTTGGGACTGGCGAGCGCGTTGGCCGCGCCCACGCAGACGACCATGGTGGCCAGGCGCAGGCCGTCGTAGCACCCGCCGAGCACGTGCTCCAGAACCACCGGGCCGAACAGATGGATGCCCGCCGCCCAGGCCGGGAGCGGAAGTTCGGGCAGGTCGAGAAGGACGTGGCCGCTCGCCGCGCCGGCGCCGAACAGGATCCGGAACAGCACCCGCATCGTGACGATGAACAGGCCCAGGAACAGGTACATCCGAAACGCGAGGGCCCACGGGGCATCGCCGCGTCGATTGGCGACCACGTATCCGGCGACGGCCGAAAGCAGCGCGAGCAGCAGCGGATTGGTGGTGCGACTGGCCGCGGTGGCCAGACCGAGCGCCCAGAGCCACCACGCGCCGGGATGCACGGTGCGCGGCAGTCGGGCCGCGGCGAAACGCGCGGCCACGGTCGCCCGACCCGGGCGCGGGGGCCCGGTCAACGGGCCGCGCTCGTCGCGCGCCGACGTCGGACGACGGTGAACGCGGCACCCGCGCACAGCACGGCCAGCAGGGCGATGCCGATCAGGGTGGTGATCGGCATGGCGGAGTCCGCGCCGGTCCGGGCGAGTTCCTCGCCGCCGGTCCAGGTGGCCCCGGCCGGGGTGGTACCGGAGGGTTGGCCTGCGGCGGGTGCGCCGGTCTCCGGTGGGGTGCCGACCGCGGTCGTCGACGGATCGACGATCGGCGGGGCGGCGGGCGGTGGTTCGGTTTCCATCGGGTTGCCCGCCACGCCGGGGCCTGGGACGAGTGGGTCGACGGGCCGGCTGCCGGTGTCCGGTGTGCCGGTGCCGTCGGCGGCCGGCGGGTTGCCGGCCGGCCCGGACTGTTCCGGCTTCGGCTGCTCCGGCCTGGGCTGCTCCGGCCTGGGCTGTTCCGGTCTGGGGCGCTCCGGCTCGGGCGCGTTCGGAGTGGGCTTGGGCGCGGGGCGGGCCGGGGCCACCCGGGGCGGCGGGTTGGAGGTCTCGGTCTTGTTCTTGGAGAATGACCAACCCTCGAAACTGCCGACCGGGGGCTTGCGGTTCAGCACGCCCCACTGGCTGTAGGTCCACGAACCACCATTGGGGGCATGCCAGTACGACCAGTAGGCGGAGGCCGGCGGCGTGTCGATGCACGGCTCGACGTTGGCGCTGGGCTTGCCCTCGACTCGGCAGACGAACGCCTCGCCCCAACGTGCGACGCCGGCGATCCGGATACCGGCGTTCTTGAGCGCGGCCAGCCCGGTGGCCTGATCGCCCGGCGCGCAGCGCACGATGGTGGTGCCACCGAGTTCCTGGAAGTCGACGATCACGGTCACGCCGCTGCCGTCCGGGCAGAATCCGGGCGTGCCCCTGCCGGTGTCGACCGCGTGTGCGGCCGGTGCGTCGACGGTGAGCTGCGCGGTCGCGGGCAGTAGCAGGATGGCCGAAGCGGCGACCAGGCGGGCGATCCGGGCGCGGTGCGCGGTGATCCTCACGCGTGATCCCCGTTCCTGCGGCGGGCGGCCGCGCGCACCGCGAGGCCGGTACCGACCAGGCCGACCGCGAGCAGGATCAGGCCGCCGACCTGCGCACCGGTCCGGGCCAATCGGCCGCCGCCGGATCCGGTGCCGGTGCCGGTGTTCCCGCCCGACCCAGAGCCGGGCGTCGTGGCGGTCGCACTCGCCGAGGCGCGTTCGGTCCCGCCGACCGACGTGCTGGGACTCGGCGAGTTCGTGACCGAACTCGACGCGGAGGTGGTGATGGACGTGGTGGGCGAGGCCGTACGCGTGGCGGTCGCCGAAGCCGTGGCCGTGGCCGTGGCCGACGTGGTGGCCGTACCGGTGGGTCGGGTCGGGACCTTGCCCAGGTCGCCGAGCGGGACGTCGGCGAGTACGAGCAGCGCCTGCGGCGTCGCGCGCCGCCACTGGTCGCGCTGGAACTCCGGAATGCCCTCGGTCCGGGCCGAGGTGAGGGCCTCCGTGTTGTAGGCGATCGTGCCGATCTCCCCATCGGCGGCGCCCGAGTCGTCCTTGGTGATCTGGTGCTTGGCCACCCATGCGGCGGCCCTGTCCGACTCGGCCGGGTAGCCGGCCGCGTGCAGGGCCTGGCCGGCCAGACCGGTGCTGTTGGTGTTCGAGGCCACGGTGGGTCCGGATCCGCCGAACGAACCGTCCTCACGTTGCTTGGACTTGAGCCAATCCGCGCCCTTCCGGGCCGCAGCCGCGGCGCCGACCGACTTGCTCTCGGTCGCGGTGGCAAGCAGGGCCTGCACCGCCATGCCGGTCGAGTCGGGGTCGAGCACGGTCGTGGGGGTGTCCTGGCAGGTTGCGCCGGTGCTGCCCAATTGGCCCGGGTACAACCGGAATCCGCCGTTCGGGCACTGCTGCTTGATCAGGAAGTCCACCGCGCTCTGCGGCACTCCGCCGCTGCGGGCCAGGCCCAGCACGGCCAGCGATTGGCCGAACGTGTTGCCGGAGTCGGGACTACCGGTGAGCTTGTCCCGGAGCCGCCCCGCGTCGTCGCCGGCGTCGGCCCCGGCGATCAGGTCGAGCGTCTCCGCGCGCATGTCGAAGCCGCCGAACCTGGTCGGATCGCGGCCCGCGACCACGGCGGCGAACAGCACCTTCGCGGTCGCGCCGGCGATCCGCGAACCGGGCATGCCCCACTCCTCGGCGCTGTTGTACTTGCGCACGTTCGCCGCAACCGCGTCCGCAGCAGCGGCGAGCGCGGTCGGCTGCGAGCGGGTGGCGGCCAACGCCATCATCGTGTCGATGGTGAGGCCCCAGTCGGGGCCCGCGAAGCCGGGGATGCCGCCGGCGACCAACTCCCCGGCCTGCCACTCGGCCGCCGCGGCGGCGGCCTCGACATACGGGTTCGCGGCCTCGGCCGAGGCCGACAGGACGGGGGCGACGGCGACGAGCACCGCGCCGCAGACCGCGACGGCGCAGGCGGGTGCGACGGAGAACCGGAACATCGTGGATCCTTCCGGGACTTCACGAGTCCCGGCATCCGACCGACGCGACGGGCGCCGGCGGCGGAATCCGGGCTTCAGCGTGCAGTCCACGACAGCTGGAGCCTTCAAAATCGTACGAACCCAGGCATTCCGACTCGTGGCGACCTGTCGGTCACCACCCACGGTTGCGGGACAGCGCCGGAATTCGACCGGCTTCCCCTGGGCTTCGAAC
>NZ_JBITHP010000065.1:0-9488 GCF_044458105.1 Embleya sp. NPDC050493
ATCGACCGGATGATGCGCGAGGCGGAGGCGCACGCGGAGGAGGACCACCAGCGCCGCGAGGCCGCGGAGACCCGCAACCAGGCCGAGCAACTGGTGTACACCACCGAGAAGTTCATCAAGGACAACAGCGACAAGGTCCCGGCCGACGTGAAGACCGAGGTGGAGACCTCGCTCACCGAGCTGAAGGACGCCCTCAAGGGCGAGGACCTGGCCGCGATCCGCGACGCCGCGGAGAAGGTCAGCACCACGAGCCAGAAGCTGGGCACCGCGATGTACGCGAACTCCCAGCCCGGCGCCGAGGGTGCGGCCGGTTCGACCGGCGACGCCGCGGGCAACACTGCCGACGACGACGTCGTGGACGCCGAGATCGTCGACGAGGACCGTAAGGGCGGTGCTGCGTGACCGAAGGGACCGGCTCGAACCACGGCGCCGTCCCGGGCGACGCCCAAGAGACAGAGCCGAAGCCGGAAACCGGGACCGCCGCCTCGGCGGCGGCCCCGGCCCCCGGGGCGGCCGAGGCCGCCGAGCTGCGCAACCAGCTCGGCGAGCGCACGGCCGACCTGCAGCGGCTCCAGGCCGAGTACGCGAACTACCGCAAGCGCGTCGAGCGGGACCGCAACGTGGCGGGCGAACTGGCCGCCATCAAGGTGCTGAGCGAACTGCTCCCGGTGCTCGACGACATCGGCCGGGCCCGTGACCACGGCGAACTGGCGGGCGGCTTCAAGTCGGTCGCCGAGTCGCTGGAGTCGATCGTGGCCAAGATGGGGCTGCAGAGCTTCGGTTCCAAGGGCGACCCGTTCGACCCCACGGTGCACGAGGCGCTGCTGCACTCGTACGCGACCGATGTCACCGAGCCCACGTGCGTGGAGATCCTGCAGCCCGGCTACCAGGTCGGCGAACGGATCATCCGCCCGGCGCGGGTGGCGGTCGCGGAGCCCACGGCGGACGCCGAAGGCGGTCCGGAGGAGTCGGGCGAAGCGGCCGGCAGCTGAACCGTCACCGGGAACCAGACGACGAGAAGCGGAGAGGAGGGACGCCGATGCGCGGGTGGAGTGAATCCGGAAACGGGCGCTCGGAGCACGAGGGCACCCCGACCCGATCGGCGAGGGGCGCATGAGTACGAAGGACTACCTGGAGAAGGACTACTACAAGGTGCTCGGCGTCCCCAAGGACGCCGGCACCGCCGAGATCAAGAAGGCCTACCGCAAGCTCGCCGTCGAGTTCCACCCGGACAAGAACAAGGGTGACACCAGGGCCGAGGAACGGTTCAAGGAGATCTCGGAAGCCTACGACGTGCTCGCCGACGAAAAGCGGCGCAAGGAGTACGACGAGGCGCGGACGCTGTTCGGCAGCGGGGGCGGCTTCCGCGGCCCCGGCGGCGGGCCGGGCGGTGCCGGCGGCTTCCCCTTCGACCTCGGCGACATCTTCGGCGGCCAGCAGCAGGGCGGTGCGGGCGGCACCGGCGGGCTGGGCGACATCTTCGGCGGCCTGTTCGGCGGCGGTCGCCAGACCGGACGCCAGCAGCCGCGGCGCGGCTCGGACGTGGAGTCCGAGGTCACCCTCGGCTTCGCGGACGCGGTCGACGGTGCGACCGTACCGATCCGACTGACCAGTTCCGAGGCGTGTCGGCACTGCAACGGCACGGGCGCGGCCGCGGGCACCACCCCGCGGATGTGTCCGACCTGCGCGGGCTCCGGCAACGTGAGTCGACCGCAGGGCGGCTTCGGCTTCTCCGAGCCGTGCCGGGACTGCAAGGGCCGCGGACTGCTGGTGGACGACCCGTGCATCGTGTGCAACGGCAGTGGCCGGGCCAAGAGTTCGCGCACGATGCAGGTGCGGATCCCGGCCGGGGTCCAGGACGGCCAGCGGATCCGGCTCAAGGGCAAGGGGGCTCCCGGCGAGCGCGGCGGCCCCTCCGGCGACCTCTACGTCGTGGTACACGTCAAGGCGCACGCCGTATTCGGTCGCAAGGGCGACAACCTCACCGTCACCGTGCCGGTCACCTTCCCGGAGGCCGCGCTCGGGGCGGAGGTCACCGTGCCCACCCTGGGCGGCGTCCCGGTCACGCTCAAGCTCCCCGCGGGCACGGGCAACGGCCGGACACTGCGCGTCCGCGGGCGTGGTGCGGCACGCAAGGACGGCACTCGGGGCGACCTCCTGGTCACCATCGAGGTGACGGTCCCGCAGCAGCTGAACGACAAGGCGCGCGAGGCGCTGGAGGCGTTCCGCGAGGCGACCGTCGCGCACGATCCCCGAGCCGATCTGTTGGACGCGGCGAAGGGGGCATGACATGCGACCGGGCGGCTTGGGCGGCGACGGCGGCATCGGCGGGCGGCGTGGCTACGAGATCGACGAGACCTCTCCGGTCTACGTGATCTCGGTGGCCGCACAGCTGTCCGGCCTGCATCCGCAGACGCTGCGCCAATACGACCGACTCGGCCTGGTCTCGCCGGACCGCACGGCCGGTCGCGGGCGGCGCTATTCCGCCCGCGACATCGTGCAGTTGCGCGAGGTGCAGCGGCTCTCCCAGGAGGCCGGCATCAACCTCGCCGGGATCAAGCGCATCCTGGAGCTGGAGAACCAGGTGCTCGCGCTGCACATGCGCGTGGCCGAGTTGGAGCACGCGCTGCACGAGGCGACGGACGCGAGCGCCCGCCGCGAGGCGGCCGTTCACGCGTCCTACCGGCGCGACCTGGTCCCGGTCCGGCCGCAGGCGGGCACCGCGCTCGTGGTCTGGAAGCCCAGGCGCGGGCGTACCGACTGACCGACGGGCCGGCGGCACCGACCGGCCGGGGATACACCGGGGGCGTGGCTTCGGCCGCGCCCCTCGTTCGTGCGTGCGGCGGGCTGCGGCCCGCTCGCGAGCATTCCTTGATGCCGCTCGATACGCGTCAGTAGGGTCGCCGCATGAAGCCGAATCGTCGGGACGTCCTGAAGTACTCGGCCGCGAGTGCGGCACTGCTCGGAGCGGCGGCGTGCACCGACGCCAAGGACGAGCCGGACAAGAAGTCGAGCGATGCGCCCAAGTCCGGCGCCCCGACCGCGGGCGGCCCCACCGGCCCGGCCGGCACCACGCTGGAGCGCACCCTGGTGCTCGGCCCGCCCGGCGCGGGCGGCTACCGCAAGGTGGTCGCCGGTCCCGGCGAACCGCACCTGCTGCGCGCCGAGTTGGCCCCCGGTGCCGGACCCGGCATCAAGGCCAAAAGCCAACCGCTGGTCGCCTTCACCCAGTTGACGGACATACACATCCAGGACTCGCAGTCGACCGCGCGGGTGGACTTCCTGGACCGGCACAGCGACAAGGACCAGCCGTTCGCGAAGCTGCTGCCGTTCCAGTCGTCGCACCGCCCGCAGGAGGTGCTGACCGCACAGATCGCCGAGGCGATGGTGCGGTCGCTGAACCGGATCGGCAAGGGCCCGGCCCTCGGCCAACCGCTGGCCTTCACCATATGCACGGGCGACAACACCGACAACATCCAGTTCAACGAGCTGCGCTGGTACATCGACGTGCTGGACGGCGGCAAGAAGATCACCCCGGACTCGGGCGACCGGAACAAGTACGAGGGCCCGATGGACGCGGTCGCGTACCACGAGCGCTACTGGCATCCGGACGGCACACCGGCCGGGCAGAAGGACGACGTGCCCCGGCGCGACTACGGCTTCCCCACCGTGCCGGGCCTGCTCGACGCATGCCGGCGTCCGTTCGAGGCGACCGGCCTGAAGACCCCCTGGTACACCGCGTACGGCAACCACGACGGCCTGGTCCAGGGCAACCTGCCGGTCACCGAGTTGCTGGCCAAGGTAGCGGTCGGCGACGAGAAGGTGCTCGACATATCGGCGGGTCAGACCATCGTCTCGCTCGCGCTCGGGCTGCAGAACGGCAAGCCGGACGCGCTCGCCGCGCTGCTGGCGGGCCCCAAGCGCAAGGTCACCCCCGACCCGGACCGCCGGCTGATCGACCGCGCGGAGACGATCAAGGAGCACTTCAACACCACCGGCCTGCCCAAGGGCCACGGCTTCACCCAGGCGAACCTGGACGCCAAGACCGCGTACTACAGCTTCGACCAGGGGCGGGTGCGCTGCCTGGTCCTGGACACGGTGAACCAGTACGGCCTGGATTCCGGCTGCCTGGACCCGACCCAGTTCGCCTGGCTCCAGGACCACCTGGTCAAGGGCAGTTCCAGCTACCTGGACGAGCAGGGCAAGGTGGTCCAGGGCACCGGTAAGGACATGCTGTTCGTGCTGTTCAGCCACCACACGATCGACACGCTGGTGAACAAGACGGTGCCCTCGGGGCAACCCGCGCGAATCCTGGGCCCGCAGGTGCTGGCGCTGCTGCTGCGCTTCCCGAACGTGGTGCTGTGGGTCAACGGGCACACCCACGACAACAACGTGAAGCCCTACCCGCGACCGGCCGGCAGCGCCGTCCCCGGCGGCTTCTGGGAGATCAACACCGCGTCGCACATCGACTGGCCGTCGCAGGCGCGGATCGTGGAGATCGGCGACAACAAGAACGGCACGCTCTCCATCTACGGCACCATCGTCGACTCCGCCGGGCCGGAGTCCAACGGCGGCAAGCTGGACGACCCGGTCGCCCTGGCCGCACTCGCCCGAGAACTCGCGGGCAACGACTGGCAGGAGCGCGACCGCCCCGACCCCAAGGTGGACGGCCGCCGCGGTCGACTGGAGGACCGCAACGTGGAACTGCTGGTGCCGACGCCGGCCTGGCTCACCTAGGGCCTTTCCGGCCCGGGCGCCGCGGTCGGCCGGCCGGGTCGTTGCGCGCAGCCGGCCGGTGCGGGCGGGGGCTCACCACACCACCGTCACCACCCGCGCGCAGCGGGATTTGGAGCGCTTGACCAGTTCGCCGTTGGGCCGATCGCTGCCCGCGACCCAGGCCATCGCCTCGCCGGGGCTGCGCCCGCCCCGGCGCTGGCGCCTGGTCAACCGCTCGTCGCGGACCCGGTCCGAGGCGTGCACGTACCAGACCTCGGTCATCAGGCAGTAGGCGTCGGTCCAGCCGGGGGCGTCCAGCGCAAGGTAGTTGCCCTCGGTCACCACGATCCGGGTGCCGGGTCGGATCACGTGCCGAGCGGCCACCGGCTCGTGCAGCGTGCGGTCGTAGTCCGGCACGTACACGTCCCGGTCCACCTCGTGCACCACGCGCGCCAGCGTGGTCGCGTAGCCCCACACGTCGAAGGTGTCCACCGCGCCCTTGCGGTGCAACCGGCCGATCCGCTTGAGCTGCGCGTTCGACAGGTGGAAGCCGTCGAGTGGCACGTAGGCGGCGGTGCCGACGCCGACCCGCTGCTCGATCGCGCGCACCAGGCGACCGGCGAGGGTGGACTTGCCGGCGCCCGGTGGACCGGCGAGGCCGAGCACGACACGGTCGGCGTCGGGCGCCGCCGGAATCAGCCGTACAGCCGCATCCGCAAGCGCGTCGAGCGTTTCGAGGGCACCGGACACATCTGGCATGTCCGCAGTCTAGGCATCCGCAGCGACACACGGTTGAGTGGAATAGACTCAACTTAGTTGTGGTTCTCACAGTCAAAGAACCGTTCGGGTGCGGTGGACACGCGGCACGGACGGGATGATGGCCGTGACAGCGCGTGCCCGAAGCGAAGGAGTCGCACACCTCACATGGATGCACAGAAGCTCACCACCAAGGCCCAAGAGGCCCTTTCGGTCGCCATCCGCAAGGCTTCCGCGGCGGGACACCCCCAGGTGGAGCCCGCGCATCTGCTGCTCGCCCTGCTCGAACAGCCCGAGGGGATCGCGGTCCCGCTGCTCGGCGCGGCCGGTGTGGACGTGCCGCTCCTGAAGGTCGCGGCGGGCCAGATCGCGGATCGCCTGCCGAGCGCGTCCGGATCGACGGTGGCCGCACCGCAGCTCGCCCGCGAGACGATGCTCGCGCTGGACGAGGCGGAGAAGCAGGCCGACAAGCTCGGCGACACCTTCGTGTCCACCGAGCACGTCCTGGTCGGCCTCGCATCCGGCCGCTCCGGTCCGGTCGCCGACGCGCTGCGCGAGGCGGGCGCCACCCCGCAGGCACTGCTCGACTCCTTCAAGGCGGTGCGCGGCAGCGCCCGGGTCACCTCGCAGGACCCGGAGAGCACCTACCAGGCACTGGAGAAGTACGGTCGCGACCTGACCGAGGAGGCCCGCAACGGCAAGCTCGACCCGGTCATCGGCCGCGACTCGGAGATCCGCCGGGTGGTCCAGGTGTTGTCCCGCCGGACCAAGAACAACCCGGTACTGATCGGTGAACCCGGCGTCGGCAAGACCGCCGTCGTGGAGGGCCTGGCCCGCCGGATCGTGGCCGGCGACGTGCCCGAGTCGCTGCGCGACAAGCGACTGATCGCGCTCGACCTCGGTGCGATGGTCGCGGGCGCGAAGTACCGCGGCGAGTTCGAGGAACGGCTCAAGGCGGTGCTGAACGAGATCAAGTCCAGCGAAGGCCAGGTCGTCACCTTCATCGACGAGCTGCACACCGTGGTGGGCGCCGGTGCCACCGGCGACAGTTCGATGGACGCGGGCAACATGCTCAAGCCGATGCTCGCGCGCGGCGAACTGCGCCTGGTCGGCGCGACCACGCTGGACGAGTACCGCAAGCACATCGAGAAGGACCCCGCGCTGGAGCGCCGGTTCCAGCAGGTGTTCGTGGGCGAGCCCAGCGTCGAGGACACCATCGCGATCCTGCGCGGACTCAAGAGCCGGTACGAGGCACACCACAAGGTGCAGATCGCCGACTCCGCCCTGGTCGCCGCGGCCACCCTCTCCGACCGCTACATCACCGCGCGCTTCCTTCCCGACAAGGCGATCGACCTGGTCGACGAGGCGGCCTCGCGGCTGCGCATGGAGATCGACTCCTCCCCCGTCGAGATCGACGAGCTGCAGCGCTCGGTCGACCGGCTGCGGATGGAGGAGATGGCGCTGGCCAAGGAGACCGACGCGGCCAGCCGGGATCGGCTGGAGCGGCTGCGCAAGGACCTCGCGGACAAGCAGGAGCAGCTCAGCGGCCTGACCGCGCGGTGGCAGCAGGAGAAGGCCGGCCTGAACCGGGTCGGTGAACTCAAGGAGCGCCTGGACGCCGCCCGCGGCGAGGCCGAGCGGGCCCAGCGGGACGGCGACTTCGAGACCGCCTCCAAGCTGATGTACGGGCAGATCCCGACCCTGGAGCGCGAGCTGGCCGAGGCCGCGGCGACCGAGGGGGACCGGGGCACGGACGGCACCGCGATGGTCAAGGAGGAGGTCGGCCCGGACGACGTGGCCGACGTGGTCTCGTCCTGGACCGGCATCCCCTCGGGCCGACTGCTCGAAGGAGAGCGCGGCAAGCTGCTGCGGATGGAGGACGAGCTGGGTCGCCGACTGATCGGCCAGAAGGCCGCCGTGGCGACGGTGTCCGACGCGGTTCGCCGGGCCCGCTCCGGAATCGCCGACCCGGACCGCCCGACCGGCTCGTTCCTGTTCCTGGGCCCGACCGGCGTGGGCAAGACCGAGCTGGCCAAGTCGCTCGCCGACTTCCTCTTCGACGACGAGCGCGCGATGGTGCGGATCGACATGTCGGAGTACGCGGAGAAGCACTCGGTCGCCCGCCTGGTCGGTGCGCCGCCCGGCTACGTGGGCTACGAGGAGGGCGGCCAGCTGACCGAGGCGGTGCGCCGTCGGCCGTACTCGGTCGTGCTGCTGGACGAGGTGGAGAAGGCCCACCCCGAGGTCTTCGACGTCCTGCTCCAGGTGCTCGACGACGGACGGCTGACCGACGGCCAGGGCCGCACGGTGGACTTCCGCAACGTGGTGCTGATCCTGACCTCGAACCTGGGGTCGCAGTACCTGGTCGACCCGGCGCTGTCGCGCGAACAGCAGCAGAACATGGTGATGGACGTCGTGCGCAACGCGTTCAAGCCCGAGTTCCTCAACCGGCTCGACGACATCGTGCTCTTCGACGCGCTCGGTACGGCGGAACTCGCGCACATCGTCGGACTCCAGGTCGACCGGCTCGGCGCCCGGCTCAAGGACCGCCGGATCACCCTGACGGTGACCGACGCGGCCCGCGAATGGCTCGCGCTGACCGGATACGACCCGGCGTACGGCGCGCGGCCGCTGCGCCGGCTGATCCAGACCGCGATCGGCGACAAGCTGGCCCGGGCGCTGCTCGCGGGCGAGGTCGGCGACGGGGACACGGTCCTGGTCGACCTGGACGGGGCGAGCGACACCCTGGTCGTGCAACCGCGGAAGCAGGAGGCGGCGAAGACGGTCTGATCGACGTCATGGCGCCGGGACCCGTTGCGGGTTCCGGCGCTTTGGTGGTTCGGGGGTCGGTGGTTCGGGGGTCGGCGCTTCGGTGGCTGTTCGGTGCTTTGGTGCTCGGTGCTTCGGCTTGTGGGTCCGGTGCGTTGGTGATTCGGAGCTCGGTGGTTCGGCTTGTCGGTCCGGTGCTTTGGTGCTCCGGTGCTCGGTGGTTCGGTGCCCGGGCTTTGGGAGCTCGGTGAGCTTCGGCGTGGTGGTCGGGCGACACGAGTGGTAAGACAAGATCACCTAGGGTCGGATCAACCGGACAAAAGCTGCAAAGCCGGTAGCGTCCAGCGTGACGGATATCATCGACGCAGTGGATAAGTTACCAGTGGGTAAGATGCCCGCACGGCCGTACGCTGTCGGCCGATACACGCCCCGGAAGGGACGTCCCACCGGAGGAGCCGAACACCCATGCAGCTCGCAGCGATCGTGATCTCGCTGGTCACCTTGGTGGTCGGCGCCGCGCTCGCGGCGCGCGCCGTCGCACACATCTACCGTTTCGTCCAGGTCGGTCAGCCGGACGGCAGCCGAACCGGACAGCCCGCGCAGCGCACCGCGACCCTCGGCCGGGAGTTCCTCGGCCACACCCGCATGCTCAAGTGGGGCGTCGTCGGCGTGGCCCACTGGTTCGTGGCCGTCGGCTTCCTGACCCTCGGCCTGACCATCGTCACCGCGATCGTCCAACTCTTCGACGCCCACTGGGTGTTCCCGCTCATCGGCGACTGGTTGCCGTACGAACTCTTCACCGAGTTCATCGCACTGGCCACATTCGTGGGCATCGTGGTGCTGATGGTCATCCGGCAGCTGAGTCTGCCCTCGCGCCCGGGCCGCAAGTCGCGGTTCGCCGGTTCGGTGTCGTGGCAGGCGTACTACGTCGAGTGGACGATCCTGGTGATCGGCCTCGCGATCCTGACGCTGCGCGCCCTGGAGGCCGCCCTGCTGGGGGTGGACCACTACGAGGCGGGCTTCTTCGCGTCGTACCCGCTGAGCCTGGCGTTCCAGGACCTGAGCGAGTCCACGCTGGAGAACCTGGTCTACCTGACCGCGATGATCAAGCTCACCGCCACCGGCGCATGGGCCGTGACGATCGGCCTGAACCCGAGCATGGGTGTGGCGTGGCATCGTTTTCTGGCGTTCTTCAACATCTACTTCAAGCGTGAGGCGGATGGTGGGGTTGCGTTGGGTGCGTTGCA
>NZ_JBITHP010000066.1:0-8943 GCF_044458105.1 Embleya sp. NPDC050493
CCCCGCCGGGGCCCCGCGGCCGCGGGGGGCGCGGGTTCCCCCCCCCCCCCCCCCCCCGGGCCGGGGGCGGCGGGGGCCCCCCCCCCGCCCCCCATCGGCGGGTCAGTCCCCGGCCGGCGCGCCCGCCAGGAGCCGTTCGCGCAGGCCCTGGTCCAGCGCCGCGTCCACACACGTCCAGGCCATCGCCAGACCACCGTCCAGCAGTGCCCGATCCGCGGCGGGCCGCACCGCGTACGCGGCGAACTCGGCCTGATGCAGCCCGGCGGCGCCCGAGTCGATCGAGACCAGCGGCTGGATGGACGGGATGGCCAGCGACACGTTCGCCATGTCGGTGGAGCCCGCCTGCCGGTCGTCGGCCGCGGTCACCGGCGGGAATTCGCGGCCCGCGGTCAGCGCATTGCGCTCGTACGCGGCCAACAGATCGCCGTCGTGCCGGAACTCGGAGTACGCGGGCGAGGTCGAGGAGATGGTCAACCGCGACCGGGTGGCCACCGCGCCCGCCTGGAAGCACTCGCGCACCCGCGCCTCCAGATCGGTCAAGCCCGCGAGCGTTGCGGCCCGCACGTAGTAGGCGGCCTCGGTGTGCTCGGGGATCACGTTCGGCACCTGCCCGCCGGTCGTGGTGATCCCGTGCACCCGCTGATCCGGCGTCATGTGCTGGCGCAGCAGCCCGATGGCCACCTGGGCCACGGTCAGCGCGTCGGCAGCGTTGACGCCGTCCTCGGGGCAGGCGGAGGCGTGCGCGGCCCGGCCGTCGTACTCCACGTGCAACTGCGCGCGGGCCAGACAGGTCGGGTCCAGGCGCTCGCGCGGCGAGGGATGCACCATCATCGCCGCGTGCACGCCGGCGAACGCGCCGCGCTCCAGCATCAGCACCTTGCCGCCGCCGTTCTCCTCGGCGGGCGTGCCCAGCACGCGTACGGTGATGCCGAGGTCGTCGGCCAGCGCGCCGAGCGCGAGCGCGGCGGTGGTCGCGGCGGAGGCGATCACGTTGTGGCCGCACGCGTGCCCGATGCCCGGCAGCGCGTCGTACTCCGCACAGATCCCGAGCACGAGCGGTCCGCTGCCGCGTTCGGCGACGAAGGCCGTCGGCAGATCGCACACCCCGGCGGTGACGGTGAAACCGTGCTCGGTCAACTGCTCGCCCAGCCAACCGCAGGCCCGTTCCTCGGCGAAGCCGAGTTCGGGGTGGGCGTGCAGACGGTGACTGAGGGCAACCAGATCCGGAGCGGCGGCATGCACCGCCGCCTGGGCAGCGGCCTTTGCACCGGCCGCGAGGTCGAAGGCTCGCATGCGCGCATCCTGCCCCACGAAAGACGTAACGGGAAGTGACCGATCGAAGTATCTGTTCCGCGTAACAACGACCGGCTAAGGTGCGGAAATCCATGATCGACAAGGCAGAAGTCACGGAACACCGGACCCCCGTGCCGGACCGGGCAGAGGCGTTCGAGCGGGAACTGAACGTGCTGGCCCTCTCCGGCGACGGCTGGCTCGCGATCCTGCGAGCCTTGGCCCAACGCACCGGTAGGACCGCCCGACTGGTGGGGGTGCACGGCGGGGTACTCGCCGCCACCGACGACGGCACCGAGTCGATGACCCCGGTCGCCGTCGCCCACGTGTTCGTCGAGGACAAGGTGGTCGAGGTCACCTGCGACGAGGGCTGGCGGGCCTCGGCCCTCGCGGTCCGGGTGGCGCAACGCCGGGTCGGGCTGCTGCTGTTGGGCGAACCGGACGGCGCGGCCGACGACGAACCGCTGTTGCGCGCGGCGGTGACGGCGGTGGCGATCGAGGCGATCCGCCGGGACGCGGTGGCCACCGCGACCGCCGAGACGGCCGGCCGGCTGATCGACGAACTGCGTTACGGCGCGCTGCGCAACCTCGCCGACGTGACCCGCACCGCCGCGCGCTTCGGGCTGCACCTGGATCGCCCGCATTCGGCCGTGGTGTTCGCCTACGCCGGACCCAACCAGCGCACCTGGACCACCGCGCTGTCCTGGCTGGAGATGCCGGTACGCCAGGAGGGCGAGCTGGGACTCGCGGTGCTCTCGGGCAACGTCGAGCGGGAGATCAGCCGGATCCGGATCCGGCTTCAGGGCATGGTCGGCGATGTGCCGGTACTGGCCGCCGCCGGGCCCACGGTCAGCGATCCGCGCGGCACCGCGCGCTCGTTCCACGACGCCGAGACGGTGCTCGGGCTGCTTCGTCGGCGTCCGGGCGAGGTGCAGTTGATGTTCTCCTCGCTGGGCCTGGCCCAGTTGTTGTTCGGAGTGCCGCCGGCCCGGCTCCAGGCGTTCGTGGACCAGCACCTGGGTCCGATCCTGGAGCGCGAGGAGTGGGTGGCCACGCTCAGCGCGTGGCTGGCCACCAACGGCAGCCGCGCCGCGGTCGCCGAGATGTTGCACCTGCACCGCAACTCGGTCGGCTACCGGATCGGCCAGATCCGCGAGCTCCTGGGCGCCAACCCCCTCGACCCCGAGGTCACCCTGCAACTCCAGGCCGCACTGACCGCCCGCGAACTCCTCCTGGCCCTCAAGGAAGTGCCGTAACGACGAAGTGCCGCAGCAAAGAGGTGCCGCCACAAAGCAGTGCCGCCGCAAAGCAGTGCCGCAACAGGGAGACGCCGCCGCGCGGGAAGCGCCCCAGCCGGCGTTCGGGTCGCCGGATCTGCGCCCATCCGGATGACTCCCGGGCGCGTCTCGGCCCGAACCGGCCGCGCCTCGGCGGCAGGTCGGCGACTGTGGGTCACAGTCGTTCCAGCCCCGGCGCGGACCGCCGGGACGTCGGTGCGCGGGTCGTTGCGGTCGAGTTCCGCCGGCCCGGCCCCGGATGGTCCACCGGTTGAGAGGCGATCAGCATGACCGATACCGACGTCACCAGTGCCCCGCAGGCGGCCACCCGACTGCGCGAGCTGGCGTTCAGCGCGATGTCCGCCGCGGCGGTGCGCGCCGCACTGCGCCTGGGACTCCCGGACGCGCTGGGCGAGGGCCCGGCGAGCGTGGACGAGTTGGCGAGGGCGGTGTCCGCCCACCCCGGGGCGCTGCACCGGCTGCTGCGCGCGCTGGCCTGCCAGGGCATCTTCGCCGAGGAGCCGGACGGGCGGTACACGCACACCGAGGCGTCCCGACTGCTGCGCGCCGACGCCCCGCGCAGCATGCGCGACGTCGCGCTGTGGACCACCGAGCCGTGGACCTGGGAGGTGTGGCCGCGCCTGGACGAGGCGGTCCGCACCGGGAAGAGCGTCTTCCCGGCTCTGCACGGCAAGCAGTTCTTCGACTACCTGCACGAGGACGCGCCGGAATCGGCCGCCGCGTTCGACCGGGCGATGACCCAGTCGAGCCGGCAGTCCGCGCAGGACGTCACCGCGGTACTCGACCTGACCGGCATCGACAGCGTCGCCGACATCGGCGGCGGCCAGGGACTGGTGCTGGCCACCCTCCTGGAGCGCAACCCGAGCCTGCGCGGCACCCTGCTCGACCTGCCCGGCGTGGTCGCCGCGGCCGACCCCCGGCTCCGGGCGGGCGGCGAACTCGCCTCCAGGGCAAGCCTGGTGGGCGGCGACTGTCGGGTGGAGATCCCGGTCCGAGCCGACCTGTACATCGTCAAGAACATCCTGGAGTGGGACGACGACAGCACCCTGCGCACGCTGCGCAACATCGTCGCGACGGCCGCGCCCGGTTCCCGGGTCGTGGTCATCGAGAACCTGGTCGACGAGACCGCCTCGATGCGGTTCACCGCCGCGATGGACCTGTTGCTGCTGCTCAACGTCGGCGGTCGCAAGCACACCAAGGACAGTCTGCTGACCCTGATCGAACAGGCGGGCCTGCGCGGCCGGGACGTCCGCGCGGTGAACCCGTCGCTGCACATGTTCGAGTGCACGGTCCCGGCGTAGGCCGTGTCCGGCCCGGGGCCGCGACCGGAACCGCCAACGGATCCGCACACCGGGGCCGCGGCAGGGCCTGCCGCCCGCGCCGCGGCTACCGAAAGTGATGACTCGTGACCCTTCGCTAAACATCGGACTGCTCCCGGCGAGTGAAGCAGGCCGCGATATCCGCCCGGGAGGCCCAGAAAGGGCCCTCGAATGCAGTCACGCGGGTCGCGGGTCGGCCAGGGCCGTTCGATGGTGAGTAAGGCGCCTCGCCGATCCCCGTGTGCCGATGCCCGTCGGCAGTTCGCGAAGCGCCGGAAGGATAATCACGATGCGTCGTGCACGAGCTCTTGTCGCCGGTACCGCCCTCGGCTTCGCCGCCCTGACCCTGGCGGTTCCGTCCGCCTACGCCGACGCCCCGGCGCCGGTGAAGCCCGATTCCGGCCAGGCGGCCTCCGAGAACGGTTCGTCGGAGAAGTCCTGGTCCGGCGAGTCGAAGTGGACGCCCGAGAAGGGGTCCGAGCACAGCGAAGGCTCGGACAAGGGCGGCGAAAGCAAGTCCCACGAAAGCAAGGGCAACGAAGGCTCCTCGCACGAGAAGTCGTGGAAGGACCACAAGAGCCCGCACGGTGGCGTGCACACCGGCATCGGTGGCGCGTTCCTCGATGACGGCGCGGCGCTCGGTACGGGTGCGGCCCTGATCGCCGGCGGCATCGGCATGGGCGTGTACGCCCTGCGCCGTCGTCCCGGTGCGGTGGCGGCCCAGGCCTGATCCGCCCGTTCGGGCAACACACCGTGGCCACCGCCCCGCACCGGGGCGGTGGCCACGGCAATGTCGCCGTCGGCGCGGCATCGCCCGGTCCGTCGGCCCAGGAGAGAGGGACCGTCTTGCACGACCCGGCACCGACCATGGACAAGTCCGAGCCCCCGCAGCCCCACCGCATCAGCGCCGGCAAACTGATGATGATCGCCGTGGCGGCCATCCTGCTGGGCGTCCTGATGATCAAGCACGATCTGAGCACCGACTCCGGGCCGCCGCCGCAACCGGTGCCCGCCGCCGCACAACCGGGCGCCTCGCCGCCCGTCGCACCCTCGGCGAGCCCGGACCCCGACGGGGCGCCGGTGATGCGCCGCTCGCAGCCGGTGCGGATCAAGATCCCCAGGATCAAGGTGGACGCGCCGTTCATCGGGCTGAGCCTGAATGCCTCCGGTGTGCTGGAAGTGCCGCCCGCCGCGGACCGCAACCTGGCCGGCTGGTACGAGGACGGCGTCACCCCGGGCGCCCGGGGCAACGCGATCGTGCTCGGCCACGTCGACACGATGATGGGCCCGGCGGTCTTCTGGGGGCTCGGCAGTCTCAAGCCCGGCGACACCGTGGAGATCGCCCGCGCGGACGGCAGCGTGGCCCGGTTCGCGGTGGACTCCGTCGAGTCCTTCCCCAAGGACGCCTTCCCGGACGAGCGGGTCTACGGGAAGACGACCGACGCCCAACTGCGCCTGATCACGTGCGGCGGCGTGTACGACAAGAAGGCCAAGGACTACACGGACAACGTGGTGGTGTTCGCCCACCTGCTGCCGCCGACGTAGTCCCACCACCCGCACCCGAGCGCACCACGGCCGGCCCCGGAATGCCTTCCGGGGCCGGCCGTGGTGCGCTCGGTCTGCCGTTCCTACCGGCCGAGTTCGCCGCCCACCCCGGCATCCGCCTCGGTCCGGCACGCCACCGCGCGCAGCACCGTGACCATGGTCTCCTCGGGGTCCAACTCGGCGGCCGGCACCCGCCAGGCGACGAACCCGTCCGGACGGATCAGCACCGCCCCCTCGTCGGTGACCCCGTGCAGCTCCGCCCAGTCCACGTCCGGCGCGGTGACCAGGTCCACCGACGCGGACTCCGCCTCGGTACCCACCCGGTGGATCACCAGCGGCACGCCGAGCCGCCCGCTCGCCGCCCGCGCCGCCTGCTGCCACGCCTCGCCCGCCGCACCGGCGCCGACCAGCAGCACCGGCGAGGTCTCGTACAGGTCCAGGGTGGACAGCCGAACGCCGTCCCGGTGCAGCCACACGTGCGGGGCACGGCTGCCGGGTTCGCCGGCGGGCGGGCGGAACCGCTCGGGCAGCACCGGGACTTCGGGGTCGGCACCGAGCACCGCCG
This sequence comes from Embleya sp. NPDC050493, assembly GCF_044458105.1. NCBI lineage: Bacteria > Bacillati > Actinomycetota > Actinomycetes > Kitasatosporales > Streptomycetaceae > Embleya > Embleya sp. NPDC050493. The sequence continues at coordinate 6,018 of NZ_JBITHP010000066.1, forward strand.
CCGACGCGTAGCGGTACCCCAGCACCACACCCAGCACGCCGGGCTGCCTGGCGCCGCCCACCGGGGGAGCGGCGTAGCCCGGGTGGCTGTGCTCGGCCGATCGGGAGGAGGCGCGCGCGGCGGTGGCCCGGGCCACCGGTCGGCGCTCGGCCTCGTAGGTGTGCAACAGGTCGGCGCCCGCGTGCCCGTGCAGCACGGCGGCTAGCTTCCAGGCGAGGTTGTGTCCGTCCTGGATCCCGGTGTTGGAGCCGAACGCCCCGGTGGGCGACATCTCGTGCGCGGAGTCGCCGGCCAGGAACACCCGGCCGACGCGGTAGCGTTCGGCGACCCGCTCGGCCGCATGCCACGGGGCCTTTCCGGTGATTTCCACGTCCAGATCCGGTACGCCCGCGGCGGCCCGGATGTGCTCGACGCAGCGCTCGTCGGTGAACGCCTCGATCGGCTCGCCCCGTTCGGGGTGCCACGGCAGGTGGAAGACCCAGTGGTCCCCGTTGTCCACCGGCAGCAACGCGCCTTCGCCCTGAGGGTTCGTCAGATAGCAGACGATGAACCGCCGTTCGCCGACGAACTCGGCCAACCGGCGGGAGGTGAAGGTGACGCTCACGTTGTGGAAGAGGTCGCCCGGACCGGACACGGCGATGCCCAGTCGCTCGCGCACCGGACTGCGCGGTCCGTCCGCGGCGACCAGGTAGTCCGCCCGCACGATCTGCTGCCGCCCGTTCGCCCGGGTCCGCACGACCGCGGTGATCCCGTCCTCGTCCGGCTCGAAGGACACGAGTTCGGTGCCGAAGCGCAGGTCGCCGCCGAGTTCGCGGGCGTAGTCGGCCAGCACCGGCTCCAGGTCGTTCTGGCTGCACAGGCACCACGAACTCGGACTGAACCGGGCCAGGCCGCCCCCGGGGTCGATCTCCTTGAACAGCCACTCCTGACGGTCCCCGGCGATCGTGTGCGCCTGAAGGATGCCGTGGTTGTCGGCCAGCACGGCGGACGCGGCACGCACCCGGTCCTCGACCCCCGCGGTCCGGAACAACTCCATCGTGCGCACGTTGTTGCCGCGTCCGCGGGGGTGCCGGGAGGTGTCGGCGTGCCGCTCCACCAGCATGTGCGGCACGTCGAGCCGGCCCAGGAACACGGACGTGGACAGCCCGACCAGCGAGCCGCCCACGACCAGGACCGGTACCCGGTGTTCGATCTCGGGATTCATCAGTTCTCCTGCGTTGGCGAGGACTGCGGACGCCACCCCGCTGCGGGGTCGCGGTCCGTCGGTGTCCTCGTGTTCCCGTTGAACCCGGAAGAGCGGTTCCTCGTGGCGAATGTCACTCATATGCCCTCAAAAGATGCAGAGAGTGATGATTCGCCGCCACGCTCGAAGTCGAGGCCGGGTCCCCGACGGACGGATCGGTCGGTGTTCGGGTGCATCGCGCGGCAAGGCGCGGCGCACGGCGTCACACCTTCGCATCCCCGTTCCCCGGGCGGCTTCGGCGCGGCCCGGTCCCCCGGGATCGCCCGTACCGGGCACCACCACGCAGGCCGAATCCCATGACCAAAGGAATGACATGGACACCCTGGTCCACTCCGCGGCGAATCCCACCGCCGACACCACGTCCAAGCTCCGGGTACTGCTCATGCTGGAGCTGCACGAGGGGTCGGAGCAGCGCTTCCTCGAAGCCTACGAACGCATTCGGCACCAGGTGGCCGCCGTACCGGGCCACCTGCGCGACCAGTTGTGCCAGTCGATCGAGGACCCGACCCAGTGGCTGATCACCAGCGAGTGGGAAGGCAGTTCCCAATACCTGGCCTGGGTGGACAGCCCGGAGCACCAGGTGATGGTGCAGCCCCTGCACGGCTGCGTGCGCGGTACCCGGTCGCTGCGCTTCGCGGTGGCCCGGGAGACCGACCTGCGTGCGGACGCGGCCGGCCCGGCGATCACCAAGGGGGCCGCGGGCGCGAAGGCCAAGGCGGGCGCCACCGGCAAGGCCAAGGTGACCGGCAAGACCAAGGCGGCCGACAAGGCCAAGGCCGGCCCGACCGACAAGGCCAAGGCCGGCCCGACCAGGGCCGGGGCCGCCGACAAGGCGCGGGCCGCGGCCCCGGCGGCGCCCGGCGTGGTCCGCTGCGCGCTGACCTTCACCGTCAAGCCCGGCAGCGAGGCCGAGGTGGCCGAGATCCTGGCCGGCTACAAGTCGCCCACGGCCCGGGTGAACGCCACGACGTCGCTGCGCCGCACGTCGGTGTTCATGCTCGGCAACCGGGTGGTGCGCGCGATCGAGGTCGAGGGCGACCTGCGGGCCGCGCTGCGGCACGTGGCCGAGCAGCCGCAGGTGCGGGCCGCCGAGGAACTGCTGAACCCGCATCTGGAGGAGGCCCGCGACCTGAACGACTCGGAGGCCGCCCGGGCGTTCTTCATGCGCTCCTCGCTGGCCGAGGCGTACCACCTGAACGCGCCGGCCGGAAAGTCGGCGAAGGCGTCGACCAAGCGCCGCGCGCTGCTGTACCCGGTTCGGCACGGTTGCGGGGAATCCGCCGCCACCGTGCTCCAGCGGCACGACGAACGGGTGATCGCGTCCGCATCCGGGCCGATCGCGAGCAGTTCGGTGTTCCTGCGCGGCGACATCCTGATCCGGGTGCTCGACGTGCGCGGCGAACCGGAGGACCCGGCGCTGCTGCTGGGCATCGACCGCAAGGAGTCCGCGGCCCGGCTGAGCCGGCTCCTGGACGTGGGCGAGGACGGCGCACTGGACACCGACGAGGGCCTGCGGCACCTGCTGGCCTCGGCCGAGACCACGCTCGTCACCGACCGTCGCGCCGACCGCGACGCCTGACCCCCCGGGCGGCGCCGGGGGGCGCCGCCCCCCCCGGGGAGTTGGGCCACCAGACCACGCCGACCGGACCCCTACTAAAAGTCGCAGATATAGAGCCCAAACCG
>NZ_JBITHP010000067.1:0-5982 GCF_044458105.1 Embleya sp. NPDC050493
GGGGCCACCTTGCGGGTGTCCAGGTCCAACAACGCGGCGACCGTCGGCACACCGCCGGAGAACTCGCGACGCCCACCGTCACGATCGTCGTCGGGCGAGGCGGCGGCCGTGCCCGTCGTGGCCGCGGCCAGCAGCAGACCGCCCAGGCCGCCCGCGGCGAGCAGCCGGCGACGGGAGGACGCGGGAGCCCGCGTCGGAACGGTGGTGGAAGTTTCGGGGGACGTGCTCATCGGGACCTCGGCCTTCGGCGGCAGGGGGGTGAGGATGCTTCCCGTGACACGTGCCGATGCGGCGTTCCCAACCTGTGGGAAACGCGCGGCGGATGGCTGGGGGTGGGCTGCTCGGCGCGGTGACGGACCGTCAACCCCAGGGCCGGAAACCGGGCACGATTCGTGGCAGCGAACGTGCGGGCCCTGATGAGTCAAGGAACGTAGACCCGCACGACGATCCTGGTCAAGGCCTCGTGGCGGACTTTCATCGTCCGTGATCGGAGGAACACGATGGGGTCGCGACGGATCGTCCCGTCTCGACCCCATCGGTCCGATTGTGCACCGGCGGCTTTCAGCCGGCGCCGACCTCACCCTCGCCACTCTCCGTGCTGCCCAGCTCGCGGCTGACCCGCAGCGCGCCGGCCCGGACCTGGCGGCCCAGTTCCTGGAATCGCCAGCCGGGCAGGTCCAGCTTGAGGCCGGTGATGCTGATCGCACCCACGCACAGGTCCCGGTGGTCGCGGACCGGGCTGCCGATGCAGAAGATCCCGTCCGCGTCCTCCTCGTCGTCCAGCGCGTAGCCGGTCTGCCGGATGTCGCGCAGGTGCGCGAGCAGGGTCGCGGTGTCGGTGATCGTGTGCGACGTGCGCCGGGGCAGGCCGGAGCGCTCGATCACCGCGCGCGCCTCGGCCTCCGGCAGCGCGGACAGGATGGCCTTGCCCAGTCCGGTGCAGTGCGGCAGCTCGCGCACGCCCATCCGCAGGTCCAGCCGCACCCGCTGCTCTATGCCGACCTGGTCCACGACCACCGCGAGCCCGCCCTCGGGCACCGCGAAGCGCGCGGCCATGCCGGTCTCCCTGGTCAGTTCGGCCAGCACCGGCCGGGCCACGTCGCGCAGGGACACCTGCGACTGGGCCCGATCACCGAGCCGGGCCAGGCCCATTCCGAGCCGGTAGCGCCGATTCATCCCTTCCCCGTCGTCCGAGACGAAGCCGTAGCCGCGCAGGGTCTGGAGCAGTCCGAAGGTGGCGCTCTTGGAGATCCCGCAGGCCTGACCGACCTCGGTGACGCTCATGCCGTCCCCCGGACCACGTGTGGAGAGCACCTCGAGGATGTCCGCGGCCCGGGCGACGGACTTCACCCAGTACTTCGACTCCTCGACATTCTCGTTAACGCTGTTCGACATAGCAGAACACATTACCGGTCCGGACCTCTTGACTGCTTTGTACATCCAAATGTAAAGTCTGGGACTGTTCGGTCCTGCCGAACAGTGTTCAGAAAACACGGTGTAGAGCAAATGCAACACCTGCGACGCGTGCCGAAGGCGGATGGCGCCGGCGATCCACGGCCTGGCAGGGCCGCGGATCCGAACGGTCACGAACGACGCAAGGAGCCCACCGATGAGTGTCGGCACAGCCGCCACCGACTCCCTTCCCGCCCGAGCCCTTCGGGTCATCCCGGGCGGGGTGAACAGCGGTCAGCGCCGGATCCCGGGTCTGACCGAGCTGATCGTCACCGATACCAGCGGCGCGACCTTCACCGACGCCGAGGGTCGCGTCTTCACCGACTACCACTCCGCGTTCGGCCCGCCGCTGCTCGGGCACAACGACCCGGACGTGCGGCGCGCGGTGAGCGAGGCGGCAAGCCGCCTGGACCTGACCGGCGTGGCCGTCACCGAGGGCGAGGTAACCCTCGCCGAGACCCTGGTCGAGTTGGTCCCCTCGGTGGAGAAGGTGCTGCTCACCAGCACCGGCAGCGAGGCCACCTTCCACGCGCTGCGGGTCGCCCGCGCGGTCACCGGCCGCCGACTGATCGTCAAGTTCCAGGGCTGCTACCACGGTTGGCACGACTCGGTGAGCCTGAACGTGATCTCCTCGCCCGAGGCGGTCGGCGCACACGACCCGATCTCCACCGGCATCCTGCCCGAGGTGCTCGAAGCCACCCTGGTCCTGCCGTTCAACGACCCGGCCGCGGTACGCGCCGCGTTCGCCGAGCACGGCAAGGACATCGCCGCGGTGATCCTGGAGCCGATCCCGCACAACGTCGGCTGCCTGCTGCCCGACCCCGAGTTCCTCGGCACGCTGCGCGAACAGTGCACCGCACACGGCTCGGTGCTGGTCTTCGACGAGGTGATCACCGGCTTCCGGCACGACCTCGGCGGCTACCAGAAGATCGCCGGCATCACGCCCGACCTCACCACATTCGGCAAGGCCATCGCCAACGGCGCCCCGGTCGGCGCGCTCGGCGGCCGGGCCGACCTGATGGACCAGTTCAGCACCCTCCCCGGCGCCCCCGCGTTCTTCGCCGGCACCTACAACGGCCACCCGTGGGTGGTCGCCGCCGCCCTGGAGACGCTGCGCAAACTGCGTGAGGAACCGGTGCACGAGCACGTGTTCCGGCTCGGCGACCGGGTCCGCACCGGGCTGACCGAGATGTACACCCGGCTGGGCATCCCGGCCGTGGTCACCGGCTACGGCTCGGTGTTCGTCACCTACTTCATGTCCGGCGGCGTGCCGCGCAGCTACGACGACCTGCTCGCCAACGACGCCGGTCTGTTCATCGGCTACCGCCGCCGGCTCCTGGAGCACGGCGTGTTCGAGCTGCCGCTCAACCTCAAGCGCAGCCACATCTCGTACGCACACACCGACGCGGACGTCGACCACCTGATCGCCGCGACCGAACTGGCAGTGCGGGACGCGATCAAGGACGGCGGAATCGACGAGTTGGCCGGCACGTCCACGATGGGCGGCGCGATCGAAGGGACTGCACGCTGATGTTGGTCGTCGACCGAACCCGACCCACCGGCCCGGCGGGCCGGATCACTCACGTCGAGACGCTGCTCCTGGGCACCGCGTGGCGCGACTTCGGCTACGTGCGGGTGCACACCGACCAGGGCCTGTCCGGGGTCGGCGAGATCACCCACCCGTACCGGGTCGCCGAAACCGCCGCGCTGGCCGAGGCGTTGGCGAATCGGCATCTGATCGGCGCCGACCCCTTCGACACCGAGGAGCTGTGGCTGCGGCTCTACCAGGGCGACTTCCTGCGCGGCGGCGACATCGGCGGGATCGCGCTGTCCGGCTTCGACCAGGCCATGCACGACCTGATGGGCAAGGCGCTCGGCGTCCCGGTGTACCGCCTCACCGGCGGCGCCTGCCGGAACAGGGTCCGGGTGTACGCGAACGGCTGGTACAACGGCGAGCGCGAGCCCGACGTGTTCGCGGCCAAGGCCAAGGAGACCGTGGCCAAGGGCTACTCGGCGCTCAAGTTCGATCCGTTCGGGGCGGGCCTGCACGAGCTCTCCCGGGCCGAACTGCGGCAGTCCGTCGAGCTGGTCGGCGCGGTCCGCGAGGCGATCGGGCCGGACGTGGACCTGTTCGTCGAGGGTCACGCCAGGTTCGCGATGACCACCGCGTCCGCACTGCTGCGGGCCCTGGAACCGTTCGACATCGGCTGGTTCGAGGAGCCGATGCCGTGGACGCACATCGAGCGCTACGCGGAACTGCGCGCCCGCGCACCGTTCCCGATCTCCGGCGGCGAGCACTTCCACAACCGCTACGAGTACAAGCAGCTGTTCGCCACGAACGCGGTGGACATCATCCAGCCGGACCTGTCCATGGCGGGCGGCCTCACCGAGGTACGCAAGCTGGCCGCGATCGCCGACACGCACGGCATCATGGTCGCCCCGCACAACTCGAACTCGCCGCTGTGCACCACGGTTTCCGTGCACGCCGCGCTCGGGATCACCAACTTCAAGATCCTGGAGACGTTCGACGGGCTGCTGGAGCCGTTCGTCTTCGACGCGGTACGCGGCACGTTGCCGGTGACCGCCGACGGGCATGTGGAGATCCCCACCGCGCCGGGCTTCGGCGTCGAATTGAATGACGACGTGTTCGCCGAGCACCCGCCCACCCACCGGTTCTGGAACATGTTCTCGGACGGCTGGGAGAAGAGGAACCGCACGTGAGTGGCCGGCGATCGGGCATCGTCGACGTGCACTCGCATCTGTTCCGGCAGTGCTGCGACTTCGACGACGCGTTCAAGGCCGAGTCGGCCCGCGCGCACGACGGCGAGGTCGACCTGACCGTGCGCTGGGCCGACTACGCGGCCTCCAGCCCGGCGGACACCCGCACGGTCGTGGTCGGCGGCAAGGCCCGGCGCAGCGGCCTGTGGGTGGAGGACAAGGCGGTCGCCGAGTACGTGGCCGGCCAACCGGATCGGCTGATCGGCTACCTGTCCATCGACCCGACCCAGGTCGGCTGGCAGGACGAACTTCGGTTCGGGCACCAGGAGTTGGGCCTGCGCGGGATCAAGCTGATGCCGATGTACGCGGGCTTCGACCCGGGTGATCCGCAGTACGACCCGCTGTTCGCCTACGCCGAGGCCAACGGCCTGCCGATCCTGGTGCACACCGGGACCACGTTCGTCTCGGCCGCGCCGATCGCCTACGCCCAGCCCAGGTTGCTGGACCCGGTCGCGATCCGCCATCCGGAACTACGGATGGTGCTCGCGCATCTGGGCCACCCGTTCGAGGGCGAGTGCATCGCGGTGATCCGCAAGCACCCGCACCTGTACGCCGATGTCAGCGCGCTGCACTACCGCCCGTTCCAGCTGTGGCACAGCCTGCGGCTGGCCCAGGACTACGGCGTGCTGCACAAGTTGCTGTTCGGCAGCGACTACCCGTTCACCACGGTGGACGCGTCGGTGGCGGGCCTGCGTGCGGTGGCCGCGGTGCCGGGCATTCCGGGGCTGCCGCCGCTGGATCGGGACGCGGTCGAGGAATTGATCTTCCGGGACGCGCTGCCGCTGCTGGGGTTGTCGTGACCGGCCCCTCGGCGCCCGGGAACGGGGGCACCCCACCGGTCGGCGGATCCGGGGCGACCTTCGCGCTGACCGATCGCACCGCCCTGGTCACCGGCGCCGCCGGCGGCCTGGGGCGGGCGTTCGCGGTCGCCCTCGCGGCGGCGGGCGCCGACGTCGTGCTCACCGATCGGCCGGGCGTGGATCTCACCGGGACGAGCGCCCTGGTCGAGGCGACCGGCCGGACCTCGTGGATCCGACCGTTCGACCTGGCCGACACTGCCGGGCTCGCCGGCTACGCGGACGAACTGCGGGCCGAGGTCGGGCCGCTGCACATCCTGGTCAACAACGCGGGCACGGCCGCGCTGGAGCGGTTCAACGAGATCACCGTGCCGAGTTGGCACCGGGTGTTCGCGGTCAACCTGGACGCGGTCTTCTTCCTGTCCCAGCGGGTCGCCGAGCACATGATCGCGGACCGGGTGCCGGGCCGGATCATCGCGGTGACCTCGAAGAACGCACACGTGGCCGAGGCCGGTCTGGCCCACTACAACGCCTCCAAGGCGGGCGTGGACCTGCTGGTGCAGAGCCTGGCGGTCGAACTGGCACCGCACGGGATCACCGTCAACGCGGTGGCCCCGGGCATGGTCGAGACCCCCATCGACGGCGAATTCCCGCTCGATCGCGAGCCGTTCGAGGCCGCGTACCGCGAGCGCATCCCGCTCGGACGGTACGCGACCCCCGACGAGTGCGCGGGCGCCGTGGTCTTCCTGGCCTCGCCCGCCGCGTCCTACGTGACCGGCACCCGGATCGTCGTGGACGGTGGTGTGCTCGCCGACCAGATGCCCCGGATGCGCTACATGCCGCCGTACCGCAACTCGCTCTGATTCACCGGCGCGTGCGGGCCGCTCCCGAGGAACTGTCCGACGGATCGCGATACGCCGACCGGCACACCGTCGAGGTGTGCAAGACGGACGGC
>NZ_JBITHP010000067.1:5992-6360 GCF_044458105.1 Embleya sp. NPDC050493
GGGGGGGCCCCCCCACCTTTGCCCGGGTTGGCCCAACTTCCCCCGGACCCCAAACACCTTGTTTTCCCCGGGGGGGGGGGGGCGGCGCGGCGGGGGGGCCCCCCCCCCCGCGCCGCATACCCCCTTCGTGCACGGATCGAGAAAGTGAGCGGGACCCCCATGTCCTCACTCGGTTCTTCCCCTTCGTCGTCCCGTCGCCGGTTGTTGGCCGCGGGTGGTTTGGGCGGGCTGTTGCTCGCCGGCACGGCGGCCGCGGGTACCGCCTCGGCCTCACCCGACGACGATCGTGACGGTGGGCGTCGCGAGTTCTCCGGCGGTGTGCCGACGGTCGCCGCGTTGTTGGACCTGGACACCCGCAAGGTGGCCCC
>NZ_JBITHP010000068.1:1689-5121 GCF_044458105.1 Embleya sp. NPDC050493
CGTGGGAATCGGTTGTTGTTTGAGAACTGCACAGTGGACGCGAGCATCTGTGGCCAAGTTGTTAAGGGCGCACGGTGGATGCCTAGGTACCAGGAACCGATGAAGGACGTGGGAGGCCGCGATAGGCCCCGGGGAGCTGTCAACCGAGCTGTGATCCGGGGGTGTCCGAATGGGGAAACCCGGCAGTCGTCATGGGCTGTCACCCGCACCTGAATATATAGGGTGTGTGGAGGGAACGCGGGGAAGTGAAACATCTCAGTACCCGCAGGAAGAGAAAACAACCGTGATTCCGAGAGTAGTGGCGAGCGAAATCGGATGAGGCTAAACCGTTCACGTGTGATACCCGGCAGGGGTTGCGTGATCGGGGTCGTGGGAGTGTGCTTGATCGGTCTGCCGGCCGGTCGGCGAGTCAGAAACCGTACATGTAGTCGAAGGACATGCGAAAGGTCCGGCGTAGAGGGTAAGACCCCCGTAGACGAAACATGTGCGGCTTGCTTGCGCATTTCCCAAGTAGCACGGGGCCCGAGAAATCCCGTGTGAATCCGGCGGGACCACCCGCTAAGCCTAAATATTCCCTGGTGACCGATAGCGGACTAGTACCGTGAGGGAAAGGTGAAAAGTACCCCGGGAGGGGAGTGAAATAGTACCTGAAACCGTGTGCCTACAAGCCGTGGGAGCGTCGTCATCCGCGTTTAGTCGTGGGTGGCCGTGACTGCGTGCCTTTTGAAGAATGAGCCTGCGAGTTTGCGGTGTGTGGCGAGGTTAACCCGTGTGGGGTAGCCGTAGCGAAAGCGAGTCCGAACAGGGCGATTGAGTCGCGCGCCCAAGACCCGAAGCGGAGTGATCTAGCCATGGGCAGGGTGAAGCGCGGGTAAGACCGTGTGGAGGCCCGAACCCACCAGGGTTGAAAACCTGGGGGATGACCTGTGGTTAGGGGTGAAAGGCCAATCAAACTCCGTGATAGCTGGTTCTCCCCGAAATGCATTTAGGTGCAGCGTCGTGTGTTTCTTGCCGGAGGTAGAGCACTGGATTGTTGATGGGCCTCACCAGGTTACTGAGATAAGCCAAACTCCGAATGCCGGTAAGTGAGAGCGCGGCAGTGAGACTGCGGGGGATAAGCTCCGTGGTCGAGAGGGAAACAGCCCAGAGCACCGACTAAGGCCCCCAAGCGTGCGCTAAGTGGGAAAGGATGTGGAGTCGCAGAGACAACCAGGAGGTTGGCTTAGAAGCAGCCACCCTTGAAAGAGTGCGTAATAGCTCACTGGTCAAGTGATTCCGCGCCGATAATGTAGCGGGGCTCAAGCGCACCGCCGAAGTCGTGTCATTCGTACATACAGCCAAGCCTTCGTGGTTCAGGCGTACGGATGGGTAGGGGAGCGTCGTGCAGCGAGTGAAGTCGCGGTGGAAACCAGTGGTGGACGCTGCACGAGTGAGAATGCAGGCATGAGTAGCGAATCACACGTGAGAAACGTGTGCGCCGGATGACCAAGGGTTCCTGGGGCAGGCTAATCCGCCCAGGGTAAGTCGGGACCTAAGGCGAGGCCGACAGGCGTAGTCGATGGACAACGGGTTGATATTCCCGTACCCGCTACGATGCGCCAGCGCTGAACCTCGTGATGTTAAGGCCGTGAAGCCGCCGGGATCCTTCGGGTGAACGGTTTTGGTGGAGCCGCCGAACCAATCGGGTAGTAGGTGAGCGATGGGGTGACGCAGGAAGGTAGTCCAGCCCGGGCGGTGGTAGTCCCGGGGTAAGGGTGTAGGGCGTTGTGTAGGCAAATCCGCACAACACGAGCCTGAGACCTGATGCCGACCCGATTGTGGGGAAGTGGATGATCCTATGCTGCCGAGAAAAGCCTCTAGCGAGTGTCGTGGCGGCCCGTACCCCAAACCGACTCAGGTGGTCAGGTAGAGAATACTAAGGCGTTCGGGTGAACTGTGGTTAAGGAACTCGGCAAAATGCCCCCGTAACTTCGGGAGAAGGGGGGCCATTGTTGGTGAGGAGACTTGCTCTCCGAGCTGGTGGTGGCCGCAGAGACCAGCGAGAAGCGACTGTTTACTAAAAACACAGGTCCGTGCGAAGTCGTAAGACGATGTATACGGACTGACGCCTGCCCGGTGCTGGAACGTTAAGGGGACCGGTTAGCTCTTCGGGGCGAGGCTGAGAACTTAAGCGCCAGTAAACGGCGGTGGTAACTATAACCATCCTAAGGTAGCGAAATTCCTTGTCGGGTAAGTTCCGACCTGCACGAATGGCGTAACGACTTCTCGACTGTCTCAACCACAGGCCCGGTGAAATTGCACTACGAGTAAAGATGCTCGTTTCGCGCAGCAGGACGGAAAGACCCCGGGACCTTTACTATAGTTTGATATTGGTGTTCGGTTCGGCTTGTGTAGGATAGGTGGGAGACTTTGAAGCGGACACGCCAGTGTTCGTGGAGTCGTCGTTGAAATACCACTCTGGTCGTGCTGGATGTCTAACCTGGGTCCGTGATCCGGATCAGGGACAGTGTCTGATGGGTAGTTTAACTGGGGCGGTTGCCTCCTAAAGGGTAACGGAGGCGCCCAAAGGTTCCCTCATCCTGGTTGGCAATCAGGTGTCGAGTGTAAGTGCACAAGGGAGCTTGACTGTGAGACCGACAGGTCGAGCAGGTGCGAAAGCAGGGACTAGTGATCCGGCGGTGGCTTGTGGAAGCGCCGTCGCTCAACGGATAAAAGGTACCCCGGGGATAACAGGCTGATCTTCCCCAAGAGTCCATATCGACGGGATGGTTTGGCACCTCGATGTCGGCTCGTCGCATCCTGGGGCTGGAGTAGGTCCCAAGGGTTGGGCTGTTCGCCCATTAAAGCGGTACGCGAGCTGGGTTTAGAACGTCGTGAGACAGTTCGGTCCCTATCCGCTGTGCGCGTAGGAGTCTTGAGAAGGGCTGTCCCTAGTACGAGAGGACCGGGACGGACGAACCTCTGGTGTGCCAGTTGTTCTGCCAAGGGCATGGCTGGTTGGCTACGTTCGGGAGGGATAACCGCTGAAAGCATCTAAGCGGGAAGCTTGCTTCGAGATGAGGACTCCCACCAACTTCGGTTGGGTAAGGCCCCCGAGAGACGATCGGGTTGATAGGCCGGGTGTGGAAGCCCTGTAAGGGGTGGAGCTGACCGGTACTAATAGGCCGAGGACTTGTCCTCAGTTGCTACGCGTCCACTGTGTGGTTCCCGAACCGCAATCGGTTTCGGGGAACCCGTTTGATAATTGAATCACCGCATGTGATTTCTGGTTCACCGAACGACCCGTGATTGTCGGGTTCGATGGTTTTCCGGTGGTCTTGGCGGAGAGGAAACGCCCGGTCTCATTCCGAACCCGGAAGCTAAGCTCTCCAGCGCCGATGGTACTGCACTCGAAGGGGTGTGGGAGAGTAGGACGCCGCCGGAATCTACGTG
>NZ_JBITHP010000069.1:0-1714 GCF_044458105.1 Embleya sp. NPDC050493
TGCTCCTGCTTCTTTCAGAACTTCAATTTGAGATTCTAATTTTTGTTCAAAAGTACTGACACGTGCATACCCAATTTTCATATTTTGACCTCTATTAATAACCCTAAGTTGTGAGTGATGTTATCCTTAAATCTTAGAGTCACTATTGTATAATTTAGACAAAGGACAAAAACATAAAAAAACGCTACTCAAAAGAATTTAAAGAAACCCTTATCGCCTTTTATCATTCTGGTCAATCCGTCACCCAGCTGTCTAAAGAATACGACGTGGCCCCTGCAACAATTTATAAATGGATAGACCTCTACTCTAAATCTAATGAAAGCTCCGTCTCTAAAGCTGATTTTCTAGAATTAAAAAGACAACTGGCTAAAGTTAAGGAAGAACGAGACATCTTAAAAAAAGTATTGACCATATTCGCCGAGAAAAAGAAGTGAGTGCTGCGGATATGGCTCAAACCATACAAACTTTAGCACTCAATGTCAGACTAAGCTGTCAACTCCTTGATGTTCCTGAATCAAGTTATTATGAACGGATTAACCGACATCCATCTAAAACTCAATTAAGGAGACAATACCTGTCACTCAAAATTTCTCAACTCTTCAATGCTAACCGAGGAATCTATGGTGCTCCTAAAATTCATCATCTTCTACTTAAACAAGGGGAAAAAGTCGGGTTAAAACTGGTACAGAAGCTAATGAAGCAACTTCAACTCAAGTCTGTAGTCATTAAGAAATTTAAGCCTGGATACTCACTAAGTGATCACATCAATCGAAAAAATCTTATACAGACTGAACCTACAAAGAAAAATAAGGTTTGGTCAACCGACATTACTTATATTCCTACTCAACAAGGATGGGCTTATCTCTCAACCATTATGGATCGTTATACTAAAAAAGTCATTGCTTGGGATTTGGGCAAGCGAATGACTGTAGAATTAGTGCAAAGAACTTTAAATAAGGCCATTAAATCACAAGACTATCCAGAAGCTGTTATTCTTCATTCTGACCAAGGAAGCCAGTATACGAGTCTAGAGTATGAAGAGTTGCTTAAGTATTATGGGATGACTCACTCTTTCAGTCGAAGGGGATACCCTTATCATAATGCCAGTCTTGAATCTTGGCATGGACATTTAAAAAGAGAGTGGGTGTATCAATTTAAATATAAGAACTTTGAAGAAGCCTATCAGAGTATTTTCTGGTACATCGAAGCCTTTTATAATTCAAAACGAATCCATCAAAGTTTAGGGTATCTTACACCTAATCAATTTGACTCGGTGCTTCTATCTAAATAAAAAACTATATAAATGAACTCACTTACTAAAAAGCCTCATAATAGAGGCATTTATTTCTCACGATTTATCTAGAAATTTATTTAACTCTAGCTTCTTTATCTGTATTGTCTTCTACTTTGTCTTTTACTTTATCAACTTGTTCAGAGGTGAATTTCCCAGTTGTTTGAGCCGCGCTAGTCACTCGATCTTGAATACTTTCATCATCTTCTTTTTTTTGCTCTTTCGTTTTAATATCTGTGACTGTTACGTTAACTTCAACAACTTCCAATTCTGTCATTGCCGCAACCTCTTTACGAATGACTTCTTTAATTTTTTCATAAATATCAGGCACATTCTTACGATATTCTGTAACTACTTTCAAGTCTACTGCAACCTGTGTTTTCCCAACTTCTACGTCAACACCTGTTGTAACATCATCAGTAT
>NZ_JBITHP010000070.1:0-1626 GCF_044458105.1 Embleya sp. NPDC050493
AACTACCACAAGCCCGTCCCGCGACCACCAGAAACCGCTACACAAGCAGCCTGGACGCCCTCCTGCGGCCCTCACACACCCGAACCGCCCATCCCACCCGGCACACCACAGCGCCATCGACAGGCCCGGACGCCCAACCGACAACCCGACCCGAAAGTCGTGAGGAAAACCGGACAGGAAAACTCGACAGGAAACCGAGAGGCGCCGTAGGAACCGCCACGCCCGCGACCCAGGTTCGGCTCAACGGCACCAAGACCCGTCGACCGGGCGTTCCAGGCCGCACCCGCCGGGGCGGCCCTCGGAAAGGACACCGATCAAGAACGACACGAAGCCACCGACAGGCGAATTCGTCCTCCGTCCCACGGGTTTTCCCAACGGAACTGAACATCCGTCCCAGATTCTGCAAAACCACAGGCCACAGGCCAGACACAATCGAGAAGACAGCAAAACCCAGGCCACGCAGCCAAGATCCAAAATCCCAGATCCTGCAAATCCACTGGCCAACACATGATCAATCGACAAGATCTTTCAAAGCAGCCGGGACGGAGCAGCCGACACGGGCGGCAGACGACCGCGCAGCAACGCCCGCGAACGACACGAGAACACCCGGACCGGGATCCGACCCGGACGGCACGGCTCCCATGGCGGCGCAGCGGCGGGCGACGTCGACCTGGGCGGCCGCCCGCGGCCGAGGATTGACCGCAGGCCAGCTGTTCTGGGCGAGTCGTGGAATGGACCGCACGTCGGAGCGAACGTCCGGCCGTCGCCCGGATTGGAGGGCTAGCAACCGCCAGCCCCGGCATTGCCTGCGCAGACGCGGAATGGAGAAGGCCGACCAGGCCGCCAACCGGGGCCGGCGTGGCCGGGCCGGGGCTGCCCGCCCGACTTCGATATGGAGCGCTACAAGAAGCGCAACACCGGCGAGCAAGCGATCAACAAGCTGAAGCCCGTCGTTGCTCGCGACATGATTGTGCCAGGCCTGACGAGTTGCGCGGAGGTGATCGTCAGATCGCAACCGGGCGCATCAGGCGTCCGGCCTGGCTCCGTTTGGATCGAACCACGGCTGGCCGGGCAGTCTGCGGCCGACTGGGCGACGATAGGTGTGTGGAAGAAGCAGAATTGCAAGCCGCTCTTTCCGGCAGGCTGCTCGAACTGGGTGCCGCACCCTTCCTGTTCGTGGGCAGTGGCATGTCACGCCGCTACCTGGGTCTGCCCGGCTGGGAGGAGCTTCTGCGCCATCGACCTGCCCAAACCGTACGCGTACTACCGAGCCACGGCAGGCGCAGACCCTCCGCAGGTCGCAAGCCTGATGGCACCGGATTTCCACGAGCTTTGGTGGTCCAACGGCTACGCCGTCCGGCGAGCGGCAGAACCGCAGCCAGCTGGACCACAATCGGCCCTCAAGATCGAGATAGCCCACTACCTGGCAGCCCAGTCCCGCCTATCCGAGTCGCAGCAACTGTCAAGCGACTCAGGCCTACTGACGTTTCCGGGTCCGATTGACGGTGTGTCAAATGTGGGCATACCTGCTGTATGGGGAGCTCGGGGATGACCCCGGTGGAGCGGGATCGCCGGGAGAAGTTGCGGTTGCGGGCGGCGGGTTGGTTCGCGGAGGGTGTGTCGCAG
>NZ_JBITHP010000071.1:0-1506 GCF_044458105.1 Embleya sp. NPDC050493
CCGAGCATGGGTGTGGCGTGGCATCGTTTTCTGGCGTTCTTCAACATCTACTTCAAGCGTGAGGCGGATGGTGGGGTTGCGTTGGGTGCGTTGCAGCCGATGCGTTCGGGTGGTGAGGTGATCGATTTCGAGGACCCGGCGGACGATGCGGTGTTCGGGGTCTCGCAGGTGGAGCATTTCACCTGGAAGGGTCTGCTGGACTTCTCCACGTGTACCGAGTGTGGTCGGTGTCAGTCGCAGTGTCCGGCGTGGAACACGGGCAAGCCGTTGTCGCCGAAGTTGTTGATCATGTCGTTGCGCGAGCACGCGTTCGCGAAGGCGCCCTACCTGCTGGCCGGTGGCGGGAAGGACGAGGAGGGCAACGAGAGGGCGACGCCGGAGCAGTTGGCGAGGGTCCCGGCGTCGGCGTTGGCCGAGGCGGAGCGGCCGTTGGTCGGCACGGCGGCGGAGAACGGGGTGATCGATCCGGACGTGTTGTGGTCGTGCACCACGTGCGGGGCGTGTGTGGAGCAGTGTCCGGTCGACATCGAGCACGTGGACCACATCGTGGACATGCGCCGGTATCAGGTGTTGATCGAGAGTGCGTTCCCCTCCGAGGCGGCGACGATGCTCAAGGGGTTGGAGAACAAGGGCAACCCGTGGGGCGTGGCGACCAAGGCCCGCCTGGACTGGGTCAAGGAGTTGAGCAGGGCGAGGGGCATCGAGGTGCCGATCGTGGGGCGGGACGTGGACCCGGCGGAGTTGGAGTACCTGTACTGGGTGGGGTGTGCGGGGGCGTTGGCGGACGGTCCGAAGAAGACCACGAAGGCGTTCGCCGAGCTGTTGCACATTGCCGGGGTGCGGTACGGGATCCTGGGCAAGGAGGAGTCCTGCACGGGTGACTCGGCCCGCCGGTTGGGGTCCGAGGTGGTGTTCCAGATGTTGGCGGCGCAGAACGTGGCGACGTTGAACGCGGCGTTGGAGGACGCGCCGCGCAAGCGGATCGTCACGACGTGTCCGCACTGTTTCAACACGTTGGCCAACGAGTACCCGCAGTTGGAGGGTCACTTCGAGGTGATCCACCACACGCAGTTGTTGCAGCATCTGTTGGACGAGGGTCGGCTGACGCCGGTGGAGCCGGTGGACGGGCTGGTCACGTATCACGACCCGTGTTACCTGGGTCGGCACAACAAGGTGTACACGCCGCCGCGGGAGATCATCGCGCGGGTTCCGGGGTTGCGGAACGAGGAGATGCACCGGCACAAGGAGCGGGGTTTCTGCTGTGGCGCGGGTGGTGCGCGGATGTGGATGGAGGAGCGCATCGGCAAGCGCATCAACAACGAGCGCATGGACGAGGCACTGGCGCTGAAGCCGGACATCGTCTCCACCGCCTGCCCGTTCTGCCTGGTGATGTTCACCGACTCGATCAACGCCAAGAAGCAGGCCGGCGAGGCCGCGGAGGACCTCCGCGTCGTCGACGTGGCACAACTGCTCCTGCAATCCGTGCAACTCCCCGAACCACCGGCG
>NZ_JBITHP010000072.1:0-1431 GCF_044458105.1 Embleya sp. NPDC050493
CTAGTAGGACTTCGTTAGGTCGGGATGGGTTCTGGGTGTCTTCGGGTGTTGGTTGGAAGTGGCCTGTGGCAGGTGGTGCAGGTTCCGGTCCAGCAGTTCAGGATGCCTTGGATCGCGTCGACGATCCGGTAGAGCGTGAGGCCCTCGTGGGTGCTTTTGGGGAGAGCCGTCGTTCCGTCAGGAAGGCGTGGGCGGCGGTGACCAGGGTGACGTGGTGATGCCATCCGCTCCAGGATCGGCCCTCGAAATGGTCCAGTCCCAGGCCGTGTTTCATCTCGCGGTAGTCGTGCTCGATCCGCCACCGGATCTTCGCCAACCGCACCACCTCCGCCGTCGACATCTCCCCGGGCAGGTCGAACAACCAGTAATCGGTGGGGAGTTCGGCATCGACGGGCCACTGGACCAACAGGCCGACCTCGGGCAGGACACCGTCCCACGACCCGCCGTCGGCCCCGGCCGCCTCGCGGGCGAGGCGGCCCACCGTCTTCCCGGCCGGTCGCACCCGCAACCGCAGGAACCGCGACCGCATCGGACCGCGCGAGCCACGGCGCCAGGTGACGTCGACGAAGGCGTCACGGCCGTGCGCCGCCGCGAGCGCGGCCACGGCCACCGCGGGCTCGCGATACCGCGCCGCCGACCGGCGCCCCCTCCCCGACCACGCGAGCGTCGTCGGTGCCGCCGAGGCGGGGTGGACGACGGCGTCGCCGCGGATCGCGACGACGTGATCGAGTCCGCGTTCCGCGAGTCCCGCCCGGAACAGGGCGTTCTGCCCGTAGCCGGCGTCCGCCACCACCACGGGCGGGCGCATGCCCCATCCCGTGACCTCGTCCAGAGCGTCCAGCGCGAGCTGCCACTTCTCCCGGTGTCGCACCGCGTCCGGAACCCCCGTCCGCAGGCGCCGCTCCATGTCCGTGTCCCACTCGGGCGGCAGGAACAGGCGCCACTGCAGCGGGCACGACGCGGTATCGGAGACCGCGTGCACGCTCACCGCGACCTGGCAGTTCGCCTGTTTCCCCAACGCGCCGCAATACTGCGGCGCGACCGCCACGGACATGCGTCCGTCCTTGGGGAAGGACACGTCGTCGATCGCCCACGCGTCCGCACGCACCAACGGCAACAGCCGCTCGGCGATCCGCCGCCGCACCGGCACCGGATCCCACGTCGACGCGCTCACGAACTGCTGCAGGTTCTGCGTGTTCCCGTCCGGCAACCGCGACGCCATCGCGTCGATCGACTTCCGACGGCCCTCCAGCATCAACCCCCGCAGATAGCAGTCGCCCTTCTCCCGCTGATCCCGCCGCGGCAACGACCCGAACACATCCGCCACGAACTCCGCCAACCCCGCCCGCAGGCCCCGAACCTGCCGCATGTCCACACCCACAACATGCTCTCGACAGACATATCTGGCAAGACCTAACGAAGTCCTACTAG
>NZ_JBITHP010000073.1:0-1376 GCF_044458105.1 Embleya sp. NPDC050493
ACCCTCACCAACGGTCCTGTTTTCCCGAAGGCATGAAGGCGGTACTGCGATGAAGCGGCACCAGATGGCATTGGCGGCGACAGGACTGTCGGCCGCACTGCTTCTGTCGGCGTGTGGTGGCTCGGACGACAAGAAGGACGACGACAAGGCGGCCCCCGGCGCCTCCGGAGCGGCGGCGGGTGCGCCCAAGGACGGCACGATCAAGCTGGTCGTGGCGGACTACGGCAGCGGCGACGGCAGCATGCAGAAGTACTGGAACGGGGTGATCTCGAGCTTCAACGAGAAGAACCCGGGCATCAAGGTCAACCTGCAGGTCGTCAACTGGGACGACATCGACAAGCAGGTCGCGACCATGATCCAGAACAACGACATGCCGGACCTCCTGCAGACCGGCGGTTATGCCGACAAGGTCGTCGACGACCTGCTCTACCCGGTCGACGAGGTCATGTCGCCCGCCACCAAGGCCGATTTCGTGGATTCCTTCACGCCCGCCGCGACGGTCAAGGGCAAGCAGTACGGCATTCCCTTCACCTCCAGCACCCGGCAATTGATCTACAACACCGATCTGTTCGCCAAGGCCGGAATCACCGACCCGCCCAAGACCTGGGACGAACTCAAGGCCGCCGCGACCAAGCTGAAGGCCGCCGGCGTGCCCACGCCCTTCGGCCTGCCGCTGGGCAAGGAGGAGGCCCAGGGCGAGTTCATGAACTGGGCGCTGGGCAACGGCGGCGGCTACCAGACCAACGGCAAGTACACGGTCAACAGCCCGCAGAACGTCGAGGCGCTGAACTGGGTCAACGACAACCTGGTCAAGACCGGTCTGACCGAGTCGAACCCCGGCACCAAGAACCGCAAGGACGTCTACACGGACTTCTACGGCGGCAGCGTCGGCATGGTGAACAGCAACCCCACCATGATCGCCACGCTCAAGAAGGACTACCCGAACCTCAAGTACGCGACCGCGCCGATCCCCGGCAAGGCGGGCCCGCTGAACGAGACCCTCGGGGTCTGCGACTGGATGATGGCGTTCAAGAAGAACGGCAGGAAGGACCAGATCAAGGCGTTCCTGGACCACGCGTTCAGCACGGATCAGCAGATCAAGTTCCAGGAGCAGTACAGCTTCCCG
Source organism: Embleya sp. NPDC050493 (assembly GCF_044458105.1). Lineage (NCBI taxonomy): Bacteria > Bacillati > Actinomycetota > Actinomycetes > Kitasatosporales > Streptomycetaceae > Embleya > Embleya sp. NPDC050493. Next base: position 1,127 of record NZ_JBITHP010000073.1, read on the forward strand.
CCGGTGACCAAGTCGGTGATGGCCAAGATGGCGGCCAACCCGGCCAACGCCGGTCTCAAGCCGTACATCGACCTGCTGCCCAAGGCGAAGTTCTACCCGTTGAACGACGTCGCGTGGGACGTGCTCTCGCCCAAGATCAAGGAGCAGCTCGGCAGCGCGGTCTCCGGCAAGTCGCCCAAGGACGTGCTGGACCAGCTCCAGAAGGAAGCCGAAGCGGCGGTCGCGCAGCAGAAGAGCTGACGCACCACAG
>NZ_JBITHP010000074.1:0-1323 GCF_044458105.1 Embleya sp. NPDC050493
TTACTTATAAAAGTTCGCCATTTAATCTGAATCACCACAAATTTTTGCGTATCCTTGACACGAAATATAAACGTTGTTAAGAATCCAAGCATTTTAGCTAATCCAGCACCATTCAAGCCAAATAATGGAATAAGTAATACTTGTGCAATGACACAAACGATTGCTCCAAATAAAAATGTGATAAATCCTCCTGTAGTTTTTTTAACTACAATATAACTTGTTTCAAAAAAATTTGCAAAGCTAGAAAATAATGCTGAGAGCATGAAAGGTTCTGTTGCGAAGTTTGAAAATCAAACTCGCCCTCTCTGAACTCCAAATATCTTAGGCTGGTATTCCCATTAATACCTTGATTTCAGTAGACACCGAAAAGCCGAAGAGCGTTCCATTTCTTCGGTTCTTTTTATATATTCCTCGAAGGGTCTCCATGCCCTTAATCGTGGAAGAGGCTGTACGGAGACTTTGATAAAATTTATTCCGTCGTTTAATAGGTCGATGGTCTTGTTCTATTAAATTGTTAAGATACTTCACAGTTCGGTGCTCTGTCTTAGGATATAAACCCACACTCTGTAACTTTCTAAAGGCGGAGCCAAGAGAAGGTGCTTTATCGGTCACAATTGCTTTCGGCTCACCAAACTGTTTATGGAGTCGTTTTAAGAAAGCATAGGCTGCTTGCGTATCCCGTTTCTTTCGTAACCAGATATCTAAGGTTAAGCCGTCCGCATCAATTGCACGATAAAGATAATGCCAACGTCCCTTAATTTTGATATAGGTTTCGTCCATTTTCCATGAATAGAAGGATTGTCTATTTTTCTTCTTCCAAAGATAATAGAGGACTTTGCTGTACTCTTGCACCCAACGATAAATCGTAGTATGACAAACATTTATTCCACGATCATATAACAATTCCTGAACTTCACGATAGCTTAGATTGTAACGCAGGTAGTAACCAACAGCGACAATAATGACGTCTTTTTTGAATTGTTTGCCTTTAAAATGATTCATTACTCTGTCCTCTCTGTCTTTTTTCTCAATTTTACACTAAAATAGATTTTTTGGAAAACTTTGCAACAGAACCCTTTCGGTTTTGAACCTCAAGGGGAACACTCGTTTGATAAAGCGTCTCAATGGTTGTCAGTAAATAAACAAAAACTTTTGGAAGTGTGCTATTATAAGTCATATAAGTCGTGCGCTTTCTAATGCTTAGTGGTTTAAGATTAGGATAGCACGACTTATTTATTTTCCAATGAAATTAACTAGCAATTCGGGTAGAAAGTTTAGAGGTATCATATGAAACTACTTAATAATTTGTTGACTAGCTTAACA
>NZ_JBITHP010000075.1:0-1195 GCF_044458105.1 Embleya sp. NPDC050493
TGAGGGGCCCTTCGTTTTCCGGACGCCTGGCTTCTGTGTCTTTTACGCCGCGAGGCCGAGTTTGTCGTGGTCCCGGAGAGCTTCAAGCGGCGTGCGGTATCCCAGACCCGAGTGGATTCGTCGGCGATTGTAGAAGCCTTCGATGTATCTGACAACTTCGCGGCGTGCCTTCGCGTGGTCCGTGAAGACGTAACGGTTCAGGCATTCGTTCTTCAGCGCGCCGAAGAAAGACTCCGCCATCGCGTTGTCCCAGCATACGCCGGTGCGTCCGACCGACTGGCGCATGCCGTGACGGTTCAAGGTCCGGGCGAATTCCTCCGACGTGTAGTTGCTGCCACGATCCGAGTGGAAGATCGCGTCCTTCCCGATTTTCATGCGTCCTCGGGCCATGTCGAGTGCCGAGACGACGAGCGAGGTTTTGTAATGATCCGCCATTGCCCAACCGACGACCGCCTTGCTGTGGCAGTCGATGACCGTGGCGAGATAAAGGAATCCCTGCCAGGTCGGAATGTAGGTGACGTCGCCGACGAGTTTGGTTCCCGGCCGGTCCGCGGTGAAGTCGCGGCGGACCAGGTCGGGGATGCGCGGGTGCCCGTCGCCGGGCCGCGTGGTGACGAGCCTCCACGGCCGGGGCTGGCAGGGCGTCAGGCCCTGGGCACGCATGAGCGCGCGGACCATCTCCGGCGAGGCGGTCTCGCCGGAGCGGGCGAGGACGGCGTGGACCCGGCGATATCCGTAGGTCTCGTGATTCGCCGCGAAGATCTCTTTTATCGCCGCGGTCAGGCGTTGGCGTCGCCGCGCCGTGGCGGATTCCGGGCGGGCCCTCCATTCGTAATATCCGGATCGGGAGACGTCGAGCCATCGACACATGTCGGCAATGCGGAAGTCGGCCTTCTCCGCGTCGACGAGTTCATAACGGGAACTCACCGATGGTTGCGGGCGAAGAAGGCGCTTGCTTTTACCAGGAAGGCGTTCTCTTCGCGAAGCTTCTGATTCTCGCGTTCGAGTTCCCGCTCCCGCGCGGTCACGGGTTCGTCGCCTCGCGACGTCGACACGGGTTCCGTCGCGGCCCTGCGGTATCGCGCGACCCAGTTCCCGAGAGTGGTGTCGCTGATCCCCAACTCGCGCGCGACGTGGATGATCGGGCGAGGACCGTCCAACACCATGCGAACGGCCTCTTCCTTGAACTGCTGCG
>NZ_JBITHP010000076.1:0-1175 GCF_044458105.1 Embleya sp. NPDC050493
TCTCAAAATGAGCATCATTAATAAGCTCCCTCTTTAGCGTCTTATAAAAAGACTCCATCATTGCATTGTCATATGGATTTCCTTTACGACTCATGCTAGATTGAGCACCGACTTGACGAAGAGTAGATTGATAACGAGAGCTTGTATATTGACTCCCTTGATCAGTATGGACAATCAAGCCAGGCTGAGGATGTTCTTTCCCACAAGCTTGCAAGAAGCAATCCCTCACCAGTTTATCTTGCATCCGTGAAGACATTGACCAGCCTACAATCTTACGTGAAAAAACGTCGATATTCACGGCTAAGTATAAGGTGCCTTCTTTGGTAGGGATATAGGTCATGTCTCCCAGCCATACTTTATTAGGAGCTGTTGCTTTAAAGATCTGATTAATTAAATTGGGTCTTGAAAGCGAAGCTCCTTTTCTGTTGTAATGTTTATATTTATAACGGCTTCCCTTGGCATAAAGTCCCATCAAGTGCATCAGTTTCCCAACACGTTTCGTGTTGGTCATAATATCAGTATTATGAAGTACCTTGGTAATTCTAACCGCACCATAGCGTCCCTTATGCTCATGAAAGACAGCTTTTATCTTCTCTGAGAGAATTTCTCTCTCCACTTGTTGTTTTGAAGGACGACGATGCATGTATTCATAGAAACCTGAGCGAGAAACCTTAAGAACTTTTACTGCATGTTTAATTTTTATCTTCCCATGATGTTTCAAGAGAAATTCAAAACGTTTTACTTGCTTCGCTTCAAGAAGACCCGGAACTTTTTTAGAAGTTCAAGTTCCTCCTGAAGATAACGATTTTCTTTCTCTAACAATTTAATCTTATGTTGGGCATCAGCTAGGGCTGTCCCATTGCCTGGAAAAGCACTTTCTCCATATTCTTCAACTTCTTGAACCCAGCGATAAAGACTATTGGCATGAACCTCAAGCTCTTGGCTGACTTCTTTAACAGAGAAACCCTCTTCAAGAATGAGTTTTACTGCAGAATTTTTAAATTGTTTATCGAATTTTCTTCTTGCCATAATAAACCTTTCCACGATTTCTCTTAACTTTGTGTCTAGTTTATTATAACCTTTCCAAAATACTTGGATTTTTTTAATTGTTTTGGTAATTCAAGCGAAATTGAATTGGACTCATCCAGTTCAATTTTTGTTTGATTCGTTTTGTA
>NZ_JBITHP010000077.1:0-1160 GCF_044458105.1 Embleya sp. NPDC050493
GCTGGTACACAGCCTTACAAAACATTATACCATAAAAAATCGCTTAGGGAAAGCTTTTTTCTTGATTTATATTAAAAAAGTTATAAGTATTTTATTATCGCAAATTGCAAGTCCAAGTTAGCCAGCCAAGCTCATCTCATATGAACTCTTATAGTTGAACATTTTTCTTGGATAATGGTTCATCCAATACTCGATAGCGGCGACTTCTTCAGGGGTCGTCTTTGTTGTGCCTTTTGGCAGATGCCTACGAATCATTCGGTTATGGTTTTCATTCGTCCCTCGCTCAAAGCTCGCGTAGGCGTGTGCATAGTAAACTGGACAGCTTACGTCCTCAGAGAGCCTTGCAAATTCATGGCCATTGTCAGGGGTAATGGATTTGAAGTCATAACTTTTTTGAAGTTCCACCAGCTCATCATTGACCGCCTGTGCTGTTTTCCCATCAATCAAGCGAATGATCTCCGTGCGGTATTTTCGCTCTGTGAGCGTCAAAAGCACCTTGTTCTTAGCTCTCGTAAGAATGACCGTGTCAATCTCGTAATGCCCCACTTCTAAGCGATTGTTAATGAACTCAGGCCGTTCTTCAATAGACTTACCAAAAGGATGCTTTGGCGCACGAGGTTTGATTTTCTTTGCCGCCTTATACTGCGGATAGAAAAGATGATGACGCTTGGCTTCTAACCAGCCCCAGTTGACCCAATTGTAGAGGCTGCTCAGAGAAACTCCTTTTAGAGCCTGATGAATGACTTCCAAAGAGTCCTTGTCTTCTTTAAGACGTGTACTCACATAACAATCAATCTCAGTCGTGAGTTTACTCGGACGAACACTGTGAGCCCTCAATCCTTCATAATTTTCTTGAGCCTTTTTAGCAGAGTATTTTACCTTCCGCTTGAGCTGGATTTCCCCTCGCTTCATCTCTCTGTCAATCGTCCCATGAGCTTTATTCAATAAGCGCGCAATCTCACGGTTGCTCAGTCCTTCTTTATTGTGCCAACGTTCAATGTTTAAACGGTCTTGATTGGTCAGGTGTTTCCCTTTGCTCTGGCTTGTGATAGAATAGTCTTGCATCTGAATTTCCTTTTTATACTATTTGGTCGAACTTCTAGTATAAGAGATTCAGATGTTTTTTGCTTGACTCAAGGTGGCTAACTTCATTTTACAAT
>NZ_JBITHP010000078.1:0-1123 GCF_044458105.1 Embleya sp. NPDC050493
TTTCACTTCCTGGGTCGGATGACAAGTTTGGTTTCGGCGAGACATCCCTCGATGAGATGAGGGCGTCGTTGGATGTGGCGGAGGCCGTGTCTGATCGTGCTGACCAGGTGGTCGGCGTCGGTGAACGCGACGTTCCCGGTGAAGCCGCGACGAACCAGCGACCAGATCCCCTCCACGGGATTCAGGTCCGGCGCGTAGCTCGGCAGTTGGATGATCGTGAGCCAGTCGTGGTCGGCGGCGTACTCCTGCATCCCGGCTGCGCGATGGGTGTTGAGGTTGTCCCATATCAGGACGATCGGGCCTCCCAACTGCAGGTGGGCCCGCACCGCCGGATCGCGGTAGTCCGTCCAGGCGAAGCTCCTGCGTTCCCCCTTCCGTCGGGTGTGGAGGCGGGGCCGGTAGATCAGACGGGGGCGTTCGCCCGGTTTGTAGCAGGCCAGGGCGGCGATCGAGACCCGACCGCGGGAGCCGCCGCGCACCCGCACCACCGGTGTGCTCCCGCGTCGACCCCGGGTGCGCGCGTGCGGCGGCGTCATCGACATCCCGGCCTCGTCCTCGAAGACGATCCACGCGTCGAGCGCCGCCGCGGTGCTTCCACCGACGGCCACGTCTCCCGCACCCAACCCCGCACCGCGTCCTCGTCGCGCTCCATCGCCCGCCGAGCCGGTTGTTGGCACGACCAGCCGGCCCGACGCAGCACGTCCCACACCCCGTGGATCGAGTACGTCACCCCGAAACGGCGCCGGATCACCGCCTTCACCCGCATCAACGTCCAGCGCTGATCCTCCCAACCATGGGCCTGTGGGCCCTTGTCCAACTCCTCTTCCAAAGCGGCCACTTGCGACGGATCCAGCTTGGGCAGCGACGCGGGGCCGGCGGATCGCAGGCCCTCGACACCAGCCTCGCGCCAGGCCCGACGCCACCGCTCCACCGACCGACGCGCCACCCGTAACTCGGCCGCGACCACCGCGTTCGACTCACCCCGCCCGAACCGATCCGCAGCATCCAAACGCAACCGCTCCCGCGCCGCCCGTTCCTTCGAAGTCAACCCACCACCCTGCGCATACCGCATATCCACGGCATACCGCAGGGATCTTCAACCGTCCACGACATCACGGCGAAA